>NZ_FQUL01000004.1 GCF_900128965.1 Ferrithrix thermotolerans DSM 19514
AACCACTTACTAAGATAGACACAGTTCCAAAGACTCTATGGCCTATTTGCACAACTTTAGGCACACGACCCCCTGAACACCTTCCACCTAAGTAAAAGTGTTCGCCGAGATGTGAGCGTTGTTGATCTGAGATCGAAGACTATGCGGCGAGACTAATGCTGTGCTCGATAGCTGTACTTTTGATTCGATGAGGTGTTATTGGGGCACGATAGTTACCAATGTGCCGATGTGAACCTGAGGATAGACGATGGCGGCGTTGGAAACCGGTAGTTCAACACAACCGAGGCTTTGAGGAAAGCCGTATTGTGAGCGGACAAAGCCGTGTACGGCCTCACTGCCTAAGAAGTAGTTGATCCAGTGGACGAGATCGTGGTACGTCGTCCCGTTGGGGTTTGTCCCACTCATGTAGTCCTGCACGAATCGAAGGTATATAGGGTAGGTTCCATCAGTGGTGTTTAGACCTTGAATGCCTGTATTTACCAACGTGCTAAAGACCATGGAGCCGTTTTCGTATAGGTAGAGCATCTCGGGACGTTGCTTTTCGACTTCGATCCAAGAGTACCTGTGTGGATCGGTCTTATTGGCTACTACGTCCTGGAGAAGAGTTGGCCAGAGTAGGGGATTGTTGAGACCGTTTGTATCGAGATGGTTGAACTGCTCGAAAGACATAACGGCGCCTCTTGTTATTACATTGTAGGTTCCGCTCTGCCAAAGAGATGTAAAGTTTGACGGCATCGACCACTTCCAGTTGAAGCTGCCGACTGGCGTAGTCAAGACTGTACTTGCTAGTTCGTTTACCGAGTTTGTGGGTAGAGCAGAATTGCTGGTAAAGCTCAAGGGAAGGTAGTTGAGTTGTGCTAGCAGTTGCTGCAGTCGGGTTATGGAGGGAGGCGCTCCTTGAAGAGAAAGTGTGTTCGTTGGAGACGAAACCGACCCATCGCCCTGAGCGATTGCAACCTTTGTCGGCAAGGTCATAGTGAACTGCTCGGACGGCCAAAAGTCTGCCTGTGTCGGTGTGTATGTAATGGAGTACGGCGTGTTAGATACCCACTTGCCCTGTGGTAGGAGAGCGCCGTTTATCTGCGGACTGATGGACGGCATCTTGGCACCAAAGACCTGCGAGACGGGTTTAGACAATGTGATGGTGATTGGTGATGAGGGACTTAGGCTATCTAGAGGTTGGCTGACTACGGCCATTGGGACCGACGATGAGTTTCGAAAGTACGTTATTTGAGAAGGGGTCGGCAAGGACTCCCATGTCTCTGGTGACGCTGCAACGGTGATCGTGCCCGCCAGAGTTGAGCCGATAGAGTCTACCAAAGAGAGTTGTTTTGACCTAGAGGTGAGATCGATGATTTTGGTGCCTGCAGGCCCGTCGATGGCAGCCATTTGAACTGGAGACGAGAAGTAGGCTAGTAAGGGCTTGGTGGGAGAGTCGAAGGCGATCGTGTTCAACAGAGTGGCTTTTGGGGTTATAACCGTCTCCGATAACCGTTCGGTCCTTCCGGTGAGCCAGCTGATCCAAGAGGGACGTTCTACTGTGAAGCTGATGTGAACTTTTACGCCTTCTGCTAACTTTTGCTGAGGTACTAAGTCGCCGTTCACAAGCTTGAACAGAATCGGTCTCCCGTCGACGGAGGCGATCGTGTTCAGAATCTTCTGGCTTACACCAGCCAGCTCGATGTGAGCTAAGGAGGTCTTGGACTCTATGAATCCAGCCTTCGGCCACTCAAGAACGGTAGCGACCGTAGCGCCTATTAGCGCTACGCCGACAAATATACCTGAACCTACAAAGATGCGCTTAGCACCAGAGTGTTTACTGCTATTGTGAAGTGCTCGTTTTCCCTGACTCAATGCCACTTATTCCTCACTTCTTAGAGCATCGGTTCAACTGCACCAAAACTGGAGTTTCCTACCTTGTAGATGCCAATACGGGATACTTCCTACAAGCAAGTGTACATGATAAACGTCAATGGTGCCCAGAACAGAAGCAAACTCTAACTTTATGCTATCCAATTGTGACCTCTTCGCTACCGAGGTGGCTGCGATCCTTGGGTGTTTCTTATGTAGAGTGGATGACCAACGTTACTCTGGAACCTTCGATGGTAGAAACGAAGTTGAGGTCGGACGCAACTGCCGAAACACACGAGATCAAAGATCCTTTAGCGCATCTGTGCAATATGGTACGTTTTATGAGAGTGAACACCATCTGCAAACTTGGCTTTGACGACTGCAATTGATGAAGGTTCTGAGCAGAGGAGCCGGTGTCTAAAAAGTAAGAACGCTCCGCCGAACACTCAGGCTCGAAGGCGGAGCGAGTCCTTAGATTTAATTATCTTCTAAACCAGCCCTTTGAACTGCCAGCTGAGGCGTTGGAGCCACATTGGCATCTTTCAGATACCGGAATATGTCCTAATACTTGCTCTACGTGCTGACCGCATCCGGCCCACGTAGGCTTCTTGCACTTGCTACATGTTACTGCTCTACACATACCCCACAGGGTATAGGCAGTATGCAAGTCGTCCGGTCAAATTTTCGATAAAATTGATACTAACACCTAGTTGTATCATGATAATGGCTCTTCATTGTGGTTGTTAGAGTTCCCCGGAGAGCGGGGAACTCTAACTCAGGATCTCAGCTCACGGAAACGGCTACGGTGTTGGGTACGAGTTCCACCCAGGTGCGACCGGGTGCCAAGGGGATCTTTGTACCAGAACTTAGGTAGTACTGGGTTGGCTCAGCGTAGTTTGGTCGGCTCCAGTATCCCGTGTACTCTCTTCCATTTCGAAATATCATAACTGGTCCCGTGCCGATGGTGATGGAGTGGACTCCATAGACGTTGGTGCCGGTCTCGACGTAAGGGCCAGGTATCGTTTGCACCATCTGCACTACTACGTTGGTTGCATTCTGTTGTGCCCCGCTACTAGAGAGGTCGGGCTGACTTCCATACGATCTCAGCCAGAGCTGCTTTTGTGAACTCCATGTCCAGTTGACCTGAGCAGCGTAAGAGAAGGGTACATAAACGTTCGTAACCGCTGTGCCGCCGCTTGGGACTGACTTTTGAAAGGTAAAGATCCGATTGGGGGGTGTAGTGGATGGGTCAAGAGCGTAGAGATTTTTAGTCGATGTGTACAGGTTCTCGGGGGCGGCTCTAGTAGAGATTCTGTAGTAAGAGTTTATGTATCGGAAAAAGTCTGCATCAAAGAGATAAGGCTTTTGAGAGACTGCGTAACGATCTGGATTTATGCCACCGGCAAACGCAATAATCGGTTTACCCAAAGGCTCAATGACGTGCCAGTCTGTCCAGCGTAAGGAGCGAACCGGTCCTATAGCTGAGGCGTTGTTGCACTGAAATACTGCTATGTATCGAGTGATGCCACCTTCAACCTGGACTTCGTAAACGATGTCGGCCTCTTGCAGGCCACTCTGGGGTCGCGCAGCAGGGTCGTTTCCTACCTTAACTGCCAAGGCGGGTCGCTGGGGTACCGTGCCGTTGGGTGCTGGGAGATCTGTCAGCGGGCAAGTGGCTGAGGTGGTTGATGCGACAGGTGCTGAGTTAGAAGACACTGATGTGGTGCTTGATGGACTTGTTGCGATCGCTGACCGAGGACTTTTCTTTGCAGTAACGTATCTGTAGCCGAAGGCGCCGACGACTACGACTGCCAGGAGTCCTGCAAGTACGCTAAGTTTCAAACTCATGGAGTTGGGACCCTTTGGATTTCTTGGCGTGGCGCTGTGACTGCCAGGCACGTGACCTCCCTCAGTTCACGCGAGCGGTAAGACTCAACGTTGTTATTTGCAGATACTAGCGGTTTTGTCGGCATATTTCACAGAGACCTTAGTGCAAAGTCTTCGTGAATCTCTTGAACCATGTTTGATAAATTTAGTAATTTAGTGGTAGCGTTTCAGTGTGCTTCGATAGTTGTCAATTTAGTTTTTCTTGATTGTAACCTACGTTAAAGTATGTAAGGTTAGGTTCCTGAGAGTAGTTTTAGGCATATTTCCGACGGGAGGGAAAGCGATATGGTGGCCAAAACTAAGTCGAATGCGAAAGGTGTTATACCTCGGTACAGCCCTATCCAGATCCTAAATTCAGAGGGAGAACTGACAGGTCCTTCGCCTGAGATCAAAGACGAGCTGTTACTTGAGATCTACAAGTACATGATTTTGGGCCGTACCTTTGATCAGCGCGCACTTTCTCTCCAACGTCAGGGAAGGATCGGAACATACGCACCTATCTCAGGACAAGAAGCAGTGCAGGTTGTGAGCGCAATGTGTCTCAAAGAGGACGACTGGATGTTTCCAACCTATCGAGACTATGCAGCTATGTATGTGCATGGGATGCCCATGAGGGATCTGTTTCTGTTCCCGATGGGGCACCCTCAAGGAGGAAGGGCGCCTCAAAACGTTAACATCTATGCAATCTCGATCTCGATAGCGACTCATCTTCCTCACGCCGTGGGGGCGGCTTGGGCGTCTAAGATCAAAGGCGAGTCAAAGGCATTCATAACCTATCACGGAGACGGTGCTACCTCGGAAGGAGACTTCCACGAGGCCATGAACTTTGCGGGGGTTTTCCAGGTTCCTTTGGTAACGATCTGCGAAAACAACGGATGGGCTATAAGCCTTCCGAGAGACCATCAGACACACTCCGAGACCATTGCCCAAAAGGGAGAAGCCTACGGTATACCTTCTTTTATGGTCGACGGGAACGACCCGTTGGCGGTCTACAAAGTTGTAACAGAGGGCCTCGAGAGAGCCAGGGCAGGGGAGGGGCCAACGTTCATAGAGGCCGTTACCTATCGTCTTGGACCGCATACGACAGCTGACGATCCCGGCAGATACAGAAGTCAGGAAGAGCTGGATCAGATGAAGCAGAAAGATCCACTAGTGAGAACCTCGCTATATCTGCGTAAACTCAACCTGCTTAGTGAGGCAGAGGAAGCTGCTATGTGGGAGGAGGCTAAGACGGTCGTTGGCGAAGCGCTGAAGGCTGCTGAGAGTATCGCACCGCCAGAGCCAGACTTCTTCTTCCATCATGTGTACGAAGAACCTACTCCCAATATTTTGAAACAGATGCGCGAGTTCGTAGCTGAGGAGGCAGAGTAAATGGCGAAACTTACTATGGTGCAGGCGATAAACCAGGCTCTAAGACAAGCTATGGAGTCAAATCCTGAGGTAATGGTTCTAGGAGAGGATGTCGGCAGGGATGGAGGCGTCTTCAGGGCTACTGAGGGTCTCATCGAAATATTTGGAAGCGAGAGAGTTGTGGACACTCCTCTGTCCGAGTCGGGTATCTTGGGAACTGCGATTGGACTTGCGGTATATGGTCTTCGTCCGGTTCCAGAGATTCAGTTTATGGGGTTTTTGTACCCGGCCTTCGATCAGCTCGTCTCGCAGGCTGCGAGAATTCGAACACGAAGTACATCCCGCTTTACCTGTCCTTTGACGCTTAGAGTTCCCTACGGAGGCAACGTCAAGTCTCCGGAGCTGCACTCCGACTCTCTTGAAGCGCTGATTGCGCACTCACCAGGAGTCAAAGTGGTTACTCCCTCTAATCCATACGACGCGAAAGGCCTCCTTTTGGCTGCAATCATGGATCCCGACCCGGTAGTATTTGCCGAACCCTTAAGACTTTATAGAGCTACCCGGGAGGAGGTACCAGACGCATGGTATCAGATCGAGCTGGGAAAGGCGAAGGTTGCAAGAGAAGGAAGTGACGTCACGGTAATAGCCTGGGGATCCATGGTTCCAACCTCCCTGAGAGCTGCCGATATGGCTGAAGAAGAGGGAATCTCTGTAGAGGTCGTAGATCTAAGGACTGTGTCCCCAATCGATGTGGACACGATTCTGCGTTCAGTAGCCAAGACCCATAGGGCGATAGTGGTACACGAGGCTCCAAAGACGGCGGGACTTGGTGCTGAGATAGCAGCTACCCTAGCCGAAGAAGCGATATTGGACCTTGAGGCTCCCGTGATGAGGGTTACCGGTTACGATACCCCGTTCCCCGTGCCGGCAGTAGAGCGAAGCTATGTGCCTTCAGATCGACGGGTTATGGAGTCCATTCGTGCCTGTGTAAAGTTTTGACGTTTCGCCTAAAGCCTACTAAAGGTGAAGTGAGTCGGAAGCAAGTTTCGGAGGTGTATTGATTTGGCTTATGAGTTTCGCATGCCCGACGTTGGAGAAGGCATCACAGAGGGAGAGGTTCTACGCTGGTTCTATGACATAGGCGACAAGGTGGACGAGGACGCTCCTCTGGTTGAGGTGCAAACCGATAAAGCGGTTGTTGAGATTCCGTCCCCGAGTGCGGGACTCTTACTGCGCCGGGGAGCCCAAGAGGGTGAGGTTATAGACGTGGGCAAGGTGTTGGCCGTGATCGGTGACTCCCTTGACGCAGAAGATAGTCCGGTCGAAGTGGCGCCTAAGAGCCCGGAGTCAAAAGATGGATTCGACGGTCGCAACAACGACGCAGTGTCTCCGCAGAGTCTTGGCACAACATCAGCTTCGGTCCTCGATGCTCCTAATCCCACACTGAATCGTAGAGTGTTAGCCATGCCTTCGGTTAGAAAACTCGCTAGGGACCTAGGGGTAGACATTTCTCTTGTGAGCGGCACTGGCTCAGGCGGGCGTGTCCTTGCCCATGACGTTCGAGCCTTCGTTGACCAGCCCAAAGGTAAGTCACCTGTGTCGTCGCCTAAGAGGATTTTGGAGGAGGCCTCGTCCGATTCCGTGCTTGAGATTCATGACGAAGATCAGCACCTTGAAATAGACCATGACGTACCTCGGCAAGTCATGACGGATGTCCGAGTGCCACTGAAGGGCCTGCGCAGGAAGATAGCAGAGCACATGGTAGAAAGCGTCTCCAAGATACCTCATGTGACGACATTCGACGAGGTCGAGATATCTCGATTGGTAGAGCTAAGATCTAGGCTCAAGCCCTTGGCTGAACAGCAAGGGGTCAAGCTTACTTATCTTCCCTTCATCGTGAAGGCGGCCGCCTCCTTGCTTCGGAAGTACCCTTATCTGAACTCTTCCTTTGACGATGAGGCGCAGGAGATCGTGCTTCACCAGAGAGTCAACTTTGGAATAGCTACTGCGACTGAAGCTGGTCTCATGGTTCCGGTTGTTCAAGATGTTGATAGAAGATCGGTGCTGGATCTCGCTAAAGAGATCGATAGATTGGCTGCATCATCCAGAGAACGTACAGTTACTCTTGATGAGCTAAGAGGCTCCACTTTCTCAGTCACAAACATAGGAGTGGTAGGTGGTACGGCCGCCACGCCGATCATTAACTATCCAGACTCTGCGATCTTGGGTGTCTACAGACTTGCGAAAAAGCCGGTGGTTATGGACGGAGCGATCGAGGTAGGTCAGATTCTTCCTCTGAGTCTTACTTTCGATCACCGTATTGTGGACGGGGAGACCGGAGCTAGATTTTTGTCTGAGCTTTGTGGGTTGTTAGCCGATCCCGAGTTGCTGCTACTGGAGATGATCTAGGTGGTCGTAGGTGAGTTGACTATCGAGTGTGACCTTTTAGTCGTCGGAGGGGGTCCAGGTGGCTACGTGGCGGCGATCCGTGGGGCACAACTAGGTCAAGACGTGGTCCTGGTCGAAGAGAATGTCGTTGGCGGGGTATGTCTCAACGTCGGATGCATTCCGTCCAAGGCTCTCATTACCGTGGCCAACAAGGTAGATCAGATGGGTCACCTCAAGGAAATGGGCGTCTCCGTTGGCTCCTTGGATGTGGACTTTAGCCAGCTCATGCGGTACAAGGATCAGGTGGTGTCCCGCCTTACCTCTGGAGTTGCACAGTTACTAAAGGGTAACGGTGTTGAGGTGGTGCAAGGTAATGCAACGTTTGTTTCTGCGAACCTGGCAAGGATACAGCTTGCTCATGAGGTACAGCAGGTCAGATTTAAGAACGCCATAGTTGCAACAGGTTCTCGACCCCTAGAACTGCCTTCGGTTCCGGTGGATCACGAGGTTGTGGTGGACTCTACCGATGCTCTTAGCTTTAGTGAGATTCCTAAACGACTGGTGGTCGTAGGTGGTGGCTATATCGGTCTCGAGATAGGAACCGCTTATCGCAAGTTAGGTTCTGAGGTGACCGTTGTAGAGGCAACTTCGCAATTGTTGGGAGCTATGGATCAGACGTTGTTGGCTCCCGTTGCGAAAAGACTTAAGGCGCTAGGTGTTACTACCCTGCTCTCTACGAAGATAGTTGGAGTCTCAAGAAAAGGTAATGAGGTCTTAGTTTCACTAGAGAGAGATGGCGTTGCTGAGACGCTCCAGGCAGACAAAGTTGTGGTGGCTGTCGGCAGAACACCTAACTCTCAAAGCCTCGGTCTAGAGCACCTTGGAGTTGCTTTAGATGAAAAGGGATTTATCGTTGTAGACGATCAACGCCGAAGTAGCGTCAAGTCGATATTCGCAATCGGGGATGTGGCGGGGGGTGCGCTGCTAGCTCACAAGGCGTCCTTTGAGGGTAAGGTTGCGGCAACCGTTGCGGCTGGAAAGAAGGATGCGTACGATCCAGTTGCGGTTCCAGCGGTGGTGTTTACCGATCCAGAGATCGCTTCAGTGGGCTTGACTTTGTCAGAAGCCGGACGTCTTGGGTACAAGGCAAAGGCAACACGGTTTCCGTTTGCAGCCATCGGAAGGGCGGTCTCGATCAACGAGACAGAGGGCTTCTGTCAGGTGGTCTACGATGAGGCCGCCGAAACGATACTTGGCATACATCTTGTTGGGCCTGAGGCGTCAGATCTGCTTGGTGAGGCTTCTGTGCTCGTTGAGTTTGGGGCGACTCTAGAGGACGTGGGTCGAACGATTCATGCGCATCCGACCCTGGCTGAAATCTTTATGGAGGCAGCCGAGGTAGGCCTCGGTCTTCCGGTGCATCAGTTGCCTCGGAAGTCATAGTTCGCCTGTATAAGGTATTTTTCGCATCTGTTACAAAGTAAAGTGAAGGGCTCCTTAAGAGATCTCTGAATTTAGCCTTTCTGTAACAAAGCGGACAAGCTTACGAAACAGGCCGAGGGTAGCTTTGAGCAACTGTAAAACCTATCAAGGAGGCTTTGCTTTGCTTGTACCTTATGCGTCTTGGCTTCATCCAGGCGATAACTCCTGGCAGTTAACCGCTGCCACGTTAGTTGGCTTGATGAGTATTCCAGGACTAGCCGTCCTATACGGCGGACTTGTCCAGAAGAAGTGGGTCGTAAACACCATGATGATGGCGTTCTCCGCCTTCTCTGCGGTGCTAGTCGTGTGGGTTCTCTGGGCGTTCAAGATGGGTTTCGGTGTTCCTGCGAACCTTGGACCAGGAATGTTGGGTTCTTTCGTGGGTCACCCTGGACCAGTTATCAACAGTCTTTCTGAACAGGGACAGGCTCAGATTCCGCTTCTAAACGGCCTCATGCCGAAGTTCCGGTTTCCTGAGTCCAGCCTTGTTTACTTTCAGTTTGTCTTTGCAGGAATCGCTCCACTGCTGTTTCTCGGATCCGTCTTGGGACGCATGAGCTTTCGGGCGTGGATGATCTTTGTGCCCCTATGGTCCACATTCGTCTATGCGGTCGATGCCTTTTTGATCTGGGGTGGAGGTTACTTTGCCGCAAAAGGTGGCTTGGACTACTCTGGGGGTTACGTCATCCACCTCTCAGCCGGCATAACTGGATTTGTGGCTGCAGCTGTGATCGGTCCCCGTCTCAGAAAGGACCGGGAGACCACAGCGCCAACAAATCTGCTGTTAGTTGCCGTTGGTGCTGGAATTTTATGGTTAGGCTGGAATGGATTCAACGGAGGGGATCCTTATTTTGCCTCGGCAGATGCCTCAGCTGCAGTGCTCAACACGAATATGGCTACTGCGGCCGCCCTTTTGACCTGGGTATTCATGGATGCCTTCAGCCACATAAAGAAGCCGACCTTTTTAGGAGCGGTAAATGGGATGATCGTTGGTCTGGTTGCCATTACTCCGGCGGCTGGTTACGTAAATGGCTATGGTGCCATTGCGATTGGGTTTATTGCGTCTTTTGTAGTTTGGTTCTCATTCAACAAACTCTCGCAGAGGTGGTTCTTCGCTAAGGTAGACGACGCTTTGGGAGTCGTACATACTCACGGAGTTGCAGGACTTATGGGTGGCCTTTTGACTGGGGTGTTTGCCGATCCAAAGATGATAGAGTACCTCGGAGTCGGTAAAGTCGGGAGTTCTTCGGCTAAAGGGTTGATCTACGGACACCCATGGCAGGTCGTTATTCAGCTCTATACGGGGCTATGGGTTATCGGATGGAGTGCTCTTATGACTTTTATTCTCCTCAGGCTGGTCAAACTGATTACACCTCTACGCATGGATGAAGAGACGTTGGAGATAGGAGATCTTGCGATCCATGGTGAACAGGTTGAGCCATCTGAGACCGCTCGAAGGGTCATTCCAGCAGCCTACGAGTACGACCAGGTGGGTCATGGAGGGGAGCAAGACACACCAGTCAAAACTATGAAGGTCGAGGAGCTATAACGAAAGACAGACCGATTACTCGAATCTGACTGCTAGTTAGCAAAGCTGGAAAGTGCCAGGTCTAGGTACCAAACGAGGTTACCTGGACCCGGCAACTTTCTTTCATGAGGGAGACCCTGGGTGGGTCTTGTGCCGATGTGAGTGAATCTTCGGTAGAGACGGTGAACGACTCCCACTCGAAATGATAAAGGGGGGTAGAAATTTCCGTAACAACACCTCCGGATCGACTCAATCAGGTTTTACCTTGTTTTAGGCGACTGCCATTCGTCTCCGATCGAGCGCCTCTCTTCTTTGAGTTCCGTTGCACAACCTGCAGCTTGCAGGTCTTTTGGATAGATAGAAAAAGCGTAGGCTATGCGATATTTGCTCCGTCGGCGTCTGTGTCGCTATCCCCATGTTGACTACTGATGAGCGTTAGAGAACCTTGTACGTGGCTGTAGGAGCTGGGTATGGTAGTCAGAATAAAGTCGAAACGACCGATTCGGGGGAACGCCAACACTCCTCTGAGGGCCCGAGCGTTCACAAGTGTAACTTTGCCCCGCCCAAGTAGGTGATCGAATCTCAGAGAGACCAATGCCCTAGAGTTTACCAGATCAAGGTAACCTGATGGTTGAGGAACTCCGCTGGCTGCGATGGTAACCGCTCCGATCCTGCCGTGATCGAGGGAACCCTCCACCCATACCCTCACCACCTGCTTGATGTTGGGGTTCGACGCAGATGCCGAGCCATAGAACCGAATTACCATAGGTAGACGATTTTCTCCATCTGGTCCGTTGGGCAGAATCCCCGAGCGAAAGGCGGAGTCAGACGAGGAACCTTGGCGACCCTGAGGTTGAAGAGGAAGGATCTGAGAGTTCGAGGATGAGGCGTTATGGTAGGTGACTGTTACCTGGCTATTGAGCAGGTATGAGGGAACTGCTAAAATTGCTACGAAGGCAAGTGCTGCACCCGCAAGATATCGACCAGAAAGAGTTCGTCTTGTTCGGATCTTAGGTGAAATTGTGCTCCAAATGTTGTTGAGTTTTGGTATCTTCCTGTTCAGGACAGCCAAAGCGATAGGCGTGACGGGGAGAAGAAGTAAGGGTTGTAAGCCGATGACGATCTGATCCACTACAACTTGGGATATCGCAGAACTATAGAAGATGAGCCTGAGGGTATCAGCTGAGAGCGGGGTCGACTGGCTCGGATACTGAACGACGATGGCAGCTCCAGCTATGACCATCAGCCAAACTATCGCCAATGATCCCGTGACTAGGTGGGCGAGCAGCGTATGCGTGTTTGGTAACCCACGCCTTTCAAAGTATGAGAGGAGCTCAAAGGTGGTGCCTAGCGTGAAGAGAGTTTTCAAAACACGCATTCGTACCTTCGAAGCTACCTGCGATAGTTCGCTGATGGCCAAGGCGATCGCAATTGATGCAATAAACGCTGCTACAGCGGCTGTCGAAGACAGTGTTAACTCGGGCACGCTATGCTACCTCCCTCCCGCACCTTTTACTTTCTGCCATTAATTGTTATAGTTGTTTTATGTGAGAACGCTGGGTAGGTTAGCGTTGTTCACTTAAGATTTGCTAAAGAATCAGACTGAGTTTTCCGATAGACACAACTTTGTCAAGTTGGACCCGGACTCTGGCAAAGCTGCGTCAGGTAACGACTCAGTGGATGACGGGGCAATCTCTCTAGTTGGATTGAGACATCTAGACGATACAGAGAGGCTCTAGATCGATGCAGGTAGCCGTTGTGGATGAGAAACTGGGTCTTGCTTATCTACTGCTTGGAGAGAATAACTCAAAGGGTCAAGACTCTGGTATGAGATCTCCGTAGTGCGGCTGTTATATGGATGGGTACAATTGGGCTGTGGACCTAAACGAAAGCTTTGACCTGTTCGAACAACGAGATACGATAACGGTGTCGGACCTCTGCAGAGCGGTCGGTGAGGCCCTATCACCTGTAACCGGATCTATTCACAGGGTTAGATGTACGGTATCGTCAGCAAAACGTAACCAAAGAGGACACATCTTCTTCGACATGGTAGATGCCATGGAGGTGGGAGGCTTCTCTAAGTCCGTTACCGCAAAGATGCCAGCGGTTATCTGGAGCGCCGAGGCGAGCGTCATCTCTAGACAGTTGGCGCAGCGCTCCCTGCCTTCATTTGCAGACGACCTTGAAGTTGTAGTTGTGGGGAAACTGAACTTCCATGTTGTCTATGGAATGAGATTTCAGGTCTTGGATCTTGACTACGATGCGTTACGCCGGGATGAACTGATCAAACTCGAAGAGATTAGACGCGCGCTAAAGAAAGAGGGTCTATGGGACCGAAATAGGTCGCTGCCTGCTCCATATCTTCCTCTGAAGATAGCACTGGTGACCTCAGCAAGCGGAGTAGTAAAGCAAGACTTTATAAATCCCCTCTTAGAAAGTGGTCTCAATTTCGCTGTTAGGCTCTATCCAACCTCAGTTGCGGGTCCCTACGCAGTCGGAGATCTCGTTCAGACCCTGGAAATGGCAGGTCGTGGCGGGCATGATCTGATCGTGTTGATACGCGGTGGAGGAGGGGCCCAGGAGCTGTCGATCTTCAACGAGGAGAAGGTAGTTCGAGCTGTGGCGGAGTCCCCTCTTCCAATCTGGTGCGCCATTGGGCACTCTACCGACTCGGTGCTGGTAAATGAGGTTGCCTCTCGTTTTTTCGATGTTCCCCAAAGCGTAGCAAAGGAGCTCACCTCCTTAGCTCTTGAGTATTTAAGATCAATTATGGATAGTGCACAACGAGTGGCCTTCTTCGCTTCGAAGGTGGCAGAGCGAGAGCTGGAGTTACTGAAGAGGGAAAAGTTGAGAGTCGCAATGGCCTATGATTCTTTCAATAAGAGGTTGCTCTCATCGTTAGTCGATTCCTTGCAAAACATAAGACATGAAGCTTCTACTTTGTTATCCCAACAGTTCCATGCTTTGGCCATTGCGGTGGGCACTGTAACTGAGTCCTTGGGAAGAGAGCTGGCAACACATAAAACCGATATCTTGGAGTCGCTTGCTGAGTTTAGATTTGGACTTCTGGGCCTACTAAGAGATGAGGAGGCAGGGATAGGTAGATCGCTTGCTGAGTTTAGATTTGGACTTCTGGGTCTTCTAAGAGACGAGGAGCTTGATGTGCAAAGGTACCCTTTGGGCCATGGTCATCAGCTTCTTAGTCTTGTAGAGTCTGAAGGTAGGTACTTGTCAGCCGCTCTTGGTAATGTTGTAAAGAGAGATCCAGAGGAGCCGTTAAGGGCTGGTTTTGCTATGGTAAGCGATGCCGAGGGGCGTTGGGTGGTCTCCGCTGCTCAAGCGGTTAGTACTGGGGTAAGCCAAATTCGATTTATCGATGGTGGTGTTCCTGTGAAGGTAGTCGAGGAGTAGATAGATGTCAGAAGTAGACCTTGCAAGCTTTAGCTATGAAGAGCTAAAGGGACAGTTGCAACAGATAGTCGACGACCTATCGGCAGGTAACGTAAAGATAGACGACGTATCGAAGGTTGTAGAGAGGTCCCGTCTTATTGTCGCTGAGTGTCAAAGAAGGCTCAAAGGTACGAAAGAACAGATAGAGGCGATGATGGCGGAGATTCAAGGCAGCGATCTATAGTCTCAAAATACCCTTCGTCGCTCGGTGTAGGATCTCCCGGCAGTTAGATAGGTTTTGATGCAGCCAACTTCCTCTTTATGTTTGTGAAAGTTGGGAATTCAACTACTGGTAATCCTGCTAAGCTACCTGTGTCTGATTCGCCCTCGTAGCTCAGGGGATAGAGCGGTGGTTTCCTAAACCATGTGTCGCAGGTTCGAATCCTGCCGGGGGCACAAAGGCTTTCCGTAGCTCACTTGTAAGGCTTGTTGCGTTTGCTAGCCTTTGTTTTGCGGCTTAGTGTTAGATGAGGTAGAGCCGTTTGTGGCTCCCTGGCAGTCTTAGTCGCAAGTGGTGAAATTTCAGCAGCATACTGACGGTTCTCTGGCGGTTGTCAAGCTCTCTTACTATCTTGTTCCATAATCTCTTTGTTGTTGGCACCGGAAGTTCCCCCATTTTTTGAAGGCCTTCGACTGCTTGGGTAGTAGCTCAAGACAGTGGTAAAGTGTGAATCGAGTCCTGACGAAGATTTAAGTTAGTGTTCATCTAACGTACAACAAACGGTTTGCATTAGGTCAATTACGTGCCTTAGTGTCTCAGCCATGAGAGTTACGAAAGTCGTCACGCGCACTAAGAAGTCAAAGATATCTTTGCTCTTTGGTGCTTTGTCATCGCTAGCCTTGGCTGCCTGTGGATCTACGTCGGCATCCTCGACCCCTACCACTGCAGCTGCAGCTTCGGTAAAGAAGGTGCCCCTGGTCGTCTACGCTGCTGAAGGATACGACGCAGCCGAGGTTAAAGGTTTCCAGCAGGCGACCGGTATCCCCACGGAACTGGAAGATCACTCCACCGGCACTTTGCTTGCTAAAATCTCTGCAGAGGCTAACAACCCCCAATGGGGAGTTTTCTGGTCTGACGGTTCAGAGTCTTATGCAGCCCTAGACCAGCAGGGAATGTTGCTCAGAGGTTTTGAGCCTACCTCAGGACAACTCACCGCTTTGGGCAAGTCGCTTGTACCCGCAGATAAGAGCTACATTCCCACGGGTACTACGATCGCTGGCGCCATAGTGTACAACTCCAAGGTTGTTACTAATCCTCCTACCTCTTGGCAGCAGCTTCTGTCGCCAACCTGGAAGGGTGCGGTTGGGATGAACAACCCTGCTATCTCTGGGCCAACCTACCCTGTTGTCGCATCTATTATGGACCAACTAGGTGGGATTAGTAAAGGAGAGGCTTACTTCAAGGCTCTCGCTGCGAACGGTCTTCACGTATACTCGACCAATAAGGTGACCCTGGGGGCTCTCTTGCAGGGCACCATAAAGCTGGCGATCGTCCAGAACTCAGCTGGAATTGGCTTTCAGTTCACCAATCCGGCGCTAAAGGTTGCCTACCTGGATAAGTCTGCTCTTTTGCCAAGTGTTATCGGAATTGACGCAAAGCAGTCCAAGGCGGAGATCGCAGAGGCCAAGGAGTTCGCTAACTTCGTCTACTCTCCTAAAGGCCAACAGCTGATGTTATCTGGAGATCCCCATGGAGATTCGCTCTTCTTTCCGATCATCGTGGGAACCAAAGCTCACAAGGTTGTTCCTCAGTTGTCTTCGATACCCACTGACTACCCTAACCCCTTCGTCTGGGGACCCCGAGAGGCATCTTTGAACCAGTGGTTCACAACTAATATCGTCCAGTGAGAGCCCCTTTATACACAAGGGATAAGGAGGTAGCTGTCACCCTACCTGAGGGTGACAGCTACAGGGTTGAACCAGGGGTTAAAGACAAGGAACGATTCCCATCTCTGATAGGTTCCGTATTGGCAAAGGCGGTAGGCTGGCCCATACTGTGGGTTGTCCTAGCGGTTATCTTGATCGTTCCCAGTGCTTCTTTTCTAGTACTTGCGTTTTCTCCTAAGCTATTTGGTCAAGGGTCTTCGTACTTCACCCTCTCAAACTTTATTCAAGGCTTACAAGGCGTCACCTTGCAGGGGATGCGTGACTCTGTAGTGGTTGGCCTAGTGGCAGCGGTCTTGGCTACGGCTGTAGGCGCATTCTTGGCCTACGTCCTCCAAAGAACCACGCTAAGGGGTAGATCTCTTGTATCTGTCGGTATATGGGGAACTCTTCTACTTCCGAGCTATGTTATTGCAGTTGGCTGGCAGGTTCTACTGGATAGAGGGGGAGTCCTCTCTTCGGTGCACCTGTACTCTCCGACCCTTTTGAATCTCTTCTTTGGTCCAGGCGGATATGCGTTGATCCTTGCGATAAAGGGAGTTCCCTTTGCCTACCTGGCCCTTTCGGGCCCGATAGCGGCGCTCGGAAGTAGTTATGAAGAGGCGATCCGTGTACACGGCGGAAGAAGGTCTGACCTTCTCAAAACTCTGACGCCGATTATATTGCCGGCTATTTTCTCATCCTTGGTGATAGTCTTTGCCGAGTCGATAGCCGATTTCGGGACAGCTGCGGTGATAGCCCCCAATGCACACTTCCCGGTTGCAACCTATATGCTCTACGTTTCTCTATCGTCGTACCCGGCAAACTTTCCCTTAGCCGCTGTTATCGGTTGGCTTTTGGTATCGACGTTAGCGCTTGCCTTGTTGGCGCAAAATCGTGCCTTGAAGAGGAGAGGTTTTGGAACTCTCGGTGGCAAGAGCGGAGTTGCAAAGGTTAAGAAGCTCGGGGGCTTGGGTCAGCTGGGCTACGGTTTGTTAGTGGCCTTGTTCCTGTCTATATCGTTAGGCATTCCGATTCTAGGAGCTATCGCTTCATCGCTTTTGAAGCCACTCAGCAGCATGGCTCTGTCTAACCTGTCTCTATTCGCCTACCGCTCCGTATTCTCCCTTCAGGGCTTCTCCTCGTCTGTGGTGTTTTCCATGAAGATGGCGGCGATAACTGCTTTGTTAGGTACCGTCCTGGCGGTCTTGGTGGCGCGAAGACTTACCAACGGACGCTTGGGTATCTTTGGCCGACTGTTGGACGTTACGGTGCTCGTTGCCGTCGCACTTCCCGGCTTGGTGCTTGCAGCAGGTTATATTTTCACTTATAACCTCCCATTGCTAGATAGGATGGGTGTCCATCTCTACGGCACGACCACCGTTTTGGAGATGGCATACTTAGCGGGTGCCCTGCCTTCTTCTTCCAGAGTTCTCGTAGGACCAATGGCGCAACTGCGGAGCTCTTTGTTGGAGGCAGCTAGAGTCCATGGCTCGGGACCGTGGCGGTCCTGGTCAAAGGCAGTGCTTCCCTTAGTAGCTCCCTCGATCCTCCGAGCCGCACTTTTGACTTTTGCTGGGACGTTTCTCGAGCTACCTGCTTCAGAGTTGCTTTCACCTCCAGGTGTTACACCTGTCTCTGTGGCTATAGTCCAGGTACTCAATAAATCGGATCTCTATCAAGGTACCGCGCTTTCAATCGTGGCGCTTGGAATTGACTTAGGAGTGATCGCAGCTGCGATAGTACTATTCCGTGTCTTTGCGCCAAAGGGATGGCGCCGAGTTGGGGGTCGGGTTATCTAGTTGAGCGATAGAACTATTTCTCAAGAGGTTGCTCCGGATCTCTCCGTTGTATCCGTCTCAAAGACCTACGAAGGAGGTAAGTGTGCACTCTCTGAGGTAACTTTTGAGGCGGAAGCCGGTTCATTCGTCGTTTTGCTTGGCCCCTCTGGCTCAGGGAAGTCAACGCTTCTTAGATGCATAGCTGGGCTTGAACGTGTGAGTTCTGGGAGTATCAGTTTTTCAAAGAGGACTGTGAGTTCCTCAACGCTTCACGTAAAAAGTGAGGACCGACAGTTGTCAATGGTATTTCAGGACTATGCCCTGTGGCCTCACATGACAGCCTTAGAGAACGTGGCGTTTGCTCTAAGGAGAAGAGGGTTGGGTAAGAGCGAAAGGAATGCAAGCGCTGCCTCGATGCTTGAGAGGATGGGTCTTGGGCATCTAGCTTCTAGATACCCTCAGGAGTTATCAGGCGGTGAACAACAGCGAGTAGCTCTAGCGCGTGCTTTGGTAGCTAGACCCGGGCTCATGTTGTTTGACGAGCCACTTTCTAACCTGGACGCAGATCTGCGAGAGAGGCTGCGTGTTGAGATCTCTACGCTGACGAGGGAGGTGGGAGCAACTGCTCTTTATATCACCCACGACCAGTCCGAAGCGTTTGCGTTGGCGGATTACGTGGGTGTCTTGGAATCAGGGAGGCTCGTCCAGTTCGATCGCCCAGAGAGACTTTACCTTTTCCCTAAAACTCCGTTTGTGGCTCGATTTACCGGTTTAGCGGGCGATCTCCCGGGAGTGGTTGCGTCTACCGATGAAAGGAAACACATCGCAGTCACGCAAGTTGGACCCCATAGCTTCAAGGCATCCTATTCAGAAACCTTAGCCGTTGGGGACAAGGTTCGAATGCTCATAAGAGCTAAAGCTGCACTTATGGTACCGTCTTCAGAGCATGATGTCGATGGGTTTGGACAGTCTCTATTTGGAAGCGTGACCGACGTTGCTTTTCGGGGCATTGGCTACGAACACGTAGTCGAGATCTTTGACGGTCACAGACTTGAGGGAATATTTAGTGGTGAGAGATATGGGCGTGGGACCAAGGTCAAGGTTGAGCTAGATCCTGAAGGGTGCATACTTTTTGCTGAATAGCTATGGCCTAAACAGAAAAGCCTTATCTGTTTGAGTTCGTGGTTTTGGGTGGTAGGTTCGCGAATTTGTAGCTACCTCATTTGTTGTCTGCGAGATCGAATTGATCTCTATGCGGTTGCTACCTTGACTTGGTTCCACTATTTGAATGGAACCCCGAGTATTGCTCCCTCCAGGTAGGAGGGGTTGTCTTTATCCAAGATGCGGTCGTTGAGAAGTTGTGTAAGCTCCCCACTGTCTTGGAGCTTAGAGAGGTACTTACAGCTGCAAATCACCTGTTGGCGATCTTTTGGACCATTATATACATCCGGCAATTGAATCATGGAAGGCCACCACTCACATAAGGTGAGAGGAGCCGGCGCTATGGATTGCATGGGATATGGCCAGAGATCTATAGCTACACCTTGGTCCTGTAACTCTCGAGCTAGACGCATTAGCCTGGCGATACCCAGTATCGACTGGCTACCTACAGATCCAGCACCGTAGAGCTGGAAGGGTGACGATATGAAACGCCGGCCGCTTATGGTTCTTGCGCCCTGGTCGCAGTTTCTGTACTCGCCAATAAGTTCCAAAGACCGTTTGTCCTTGTGAGCGTAGAGCCAAGGTTGCGATGAGTGTCGCGTTGGATGGCCCCAAAATACTCTCTGGCCGATCGCTCGGTTTAGTTCAGACGCCACATCGAAGCGATTGTTGCGGTTCTTAGAATCATCAACGACGGATCGCTCCAAGTATAAGTAGAGGTGCACGATCTCAGTTGGAAGCAGATTAACAGAGAAGGGATTACTGTCCTCATGGGTTGCGAGGCCTCTTGTGCATCGATAGAACGTTTCAATAAAGGAAGCGGGATAGGAGATAGCGAAGTCGAGTGCTAACAACGCTCGGTGCTGATCGTCGACCGAGTCTTTGACAACGGCTTTGATGATCTCGCTTAGTCTGAACCTAGTAGGGGGATTGTATAGCTCTACCCCTTCAAAAGGGGCACGGATCACTCCTAGCCAGATTGTGTCTTTCCCTGTCTTTGGGCGAGAGGAAGCGCTGTAGTCAACTACCATTATGGTTTCGAACATCTTGCGCACAGCCTATCTAATGACTTACGGCTAGGGTCTTTTGTGGATAAGGTTCGAAGAGGTTAATCGATGACACACAAGACACTAATTTTGCCAGAGGAACTACCGGAGATGAGTCGCCGTCTTGGAGATCGACTAGTCCTTTTGGATGTGACCTGGATTCTTGGGCGCAACATAGGTGGTTGTTACTACGAGAGAGCACACCTGCCAGGCGCACGGTTTCTTGATTTTGAAGATGTCATGGCTTCAAAAGCGGGAGCTATGGGCCGTCACCCTTTGCCTAGCAAGACGCAACTTGAGGAAGACCTCTCAAGGGTCGGAGTGAGCCAAGAGCAGACTGTCGTCTTTTATGATCACGGAGATACGTTAGCTGCTTCTCGCTCTGCGCTGGTTCTACGACACTTCGGGCACAAGAAGGTGCATACCCTCTTGGGTGGTTTCGGACGTTGGGCGGCAGAGGGGAGATCGGTTTCCGTTGGTCGATTCGAACCGATCTCGACCCGATATGCTTTCGACTCCTCGTCTGCCTCAAAGTCCTTTATCGACGTTGCGGGGTTGATGGAAGGAGAGAGGGTACTTATAGATGTAAGAGATAGAGTTCGCTACACAGGGCGCTACGAGCCGATTGATAAAGTAGCTGGTCATATACCCAACGCGATCAACTTGCCCTACAACGAGGTGTACTCGTTGCAGTCTGGTATCGATCGTGCAAAGATTCAGAGGTTCTGTGAGAAAAATCGGCTTTCTTCAGACTCAAACCTTATTACCTACTGCGGATCAGGTATTACCGCCTCGTTTATGGCTCTCGCCTTCGAGTATCTCGGTCAGGCAACTCCCTTAGTCTATGCAGGTTCATGGTCGGAGTGGATCGAGGACAGCAGCAGAGAGGTGATAGTCGAGCCATAGAGCCATGCTTCCTTCATATAGGGTACAAAGACTCTAGACATAGCGACCGGTCTTGGGTACATTTAGTTGAAAGTATCTAATGTAAGGGGAGTAAAGTGCGAGTTCTGATCGTTCGCCATGCGAAGGCGGGACGTAGAGAGTCCTGGGATCAAGACGATGAGTTGCGTCCACTTGATCCGGGAGGGGTCACCCAGGCCAAGTCCCTGGCTCAGAGATTAGTCGGCGCTGGGATCACTAAGATTTTGTCCAGTCCATATCTGAGATGCATAGAGACGGTTCAACCACTTGGCGAAAGTCTGAATATTCAGATTGAGACCGATGATCGCCTGAGAGAAGACACCGACTTTGAGGCGCTGTCTAGCTTTTTGGCCTCGCTTGAGACTGAGGGTGTCATCGTCGCTTGTACACACGGAAACGTTGCGACCGAGCTTGTTGAGATCTTGCTCGGTCCTCACCTTGAAGAAGTGGACTATCCCCTAAGGTGTGCCAAAGCAAGCCTATGGGATCTTGACCTTAGTCGTGACAAGGTTATGCGTGCAACCTACGTTGAAGGTGACAGTGAGACCACGTATATCACCGATGGAGTGGCCAGAAGAACAACTTCCGGCCAACTTGCTAAACGGTAAATTAGTGAGATTGTAAAAGAGCACAATAAAGTACCGCCGATAGTTGTCGAAAATCATATCGAAACGCTGAAGTCTGTAACGCTTTGGCAGTAATTTAGGATTTCGGGTTGAGGTATCATCGGAACTGATGGCAGCTTATATGCGTTCTAGGGTTATAGGGTCGGATCCCTTCGAGGTGGTAGCAGAAGCGAAGCTAGGGGGATCACGTCGTAGTTTTGGAAGGGGGGCTTCTTTACTCGCATCCTCGTTGTCTGCATACCCCTATACCCAGTCGTCTAGGGCCGGCAACTTGATCCTTAGCGTTGCGAACGTTCCCAAAGGGGTCGACACCGATGCCATCGCTGAAGCGCTCACGCACAAGAGTGGTCGTGGCTGGTTTAGTGCGATCGGCGGTGCCTTCTCTTTCGAACTAGTATCTAACGCCCCTCAGCAGTCTCAGTTTCACGAAGTGGAGATCGAAGGACGAACTCTGCCGCTACTTGCAATTAGCTATCCGTTGCCGTGTTTCATGAGTTCGACCGAGGTCATCTTCGACGCCTTTTTCCGCCTAAGGTCAAACGCTCCCCAATAGTGGTGTCACGAATTACGATATTGCATGTCACGATCTCTTATCCAGGCAAGTTCGCGTTGACCGATTTCAGTCGCTGGACCACCCATTACGAACGGCCAAATCTCCTCTGCAATTAGCCTCCAGTTTGCAGTTGCGCAGATGGAAGCTAAGACGGCGTAGAGTCCGAGATTGATCCGCTGTATAACGACGAAGCTTTTCGGGACGTTCAAGTAACGTGAAAGTTCCGACTTCCGATCAAAGCTATGGGTCAGTAAAGAGTTTGAGTAGCTGTCGGTAATGGTCATAGGAATAGGCTCCATAACAACCTGATAGTAGGGTTGAAAGTACTCATAGATCTCACCGTCAGATATCGGTGCGTCCGCCTTGACTAGACCCGCCAGCTCGACTGACTTGCGGAATCCTTTTGGGTCGTGCTCGATGACCATGTATCGGATCATCTCCATGAAGCGGCTCATCTCTGACTCTGTGAAGCTTCTCGAAAATCCAAAGTCCAAGAACGCGACTTTCCCGTTGTCCAAAAATATGTAGTTTCCGGGATGAGGGTCACCGTTAAAGGTCTTTAGCTGATACAGGGATCTGAAGACAAAGCGAAAGATCGTCTCTCCGTATCCGTCGAGGATCTTTTGGGGTAGGTCGTGAATGTCTCGGAACGAACGCCCTTCGATTAGTTCGGTTGTAAGAACAGCGTCTCCGCTCAGGTCGGTGTAAACCTTAGGTATGGTAATAGTGGGATGACCTTGGTAGTACTCGTAGAACAGCCCTTGGACCTTCGCCTCATGTCGGTAGTCTAGTTCTTCCATGATCCGGGTACTTATCTCCTCGGTCATGTCTTTTACGTCCATGGAAGGGAACACGAACTTCAAGATCGTGGAAAGAGCCTGTGTGTTTTTTAGATCAGCGACGATAGCCTCTCGTGCTTCGGGGTACTGAATCTTAACTGCAACGGCCTCGCCGCTATTTGTGATCGCTCTGTGTACCTGCCCTATGGAGGCCGCTGCAAATGGTTCCTCCTCGAACTTATCGAAGAGATCTTCTAAAGTACTGCCCAAGTCTGCCTCGACTACCTTACGTGCCTCTTCGAAGGGGACTGCGACGGCGTTGTCCTGAAACTGAGCGAGAGAATCCCTCATATCCTTTGGAACTCGAGTGTCTAGATAACTTGCCATCTGTGCGATCTTTGCTGTTACGCCGCGCATAGATCCAAAGCTGTCCCGTATCTTTTGAGAGCTGTTGTTGCCTGAGCCAGAGCGAGGCATTGAAGCTCTAACCCTCTCTGATAGGTGGTCCTTTCCAAGTGCCAATATCAGCCCCGCTGCCTTGGCTGCTCTTTTCCCTCTTGACGCTGACATTTCTTTAGCTGTCCTTGATTCTCCTAGCCGATTGGGTACCGTGTGACGTTAGTTACAGATCTAGCGCTGACAGAGCCTCGTAGATATCGTGGAATTTGAAGGAGAAACCAAGCTCTTCGAGGCGACGTGGTCGTGCGTTTTGAGATGCTAGAACGGTCTCGTTGGCCATCTCTTTGCCCAAGATGAGTTCCAACGCAGCTGCCGGAACTGAGAGAACGGCTGGACGGGATAGGGTCTTGCTCAGAGCTGTCGTAAACTCTGAGTTTGTCACTGGATTCGGATCCACGAGATTGTAAATACCAGATGTGCCTTGGTCCATAAGGAGCTTTATGACGGCTTCGACGTGGTCGTCTATGTGTATCCAGGGCATATAAGACCTCCCGTCTCCGAGTCGCCCACCGGCTCCGAGGCGAAAGGGGATCGCTGCTTTAGGTAGTGCTCCTCCGTCTTTGGCTAGGACGATACCAGTTCGAAGGATACAGGTCCGAACGCCAAAATCGCTGGCCTTTGCAGCCTCCTTTTCCCAGTCCTTACATACCCTAGCCAGAAATCCTGTGCCAGGGTCAGAACTTTCAGTAAGGACCTCAGCACCTCGACTTCCATAGTACCCGACCGCTGAAGCCGATATGAAGCTCAAGTTAGTTTGGCCAAGTGCTTTGAGAGCTTCAACGAGACCTCTAGTGCCATAGACACGTGATGAGTATATGTTTGAACGTACCGTGGCGTTCCAACGCCGTGAAGCAACAGGTTCTCCACCTAGGTGTATTAGTGCGTCTATCTGTGTCTCTTTGGGTATATTTGCCTTCGCTCCGTATGGATCCCACCAAATCTCGTTAGGTGGGTTGGTCTTAAGATCGACTCTTTTGACTGAAAGGGTTTCTATTCCCATCTCATCGAGTCTTTTGCGTAGGTGTCTACCGATCAGACCACTTGCTCCTGTGATGGCAACTCTCATAGCAACCTCTTTATATAAACGACGGTTAGACAGTCTGAATCTTTCAACCTTATTTGTAGACCATCCTAGGCCGAACGCTGGATAAACCCCCATCGATGTGCAGAGTCGTTCCTGTTATCCACTCAGACTCTACGAGAAACATTACGGCCCTTGAGATCTCCTCTGGCTCTCCAGCGCGGCCAAGGGCGTGTGTCGCAAGTGACGCTCCCAATGTGCGTTCATCTTTAAATATGGCTTCGGTCAGATTGGTTTTGGTGAGACCGGGAGCAACTACGTTGACTCGTATCTTCTGCCTTGCGTAGGTCGCCGATGCTGCGCGTGCAAGTCCTTCTAAGGCGGCTTTAGTCATCGAGATGGTTTCATGAGATGCCATACCTACAGAAGCTGCTGCGGAAGAGAAGAAAACTACTGCGCCACCGGCTCTCTTCATCTTAGGGACGGCGAGCTTTAGAGTCAAAAAGGACGATGTGATGTTGACATCGATGGCCTTTTGATACTCAGAGAGGGTTAGTCGATCGGCTGGTGTGAAACTCATTGAGCCTATTGTGTTGACCGCACAGCTAAGTGAGTCTAAACCCGAGAGACCCTCCGAGAGAGACTCTTCGAAAGACTTGGGATCTGTCGCATCTGCAAGGATCGATGCTACCGGGCGATGCGATAGTGCTTTGTTGAGATCGTCCAACTTGGCTCTATCTCTCCCTAGCAAGACGAGACCGTAGCCTCTCTCTTGGAGGTTGTGCGCTACTTGAGATCCAATCGTTCCGGTAGCGCCTAGAACGAGGGCAACTGGTCTATCTGTCACTTGGGCTTCTCCGTCTTTGTAAGAGTTTTAGTTGTCGAGCATTATGTTAAACCTAATTTAGTCACTATTTGTAGCCAACGACCTCTCTCGTGGCCTGGAGTATCTCGGCAATGGCTGTGGGGTTGGCGATGTGGGCACCGTGACCGGCTCCAATTACTTGAGCGCACCGTGTATCTCGCACATATTCACAGAGGTGGATCTGGGCAGCTTGATGTCTTTCGGAAGCGTCTTGACCGACGAGCGAGAACAGCGGAACCTCGATGTTTTCATAGGGTATCTGATAGTCTTTAGAGGCAAGGTAGGCCATCTCTGCGACTAACGTTACTCCTTCAGCGCGTCTGCGCTGTTGAAACTCTCGTGGGAGCCGCCTCCACCGCTTCTCTCCAAGGACCGATATCATAAACCTCTCAGCCCTGTCTGCAGCCTGTTTCGGGTCTATCGCAGCTTCTAACTCGCTCTCTTTCGCTATCCAAATGGGCCACCAATCCTCTGATGGGAGTGGCGATTCGTAGGTAACTAGTCCTTTGAGGTCTGGGGGTATCTGGCTGGCGTAGTGAAGAGCTAATGTTCCACCCATAGAGTGTCCAAAGACTATGGTAGGCCTTCCTTCGCAGAGACCCCAGATATCTGCCACCTGTTCCTCGGGTGAAAGTTCCGAGATGTCTTGCAGGGGGTGCAGAGCTAGAGACTCGTCGTATCCTCGGCGATCATAGGTGATTACCCGACTTGGCGCTAGCTTTAGGGCCAGACGACGCATAGAAGACTTACGGTCCATTGCACCATGGACAAGTAGAAACTGGAGTTCTCGTTCGCTGTCGGCGTGGAATATCTCGACACTAAGCCTTGACTGTGTGCGACGGCTAAGGACGCCTGGCAGGCGACTCGATATCACGGTTCCCAATCTTGTAACTCCACCTCTGTGTCTTTGATGCACAAGTTACTTGGGGAGTAATGTAGTCGGTCAGTCGCGGCGGTTGCCGTCACAGATCCAAATGGGAGACTTTCTTCTACTCCCGTGCTTTGCCGTATGGGAGACCAGCGCTTAGGTAACAGGTGTCATGGAAGTGCTCTACCCGGTTCCATACTCCGTTTTCGTAAACATTAGCGATGATCTGATGGGTGGGTGCCTTCATGGAGAACCGGATCGCTTGACCGCAGCTGGCGCACGTGGACCCTTCGCCAGGCTCCACCCTTCTTCGTACTCCACGTGAGGAAAAGGTGACTACCTGCTCTTCGCTTGTCTTCATAGAGATAGTTTCGGTCCAAAGTGTAGCCTGCTTGAGTTTTTTGCAGATGGATGGGAGTGTCTGTTAGACGGAATCAACGACGACAGATGTGAGTTATTGTACCTCTGTGACCTACCTTGCTATGTGATTTTAAAGTTACCATAACATTGACTACGATCTATAGACGTGGAACAGAACTCTCGAGTACCAACGACCGCTGAATTTGGACCGAACGACTGGCTTGCGGAGGAGATGCTGGAGCGATACCTAAAGGACCCAACCTCTGTCTCAGACAGCTGGCGAAGGTACTTCTTAAAATCGCTTGGAGCTACCCAGACCTCGGAGTTAGCGAACTCTTTAGCTACGTCGACTAAGGGAAATGTTGTTCAAAGTGGTACCTTGACCAGCCAGGTGCAGACACAGGTTCAAGAGGCGTCCGTCGAAGCGGTAGGCACAGAGGTGCCGCCTCAGCGAGCAGTGTCGGCTGCCGAGGGGAGCTTCGGGCACAACGGCGTAGTAGAGGCTTCTAGCACTGGTGCCGAAAGCGCTTCTGACGAAGACTTCGCTTCGAAGATAGAAACTCAAGGAAACCGAGTTACCAAAAGTCCAGACGTTCGCCCCCTCGTCGTGGAGGACGCCGTCCCTTTGAGGGGTGTTGCGTATAAGGTGGTTGAGAACATGGTGGCGTCACTCGAGGTGCCTACCGCCACCTCGGTGAGGGTAATACCGGCGCGATCTTTAGAGGTGAACAGATCGATGATCAACGACCACCTCACGCGTATTATGGCTGCCAAGGTCAGCTTTACCCATATAATATCGTTCGCAGTCGTAAGAGCCCTTGAGACTGTGCCGCAGATGAACTCCTCTTTCTTAGAGGACGTGGACGGAAAAGGGACACCAGGTGTGCTTCGCCACAAGGCATGTAACTTGGGAGTGGCGGTGGATGTTGAACGCAAAGATGGCTCAAGGGCACTCTTTGTTCCTGTGATAAAAAACGCATCAACTCTGACCTTCAAAGAGTTCGTAGCCGCTTACGACTTAGCGATAAAAAAGGTGAAGACCAACAAGATCTCCCCCGAAGACTTCGTCGGGGCGACCATGACTGTAACTAATCCCGGAACCATCGGTACCTCACACTCGGTACCACGACTGATGAAGGGTCAAGGGACGATTGTCGGAGTTGGCTCCATAACTTATGGGGCCGAGTTCGAGGCCTTAGATCCCATGGTTCTATCGGAACTAGGAGTCTCAAAGACGGTCACACTTACCTCGACCTACGACCACCGTATCATTCAGGGTGCAGAGTCGGGCATGTTCCTAAAGAAAATTGATGAACTCCTAAGGAGCGCGTCGTTTTACCAAGAGATCTTCGACTCATTGGACGTACCCTATCCGGCTGTTGAGTGGTCTTTGGATAGAAACGACTCCATATCCAGGCGAATCGATGATCGAGTAGTCAAACAGGTGCATGTGCAGACCCTAATAAACAACTATCGGGTCAGAGGACACCTTATGGCGAAGTTGGATCCTTTAGGGCTTCAAAAGCCGATGTCGTCCAAGGAGCTGGATCCTAAGACTTATGGTCTGTCTATATGGGATTTGAGCAGAGAGTTTTACGCCGATGGACTAGCCGGATATGAGACTTTGACGCTTGAAAAAATCATAAATTTGCTTCGTGATGCTTACTGTCGAACTATCGGTATTGAGTATATGCACATACAAAATCCAGAGGAGAAGCGCTGGATCCAAGAGAGGGTGGAGGGAGTACCTTTTAGTCTCAGCAAAGAAGAGAAGCTTAGGCTCCTTGAGAGATTGAATGCAGCTGAGGCGTTTGAGAAGTTTCTCTCAACCCGTTACATAGGCCACAAACGCTTTGGTCTCGAGGGAGCCGAGGCAGCGATCGCCTTTTTGGACGAGGTCCTCTCTCTAGCGGCAGAGGAAGGACTTCCTGAGGCGGTGCTCGGCATGGCACACAGGGGAAGACTGAACGTGCTGGCCAACATCGTTGGCAAGGGGTATGGCGAGATATTTAGAGAGTTTGAGGGGAACCTCGATCCAACCTCGGTTCAAGGCAGCGGTGACGTGAAGTACCACAAAGGCTACGCCGGGGTCTTCAAAGGTAGAAACGGAGCTACTCTTGAGGTAACGCTAGCGTCGAACCCGTCCCATCTCGAAGCTGTAGATCCCGTTGTCGAGGGTATAGCCCGAGCCAAAGAAGATATCCACGGAAACGTCGGAGAGTTCCCGGTGCTCCCAGTTTTAGTGCACGGTGATGCGGCGTTTGCCGGACAAGGGGTGGTGGTTGAGACTTTAAATCTGTCGCAGCTAAGGGGTTACAGAACCGGTGGTACGGTTCATCTGGTCATAAACAATCAGGTAGGGTTTACGACAAATCCGAACGAGGCGCGATCTTCAATCTACGCCTCCGACGTCGCAAAGACTGTGCAGGCTCCAATTTTTCATGTAAACGGTGACGATCCCGAGTCTGTAGTCAGGGTTGCAAGGTTGGCCTTCGCTTATCGCCAGAGGTTCCACAAAGACGTGGTAGTGGACATGGTCTGCTACAGACGCCATGGTCATAATGAGGGTGATGAGCCAAGCTACACGCATCCTCTTATGTATTCGGTCATCGAAGAGCATCCTTCGGTGAGGAAGCTGTACACAAAGTCACTCTCGATGAGAGATGAGATTACCGAAGAGGACGAAGAGAGGGCGGTCGATGACTTCTTGGAGAAGCTCCAGAGGGCTCTAGATGAAACGAGATCGGCGTCTGCGCCGAATCCAACTGTTTTGCCTCCAGCACGACCACTTAGCGTTCCGCTCAGCAGAGTAGATACTGGCGTCTCAAAGGAGGCTTTGGATCTCATCGCAGAGAGACTGATAACATACCCTCCCGGCTTTAGTGTCCATCCAAAGCTTGCGCGCTTGTTCTCTCAACGTGACGCTCTTTATAGATCTGGAGAGATCGACTGGTCGATGGGAGAACAGCTAGCCTTTGGGTCGATCCTGCTCGAGGGGAAAGATATACGCTTTGCCGGGCAGGACTCTAGGCGAGGAACCTTCTCTCACCGTCACGCAGCTCTCATCGATTACGTAAACGGAGAGGAGTACTTTCCGTTGATGACGCTGCGAGATTACCAGGGTACCCACCTAAAGGCCGAGCGTGGGGGACGCTTTATGATCTATGACTCCCTGCTTTCAGAGTACGCAGCCTTGGGTTTTGAATACGGCTACTCGCTAGTTCAAAAAGATGCTCTGGTGTGTTGGGAGGCGCAGTTTGGTGACTTTGCCAACGGAGCGCAGATCGTGATCGATCAGTTCATAGCGGCAGCTGAGGACAAGTGGGGACAACATTCTGGACTCGTTATGTTGCTTCCTCATGGTTATGAGGGCCAAGGTGCGGAACACTCGTCGGCACGTCTTGAGAGATTTCTAGCTCTTGCATCTGGAAGCAACATGGCGGTGGTCTACCCAACGACCTCATCGCAGATCTTCCATCTCTTTAGATCTCAGGTCCATCGCAAAGACAAAAGACCTCTTGTTGTGGCTTCTCCGAAGTCTTTGCTGAGGGCCAAGACCTCTAGGTCTTCTGTGGAGGAGTTTGTGATGGGTTCCTTCAGGCCGGTGATCGACGAAAATCTAGATAGATCCAGTGATGAGATAGATAGGGTGATCCTATGTTCAGGTAAGGTCGCCTTCGAGGCGATGGCTCTGCGCGACTCTGAACAGGCTCAAAAAAGCGGTATTCCCCCAGCAGCCGTGGTGAGGGTGGAGCAGCTATTTCCTTGGCCAGAGGAAGAACTTGAGGACGTTTTCTCCAAGTACTACAACGCCAAGGAGATCGTCTGGTTGCAAGAGGAGCCCTCGAACATGGGTGCATGGTCGTTCGTACACGAGAGGTTGCACTTTAGCGTCAGGGAGCGCTTCGCTCTGCGTCATGTGTCGCGACCCTCTGCGGGTTCTCCTGCCACGGGCTTTAGTGCAATGCACGTGCTGGAACAGGAAGATCTCCTGAGAAGGGCGTTGTTTGAGCCGATAAAGGCATAGGAGCGGATCCAAGCTCTAATTGAGATCGGTCAAGACTCTGCGTACCTGGGCAACCAGGTCAAGATCTCCTTCTGCCTTTATAGTCAGTATTCCTAGTGATCTTGGATACCTTAGATTCGCTCCAATATCGTCGATGTACACGATCTCTTCTGGGTCAATTTCAAGAGACGTAAAGGTGTAGTCGTAGATCTTGGGATCAGGTTTTCGACACCCAACGATAGATGACTCAACCACAAGGTCAAAGAGGCCAGATATGGTCCATAGAGGTTCCTTGTGTGCAGGTATCTGAAAGTTATTTGTGATAACCGCTGTTTTGTACTTTCCCCGGAGCTCATCTTTGATGTACTGAAGAAGTGGGGTGTTGAAAGAGCCACCGGAGAGCTCGATTAGCGCAGATACCTCGACAGAGATATCATGACGATCGAGCTCTGCGCCCATTTCCTGAACAAAACCCTTGAGATCAATCTCTCCGCGTTCAAATCTGCCCCAGGCTCCCTTTGATCCTGATTCATCTAGAACTCTGGAGAGTTTTCCCGGTGGCAGTCCTGCTCTGCGCTCTAAGCGCGCAACTTGACCAAGGGGAGTTCCATAAAGTACGCCACCAAAGTCAAATACAACGCCCTTTATCATGTAGTAGATCTTATGAGATCTCGCTCCCAAGCAGACTGGAGCTGTAATATCGCTATAGATCTTGAGCCCTAAACCCTTCTTGATTTAGGTCGTATTCGCAATATTGCCACTTGTCGTAACCCTTCGATGTTAGGAAGTCGGCCAATTAATTGTAGTTTGTAGGGATGGATCCAAGAGAAATCATTCCACACAGGGAGCCTTTCCTTCTTCTTGATGAGGTCGTTCAAGTGGAGCCGGGAGTGTCCGCGAAGGGACGGTGGACCCCCAGGAGTTCGATGGCGGTATTTGAAGGGCACTTCCCCACTCGACCGACCCTGCCAGGGGTGTATATGGTGGAATCTCTTGCACAACTAGGTGCGTGTGCAGTCCTTATGGACGATCGATATCGAGGTTCGCTCCCACTTTTCGGAGGCATAGACCGGGCGCGCTTTAGAAGGCAGGTTCTGCCCGAGGAAACCCTCGACCTAGAGGTGCGTATGACGACGCTATCCCAACGTGCTGGTAAAGGTGAGGGTGTTGCAAGACGTAGTGGTGAAACGGTCTGTGAGGTATCGTTCTTCTTTGTGATAGCAGATAGTTAGGCGTAAATAAGAGGTTGTAGGGCGGGAAGGGGTTCGACTGGCTTATGAAGATCGTCTCGTGGAATGTAAACTCCTTGAACGCAAGGCTTCCCTTTGTGCTCGACTGGGTAGCAAAGCACGAACCAGACGTGCTGTGTTTACAAGAGACCAAACTCAAAGACGATGACTTTCCTTACCAGGCGTTCAAAGACATTGGTTACAACTCTGTTCACTTCGGACAGGGGCGTTGGAACGGAGTGGCTATTGTCTCTAAGGCGAAAGGTGAAGACGTCGTCTGCGGAGGGGTTGCAGAGTATTTTGAGGGTCAACTAGAGGCTCGGCACCTAGCAGCTACCGTAGAGGGAATAAGGGTGCATAGCGTCTATGTTCCAAACGGCAGAAGCCTCGAGGATGCACACTTTGACTACAAGCTCAGATGGCTAGGTGATCTTAGGTCACTCCTGGAGAAGGAGTGTAAGTTATTCGATCAGATCTTGGTTGCGGGCGACTTCAACATAGCTCCAGATGACCAAGACGTGTGGGATCCAGCAGCCTATGTGGGTTGTACTCATGTAAGTGACGACGAGCGCTCTGCACTAAAGAGCATCGAAGACCTTGGTTTTGTAGATGTAGCAAGGCATCTAAACCCCAACGATGTCCAGTTTTCATGGTGGGACTATAGAGGTGGTGCGTTCCATAAAGGTGAGGGATTGAGAATAGATCTGGCGTTAGTGTCGAATTCACTTATATCAAGGGTAGTTTCCGCTCGTATCGATAGGGATGCAAGAAAGGTCTCCAAGGCGGGAAAGCCATCTGACCATGCTCCGCTCGAGCTGTGTTTGAGGTGATGAACTACCACGTAGCTAGGCCTTCGAGCTTAACCTCAAAAGAGAACGATCCCCGGGGAGAGTTCCGATCTAACAAGCCTTTAGCTTGTCCTCGACTGTTTCTCAACTTCTCAAGGCATAATTGTACCTCGAAGCGGCTGTAGCTGTGAAAAATCGTAGAGGGGTAGTTGTTGTCGGAGCCGTTAAGTGAGATGTACACCAAAAGATTTGGTGCATTGGGAACCTACGTTGACCTCGCCTGCTCTAAGTGTGATGAGTCTGAGTCGATTCTAGATAGATTGTTGGACCTCCTTGAACAACTTGATGAGGCAGCCTCCTGTTATAGGGCAGACTCGGAGGTAAGGGTACTTTATGAGAGGTCCCTCCTTGGAGGGGAGGAGTCCGTATTTGAGGTCTCCGATGTCCTATGGGATCTCCTGATAAGCGCTCAGGAGGCGGTTCAGGTTACAAGAGGTCTAGTCGATATCGGTTGTGGTGGACTTTTTTGGGAGGACTACGATATAGCCGGTGAAGAGCTCGTCCAAATAGATGGAGAGGTGGATCTGATACCTTCTGAGCGAGCCGTCAGGATAAGACGAGGTACCTTAATCGACCTTGGCTCCGTAGGTAAGGCTTACTGGGCTCAACGTTGTGCCTCGTCCTTAGCCGTTGAGTTCGGATGCGATATATTAGTTGGTCTCGGCGGAGACATCTACGCTAAGTGCGACCAAGGGACGAAGTTCCCCGTGGCGGTCCCCATGGATGGTCGTAGCGTCTACGAACCCGGTGATGAGATCGTCGAACTCTCCTCCATGGCTATTGCGACCTCTGCACGTCGAACCAGGGAGCACCGATATAGCGCTTTAGGTAAAGCAACTCATATCTTTGATCCAAGAACTCTCCAGCCCGCAATAAGCGGAGCTCAGGTGGCAACGGTCATGGGCCGAGTCGCCTCTGTGTGCAACTCTTTATCTCTTATGTCAGTCGTGGATCTTGAACTCGCCAAAGATGCGATCTTCACCCTTGGGTATATGGCACGTCTTGTCACTGAAACTAAAATCGAATACGTTGGGGGCTTCGAAGACGAGGTGCTTTCCCAGTGATGTTTTCTGTCCTTGGTACCCAGATACTATGGTACGTTACTCGATCGTCGGGACTATTGGCTCTCCTTATGCTAAGCGCAACGGTGGCTCTAGGGGTCTCCTCGGCCCAGAAGGCAAAGATCAGGGAGGTACCAAGAGTCTACTTTGCGGACCTGCATCGGTCTTTGGCGCTATTTGCGCTGGTTTTGCTTTCGGTCCATATATTCACGGCCATAGTAGACCCCTTCACCCACCTAGGGTGGACTACTGCGTTCGATCCCTTCAAAAGGTCTTATCGCCCACTATATCTTGGTCTTGGGATAACAGCCTTCGATATAGTCGTAGCCATCGTTGCAACCTCGCTTCTGCGCAAGCATCTATCCAACCGACTCTGGAAGGCGATACATCTAGGCTCTTATCTCGTATGGTTTTTGGCGATGGTCCATGGTCTTGGCACAGGAACAGATTCCCACTTTAGATTCGCCCTCTTTGTGTATGGCTTGTCCTTGGGTATTGTGGCGGTTGGCCTGTGGATAAGGATCCTAAGTGCAAAACCTAAGGCCTTGGTCCTTCGGTTCGTTGCGTATGCACTAATCGCCTTAGCTCCTTTTACTCTAGTCCTGTGGGGACTTTCGGGTCCGGCTAAGGCAGGATGGTCGAAGAGATTTTCCCTGCCTCAAACAACTATCCGAACTAAGTCCACGCAGGTTCATGGTAGTTCTAACTCGTCGTCCTTGGCACCTCCTACTACTGAGATTTACTCCGATGATGGCACGAGTCAATAAAGATCTAAAGGGTACCGATGGCTAGGGAGGGGATCGATATACGTTGACTGCAGAGTCGGTTGCAGATGCACAGATAGACAGGTTCCCATTCGTTCTTCTTCCACGCACCTTACAAGGGTGTGGAAGCTTGCCGTTCCCAAGGCGAATAGAGCCCTTTGGTTCTGTGATGCGTGCTCCAGCACTTGCGAGGGCCCCGGAGTTCTATGGTGTTAGGGACCCGGTCAAGGAGCTGGTGGAACTTAGCCAAAGATGGCAGATAACCGGTCGAGGTGGGGCTGGCTTTCCGTTTTGGAAGAAACTCTCGGCGGTGAGTGACAAGACCTCTATTTTCTCTCGCCCCTTCGTCGTGGTTAATCTAACGGAGTCGGAACCCCTGTCGTTCAAAGACAGATTTATAAAGACCTACTATCTAGAACTCGTCTTAGAAGGCGCTGTACTTGCGTCCAAAGCGCTGCGTGCTGAGGCGATCTATGTCGCATCTCACTATGAAAAAGGGGAGTCCGATGCTCTTTCGGACTACGTCAAGGGATATGCCGCCGCCCGGGGTGTAAAGATTGAAACCGTGGCGATGAGAAAAGCCTTGGTCTCTGGACAGGAGACGTCGATCGTGAATGCCATCAACGGACGGGTGCCCCTCCCGAGAGTGCAACCACCTCGGCTGTCAGAAAAAGGGGTCAAATCGAGACCGACACTTCTCTCTAACGCCGAGACGTATCTGCGCGTTGCACAAGCGAAAAGGCTTGAGAGTATCGGCGACCATGTTGATCCTAAGATGGCGCTTGGGTATCTGGGCACAATTCATCTAAAAACCGGAGAGAGCTACATCGTCGAGTCCCATCCCTCGATGTCTGTAGCTGAAATAATGGGTTCTTTAGGTGCGCCACTGAACGAATCGTCTTTGTACCTCGTCGGTGGCTACTTCGGGCGACTGTTCCAAGGTAAAGATGCGCGTCTTTATGCGCCGATCTCTAGGTCTAAGCGAGAGGGTGGAGCAGGTTGGGGGGCAGGTCTTGTAGTGGAACTTGAACGACAAGGCTGCGTAGCTGCGGAGCTAGGGTTTTTGATCAGGTGGTTAAGCCTCCAAAGCGCTGGTCAGTGTGGTCCGTGTAAGTTTGGCCTACCTCAAATCTCAAATGAATTCGACAACATGGTGACCCAGGCAACCGGCAGTATTGAACTGATTAGACGGTGGAAGGGACAGATCAAAGGGCGCGGTGGATGTGCACTACCTGACAGTGTCTGTGACCTTGAAAGCTCCTTTGAGGAGGTGACTTTGGAGGAGTTGTCTTTGCATCAAGCAGGGAATTGCGACAGAGCATATGAACGCATCTTCGAAGGTCTTCACATGAGTTTTTACGGCAAGGTGGATCCTTATGGGGGGTGACAAGGTAGCTAGGATCACTTCAAAAAGTCACTACGAGATCTCGATTGACCCGACAGTGTGCGACGGTTACGGTTACTGCGTGGAGCTACTACCGGCGAATTTGACCTTCGATGACTGGGGGTTTCCTATCGTAAAGACAAGAGTAGTAGAAGCTGAAGAACTCGAGATGGCGAACCATGTCGTTCAACTTTGCCCAAGGTCAGCCTTCAAACTTTCCAAGGTAAAGGGCTAGCGTGCAAGAGGTTTCAGGTCAACTGAGATAGAGATCTCGAGATTTGCTTCAGCAATATGTCTTTGAAGGTGGGGGATAGAGTTATAAACTCCCCCACTAGCTCGGTCAATCGTTCGTAGGATTCGTTAGTAGCTCTGTTGGCTATAGTCCGAACACCTACATCGCTTATAAGCTCTCTGGGTTCGACGGCGCGACGCTTAGCCTCTTTTTCTCTGACCTTTAGGATCTCAGTCTTTATGTTGTGTATGAGCCTGTCCTCTTTGCTAAATGGGTACAGCTCGCCAAGAGCCAGGCCAATTGGATCAGGTGCCCTCCGATCTGTGTGGTCTGACCTTAGCGCACTTTCAAGTGCTTCTAAATATGGTGGCCTAGTGGCGCTATCAAGATGGGAGGATTCTATGAACGTTATTAGTAGCGAGTCACTCGCTCTCGTCATTGCGACATAAGCTAACCGCTGTTCCTCAGCGAATGACTGGCGGTTGCTTGATTTCGAGGCGGCTGAAGGTATACGATCGACTCCGATCAGATGGACGTGGTACCACTCAAGACCTTTAGCGCCGTGGAAGGTTGTGGCGGTGATCGTAGAGGTCGCATCTCGTCGTGGCTCGAGATCGTCTGCTATCTCTAGAACGTCGCCAACCGTTAGGTTGGGCTGTGCTCGTCTGATCGTCTTTAGCTGATCGATCAGCCCAGCCGGCGGTTCTCGACCCGAGCCGTTTTCTGTCATCTCGGAGATCAGCGCCGATACCGGCCTGTTCTTCTCTTCGGCCTGCCAGCTGGATACAATCCTCCTAAGGTACCATCCATATGAGTAAGAACTGCTCGAAGTGGAGCCTCTAAAGGCTATCCCCATCTTTTCTAATGCAGCCTGGACTAGTCTGAGCTGGGCGTTAGTCCGTGCCAGGACCGCCATGGAGGAGTATGGAACACCTTTAGAGTGTTGTACTTGAATCTCTCTCGCACATATCAAGGCCTCCTCATCTTCGTCTTTGGCGTAACGAAGGATGACGTTTCCCTTAGAACCAGCCTGTCGGCCAGGACTTACCTCGTAGGCGATTCGCTTGTCATTGATCTTTGGCATCACCCTGCCTGAGGCATGCACGATGTTTTCTCCACAGCGAAAGTTACTCGAAAGGGTGACGACTGAAGCCTCGGGAAATGTGTCTAAAAACTCTGACATGTTGGTGGACCGAGCGCCATTCCATCCATAGATGGACTGATTTGGGTCACCAACGACACAGATATCGTGGTTGTTTTCGCCTAGATAGGTCATAAGTAGATCTATCTGAGGTTGATTCGCGTCCTGGAACTCATCCACGTAGATGTGACGATGTAGGAAGCGCTCGATTGACGCAAAGGCATCGCTGTGATCTATGCAACTTGTTGCATAAGGGATCAGATCGTCCATGTCTAGAAGTCGGTATTTCTTCTTGTGGTTCTCGTAGCTCTCGAATATCAAGGAGATGGCCTCCGCCTCTTGAGCTCGAAGCCGTCGCTGTGATAGAGCTGCTTCAAGGTAGGTGACAGGCTCGAGCTGACTGCTTTTCGCCCAAGATATCTCCCTTAGACACCGAATGGCTGCCGACTCTTTGTTGGTGTTTGTTGACCTGACCGACAAGATGGATCGCACGGTGGAGCTAGACGTCTCGACTAACCTTTCCAGTACAGACTTTGGATCCTCCAGAACCTTTGGAGGAGGCGAGTGCACGAAGCTACTGTAGCGCCTCAAAGTGGCCAAGGCGACCGAGTGAAAGGTCCCCACTGATATTGGAGTCGTCTCTATGAGGGAGGACACCCTGGCACCTATCTGATAAGCTGCAGCCCTGGTAAATGAAAGAGCAAGGACATTGCTCGGGGATGTCTGTCCGGAGAGTATCCGGTGAGCTATCCGTCGCGTAAGTACCGTTGTTTTCCCCGAGCCTGCGGGAGCCACGATTGCAAGAGCGGGATTTGGGCATAGCACAGCCGCTCTTTGGTCCTCAGTTAGCCCAGCCGTTAGTTCTACCAAGGTTACTAACTACGCTTTCCTTCCACATAAGGGGTATCTAATATAGAGATTCGCTGGGAAGCTGTGGGTTCGGCGCAACAGAACCAGGTCTCTGAAGACGAGACCGGCATGGCCTTCCTCTCTAGCTTTCGGGGCAATAGTATCTCCCTGTCTAAGTAGACCTCGGTTATGTGCCAGAGGTCCCAAAAGGTCTCATCAAAGGGTTCGTTATCGTCCTCTCCCTTTTGTACTCGGGCCTTTACGTCGAGTTCTAGCTCTGCCATGGCTGGCTCTCGATAGCTCCAGAGGTAACTGAAGGTTTCTTGACTGTAAGAACCTTTGTAAGGCAAAAACTCTTTGGAGGACAAAAGGAGAGACGCCTCAGGAACAAGCAACTTGATAGCGAGTTGGACGGGCTCTACGAACCCCTCCATCCCCATCTGGTAGACGAACCTCAATATCTCTTCGTAGTCTTCTTTGCCCGTCCAGGGGGTGAAGGGAACGAACGAAGGGTGAAAGTCTATGCCAGCGTTATCCACATAAGATACAGCGGTATATATCTCATCCCTTTTGTGTCCTTTACTTAGGTTGTCGAGTATCTCATCTGACATGGACTCTACGGCGGAGGTTATGAAGGTACAGCCAAGCTGACCCAGTTCACCTAAGTACCTGTTGTGCTTTATGAGATGTTCTATCTTTATCGTGCAGTCAAAGGTTGTATCGCTGAACCGCTTGTGCAGCTCCCGTGCAAACTTCATCGCATGAATAGGGGCGTTGAAGAAGTCGGGGTCTCCTACAGTTACATGAGTTGCTCCTGCTGCGACCTGAACCTCTACGTCGGCTAGTACGTCCATAAGTGGATTGACACTAATTTTGCCGTTAAAGTGAATCGGCAAGGGACAGTGCTTACACCTATGTCTGCATCCTCCAGTCGTTTCTACGTAGCCCGATACCTTTTTGCCGCCTTCGACTTTTACGTGCTTGTATCGATCAAGACTACCTAGGCGTTTCCTGGAAGGAAAATAACGACGTGCGTCGATCGGCTCCAGATCTAGGTCTCTGGCTATCTCAGTTTGAGTTGGCGCGGACCGAATGATTAGTTCCCCCGCACCTAGGATCTCGGCCTCCCGGGCTAGATCGGAAGCGTAAAGTCCATAGAGAAATAGCCTATTTATGTGTACCTCTGCGTTTACCAGGTATCTAAAGACGTCCCGAAACAGCATCGCAGAGGTCAACATACCCACTGTGCAGATAAGAGTGTCGATCTCAGAGCCTGCTCGACTCTCTATTGGGGCGAGTTTGTTCATGTCGGTTTCAACGCTTAGGTCTATGACCTTGTAGTTTAAGTTACTCTGCTCGTAGAGTCCGGCGATCACTGCGGCCAGCTGTGGCTGGTGGCCGAGGTCGTAGGTCGATACCACAATGGGTTCCATGCGTCTATCTCACTGTTCGTAGCTACTTTAGGTGGCTTTTACTTCTATGATTCAGCATACCTCGACGATACCTCCTGAGTTCTTTGAGCGTAGGCGTCAAGTTGGGGAATATGTATCTGCGCTAATGCTCGAAGATCTAGAACCTGAGAGGTCAACGGCTTATTAGGACTCACTGCTCCCAAGGACGTTGCTGAAGCCTCTAAAGACGCCCGTGACTAACTGAGAGAGGCAAGTCATGGTCGACACCCGTTGAATCTCCTCTACCTTTGTTCACGAACTGCCAGAGGACTGACGGCGGATCGGAGGGGTACAGGAGTTATTGGTTCATTAGAAATTCATCGATCAGGTTCTTGTATCGACGGTAAGGGCAAGAGTCTGCAGAGAGGCGAGGGGATCTTACAGACTGCACCTAAAGATGATCTTGGGCTAGCTTTGTTGGACGTAGCGATCTCACCTTCACCCTCTTCACGCAGTGTTCTTACGTTTGTGACGTCTAAAGCTCAAGGTCGTCGATCTCGATCTCGATAATGTCGCGGGCTCGGCGCAAGGCTGCAAGTGTTGTACTATAACCCGGGGATACTGCGAACACAAAACCCATATACCGCTCGGAGAATGGAGGTGCCTTGACAACCGACCCAACCGTAGCGGTTATCTCTATAGAGGTAACGAACCGGGTTGCTTCGGCTGCTTTGAGATTCCCAACCGATAGCAGTATGCCAGACTTTGGAGTTGGCAGCATTAAGACGCCGGAGTAGCTGCGCTTTTGAGTTGCTTGCAAAGTTTTATGTGAGTCTCCTAAAGTAGCTTGTGAGACTAATATCTCCTCTAGGGTGATCCTCGGCTCGAATGCTAGGGCCTTGGAGCATGAACCTCCTATAGATCTGGCTGCGATCTCAATTAAGAACAACTGACCCTCACTGGTTACACGGAACTCTGCGTGTATAGGTCCCGTCCATAGTCCAAGTGAACGACAGGATCTCTGAACCACTCGCTTGGCCTCTGTAATGACCTTATCGGGGAGGTTAGAGGGAGTTATGTAGATCGACTCTTCGAAGTAGGGTCCGACGAGTGGTTCCGGTTTGTCGAAGATAGCTAACGTAACTAGTTCGGAGTCGACGAGAACACCCTCTAAAGCGTGTTCACTACCGTCTATGTACTCTTCGATCAACAGGTTGTCTTTATGGGTTACAGAAGATGCTATCTCTATGGCCTGTAGAAGTTCAGAGTAGGAGTTAGCACGGCTAACACCACGTGACTGCGTCTCTGAGGTTGGCTTTACGACGATGGGGTATCTGATGTGTGCATCTGCAAGGGTTTTGGCGATCTCTTCTGGGTGCTGGTGACCTTGGATTTCGATGTAACGAGGCTGGGGAATCTCATGCTTCGATAGCCTTGAGCGCAATAACTCCTTGTTGAGCGTAGCTTCTACGGCATCGATTGGATTTGTAGGTAGGCCGAGCCTCTGGGATAACTCTGTGGCTAACACGACCGATGCTTCGTCCACCGCTACTACGGCGTCGAGGCGAAGCTTATCCAGTTCTTTGAAGGTAGCGTCATCTATTTTCCAGTCCTTTACCCTATAGACCCTGTTGGGAGGGAGAATCGATGGCGTATCGGCGTTGGTGACTATGGTTATGTCAAGATTTAGGTGTGATGCGGCTAGGACAAATGCGCCATTTCGGTAGCTTGTGGATGGTAGAACTAGTAAAACTTTGGTCATTGCAACTATCATGCTAGGTGAGAAAAGTTTTTGTTTATGCGGAAGGAAGTCTCCGGGGTATGGATATGTCATTTAGTGTATCAGAGAGTGCACAAAAGGTCGTGGATGAGGCGCGTCGCTCTGAGGCTGATCCAGATACGCTGGGACTTTGGATAGAGGTGGTGGGTGCAAGTGGAGAGAGCTACACCTATGACGTGTACTTCCAAGAGACGAAGCATGCGAGCCTCGATGATCTCGTCATACGAGATGGAGATACTCCTATAGTCATCCCGAATAACTCCATCGATGCATTAAGTGGTGCAAAGTTGGACCTCGATGATGAAGGTGGTCTGGTAATCGTGAACCCCAACTCTCCAAGTGTTGCACCCAAGGTAGATCTAGACTTTGGTCCTGAAGCCCTCACGAACGAACTCGCCCTAAGGGTAAGTGCGGTATTGGCTGACGAGATCAACCCATCGATAGCGGCCCATGGCGGGAGAGCAGACCTGGTAGGGGTTGTCGAAGACACGGCTTACGTGGTGATGGGAGGAGGTTGCCAGGGCTGTGGTCTTGCGGCTGTTACACTTTCACAAGGAATTACAGTTGCTATAAGAGAGGCAGTTCCTGAGATCAAGCAGGTTGTAGACGTTACTGACCACGCCTCCGGATCAAACCCGTTCTACCAGGAAGCTAAGAAGTAGCAGACTCTAAGTTCTGCTACACAGTTTGGTGAGTAGATCTAAGTGGAAGAGCGAGCCTCTCTTTGGGATGTGAGGCTCGCTCTCTTTAGGTTACCAACTGTGTAGTTGTTGCCTCTGCAGCCTATGCCTTCGTTAGCTCGACCTCGAGATGGATAGTTACCTCATCACCTACCACAGCACCGCCGGTCTCCAACATGGCGTTCCATGTAAGTCCGAACTCCTTGCGTGAGATCTTGGTCGTAGCACTTATACCGCTACGCACGCCACCGTATGGGTCAGGTCCTGCACCGTTGAACTCAGCCTTTAGCTCAACCGCTTTGGTGGTGCTCTTTATAGTCAAGTCGCCCTTGATGATGTAATCGCTACCGTCGGGGACGATCTCAGTGGACGTAAAGGTGATGGTCGGATAGTTCTCTACGTCAAAAAAGTCAGCAGACTTTAGATGGCCATCCCTGTTCTCATCACGTGTGTCAATTGATGCTACATTTATCGTGGCGTTAACTTTGGACTTGGTGACGTCTTCATCGACCTCTACCTCTCCACTAAAGTCGTTAAAACGTCCTCTTACCTTCGACACCATCATGTGCCTGACAGAGAACTCCACGTTTGAGTGGATTGGATCGATGACCCACTTTCCTGTCTGCAAACCTAGATCTGTAGCTGTTGTCACATTTCCTCCTACGTAGTCGAACAATTAGTTCAATTTTAAACTAACGCGAATGTAGCCCTGATAATTCCCGGTCGTAGTTTGGCAACTTCGAAGCACCTCTAGGGCAGCGAGCTTATACTTTCAGCCTAAGAGGGAGCGCCTTAATGAGCTGATCTCGCTCTCGGTGACTCCGATAAATTCTAGATACTCCTCAAACCCGCCATAGGTTGAAACCAGCCAGTCGATGACCTGTGACATGGTTCTGGGCTCGGCAGCCATTAGAGATGCCGGCAAAGACCTAACGTAACGAGCCATATCTGGGCTGATGTTGTCCAGCCAAGTAAGCATGTTTGTTACCGCCAGCTGGGTGAGTGCGTAGTCTTGCACGATAGTATCGGGCTCTACTCCTAATACGCCCAGAAGCACCATGGCAACTACTCCAGTACGGTCTTTGCCGACGGCACAGTGAAAGACGACAGGATGGCTGTCTGGGTCAGAGATCGTACGAAATACCTGATACAGCGATGGAGCTCCCTCTGTCAGGATCTCCTTGTACCTATATGTGAGGTAGTCGCTGTCAGTCTTTGCTCTCTCCGGATCTGCTGAGACGTCCATGAGAGGTATGTGTACAAAACGTGCAGGGGTGTCTGGTTTTTTGGCGTAGCTTCCTCTTCTTAGCAGCTCATCTTCGGTGCGAAGGTCAAGGACTGTCCGAAGCTCCAACTTCTTTAGATCATTTAGGTCTTTGGCGGTTAGTTGACCAAGATTGTCTGATCGAAAGACTCGCCCCATCTTTACGCGCTTGTCGCTTAGGCCTTTATATCCTCCCAGATCACGGAAGTTGAACACCCCTTCGAGGGGGTAGAAGCGATCTACTGACTCGCCGTTGGTGATGATGTCTGTCATATGGATCCAGACTAGAGCCCATAGATGACACGGAGGTGGCGTCAGCGTAACGAATAGGTGATGAATCCGGTCGATGACCACTTATAGTGAAAAAACCTCTAAATGTGGTTTAAGTTTGAAGTCTGTCGGTACGAAGAGTATCTCTGAGAGCCGGGAATCGTCTGCGGGGTCTCAGCACAAGTTGGATAGTTCAGGAGAATGCCTAATGAAGATAAACAAGTTGAAGAGATGCCTAGAGAAGGCGCAGGGAGAGGATGGATTTACCCTGATCGAGCTCATGGTTGTCGTGCTCATCATCGGAATCCTGATGGCGATTGCGATTCCAACCTTTTTGGGAGCGCAGAAGTCAGCACAGGACCGCTCTGCTCAAAGCGATCTGCGAAACCTGTTGACCTCTGAGGTGTCGTACTACACTCAGAATCAGTACTACGCCAATGCGACAGATCTGGCAAATCAGGATCCATCATTTGCCTCTAAGTTGAGCGGAACTTCACCGGCGATAACGGTGGCAGCGCCGAGCGGTGAGACGTTGAGCAGCTCTGGGGCAACGACGGTGTGTCTCTCAGAGGCGTCACAAAGCGGCACAACCTGGGGTATCGAGGAGATAGCCACGGGTAGTGGAGCCGGAACATGGTACTACAAGGGCACAGGTTCCTTTAGCTGCTCCGCGACGCCGACTGCAGTAGCTGGAAGTCTCAGCCAGGACGCTGCAAGCGTGGGCTGGTAAGCAGCCTCCCAGAGATAGCCAAGCACCCTTTGCCGTCCCTCTAAGAAGACCGGCAATGGGTGCTTTTTGTCTTTAAGTTATGGGCTTAGGAGCCGATGAAGCAGGAGGAGGTTGTAGATCAGTTGATAGGGGACCAGAGTATTGCTACCAATAGGTTTCGGTCTGAGGATGGATTTACCCTTATCGAGCTCATGGTTGTCGTGCTCATCATCGGAATCCTGATGGCGATTGCGATTCCAACCTTTTTAGGGGCACAGAAGTCGGCGCAGGACCGCTCCTCCCAGAGCAACCTAAAGGCAGTATTAGCCGCAGAGATAGCGTTTTATGATTCACATGGGAGCTTCGCTGCAGCTGGTGTAGGATCAGGAACTCTTGGATCGGCCGATCCGGAGTTCGCAAGGCTACTAACTTCGTCAGCTCCAAGCGGCGCAGGCACTACCAACGATATCTATATCGCTCTGGCTTCAGTTCAAGGACAAAATGGCCAAGCGTTCTGTGCATTTGAGTACTCTGCGGGCGGGTCTTTATATGGAGTAGAGGCGGTGGCAGTGGGCAGCTCTATGGGGAACTACTTCTATGCGAACCAGGGTTCTTCCCCTTCGGTTCCATCTGGGTGCGCGGTCCCTCCAGCTCTTGGAGGTTCTATCGCCTCAGGGATCTGGACGACCAGTGCACAAGCCGCAGGTTTTTAAGCGGATAGATAGATTATGTACGTCTTAGGTTTCGTGCTCGGTGCGGTTATGGGATCTACAGCTAGTGCGCTGGCCTATCGTCTACCACTTGAGATGGATCTCGTCTTTTCTAGGTCGATGTGTCCGCAATGTGGCTCTAAGATCGCTTTTTACGATAACGTTCCACTCCTGTCTTACCTTGTGCTACAGGGTAGATGTAGGAGATGCCACAAAAAGATCTCTACTCAGTACTTCTTGCTCGAACTCTTTAGTGCTTTGTTGTTCGCTTATCTTGTAGGACGATACGGACTAGGACTTAGACAATTCGGTCTTTACCTAGCCGCCTTTTTGGCGATCACCGCTTCGATAATCGATCTTAAAGTCCATAAGATCCCCAACAAAATCACCTACAGCGGATTTAGTCTTCTAATGCTCCTAACTGCCGTGGAGGCTTTTGAGGTTCACTCCCTAAAGCCGTTAGTTGAAGGGGTCGAGTCCGTCGTGGTCTTTGGTGGATCGCTTGTTCTATTGGCGATCCTAAGCAGGGGCATGGGACTAGGAGATGCAAAACTAGTCGCAATGTTGGCGCTAGCTCTAGCTCCATTTGGTCTTATGGCCACACTATACGGCCTAGTTGTAGCGTTTCTGGCTGGTTCTATAGTGGGGGTTATCCTAATGGCTTCGGGCAAGGCTACGAGGAAGAGCGCGATTCCCTTTGGACCCTTTATAACCTTGGGCTTCCTCCTTGTTCTTATAGTTGGCAAGCTCTAGGTCTCAACCTCTATGGCGGTAAGTGACAAACAAAAGGCTCAAGGTTTTGCTGTCTATGTCGACCAATCTATTGTGAAGCGTTTTCGACTCTCGTCTTGGTTGACCGGCTCGTGTGAGGTGTAAATTGGCGGAGAGGATTCTCGGCATCGATATCGGTAGCTTTGCCGTCAAGTTTGTTGAGGTTGAGTTCAAGGGGAGTCCTCCTAAACTCATGAAGCTTGGACAAAAGACCTTGCCTCGCGGAACCGTTGTATCTGGAGAGGTAGTAGACATCGAGGCCGTAGCTTCTACCCTCAAAGCTCTGCTGGCCTCGGCCGATGTGCGAACCAAGCGTTGTGTCGTTGGTCTGGGGGGTTCTAGGGTAGTTGTTCGGTCGCTTCTAAACCCCGAGATGACGGACGCCGAGCTAAGAGACGCTATCGCCTTTCAAGTAATTGAGTCATTGCCGATCCCTGCTTCAGAGCTTGTAAGCGACTTCGAAAGACTTGGAACGGTCTCTGTCGACGGTAACAGCTTCGTACGAGTCTTGCTCGCTGGGGCACATGAGAGCGTTGTGAGAGCTTCGCTTGAGGCTGTGAGACGTGCGGGGCTACACGTGGTTGGAGTCGATGTAAATGCACTCTGCAGTGCTAGGGCACTAAAGCGTATTACGGATGATATGTCAAAGGAGCCGTCAGTGGAGTCATCTCCGACGGTAGACGCCTCATCCTTTGCGATAATCGAGGTTGGTTCCGACGTAACCGACATAGTTCTGTCTTCATCAAACGAGGTGCGCTTTGTGCGTACCTTGCAGGTGGGTGGCGGTGAGATCACCAGACGCATTCAGGAGGTCGCCAGTTGCGACGAGGCCACAGCTGAATGGTACAAAAGAGGTGGACACCTTGAGGAGAAACAGATAGACGCCTCCTTGAGAGATGGAGTGTCGAGGGTAATCGATGAGGAGGTGACCCGCCTCACTCAAGAGGTTGCTAACTCGCTTGAGTATTATCTGCTTCAGTCCGACGACCTCAACATTGAAAAGGTATTCCTCGGTGGTGGGGGAGGGCTTATAAAGGGCCTGGATGAACAGCTTCGAAACAGGCTCTCCGTAGAGGTCGAGTTGGTTCCAGCATCGCCGTACTTCGATATGATATGTGACGCCTCGGTCTCGGAGTCTGACAGGAAGCTCTTAAGCCTCTCTGGTCTTACTGCGCTTGGATTAGCGCTCTGGAAGGCTGGAGATCAAAAAGAAAAGCGGATAAACCTAATTCCAAAGAAAACGGTGTATCGGGAGTCTATCAAAAGAGAGGTGTCGGTATTTGCGCTTGTGTTTGCGGTGTTAGCCGGGGGACTGGGCCTTCTATCTCTCCGACAGACTCAGGCGTTGTCGGCCAATAACGCCGAGATAGATGGGCTTAATGCGCAAAGCGCTAATTTGCAAGCAAAGATTGGAGGATATCGAGAGGTCGCAAAGCTCTCTTCCATCGTGCAAGGTCTCAAATCACAGGTCGGTACCGACCTAGAGGGATCGATATCGTGGGCAACGGTGATATCGCAGATAGCGTCGGTAACACCTTCTGACTCTTGGTGGACGCAACTACAGACGTCACAGGCGGCGATCGGAGCTCCAGCCTCCCTCACGTTTTCCCTGACAGGGTGTTCTCAGCAGTCTCCAAAGAACTGGCTCCTTGCGCTCTCGGATCTAAGTTTTGTTCAAAATGAGTGGGTGTCCTCGTCAAATCTTGCTCCGGCGTTCGCCTCAGGGCAGGCATGCCCCGGTTATAGCGGCGGATCTGGGCAAGGGCTAGAGAACGGCGTTACCACTTTTTCCTCTACAGCTACGTTGCCCCAAGGCTTCAGCTCTAATCGTGCGTCGGTGTATCTATCAACGGTGGTGAACGGATGAATAATGCGAAGGTTAGGTATATAGCTGGAGCGGTGATCCTAGTGCTTGTAGTGGCAGGCTGGTACTTCTTTTACTACTCTTCGCTCTCCACTAAGGTCTCAGCAAGTGCGCAGGTTATTACCACAGATCAGCAAAACCTTGCGCTACTGCAAAGTAAGCTCGAAGGGCTGGTAAGGGAGGACAAGAACTTACCAACACTCAAACGGGAGGCATCGGCGTTGCAGAGAGCCCTGCCTTCTTCTCCGCAGCTTCCGCAGCTATTCAATGACTTCAACCAAGCTGCAGCGTCCTCAGGGCTTCCGCTAATCAACATAACTCCTACGCCACCTTCCTCAACTCCCCAGGCGGCTGGTACGACGTCTGGTTCTCCATCTAAGGCCACCGCTCCATCTATCTTCTTCTCCATCCAAACCGAGGGCGGTTACTACCAGGTCGAGAGTTTTTTGAAAGATCTGGATACTCTAAGCAGGCTGGTGAACGTTGAGTCTGTCTCAATTTCTGCTGCAGGCCAGCATGTCCCTGGATATCCGAGCTCAGAGGGTGAGATTCTGAGTGTAACGATAAAGGGGCAGGCCTTTGAGTCGCAGGGAACTTTACAGTAAAGAGAGGTTATCGAGATGTCTATCACGGAGAGCGAAGTAAAAGAGCGTGACGATCAAGTAGGCGGAGGGGAGGAGACCTCTAGCCCACCTAAGAAAAAGGGCTATGCACCAGAGCGTAGTGCCCGAACTGTTGTGGTGGTGCTTACGGTCCTGGCCATCTCGGTTGCAACATCTCTATTTATCTACAAAGGTGGCTTGACCTCACAAGCGCCTGTCAAGATTCCGCAGTCTCTGCCAACCTTTCCAAAGACATCGGGGCACAGAGTTATTGACGCCAACTCTGGAGTCTCTGTCTCAAATCGGTCGAGTGGTTCAGTCAACCGCTCTTCACGGACCACTACGCCCACGGTGCAAAAGAACCCCTTTACTCCGTTGGTAAACACCTCTTCTTCGCCGTCTGCTCCACAAGGGTAGATACGCCTTGCGGCGAAGCAATATCTCGCAACTGAGGTTGTAACCTCTGGCTTCAGATTGCCGCTTGTCTGCGGCGGCATATTTATAAGGGTAGTTCTGAGATCCCTTGCTTGATGGATCCTGCGACAGGGCTAGATAGACCGACTGAGGGAACACATCCTACCGACTTGGTCTCAATCTCCTTGGAGGTTGCACGAACCTCCAATGGAACGTTTGCGTATCCCAACCGCCTTGGGAACGAGAGTCAAGTAAAGATCAATTGAGCAAACTGAAAGATCGATAACCGCTAAATTGCATCATTTCTAAAGGGGGTCTGGATCCATCGGGGATCGAGAATGCACTTTTTTCTGCGATGAGAGTGTGTCTACTAGAGCCTATTTAGATACGGTCATTGAGTAAAACAACAACGACAAACCTAGGACCGATGACTCTCTAAAAGGGGTAACGGTCCATCTGCCTATCGATGCGGGCTGATGTCTTTGCGGACCTTCAGTGCCTACTAGTTGGTACCTCCCCAAACTCTGCAGTCCTTAGACTCTTAGGCAGTGTCCTTTGACTCCAAAATTAGCCTTCCGGGCTTATTTGTCATGATCTAAGGCTCATCTCTTCGCAGTCTGCGTGATCTGCGTATGAATCCATATGAACCTTGTAGTAGGTCGCACCCTCGACCAAGTCATTGATGCTTTCTATTGCAGATACGTTGCGCAATGAATGGATCAAGGTGTAATTGCAAAGATTTACGTTCGTTTAGACCTTATTGACCATGGCATCGACCCTTAGATGCATGGACCTTCTCATAGCAGTCGAACTCTGCAGCTTCTACAAGGACTAGTTGAATTTGTAACTACTGAACTTCTTAGGGAGCTTCAGCTTATTAGATGCTGTGTGTTTTGTCTGAGGTGTGCTCGGCTTTGGCCCCAGACTATGTCGTAAACGACTCGTCTAACTGTTTCCAGTTTCTTTCAGAGCGCCTCTTGCCTCTTGGCTATGGGGAACTGTTTTGGAGTTTGCAGTGCTGATTATCTATCGGATCGCATACCCAGGGTGGGAGTATCCTCTCTCCTGAGTTACGCAGCAATGGGTGTGCAGATACTGCAGGAACATGTGAGTTTAGTTCCTCAAGTCAATTCGAGTAATAGTAAGTTCTAGGTGGCTATCCTGTTTTCAATGTTGAGGTTTTTGACTGCAGGCGAATCTCATGGCAAGGGACTCGTAGTAACGGTTGAGGGAGTCCCCTCTGGACTCAGTGTAACTAAGAAAGATATTCAAAATGAACTCGCACGTAGACGCCTAGGTTACGGTCGCGGACCGAGAATGCGCTTTGAGGCTGACGAGGTTGAGCTACTAACAGGGATCAGACACGGTCGCTCTCTTGGGTCGCCGATAGCGATCGTAATATACAACTCGGAGTGGGAGCGAAAGTGGACGGAGGAGATGTCTCCTGAACCTGGAATCCCTTCTAAGGTGCTAACGAAGCCTAGACCTGGGCATGCCGACCTTTCAGGTATGTTGAAGTACGGCTTCGCCGATGCCCGAGACGTTTTAGAGAGAGCCTCAGCGCGTGAGACAGCAGCAAGAGTTGCAGCAGGATCGATCTTCAAACTCATGCTTAGGGAGCTAGGAGTAGAGATTCTAAGCCACGTAACCCAGATCGGATCTGTGGAAGCTGTGCTTTCAGAGCTTCCAACTCCGGCAGATCTTGAGCTGATCGACTCCTCTGAGGTTAGATGTTTCAAAAAAGATGTCGAGCAAGACATGGTGGCAGAGATAAAGGCGGCTGCTAAAGTTGGAGACTCTCTTGGAGGTGCAGCTCAGGTTCTTGCATATGGAGTCCCAGTCGGCCTCGGCAGTCACGTTCATTGGGATCGCAAACTTGATGGTCTTATAGCGCAGGCCCTCATGTCGATACAGGCGGTCAAGGCAGTATCAATCGGGGATGGAGTCGAGGTGTCCTACAAGCGTGGGTCTGAGGCGCACGACGCAATCTTCTGGGACCCGGTTTCTGAGTCTTATACGAGGGATACACACCGAGCTGGAGGCATCGAGGGCGGTATCTCCAGTGGAGACCTTATTACTGCGACCGCATGGATGAAGCCGCTTGCAACGCTGAATCGACCGTCGATCGAGACGGTAGATGTAGTCTCTAAGGAACAGTCTTTCTCCTTTAAAGAACGAACCGATGTAACTGCAGTGCCGGCGATGGGTGTGGTTGCGGAACATATGATGGCCTATGTACTTGCTCAGGAAGCGACGCGGAAGTTCGGTGGAGACTCTATGGCTGAGATGAAAAGAAACCTGACATCTTTTATCAATAACTTAGGCTCGGCTGACTCTCGAGTCGGAGAAGGGTAGTTTGGCGACACTGCGCCCGAGTCTGATCGCACTCAGTGGAATGATGGGAGCCGGCAAGTCCAAGGTTGCTGCAGAACTTGCCACCCTTTTATCTTGGGAGTCTAAAGATCTGGACTCTATCGTAGAGGACATTTTGGGTGAGACGATAGCCTCGTATATAAGCGTGCATGGGGAGCAAGCGTTTCGTTTCTGCGAATCGAAGGCTCTGGCTCAGGTGCTGCAACTACCTAGGCCGCTAGTACTAGCCCTAGGCGGCGGAACCCTTATGTCTTTGGAAAACCAACGGATGTTGAAAGATGCCGGAGCGTTTATAGTCTGGCTCGATGTTCCGCTTGAGATAATTTACAGGAGACTGAGTGCGCCGGAGGAGATCTCAAAGCGCCCACTGCTAAACGTAAAAGATCTCTACCTAGCGCTATCTGATCGGGAGCGAAAGAGGCGTCCAGGGTACGAAAGTACCTGCGACCTTAGGATACACACACACTCCATGTCGGCATCGGAGGTAGCCCGAGAGATTGAGAGAAAGATCGGGTTCTCTTTGGAGAGTGAGGAAGTTGAGTGAAAAGCATTACTAAGACGGTACGAGTGTCACTAGGGGATCGGAGCTACCCGATATTTGTGGGCAACGGCGTCCTAGACGATGTCGACCGATTCATAACCGCGCGCTACGACAAGGTAGCAATCGTTACCCAAAGGGAGATTCCGTGGCAACTGAAGCTGTCGGTAGAACATGAAGTCTTCATCGTGCCAAATGGAGAAAGCGCCAAAAGTCTATCGACGGTCGAGGCTTTATGTTCTCAGCTCGCGCGTTTTGGTTTAAAGAGGAACCATCTTGTGATTGCTATGGGCGGTGGAGTGGTAAGTGATCTGGGGGGATTCGTAGCTGCGACCTATTATCGTGGCACCGACTATATAAATGTTTCAACGACGCTGCTAGCGATGGTGGACGCGTCTATTGGAGGCAAAACGGCAGTTAATCTGCGAGAAGGTAAAAACCTTGTGGGAGCGTTCTGGCAACCCAAGGGAGTCTTTTGTGACTTGGATACTCTTGAGACTTTGCCGGATCGTGAGTACAGATCCGGGCTGGGCGAGATGGCAAAGTACTCCTTTATCACTGACGAGGACTTGGTTGGCCTTTCGCTGTTAGAACAGGTTTCAAGGTGCGCCGAAATCAAGGCGGAAGTGGTTGCCGAAGACGAAAGGGAAGGTGGACGGCGAGCTCTACTGAACTACGGCCATACACTAGGCCACGCTATCGAAGCGCAGAGCTTTCATCGACCAAAGGACGAACGTCTAAGTCATGGAGAGGCAGTTGCGATCGGAGTAGAGTTTGCAGCGAGACTAGCTTACGTCGCTGGTCGGATAGGTGAATCGTCGCTCGAGCGTCATCGAGCTGTTTTGGACTCTTATGGACTTTCGTACAAAATGCCCGAGTGGATAGATATAGATAAAGCTTTGGAGTTTATGGCTCGTGACAAGAAGTCGCAAGGTTCGCTTACCTTTGTTTTAGACGGTCCCAATGGACTAGAGGTTGTGAGAGACGTCCCTGAGTCGTTGGTCTGGGAGGTTCTAAGTGAACGATAACTCAATCCTCTTGGCGCATGGTCCTAACCTCAATACCTTGGGGACGCGTGAGCCGAAGATCTACGGCTCTACGTCTTTGGGAGAGATTGAGACGGCGGTAAGGGTTCTAGGCGCAGAGTTGGGGCTTCAGGTTGACACTTTGCAGTCGAACTCAGAGTCCGTGTTGGTGCAAGAGGTGCAACGAGCCAAAGGTCGTTATGACGCCATAATACTGAACGCCGGTGCGCTGACACACTACTCCTTTGCCTTGGGTGACGCGCTGGCATACTATGGGGGGCTCGTTGTTGAGGTCCATATGACCAACGTGTATGCGAGGGAGAACTGGAGGCATCTCTCAGTTGTGGCACCCCACGCTAAAGGTAGCATCGTTGGATTCGGTGCAGTAGGTTATGAACTAGCTGTGCGGGCGGTCAAGCAGTTTCTGTCGAACAGCCTCTAGGCTGTGTGTCAAGTTCATTTTTAAAGCTTTAGTTGGAAGTTGGTAAGTCAAAAAGTGAAAACGTACAGATCTGACGAGCAGCGGCGAGATCCTGCTCAGGTCGCAGAGGAGAGACGCAAAAAGTTGCGACGGAACTGGGGCTTTATCGTTCTGGCCATACTTTTAGTTGCGATCATTCTCAGCAATCTGCCCCAGGCATCGACAACTTCGTCGAAGCAAGCCGATATGAAGACAATGATGAGCCAGGTTCACTTTGACCTTTTGGGCTGTAATCAGGCGGTGCTGGATGCATTCGATGCGTTGCAAGCGGTGCAAAACCACACTGCAACCAACCTAAAGACAGCGGACACGATCCTCTCTCAGGACCTTGCACAGTGCACCATCGTCAACTCAGACTTGAACAACCTGGCAGACTACGTTCCAACAGGAGATCTGATCCGCCTCGATGTACAGCCAGCCCTGAACGACTACTACAACTGGGCCTTTCCGAATGCCTCTGCAGTGATATCGTACATAACCGATCTAACCAAAAGTCCCCATAATCCTTTGTATGTATCCAAGATTAAAAGCAGGTTTCAGATCATGGCGTACGACCTCAAGGCTGCAAACTCTGTGATCGCGACAGCCTGTAACGAGATCCATATGGCTCCTATATCGATATCACTGTTCTCCTTGAAAGATGTTCCCAATGGACTTTTGAACTGAAATGTTTGTCGGCATCGAATGGCTCCGTTCTGATTTGCGCATAAGAATCAGAGCATCCGCATCAGAGAACAACGTCGTCATCAGAGAACAATGAGAAGCGAGTGTTCTAAGTTCAGACCCCCGGTATCTGTCTCCCTCGACGTACTTCTGTAAGTGCCCTCAACCGGCCTCTTTGGCGTGAAGGGTACGCTGTACCTCAGCTAAGACTCCATTTACAAATCGTCCAGAGTCAGAGGTGGAGAACGTCTTTGCGAGCTCTACCGCTTCGGATATCGCCACGGGGGCTGTAACATCTGAGGCGTATATCAGTTCGTAAACAGCCAAGCGTAAAATATTCCTATCGAGGCTTGGCATTCGAGCTAGCTCCCAGTTGTTAAGGTGCTGGCTACAGGTTCTGTCGATAAGCTCTTGATGTTCAGCTACACCGAGAACTCTGTCGGTGACGAACTCCGACTCAGGTAGTGTTGACCTGCCTAGAACCTCACGTATCGGGATATCCAGTATCTCAGCCTGGTAGAGAAGCGTTAGAACCCGTTCTCTTTCGGATCTCCGTACATCAACGCCGTTCATGATCGCTGACTACGCTCTTGTTATGTATTCGTTGGTTCGGGTATCAACCTTTACTTTGTCGCCGATGTTTACAAACAGAGGAACTTGGATGACTAGACCGGTCTCCAACGTGGCAGGCTTTCTAGCTCCCGAGACGCGATCTCCCTGAATTCCGGGCTCTGTCTCGGTGACGGTGAGCTCGACCGAAGCGGGTAGCTCTGTAGCGACTACCTGGCCTTCGTACATCGAAAGGGTTATTGAGTCGCCCTCTTTCATAAACGACACTGCGGATCCGATAACTGATTTGTCGACTTGAAGCTGCTCATAACTTACATTGTCCATGAAGACGTAGTGGTCACCCTCTCGGTAGAGGAACTGCATCTCTCGCTTTTCGATGATCGCTTGGTCCATCTTCTCATCGGCTCTATAGGTTCGCTCAAGTACCTGTCCCGTACGCAGATTCTTGAGTTTCGTGCGCACAAATGCACCACCTTTTCCAGGCTTTACGTGTTGAAACTCGACGATGGTGAACAACCCTTCAGGGAGCTCTAGTGTCATTCCGTTTTTAAAGTCATTAGTAGATGTACTTATAGCCATATGTGCCTCTGCGTCTATCCTAGGTGTACCCCGCAACAGTTTAGTGAGGGTGGAATCCTTTGGACGCGTCTGGATCTGGGAGCTATTAGCGCCATGGCTACAACTCTGCGTTAGTCTGACGCGTCTTCTTTGCCCAGAACATGTCCCAGCTATACGTTTGCTTCCGATCTCATAACGGCTATGCGGATGAGTAGTAGATAGTGGGCGTGTCAAATTCTCCAACACTTGCGCAACACTATCATCTAAAATCGTACCTCAATGGTTCGGCCGTCGTCCGGACAGATGAGAACATCCCCTAGGGCGTTGTAGGACCCATTAGCTCTATGTATTTGCGGTTGCCTTTAGCGAGCGAACCTGTTCTCTGCGTCAAAGGTACTACCAAGTGTCTGACAAAAACTGGCCGAAGGACTGCTCTGCTATATAAAGTATCCCAAGTAAGTGCGTAAGCGCCGGTACACCTCATTGAGGTCACCTGACGTAACCCAATAAAGTTGGACACATTCCTATTCCGCCGTAGTAGCTAGTGCTAACGATAGCTCGTAGTTGACCGGCGAGACGTCCCTAATCTTTCAGTACCGGCACCTACTGTTGTAAAGGTCCATGTAGTTCGAGATTCCACGTCTGAGATCTTAGAGGCTTTCAAAGGTGTAACGATAAAGTTACTTGTATTTGAAGATCAATTAGAACGACTAAGAAGTGCCATGGATCATAACATTACCCCGTTCTTCCCATGGACCTCCTGATGCCGGTGGCCTCACACAACGCTGCAACCTTGCGATCGCCAAATTTAGCGCCCCTATCTGTGTTTAGAACCATATTGGAAAATGCAACCGTTTCTGATTGCGCATACAGATCAGAGGGCGTCGGTGACGAGTTCGGTTCTCATGTGATCTGAGATGGAAAACCTGAGCACTCTACCAAAGTGTTCACCCCTCATTCATTGCACAGAGATCCGCAAAGCCTGATCCAATACTTAGGTAGGTAATGTCCGATGTCACCACCCCACTTACTCTGCCTTGGTCGAAGTTTTGTTCCACTAGATCTAGGGAGTAGGTGGCACCTGGACCTTCTATGGTCGTTACCACCTTCAAGCTCTAAGGAGAGATACCTTGGGTGCCGAGCTCTTTCATCTGCGAAACTACGGTGTTGTGTCTCACAGATTCATGAGGGTCAAAGAGCTCCCTTCTGCACTGCTTGGCGACGGATAGGCTCTCTCTTTGAAAGAGCTAGAGGTGGTACCTAAGCACGAAAGACCTTGAGCAGTCTCGCCATCTGTGAGATTTCAAAGTTTGCGCACTTAGCTTCCACCCATGCAAATCTCTCCTTTGTGATGGTTCTGCTTTCGAAGTACGCTGACTCCTTTCTCAGGAACTCGTTGTCCTTGCACAGCTAGCAAGGCTCCCGACCAAAGCGAATGAGCTCTTGGCGTTCGGCCGAGCTAAGCGGTTCCTCAGCCATAAAGACGACGCTTCTTCTAATCCCCGATGTTCGTCTCTCACCCAGAGATAGAGCGAGTCCTCTTCAACAAAGAACTCTTTATCGACCGCAGCAACCCTTCTCCCGGAGTCGATGACCCGATGGGCTGCTTTAGTCTTGAACTATAAGATGAACTGTCATCTACTGGCTTCCAAGATGACATTCTTCCTGCCAGAATCGTAAGTGGGCTTGGCAGGTGTCTAGTTTCCTTGGGTCGCCTCAGATAACCCGAACGGTCTGCTACAGCTGCAGATGGGCAGTGCTTATCTAACTCGTCTGGGGGCAAGTTAGCTTAGTTGCCATCTAAGGGCAACGTCTCGCTCTGTGCGTTAGTTACCTCAAGATCCATTGCTTGTCGGCTCTGGTTAGTTGGTTACTCCCGTCCTTAGAGACCAAGATCGTGTCCTCGATCCTGACTCCAAATCTGCCGCTCAGGTATAGACCGGGCTCTATTGTTACAACAAACCCTTCGGTTATCTCCACTTCAGTATCTGTAGAGATAAATGGTCTTTCGTGAATATCGAGTCCCACTCCGTGTCCCAAGCCATGAGCGAAGTATTGGTCGACCCCGTTTTCTTTGAAGACCGATCGCGCTGCACCGTCCATTTCTCTGCCTGTTACTCCGGGGCATAGAGTTGCGACTGCCCTTTGTTGGGCTTCCAGGACGAGTTCATAGGTCTCGCGTACCTCCGCTGAAGGTTCACCAAAGAAGTAGGTTCTAGTGCAGTCGGAGTGGTAACCAGAGTGAACTGCCCCAAAGTCTACGACGACTACGTCACCCTCTCTAATACGTCGATCGGTTGGATGACCGTGAGGAAGAGAAGATCTCTCTCCGCTAGCAACGATAGAAGGAAATGAGCGATCTTCGGCGCCGAACTTGAGCATCTGGTACTCTAGCTCGATTGCGAACTCGCGCTCTGTAACTCCGGTGGTAAGTAGGGTCTTTGTGTATGACAAGGCCCTATCTGCTATTTGGCACGCCTTTTCGATCTCCTGTATCTCGGTGATGTCCTTAGTCCTTCTTAGAAGTTGGACGCTTTGATCTCCGTCAACAACCTCGACCTCTTGTCCGAGGTACGTCGTAAGTTCGTTGTAGTCAGCTACTGAAAGGTGTGATGTCTCAACTGCCAGCCGTCTTATGTCATTTCGTCTTGTCTCCGAACTTACCAGCTCGAGGATCCTATATCCCTTCGGTTCGCTAATAAGGAATCTAATATCATCCAAACCTGAACGTTGTAGTTCGAGAGAAGCCTGCTCCTCGTACCTCGAGTCTGTTAGGAAGACCGATGGTAGCTGCGGATGTGCGAATACTATCATCGCTGCATTAGAACCTGTGAAACCGCTGAGAAAGCGTACATTGGTTAGATTCGAGATGAAGAGCGCCTCCTCCTTACGATCGGCGATGAGAGATTTGAGGTTTTCGATGCGGTTTTTTATCGTTTTGCGTCCCATTCCCAGTCTTTTTCTGTTAATTTTCTAAGTACGGATATGGCTTTACTCTCAGACTAATGTTTCTTTACCTTTCTATAACTTTACTCTCAGACTAAGGTGGAGGATATAGAAAGTTCTACTCGGACAGTAAGCGGTTGTGTAGTAGTAGGTTTGAAAGTGAAGGGTGAATGGATTCGTTTGTAGCGGCGTCTAAGACTGTGCCTCTATCGCGCCAAGTGAGAGGTTATATAGCCCTAACGAAGCCACGTATAATTGAACTTCTTCTGATAACCACCGTGCCAGCGATGGTAGTGGCGAAGGGTGGGATCCCATCCCTGTGGAAGATGGCGATAACGGTGGTGGGTGGTACCTTGGCTGCCGGTGGCGCCAACGCAGTCAATATGTGGTTCGATCGTGATATCGATGCAGTAATGAAGAGGACTCAGCACCGACCGCTAGTGACTGGCGACGTGACCCCTACCGGAGCACTGGTCTTCGCCGTTGCCCTTGAGGTAGTCGCCTTTGCACTCTTAGACCTCGGTGACAACTTTCTGTCTGCTGTTCTGGCGCTTTCTGCTGCCCTTTTTTACATATTTATCTACACGTTGTGGCTCAAGAGGTCGACATCTCAAAACATCGTGATAGGTGGAGCAGCAGGTGCAGTCCCAGTCCTTGTGGGATGGGCTGCGATTCAGAACAATATTACTGTGGCATCTTTGTTGATGTTCTTGATCATCTTTCTTTGGACTCCTCCTCACTTTTGGGCCTTGGCCTTTCGTTACAAGGAGGATTACTCAAAGGCCAACGTCCCCATGCTCCCATCCGTCAAGAGCATGCGATCTACCTCTGTGCAGATAATGGCGTACACTTTGGTGCTCACAGCGGTAACCTTGGTGCTTGGTCCCATCGCACACCTTGGAGCGCTCTACGACTTGGCGGCACTAGCCCTCGGACTTGGCTTCTTTGCATACTCCTACCGGCTCTATAAGACGGAGAGTCCAAAGGTGGCTATGCGAGTGTTTTCTTACTCGATCACTTATCTCATGCTTTTGTTTATTGCAATGGGGGTTGACGTAGTTGTCCACCACGGCTAAGGAGCGTCGAGACACGATGAACTCAAGTGACCCCGTTTTCAAAGGTTCCGTATTGAGCTCAAAGAAACGAGCAGTTGCAGTGGTATTGCTCGTAACTTCGCTGTTTGTTGTGATCTACGCTGTATATCTATCGACGGTGGTCGTAAAGAGTAAGGGTTCGACTACCAACCTGATAGCCAGTGCATCTGGAACAACCCTCACGGGTCCGCTACAGGGGCGTATGCTTCCAAAGTTTTCACTACCTTCCCTCGGAGGAGGATCTACTTTTCTTGGTTCCAGCTACATTGGCGGTAAACCTGCAGTGGTGAACTTCTTTGCGTCATGGTGTACATCTTGTCAGGCAGAGATGGCAACCCTTACCCAAGCCTCTAAGACGTACGGTCAGAAGGTGACTTTTCTAGGTGTAGATGAGAACGATACCGCATCTGCTGCTACAAAGTTTCTTGCTAAGTACGGTGTTCGGTACCCAATTGCCTACGACCCAAAGGTATCGTTGGCTGGCCCATTTCAACTTGTGGGTCTTCCGACCACTTTATTTGTTGAGCCAGACGGAAGGATCTATAGAGAGGTTCTGGGAACAATGAGTTCATCTTTACTATCCAAGAATCTGAGAGCTTTAGAAGAGAAGGCGAAGTGATTCTGCTCAAAACTACTCACAACTGCGCTCAGGTTGATCTAAGGTGTTTCACAGGGCACGTGGAATGTTCCAAGGGGTGCTTTTAGTGAGAGGAAGCAATTTAGCCACAAGACGGGTAGATGAGACGAATAAATCTACACGCAAGGTTTCGGTAAGGCCGCTCTTAGGGGATCGTGAAATCCTCTTTGCTGTGGACTTCCGATTGGAGGGACCGTGGTCTCGTCAGGAGCTTGGCTCCGAGGACGAGCTGGTCCATGAGCAATGGATGCTCAATGCGTTCAGGATAAGCATAAGTAACTATTGGTTGACGCTAACTACTAACTAAAAGGGGGTTAGGTTGTCGAAAGGAGCACGAGCGGGACTCGTCATGGTAGCCTTCGCAGCCGCTATAGGAATTATCCTATTCGGTGTATTTGGCTACCTTAGGAGTAGCCCGCCGGTCGTGTCAGCGGTTCCTTCTGCTACGCAGCCAAACACGGTTAACGTGACGATGCAGGTAGATGGTGCCGTTGGTGTTGGACCTCACCCGACTTGGGTGGGTTATTGGATTCAGGGTGCAAATGGGCAGTACAAGCAGACAACGCTGCTCAAGGTGCCTGTAAACACATATGTTCATGTAAAGCTATATGAGTACGACAGCGGTGGTCCACTCCGTAACCCGTATTGGGGTAAGGAGATAGGTACTGCTGGGAACGTGATCGTTGTGAACGGTCAACCGGTCTCTCTGGTTAACTCTTACGCTGGAAACGGTGTAGCTCACAACTTCGATGTTCCTGGCCTTGGCGTAAATGTAGCCCTTCCGGGGGTCAACGGAAATGCCAAGAACTTCTGTAACGTAGGTCCTTGTAATCCAAGCGAGGCGCATAACCTGATTCAGTTCACCTTTTACTCGGGTAAGACGGTGCACAACTATCGTTGGCAGTGCTTTATACCTTGTGGTCTTGGTTATCTGACCGGTAACGGTGGACCTATGCAATCACTTGGTTACATGGCTGGATTTGTTCAGGTGGTGAAGTAATGGCTCTAAAGACATCAGAGGAGAGTGGATCACCGGCTGCGATTGCTAGAAAGCACGGTTCCAGGATCGTTGCGATCTGGTTTATCTTGTCGTTGATCATTGATTTGGTCGTGTGGTTCGTATGGGGGCCACATATGCCGCCTGGAGATATGACAACAACGGCAGCAGGACAGCAGTTTGACTTCAAGGTTCTAACTGTGATGTCTGTCCCAGTGTTGTTAATGGTCTGGGTTTACGGCGCTTACGTCATTATCAATTTCCGTGATCGTGGCGACCATGCGGACGGCTACTACGTGAAAGGAAACCGTAAGTCTCAGGGACTTTGGTATGCCGCCACTGCGGTGCTTGTTCTGTTCCTAGCCGGATTTGGTACCTACGAGCTTGTTGTTCCTGCTGGTGCTGGTGTGGGAGAAGGCCCTTCGCCTATTTGGAAGCCAGCGAGCACGGCGCATATGCTTCAGGTTCAAGTCATAGCCCAACAGTGGCGTTTCACCTACAGGTGGCCACAGTTCGGAGGAATGGAGACGACGTCTTTGGTGCTTCCGGTGAACACAGAGATCCAGTTCAACGTGACTTCATTGGACGTCATTCACGACTTCTGGGCATATCAGCTAGGTGTTAAAGCTGACGCAAACCCAGAGGACAATAACGTGGCCTATACGAAGACTCAGCAGACTGGACGCTTCGTAGTCCGCTGCGATGAGCTATGTGGTATCTGGCACGGTGCGATGTATAACTACGGAAACGTTGTTTCGCAAAACGCGTTCTATCAGTGGGCTACCAACATGGAGGCTCAAAACGCATCTTTGACGAAGCTGCTTCCTAAGTATTCGACCGTATACGTACCAAATGATAACGTGGCCGGAGGTCAGTACTTCAATGGCTAGTTGTTTGCTAGCCAAGGGGACTTTTGATTCGGTCCAATGCTATATCTGTTTCTCACGAATGGGAGGGAATAATTAATGGCGATTGATATGTCGCAGTCGACTGGCGTTGGCCAGTCAGGCGGAGCCGGCGGATCAAGCGCAGCCAGATGGTTTGCCCGTGGGAACATCTTTACAGCTACCTTATTTGGTGCTGGAGGGTGGTTCTTTGGACACTGGTGGGGTAATGTCATAGCAGGTCATTACACGTCAGTGCAAAACAGCGGTACAAATGACGTATCGTGGCTGCTTGGTGCGATCTTCGCTGTTGTTGCGTGGTTTATTGGTCTCGGTGCTCTCAATCACCCCATTGCTAAGCTCTGGGGTGGGGAGGCTCCGATGGCGGAGAAGAAGCAGAAGTACTCGATTATGGAGTATTTCTCTTATTCGACGGATCACAAGGTTGTGGGTATTCAGTACCTGTTTGCTATGCTAATGTACTTCTTCGTAGCAGGGTTGTTGGCTCTTGGGATAAGGACAGAGCTCCTATCTCCGACCTATCACATCTGGGGTCCTGACACCTACATCGAGATTGTTGGCGAGCATGGAACCATGATGATGATGATGATGACCTCAATTATCATGGGTCCTTTCGGGAACTTCTTGGTGCCACTTATGATCGGTTCAAAGAGGATGGCGTTCCCAAGGCTTGAGGCTGCGTCATTTTGGTTCACGGTTCCCGCCTTCTTCTTCTTGCTCTCCGCTCTGTGGCAGGGAGGATTCCAGTCGGGCTGGACTGGGTATGCGCCTCTCTCCATCCAAGGTGGAGTGGGTCAGGATGCTTATCTATTTAGCTTCACCCTTATGGCGTTGTCGATGCTTGCGGCCTCCACGAACATGGTGGCAACGATCATTAACTACCGTGCACCAGGTATGAGGTGGAGTCGGTTGTCGGTGCTCACTTGGGGTATGATTACGACAGCCTTCACTATGATCCTCTCAGTTCCGGTTCTCATCGATGGTCTTTATGTCATGGGTATGGACCGAGCGGTTCAGACTTCGATGTTGTATGGTCAGCATGGTGGATCACCGTTCCTTTGGGAAAACCTGTTCTGGTTCTTTGGACACCCCGAGGTCTATTTGCTGGCACTGCCTGGGTTTGCAATCACCACCGAGATTCTCCCGGTGTTTGCCAGAAAGCCCGTCTTTGCCCTCAAGACCTCAATTGCTGGAATGATCGGTGTGGCGACATTAAGCTTCTTTGTGTGGCAACACCACCTGTTCAACTCAGGTATGAACCCGGACATGAGACCATTGTTCATGCTCTCAACCGAGTTGATCTCCATTCCGACTGGTTTCCTCTATCTAGTAGGTATGGGAACGGTTTGGAGAGGGCGTCTGCGTTTCAACGTCCCAATGCTGTTCATGTTGGCAGTTTTCTTCAACTTCCTTTGGGGTGGCATAACCGGTGTCTATAACTCAGACGTTCCTGTGGACGCTTTGATTCACGGAAGCTTCTTTGTTATGGCCCACTTCCACTTTACGATTATGGGTCAGTTGATGTTCGCTGTGTTTGGAGCGATCTACTACTACACTCCTCTGTTCTTCGGTATCAAGTTGTCAGAGAAGCTAGGAAAGATTCACTTCTGGACGATGTTCGTGGCTTTCAACTCGACCTTCCTACCCCTGTTTATTGTTGGATGGTTGGGGCAACCAAGGAGGGTTTTCGAGTATGCTGCTAGGTTGCAGACGCTGAACCAGTGGGTATCCATCTCGGCCTATGTCCTTGGTCTGTCCCTAGCGTTCTTCGTGGTCACCTTCATATGGCAGCTCGTAGTTACACGTCCCAAGAGCGAACCCAACCCTTGGGACTCTCGTGGACTTGAGTGGCAGGTTGGTATTCCGGTACCCAAGGACAACTTTGATAGGATCCCCGTGATCTTGTCGTCGCCCTATGAGTATGGGAATCCGAACGCTGGACCTATGGCGGATCTGTCGCCAACGGTTGCCTCTGTTGGGAGTGATGCGTAGTGGCTTCGAATGTTGATGAGAGGCCAGTCATAGATGAGGAAGCGTACTACCATGATGCTTCTTTAGGTGCGACGTGGACCGCATCTCGCACTGCAGTAGCCATGGTTGCGACGTTGTATGGAGGCATCGCCTTCGCCTTCTTCTACCTTAGGTCATTGAACTCTAACGGTCAGTGGAATCCGAATCATATAACCGCATCGACAATCATTGGTACCACGATCTTGGTGCTGATGGTCGTGGCGGCTCTTGTGAATTACTTCGGTGCGCGTAGGCTGAGGCGTGGAATGGTGGTTGACTGGCAGGTCGCTGCTGCCTTCACTGCACTGTTCGTGTTGGTTGCAGGCGGTATGCAGATCTGGGAGTTGACCAGGCTGCCGTTTCAGCCCTCTTCGTTCGGATACGCAAGCGTATTCGTTGCGTTCGGTCCAGTAAACGCCTTTGCTATTTTGCTGAGTGCTTATTGGGCCGAGACGGCAGTAATGCAGTCTGTTCGAATCAAGAAACTGGCCATTACCGATGGAGGTCTTGGTCTGTCAAGTCTTCCAGTCGCTGAGAAGTTCAGGGCCAATGTAGATGGTCTTTCGTTCTTCCTGAACGGTATGGCTCTAATTACCATTGTGTTCTACGTCATCTTTTACGTGATAGCGTAGGAGTTGTTCGTCAGTGCAGTTGGTGCCAGCTCAGCAACTGTGGGGCTGGCACTCTGCACTGGACACTTTATTTCTAGCTAGGAGGAGGTGCAACAGGAGTGTTAGGTATCCTTGGAGAAAACAGCCAAGCAGGGGCTGATATAACCTACATAATTCCGATCGGAGTGTTTATTGCGGCCTTGATCTACGGATTCTTCGTTAGGAAACGTCCTACAAACAAGGTCTAATGTAGATAGTAGAGTTGTCTTTGACGGGTGGACCGACTCAATGAGTTGGTCCACCGTTTGTTTTTGAACTATTTCGATGGGAATTGGGAGCTATTAATGGAGCCGTATGTCTTCTGGCATGATAGGTTCCATTGAGGTTGACTGCTTGGGCGGAGAAGGTGGATTGGTTGGTGTCGGGTCGGCAGGGAAGGGTATCACCAACTATGGCGAGTTGGTTCTATCCCAAGGGAGAGCGTCAGAGCTTCTTGCTTGATCATTAGGATCCTGCTCTGTTTATTTTATCTTTGAGGTGCGTTCTCTGGGTGTTGGCTTAGATAGTGTAAACGGTGAGATGCACCGCTTCTAGCTGCTTACTCCGTGGGCTATCGTTGGAGGCCGTTGGGTCGTTTATTGATGTCTTAGTTGCTCGGGACGATGGCGAAGGAGTCTTTCCATTAGCGTCGCACCTTCTTTGCGTTGTGGTTCTTGTGAGAGCCGAATCTTATTGCTCCTGTCTTTGTTCTCTTTGTTGCAGGGGATAGGTAGTGTCTTTAGGCAAGGTAGTACCGTGGTGTTTCGTCGAGGAATGAGCATCGGATTCGATTTATACGTGCTTCCAAGGCGTCATAGGGTTACGTAGGTAAGGCATCCTCTTGCTTTCGTAGAGTTATTTTGGTGCGGCTTGAATAAAACTTGATTAGCTATTTAGGAGCATTTGGAAGAAGTGAGTTGAGTGACTTACTGTCATCCGAGAGCAAGTTGTTCGACGATTCATGCAGTGGACGATGAGGTGCATCTCGTCGCACTCGTATTGAGCGTGCGAGATAAAGCGTTCCCCTTTTTGTGTTAGTAACGTAGCAAAAAGGCGTGTCTCACCCCTTTACTTTCCTGTAATTGACGGTTAGCAGCTTGGTGTTGTCGAATAAGCGATCTTTTAGACGTTTGACCACTACTTGCCTAAGACCTACCGGTGATATTCAAGAGCAAGCGAAGTGCTCCTATCGTAAGTAACCTTGATCCGAAAGACCATTTCTTCTCGATTTTGTATGTTCTATCCGAACTAAGCTGGGCTTATTACCCTTGGCGGGAACCGGCTTTGCGTCAAATGTCCGACGAACGAGGTTGTCGTAGCGAAGCAAGAATGAGGCGAATGTCTGGCTTTGGATCCGGTCAGCTCCGGTGTCCCTCGCCTGTTGTGCTGCGTCTTTCATCCGAAGGAGTAGCTCAGTTATCCCTGTTGCTCAGGCACTTTGGCATTGCACCTCTCCAACAGAGGCGAGGCTCCTGATCAGGTGTGCTCCACAGACTGCGTGTGTAGCACCTTTGTAGTCGAAGTGGACTCTGAAACGATCATGTACTGCTCTACCTGTGAAGTCTGGAAGCAGACCGAGCTGCTCTACAGCCCTCTACCCCATAGTTCTATTAGCGTGTAACAGCGTGAGATTCTCATTCGATGCGACGTGGAACCAGACCTGCTTCTTTGATAATCGATCTGATGTCTCGTCCATGTGTACTACGTCTGAGGACTTCAGCTGGGCTAGCACCTCACTTAAGAACGGTTCTAATAGCCAGACCCTCTAAGTACAAGGAGTCGAGAAAACCCGTAGAGACTTGTACACCCACCAAGAGATCAGCTATCGCTTCCGATACCCTTTTCATTGGGATATGCTGACCACAAGGCAGATACAGGGCATTTGCCCTGATCCTCGGTCCATAGCGTGCCCACCCTCTTGCTTCGGGGGAACACCCCCGCTGTGGTAGTCCCACGCCAACAACGATGTCGTTCGGAGCGGTGTTTGATACAGGTGAGGGTGGGCTTTGGGGTATCGAAGACCTGACGGGTCTCGATGGACTGAACTGAAGCACCAAAGATATCCGAGCCGCAGCTCGAGCAGTCGAGTGGGCTTTGGAGTACCACCTCGTCTGGGTCCACCTTCTGGGAGAGGTGCTTGCCGTGAGTACCGGGCTCTTTGCCGGGTTTCTTACCCAATGCACGTCGTACTTTGCGGTTGGGACTCTCTGTGTTCGAGTTTCGTCCGAAGAGATCCGAAGACTGCGGCAACTGTGAGTTCTGGGAGTTCTTTGACAGACGCTTCTCTATCTCAGCGAGCCTCTGGGTCGGGATTTCGACTTCGGACTTGAGTAGAGCATTCTCGCTGCGTAGAGTCTCATTCTCCACTTGGAGTTCTATCGCTAAACGCGTTGGTTCTGCTTCCATGGACACCAGTTCAGCACAACCAGAGTCACTTCGCGAGCCCGCAGGTCAGGGCTACATCTCACCCCCCATCAGGTCGTTGGATCTGGCTTGGCTGCCTTGGAGGAATTGGGTTCGATGGGAGGGGGCTAGTTAGAAACTATGTCAGAGATACAGTCACATGTCACGTGCGAACTTAATGTGTTACAGTTGTTTGGAGCTCTCAGGTGAAGTAATCGGGATGAAGTCTGAGTGCTTAGGCCTTATATGAAACCAGTAGGTCGGGAGGTATCGAGCGATCTACTGGATAATGGCATTGTGAGGTTGGGGGATCTGTGCAAAGTATATTTAAAGCTGTGAAGCGGCATCGGTGGAAATTGCTGTTACGCCCTTCAGTGTCCCTGCTTGGAATCATGGGCTTCATAGGAGCACTTCCGTTCACTAATGCGAGTGCGTCACCGTCCCAAGGGGGAGTCCAAACAGCATACTTATTACCACCGGATGGAAACTAAGCAGATGGGTATGGCTCTGACACGAACGCTCCAATACCGACAACGATGTCTAACGGCGTCTGGCTAGAACTAGGAGGCTCGTCCAGTCCTTATGATTTTTACGGTGGTGAAGTGGGATTTTTTGGTCAGTATACAGCCTATGCAGGCCTTGGAGGGTGTGGGGGTACCGATTACTACAATATGACCGCAGCTGATGACGCCAATTACGACACTTCGCAGGTCTTTGCCATGGGATCTACCCCGTATTACATGCTGGCAGGTCCGGGTATCGACGGTAACTATGGAAGTTCGACGGCGGCTTATAACTGGGGTTACAACCAAGCCGAATGGTTATTGAACCACCAGATTCCAGCAATTGGGCTGCCAGATAATAATCGAATTATTTGGATGGACATCGAAGGTAATGAGAATACCGGGGGCTCCAGCTATGGATGGAATAGTGAGGGTAATTCGTGCGGTGTGCGAACTGGTGGAAGTCCTATCCCAAGCTCCATTGACCGACAGACCTTCAATGGATTTTACAATGCCATGTCGCAGGCAGGATATCGTGTTGGAGCATATAGCTCAGCAACGTTCTGGAATTTCACGTTTGGTGGGTATGGAAATATACCTAATACTCTTGAATGGACTTATGAGAGCCAAGCGCAGGTAAATCCGGCGCCTCCACTAGCCAGTTGGTGTACTCAGGGTGTGTGCGCTCAATTTTTTGGCGGACAAAGTGCCGGGGGCCCAAATGCGCTCGTTTGGCAATGGAGCAACTCCAATACTAATGGTTACTACGATTACGATGTAAGTGCTTGGTAGGGTTTGAGAGGATTAAAGAGAGGATTAAAGATATGAAGAAGATTAATCTATCCACGACTCGGTCGAAGCGATATGTGGCGTTGGCGGCAGGCATTCCAAGTGCAGTAGCAGCAGTAATCGTGCTCTTAGTGGTGGCGAATCAGCCATCTATCGTTTCCTTGAGCGACTCAACCGGTACACAATCATCTCAGCCTGCGGTTTCGACGACCACAGTTCCGACTACCGAAGCGCCGACCACCTCGACGACGGCACCATTTTCGGCAAGTGCCCAACCTTGTACGTCGGCGCAGTTAAACATTACTAATAGACCAGTCCTCGCCGGTGAAGCAATGTTCCGGACGACATTGATTTACCCGCTGGAAAACATCTCAAACTCCTCCTGCACAGTAGGTGAGGGAATGCCGACAGTACTTCGGTTGGCACGCGCGAGTTCGATCGCCGCCCTAGACGTGAACACCGCTACATTGCCGACCCCTTACGATACTTCCTCAAGACTCAGTGCTTCTGGAGCACCAAATCCCTTCAACCTTCCCGAAAGCCCAATTACAATTGCACCAGGACATAGTGCTGGTCTCTGGCTAGTTGAAGGGGCTGTTTTCCCAGCGAATGTACCGACCGTACAAAAGGGCTCTCCCGGTTTTAACGCTTGGTTCGCCCAGCAGAGTGCGACCCCAGATTCCTGTGAGATTGTGTTTTCAATTCCCACTCCTTCGGGGCAGGTTTCAGTGCCACTCGTGTACGCATGTCACGGTGTTCCCACGCCTGAACAACAAGAGATCGTAGCGATGTATCCGATTACGCCCACGACAGCATGGACGAGTGCCATGGAGACTGCGTTGAGCGCACATACGTCGTAATGGTTGCAGCGGAGAGGATGGTGCGGTCAACTGGTCATTGCAACAGAGCTGGTTATGGTGGCCAGCAGTTGCAAGAGACGGAGACCGAATGCCATGAGTACGTTTAGCTGTTGAAGAGCTTGAGACCATAGCACTCGGGCTTGCCAGTGGAGAATACCGCTCCGATATTGCACGGAGGGCGCAGGGACCGACCCCCACCATCTCTTGCAAGGTGAACCGCTGTGGCGGAAGATCCCACCTACACATCATCGCCGGTGCAACGGATCTCCAAGCGCTGTGGGCGTCGACCCAAGGTGTCAAAGCTCGCCTCGAACCTCGTCTTGGAAGTTTTTGTGGAGGAGGGACTCACGAGGAGGTGGTCTCCCGCTGAGATCCACGCAAGACTGGTCTTGGAGTATCCAGATGACGAGGCGATGCGAGTGTCACATGAGACGATCTACTTCTCCCTGTACGTTCAGGCTGAGAGAGGGCTCAAGAAGGAACTGCTCTCTGCCCTTCGTTCGGGACGACTCCGTCGTCGTCCTCGAAAGCGTGGTGAATCAGCACGTAGGAGTGTATTTGGTGACGTGGTCCCCATCTCGGAACGTCCTCCTGAAGCGAGCGATGGCGCGCTCCCGGGACGCTGGAAGGGGAACCTCATTATGGGTGCTCTAAATCGCTCCGCAATCGTGATGTGACCCTACCCAGTCTGCGTGGACACCTAAGAAACCAACATACGGTGTTGGATGAAGGGATGTCACAGTAGGAGCTCCTCATATTCGGCATGACCTGCGGCTTGTTGCGAGTTGAACTGACAGTCTCGCGCCAACTTTTCAGGCGTTGGAACCATCCGTTCACTCACTCCTGTTCGTGATGATGAAGTGGGCTCGTTTTCTCTATGGCCTTGAGCTGTTCTCGCTGTGCCTTGATCTTCTTCAGGGTATTTCTATCAGGTCCTTCTATCGTTGCTCACCCATCGTTTGGGGCGGTCTCGGTGATTCGTCGGTTTTGAACTTTCTGTGTTGGAAGTTCTAGCCTTGGGCTATTTGTCGGCGCCGGTAGGCGGTCTTATTTTGGTATGGGTTGGTACCTGTGTGCGCTTCTTATTCAAACTCTCCCCTAGTCTGCGGAGGTTTGGTAGATCCAGATTTTAGGAGGTTCGTTCTTTTGCGGTTGATCACTAAGCACCAGGTAGAGGTTCAGACCTTCCACCTGGTGTGCGCATCTCAGACAGTTCTCTCTGGTGCTGCGGCTAGGAGGGGCATGCCCTAGGGTCCCATGGCTGTAAAGGTTGGTTGTACTGCGTTGCCGGCAACGTTATTGGAGCCGTTATCGAGGTGGAGCTTTGGGCTGAATTAGTCGCTGAGGTCATTGCTGTCGTGCTTGGAGCTGCTGCTGTGGCAGTGGTGGATTGGGTGCTAGAGGGGGGGGAGGCCACCACTAGTCCGGTTCCAGTTACAAGCTCTATCGGCGTTCCTGTTGGGTTTGACTGGACACGTCCCATTACAACTGCTCCTGAGAGCGAGTTTAGAAGCACCTCTGCCTGAGCAATGTGTCCTGGCGTGTATCGGATTATGGTCTCGGCTGGACTTGACCTGACAGTGGCGTTGCCAACGGTTCCTATTTTGTATCCGAGCGCAGCAAGAGACTGTGATACCTGGGTAGCTTGGTCGTAGGTGCCGCTTCCGTTCATCACAGAGACTGTTATCTGCGAAGTTGGGATGTTGGGTACCTTTAGACCTAGATACTTATCGATGATCTGTTGATCTTGGGGCTGAGCTGGAAACACTACATCTCCGTAGTTTGCGTTGTTGTATACAAAGTTATTCTCCAGCGCTATCGGTAAGGTGACGGTAGGCGTGTTGGAGAGGCTTACGTTTCGAAACTGTTCAGCGATAGAGATCATATCGTTTAGGGTGAATCCCGAGTCTACAGTTAGATACTTTGTAATGCCTCCTAAGACTGAGTTGAGTTCCACGGGATTCAATAGGCCCTGAGAGCGGACTTGTTCTGCAAGTACCTTCAGGAACTCGTGATCTCGGCGGATCCTTGAAAGGTCGCCGAGGGGATCTTCGGTCCATACTCCGTTGTCATAGTAGTACAGATGCCTGGCTCGTACTAGCTCAAGAGCCTGAAAGCCGTTTAGAACCTTGCAACCAGGAGTCTGCACGTTCAGGCCAGAGTAAGCGTCCTTTACAGGCATGGGAAAGTACATCTTGACACCGCCAAGAGCGTTCACGACGTTTTGAAAGGAGTCGAAGTTGAGCTCGACGTAACGTTGTATCGGGATGCCAAGATCGTACTCTATCGTCTTTACCAGTTGTTCGGGGGAGAGGTTCAAAGCGTCGTCGACGCGATTGGCGATATGGGTGTTAGGTATGGGAACAAACAGGTCTCGAGGAATCGATACAAGAGAAACGGTTGAGTTTGCGGGGTTGAAGTGCGCAATCATTGTGACGTCGCTGCGACCCCCCCCAACCTGGGTAGCAGATCCAAAGTATTTGGCTTGGGCGGGATTTAGTCCCTGGCGAGTGTTGTCTCCGACCAATAAAATATTAAAGGGCTGCGAGGGCACTGTCTGCGAGAGGCTAGAGACGCCAACTTTATGAATCTGATTAAACCTAAAAAGAGCGTATAGGTACGTAGATCCACCTAACAAGATGAGAACCAGCACTAGTAGCAGACCCGTTCGGCGCAACCTCTTGGCACGACTTTTTCTTGCCTTCTTGGAGTGACTTGGCCCTGAAGTTGGCTTTTGACCTGGTTCTTGATAACTCATTTGTTCTTGTTTTGTTCCTTTCAGTCGCCTGCGCTGAATCGGGCTACTATGATGCTACAGGCAGTCCCGTGAAGTGAGTCCAGAGAGGCTCATACGGTAGTAGGAGGCTAGCGTGATGACGCGCGTTGTTAGGCCGCAGATCGACGGCAGTCGCTTAGGTTCTACTAATAGTTGTATCCTCGAAAGGCAAGACATTCAGCGAGCTGTAAAGCGAATGGCTCACGAGGTTGTGGAGCGAAATCGCGGAGTAGACAATCTTGTTGTGGTCGGGATCGAACGGGGAGGAACTTGGATAGCCAGGGATATCTCTTGTGAGCTGAGCAGGATAGAAGAGGCTGACACAAAGTACTTTCCCTTAGATGTTAGTAGCTTTAGAGACGATGTTCCTCGAAGGCGGATTGAGAGAGAGTTCCGGCCGTGGGAGATGGTTGAAGGCAAGACAATCGTGCTCTGTGACGACGTCCTGTACACAGGAAGAACCGTAAGAGCAGCCTTTGACGCGCTAGCTCAGTACGGGCGGCCTGCTCAGGTTCAGCTCGCCGTGCTGATCGATCGTGGTCATCGTGAATTTCCGATTCGGGCTGATTACGTAGGCAAAAACGTTCCTACATCAAGGGAAGAGTTCGTGGTCGTAACCGACAGAGGTGTTGGGATTGAAAGAAGAAGCAAGTGACGGTGCTAGATGACCGTCGCTGTCGCGGGGTGAGTGGTAAAGACTTTTTAGCTATTGCTGAGCTTACAAAAGATAAAGTTCAGACACTTGTGGAACAGGCCCATTTCTATCAGAGAAGGTTTAGCAAAGAGGGTGTTAGGGACTTTGGAGAGCTCAAGGGTCAGGTAGTAGTCTCTCTATTTTATGAAAACTCCACAAGGACTCGCATGTCTTTTGAGAGAGCGACCAAGCTCTTAGGTGGGGACTTTGCCTACTTCGATATAGCTTCATCTTCGGTTGCAAAAGGCGAGTCTCTAAGAGATACGGCAACTGTGCTTGAGGCGCTTGGGTTCTCGGCAGTGGTTGTGCGACATTACAGCGAGGGTGTGTCACATCAAGTTGCTAAGTGGTTGGACATCCCTGTGATAAACGCTGGAGATGGCTGCCACGAGCACCCATCTCAAGCCATAGGTGATCTCGTTACCCTGTCTGAACGCTTTGGATCTCTCAAGGCTCTTGATGGTCTGAAGGTCGCCTTCGTGGGTGATGTGGCGCACTCGAGAGTTGCGCGCTCTGTCTCGAGGGCTGTTGCTTTGTTTGGTGCTAGCTCCGTATTTGTTGGTCCTCCAGAGATGTTGCCTCCGTTTCGGAATATGCCCGTTGTTTACGATCTCGACGAGGTGATAGGCGAGGTTGACGTGCTTTACATGTTGAGAGTGCAACAGGAGCGTCTCCTTGAGAGAGAAACGATAGATCTCGCTAGTTACGTGAGACGCTTTCAGCTGAACCAAATAAGGTCAGCGAAGATGAGACAAGGCGGGGTAATTATGCATCCAGGACCGATGAACGTTGGCGTGGAGGTCGACGCATATGTGTCGAAGTCCTTAGAGCTCCTTGCTCCGGCACAGGTTAGAAATGGGGTGTTTGGGCGAATGGCTATTTTGTCTTCACTGCTTGGGGGAGAAGAGGTTGCCTGAGGTGTGGATACGAGGAGGGAAGCTCTTCGACGGGGAAGGATTCAAAGAAAGCGACCTCGCTGTATCTCAAGACAGGATCCGTAAAGTCGGTGACCAAGAGACCCCGCCCCTTGGTACGAGAGTCATAGACGCAGGTGGAAGATACGTAGGTCCAGCCTTTGTCGATCTCCATACCCATAGCCGAACTCCCGGTAAAGATGGATCCGAGACAGCAGATACCCTGGTTCGAGCGGCAGCTCTTGGAGGATACTGCTTTATGGTGGCGATGGCCAACACCGATCCGGTGGTCGATAGTGTTGACCTATACAAAGACCTCACCAGATCCTTTGCTCGCTACTCAGTAGAGGTCTTACAGGCAGCCTCGGTCACCAAGAGGCGAGAAGGCAATGAGCTAGTCGATATGGTTTCCTTGCACGAAGCCGGAGCGGTTTTCTTCAGCGACGATGGGGACGTCATCTCAGACGCGAGGCTGATGAAGAAGGCCCTTGAGTACTCAAGACGGCTCGGGGTGATAGTAGCAGAACACGCACAGGATGAGCGACTTTCTTATGGTGGTGTGATGAACGAGGGAGAGATCTCCTCTGAGCTTGGTGTCTCTGGAATTCCTGAAGACGCTGAGTCCGTAGTCGTAGCTAGAGACCTTGAACTTAATCGGGTGGTGAAGGGCAATCTGCATCTTATGCATCTAAGCTCTCTCGGCTCGATTGAGCTCTTACGCCATGCCCGAAGCGCCGGAATCCCCTTTAGTTCTGAGGTCACTCCACATCACCTGCTTCTAAACGACAGCGAACTTAGAGAGTTTAACACCAACTACAAGGTAAATCCTCCTCTTCGTTCAGAACAAACTAGGCGAGCTTTGCTACGGGCCTTCAGAGCCGATCTATTCGACGTTGTCGGCACGGATCATGCACCACACGCACGGCATCTTAAGGAACGATCTATTAGGGAGGCACCCTTTGGTCTCATCGGCCTTCAGAGCGCATTTTCGGCCACGATCAGTGCTCTCGTCGACTCAGAAGAAGGTGACATGGGTAACACAGAGGTAGACACTTCGTTTATTGAGGAGTCGTTGGCGCTTATCTTTCGCAAGATGGCGGTTGCTCCGCAAAGGATACTTGAATCAGTCACTGGAGTCAAAGCGAAAGTGCCTGCCTATGTGGTCGTAGACCCAAGCTCAAAGTCATCGCTGCAAGAAAGTGATTTGGTTTCTATGTCAAAGAACAGTCCTTATATTGGACGGGAGCTTCGAGGCTCGGTCGCATCTTTGGTGATCGGAGAAAATGTCTTGGTGGACGAGGGACGCTTGGTGGAAGAAGGGATCATCAATGCAAGATAGAACGAGGGGTTTTATTGTCCTATCAGACGGAAGCTATTTCGACGGAACCGTTGTAACGGCTTGTTCTGATGAACCAGAGGTACTCGCCTCTGGTGAGGTCGTGTTCAACACGGCGATGAGTGGATATCAGGAGGTAATTACCGACCCGTCATACTCGGGGCAAATAGTGACCTTTACCTATCCCCATATAGGTAACTATGGCGTCTGTGACGACGACTTTGAATCCGATGCCGTGCATGCCGAGGCCATCATATCCCGAGACGTCTCGATGTCCTACTCTAATTGGCGAGCTGAGATGTCTATCATCGATCTCTTGAATAAGGAGCGAGTTCCACTCGTCACCGACGTCGATACTAGGGCCCTTACCCGCCATATAAGGGAGAACGGATCTCTAGGTGCAGTAGTCGTCTCTCACGATCTGGACTTTGGCTTAGGTGAAATCTCCAAGGCGACTACCACAGAGGACCGGGATCTCGTGACTGGTGTGACGACCAACGAGATCACCACATATGGATCGCAAGGACCTCTCATCGTGGCTTATGACTTCGGAGTCAAACGGTCCATGATACGTCTCCTGGCGGAGAGGTTCAAAGTGGTCGTCGTTCCCTCCTACACGCCAGCCTACGAGGTTCTTCGACTGAACCCTGAGGGTGTGTTTCTCTCAAACGGTCCGGGGGACCCTGCAGCCTTAGGTGGGATAACCAAAGAGATCGAAGAACTTCTAGGTCAGGTGCCGGTCTTTGGCATCTGTCTTGGACACCAACTAATGGCTACCGCAATGGGTGCAAAGACCTTGCGAATGCGCTTTGGTCACCACGGCTCTAACCATCCAGTTTCAGATCAACACACAAAAAAAGTTGAGATAACCTCTCAGAACCACAACTACGCCGTAGACAAGGGATCTCTGATACAGTCGGTTCCTGACGCAGTCGTCACTCATATTAGCCTCAACGATGAGGTGGTTGAAGGGGTCGCTTACCCGAAGGTGAAGGCGTTCTCTGTGCAATACCACCCCGAGGCTGCTCCTGGTCCTCACGACTCTTTGTATTTATTCGATAGATTTGAAAAGCTCGTACGAACGGGGGTGCTCTAGTGCCCAAGAGAGACGACATATCTTCAGTGTTAGTGATCGGATCCGGGCCCATAGTGATCGGGCAGGCGTGTGAGTTTGACTACTCCGGTGTTCAGGCTTGCAGAGTGCTTAGATCCGAAGGCATAAGGGTTATTCTTGCAAATTCAAATCCTGCCACCATTATGACGGATCCGGAGTTTGCGGACGCAACCTACATTGAGCCTTTGGAGCCAGAGATCTTAGAAAAGATTATCGCAAAGGAGAGGCCAGACGTCCTTCTTCCAACGCTAGGAGGACAGACCGCTTTGAACCTCGCTATAACTCTCTCCGAGAGCGGAGTTCTAAAGCGCTACGGTGTGGAGATGATAGGCGCCAACGAGCAGTCGATCAAGACCGCTGAGGATCGCGACCTCTTCAAGATTGCGATGAAGGAGATAGGGGTGTCGACGCCACGGTCAGCTCTGGCGCACAGCTACGAAGAGGCGCTTGTCATCGCCGATGAGATAGGTTTTCCAGTCATGCTGCGGCCGTCCTTTATCCTTGGAGGCGCTGGTACAGGTATATGTCGCGACAAAGCATCTTTCTCGGAGATGGTCAGGGCAGGGCTACAGGCATCGCCGATCCACCAGGTTTTGATCGAGGAGTCGATCGAAGGTTGGAAGGAGTTCGAGCTTGAACTTATGAGAGACGCTGCGGACAACTGCGTGGTTGTCTGTTCGATCGAGAACTTTGATCCCATGGGTGTCCATACGGGTGACTCCATCACGGTAGCACCGGCGCAGACTTTGAGTGATTTCGAGTATCAAGAGATGAGAGACACAGCTTTTCGGGTGATACGACGAATTGGGGTGGAGACGGGTGGGTCAAACATCCAGTTTGCCATCGATCCCAAAGATGGTCGCATGGTCGTCATAGAGATGAACCCACGAGTATCTAGGTCTTCGGCTCTTGCCTCTAAGGCAACTGGTTTTCCCATAGCGAAGATAGCCACAAAGCTTGCGCTCGGCTACCTCTTGGACGAGGTACAAAACGACATCACTCGTGTTACGCCCGCAAGCTTTGAGCCTACGATCGACTACGTGGTAACGAAGGTGCCAAGGTGGGTCTTTGAGAAGTTTCCCGGAGCGGTTGATCGTCTTGGAACTTCGATGCAGTCCGTAGGCGAGGCTATGGGTGTCGGAAGGAGCTTTTGCGAGTCGCTTCAAAAGGCCCTCAGGTCGATTGAACGAGGGCGGGAGGGTCTAAATGCGGACCCTGGAGAGATAGCTTATGACAGACTGAACACCGTACAACTCCTAGAAGAGATCGAGACGCCGACCTCCGACCGAATATTTAAGCTTGAGTCGCTGCTAAGGAGAGGGTGCAGGACCAAGGAACTTTCGGATCGAACCGGGATAGATCCGTGGTTCTTGGACCAGATGGCCAGGATCTCAAAGTTTAGGAACAGGCTCGCCTTGAAGGCGAACAAATTTGGAGCGCAGTCGCTCTCAGACGAAGATTTAAGAGAAGCCAAGCGGTTAGGGTTTTCAGACGCCCAGATCTCTTACATAACCCAGATCGACGAACGGCACATCGAGAGGCGGCGGCGTGATATGGGGCTTGTATCTACCTATAAGGCAGTCGATACTTGCGCAGCCGAGTTCGAAGCCTTTACTCCATACTTCTACTCCACTTATGAGTCCCACTCCGAGGTTCCAGCGTCTAGCGCACCTAAGGTTATTATCTTGGGTTCTGGTCCTAATCGAATAGGGCAGGGGCTTGAGTTCGACTACTGCTGTGTCCATGCGAGCTTTTCTCTCAGAGACGCTGGATACGAGACGATTATGATCAACTGTAACCCTGAGACCGTCTCAACGGACTACGACACATCAACGAGACTCTATGTTGAGCCTCTAACCAAAGAGTCCGTGAACGACGTGATTCATGCCGAGTCTAAAACGGGACAACTCTTAGGGGTAATAGTCTCCTTTGGGGGTCAAACCCCTCTTAGGCTAGCGGGAGACATAGACCCGTCTTTGGTTCTTGGCACCTCTCCATCGTCTATAGACCTGGCCGAAGACCGTGAACGGTGGAACGACCTCTGCGCTAGGCTAAACATCCCCCAACCTCACGGTGCCACGGTGCATTCGGTGTCAGAGGCGAAAGAAGTTGTCGGAAGGATTGGGTTTCCTGTGCTGCTAAGGCCTAGCTATGTGCTTGGAGGCCGAGCAATGGAGATCGTCTACGACCAACAGCAGCTTGAGGCCGCCTTTAGCCGTCTCAAATCACTCAAAGGAGAGGGGTCTCGCAGTGAAAGTGGTCCGGTGCTCGTGGACAAGTTTCTTGAGGACGCCATAGAGGTAGACGTTGATGCCGTTCGAGACAGGGTTGGAGACTTCTACATAGGCGGAGTTATGGAGCACGTCGAAGAAGCAGGAGTGCACTCCGGTGACTCAGCATGTGCTCTTCCACCCCAAACGCTGTCTGCTGAGACCCTAGGCGTAATATCAGAGTACTCCAAAGCCCTCGCTGATGAGTTGGAGGTGGTTGGTCTTATCAACATCCAGTTCGCTGTAAAGGCAGGACAGGTATTTGTAATTGAAGCGAACCCCAGGGCTTCGAGAACGGTGCCGTTTGTAGCCAAGGCAACGGCGGTTCCCCTGGCAAAGATAGCCTCGCTCGTTATGGTGGGAGAGACCTTGGACTCCCTTAGGTCAAAGGGCATGCTGAGGCCGGAGACTCCTCTAACTCATGTGGCGGTGAAAGAGGCCGTCCTGCCCTTTAATCGCTTCCCTGAAGCCGATACCTTGCTAGGTCCGGAGATGCGCTCCACCGGAGAGGTGATGGGTATAGACACATCGTTTCCCATGGCCTTTCTAAAGAGTCAGTTGGGTGCCGGAACAAAGCTGCCCAAAGACGGAACCGTCTTCCTCTCACTGGCCGATCGAGACAAGGCCAAAGGGGCCGAGTTGGGCAGAGGGTTCCAGGGCCTAGGATATAGGATCTGTGCGACCCAAGGTACCGCAGAGTATCTAAGAGCTAACGGTGTCAATGTAGATCTTGAGGTCGCAAAGGTTTCAGATGAGAGAGATGTGGACTTAGCGGCGGATCGGATCGCTGAAGATGGGAGAGTCGATGCTGTGAGGCTGATCTCCTCTGGCGTGGTCTCCTTAGTGATCAATACTCCTAGAGGCTCGGGCCCAAGGGCTGATGGATACAGGATTAGAAGCGCTGCTCAGAGGAGTTTGGTTCCTGCACTTACGACGGTGTCGGCGGCGCAAGCCGCCCTTATGGCTCTGAGGGAGATAAGAGGCAGAGACCTAGAGGTTCACTCCATACAGGAGTTTCACAGTACTCTGCAGGAAAGATGAAGCTGTTGCGCCGTGGATCTCGATCACCCATTGACCTAAGCACCAAGGTGTTCGGTGTGGAGGTTGTATCGCCGATTCTAAGTGCTTCAGGGACGTCGGGGTATGGGGCGGAACTGGCTGCCTTTTTTGATCTTTCATCGATCGGAGCGATCGTAGTAAAGTCGCTCGCCCATTTTGCTCATGGGGGTAACAAGGCTCCAAGAGTGGGTGCTCTGTCCACAGGGATGATAAATTCAGTCGGTCTACCCGGCCCAGGAGTTCGTGCCTGGATACAGCGGTATCTTCCCTTTCTGATCGAGCACAGGGCAAAGGTAGTGGTAAGTATCTGGGGACGCACACAGTCTGACTACGCTCAGGCAGCTCAGGAGCTGGAAGAGGTCTCTGAGGCTTTGACTGCGCTTGAGATCAACGTTTCTTGCCCCAACACCGAGCGTGCGGGTGAGATGTTTGGTCACGATCCAAGAGAGACGAAACAGATTGTAGAGGCCGTGTCAGCGGTGACCTCTCTGCCTATCGCTCTCAAACTTTCGCCCAATACAGATAGATATTTAGAGGTCGCTTGCGCAGCTATCGAAGGGGGAGCGAACACTATCGTTGCGGCTAACACCTACCTTGGTTATGCCCATGAAAAAGGAGGGACCAGATCTATTCTCGGGAGCGATGGGGGCGGAGTGTCTGGAGCTGGTATTCGCCCTGTGTCCCTACGTATCGTAAGAGAGTTGCGTCATGCGCTTCCTGACTGTGATATCGTCGGTGTCGGCGGTATCTACAGTGCGAAAGATGCAGTCTCCTACCTCCTCGAAGGAGCGTCCGCAGTGGAGGTCGGTACCGCCTCGTTCTTCGATCCTAGATCCATCTCAAAGATACAGGAGGATTTAAAGACGATGATCACAAGGAGCGGGGTGGGAACCCTGGCTGAGTACTTGGAAAGACTCAGAGCAAGTTAGTCGCATGCGAAGACTCTTAGGTGGCAGTATAAACGATAGATAGGGGAGTGAAGTGAGTCAGGCTGAACAAAGAGCTAGGGACCATCTGGCATTAGCGTTGGACTTCGACGATCTTGTGGTCGCATCACGACTGGCCAGGTCGATGACGTCTTACTTTTCGACGGTAAAGGTTGGACTTGAACTGTTCTCCGCCACCGGGCCGGAGTCGGTCGCCGTCTTTTTAAACCTCGGATACAAGGTATTTTTAGATCTAAAGCTCCACGACATCCCAACCACCGTTGGCAAGGCAGCCAAGGTTCTAGGTGGTCTTGGAGCCTCTTATCTGACGCTCCACGCCTTTGGTGGGGTAGACATGCTAAGAGCAGGCGTTGAGGGCCTAGCCGAGGGTGCTGGAGAGACAGGGGCTGCGATTCCGAAGGCGCTTGCGGTAACGGTGCTGACCTCTGATGCAGAGGCTCCAGAGCACGTGATGCCCAAGAGGCTCGAACTAGCGGTGCAAAGTGGCTGCCAAGGCTATGTGTGTGCAGCGGTCGATCTGCCATTAGCACGTTCTCTTGCTCCAGACCTCTTTGCCGCTGTGCCTGGTATTCGGCCAAAAGGTGCAGACCGACATGATCAAAAAAGGGCCTCTACCCCGCAAGAGGCAATTCTAAACGGGGCTGATCTCTTGGTAGTCGGCAGGCCAGTGACCCTGTCAAGTGATCCCATGGCGGCGGCGGAGGAGATTTTTAGCTCGATCCTGTGAAAATTCGGTTTTTTTTTGGGATTTTGAGGCAAAGTTCTCAAAAACCGTATGCAAAGACGTCAAACATCGGTTATGTTGCGTACATGCCATTGCCACCATCACTAACACCAGAGCAGCGAGCAGCTGCGCTTGAGAAAGCAGCCCAAGCGCGTAAAGCAAGGGCGGAGTTGAAAGAAAAGCTCAAGATGGGTCAGATAACCTTGGCCTCTCTGCTGGAGAGGGCATCCACCGACGAACTGGTGGGCAAGATGAAGGTTATCTCGGTCCTTGAGTCCTTGCCGGGAATAGGGAAGGTAAAGGCGAGAAAGCTCATGGATGAGATCGGTGTCGCCGAGACTCGTCGTCTTCAAGGACTTGGATCCAATCAAAAAGAACGTCTCATTCAAGAGACGTCAAAGTCCTGATAGTTGTTCTTTGTGGGCCGGGAGGCGTAGGTAAAGGAACCGTCGCCGATCGGCTCGTAAAGGAAGTTGAAGGACTTGAGCTATCGAGGTCCTGGACTACTCGGGCTCGACGTCCTAATGAGAGCAATTTAGCTTATAGCTTTGTCTCAAAGGAAGAGTTCTTAAGGGCGATCGATGAGGGTAAGTTCTTGGAGTGGGCCGAGTTCAATGGAAATCTCTATGGAACTCCCCTCCCGGATCATCAAGGTTCGACCGATCTCCTATTAGAGATCGACTCCCAAGGGGCCCACTCGATCAAAAAGCTCTTTCCAGACTCCTTGGTGGTGTTGTTGCTTTCGCCCTCAGAGGACTCTCTGAGGGAAAGGATGCGCCAAAGAGGTGACGATGAGGCGCATATAGATGCTAGAGTACGCCTCGCCAAGAAGGAGATAGCCTCGGCAAGAGAGGTTGCTGACTATGAGGTCATCAACTTAGACCTCGATAGGGCGGTTGCTGAAATTGCGTCTATGATCTATAAGGCTAGAGAGTCAAAGAGTCGAGGAGGAGATATTGGTCGAGGCTAACCGTTCCATGATGGTTCCGCCGATAGAGACGCTGCTGGAGAAGGCCGGATCTAAGTTCGTTCTTGTCTCCTTGGCGGCTCAAAGGGCTCGCCAGATAAACGACTACTACTCCAAGTTGGGAGAGGGTCTGGGGTCGATCGTCCCTCCGCAGGTGGAGTCGACCTCCACTAAGTCTTTGTCGATCGCCTTCGACGAGATAGCCGCCGGCAAGATCGTGCCTGAGAGGGTAGAAGAAGAGCCGGAAGAAGCTGAGTAAGGTGTCAAAGTAGGCTAAGGCGTATAGGAAGAGTTCTAGATCCCTTGGCGAAAATCTTGTTAGGTGTTGGCGGCGGGATCGCTGCTTACAAGGCTGTCTATCTACTGCGATCTCTCGTTGCCTCTGGCCATGAGGTAACACCTGTTCTGACTGAGGCTGGTTCACACTTTATCGGGGCCCAAACGCTTTCGGCTCTTGCCTCGAACCCGTGTCTGAGTGGACTATTTGGTGAGTCAGACCCTATTCCCCACACCCACCTTGGAAGATCTGTGGATCTCATCTGTGTGGCGCCAGCAACTGCCGATCTGATTGCGAAGTTTGCAAATGGGATTGCTAACGACCTGCTAAGTGCGACCGTAATGGCGTCAAGAGCTAAGGTGGTAGTGGCGCCGGCGATGCACGAGGAGATGTGGGATAGTCCAGCTGTACAGCGCAATCTCCAACTTCTTAGGGACTATGGTTACCTGATAGTTCCTCCGTCTTATGGGCCCTTGGCGGCGGGTGATGTCGGTCGGGGCCGTATGGCAGAACCGTCTGTCATATCTCTATACGTCGAAGTGGCCCTTGAAGATCGGGGGATTAGTCTTTGGGGCAAGAAAGTAGTTGTTAGTGCCGGAGGGACCAGAGAGCCCATCGATCCCGTTAGGTTCATTGGAAACCGTTCGAGTGGTAAACAGGGTCTCGCCTTGGCTAAGGTAGCGGCGGTTTTGGGCGCAGAGGTCTCCTTGGTTACTACGGTAGCGCAAGGTAGTTTCCCTAGCGTTACTGAGGTCTTGGTCTCAAGTGCCAAGGAGATGGATGAAGCACTTACCAACGAGACGGCTGGCGCTGACCTTGTCGTTATGGCGGCGGCGGTCTCGGACTATCGAGTCAAAGAGCCTTCTAGGTCAAAGATCAAACGTGAGAGCGCTGCCGAGCTTAACATATCGCTGGAGGCAAATCCAGATATCTTGAAGGGGCTTGTGAAGGCGAAGAAGGATGGTTCGATCTACATAGGATTTGCTGCGGAGACCGATGATCTGGAGGTTAATCTTCGAAGGAAGCTTGAAAGTAAGGGTGTCGACATCATGGTCGGCAACGACGTTACAAGACCTGGCGCTGGCTTTGAACACGATACAAACTCCGTGGTGATCCTTTCAAAAGACGGACAAAGAGCCGTCTTTGATGACCTCAGTAAAGAGAAGATCGCTCTTGAAGTGCTAACCTTTGCATCAAGACTGTTCGATAGGCCCTAAGGTTTATACAAAGGTTTTGTAGATTAAGATATATTAGAACTAGACAGGAGACGATGATGTCACAACGGCGATTTACCTTTACCTCCGAGTCGGTCACTGAGGGTCATCCAGACAAGATGGCTGATCAGATATCAGATTCGATCCTGGACGAGATCCTTCGCCAAGACCCTCAAGGTAGGGTCGCCTGTGAAACCCTCCTTACTACCGGTCTCGTTGTGGTCGCCGGAGAGGTCTCAACGACCAGCTACGTTGAGATTCCCAAGATCGTACGGCAGACGATATGTGACATCGGCTATGACAGAGAAGACTTTGGATTCGATGGACACACCTGTGGAGTGGTTGTCTCTTTAGATGAGCAGTCTCCCGATATAGCTCAAGGCGTCGACGGCTCCTACGAGACTCGTGAAGAACAGGAAGAGGACGAGCTTTCGAAGTTGGGAGCAGGAGATCAAGGAATGATGTTCGGGTTTGCCTGCGACGAAACTCCCGATCTCATGCCCCTTCCAATTTGGCTTGCGCATCGTATGGCGCAGCGGCTATCTGAAGTTAGAAAAGCCAACGTGCTCCCATACCTAAGACCTGACGGAAAGACCCAGGTCACTGTGGAGTACGAGGGATATGTCCCAAAGGCGATAAAGACCGTCCTCATTTCCACGCAACATCAGCCAGGAATAGACCTAAAGACCCTACTTCTACCAGATCTTAGGGACTCGGTCATACTCCCCATGCTCCCTGAGGCCCTGGACAGATCTGAGATGAAGATACTAGCCAATCCCACGGGACGTTTTGAACTCGGTGGTCCCCATGCAGATGCCGGCCTTACTGGGCGAAAGATCATTGTCGACACCTATGGCGGATCTGCACGCCACGGCGGTGGTGCGTTCTCGGGTAAGGATCCTTCGAAGGTGGACCGCTCCGCCGCGTACGCAGCGAGGTGGGTTGCCAAGCACGTCGTAGCTGCAGGGGCGGCACGCCGCTGTGAGGTACAGGTTGCTTATGCTATTGGCGTCGCACATCCAGTGTCCATTATGGTTGAGACCTTCCAAACTGAGACCGTCGATCCTAAGCGTATCGAGACGGCTGTTCGGGAGGTATTTGACCTTCGGCCGGGGGCAATTATCAAAGAACTAAAGCTAAGGCGACCGATCTACAAAAAGACGGCTGCATACGGCCACTTTGGAAGACTGGAGAAGGGCTTTACGTGGGAAGAGACTTCCAAGCTTGAAGAGTTCCGCTCGGCCGTATCTCTCTGAGAAACATACCCGCCTGTCTACACTTTGATATTGCTGGTTGGATAGTTGAACGTTGACGTAGTCGCTAAAACCGGCCCAAAGACGAAGATACTTACCTATCGTTGGCCCGAACACCTTGGCGAGCCCCTAATTGGTCAGAGAGTGAGGGTTCCCCTGCGCTCAAAGTTACAAGAGGCATGGATCGTTGGAGTTAGCTCGACCGAGGTGAGCTTTGTTTTGCGGGAGGTTAAAAAGGTTATCGGTTCAGGTCCTCCGCCTAACGTGGTGGACCTTTGCCTCGCGCTCTCATGGATCTACAAGGTCTCAGCAGGTTATTTCTTGCAGATGGCAAGTCCTGATAGGGTTGGGAAGCACTCTAGAAGATCTCTTGGCGATGAACCAAGGACGCTTCGATATCTTCCTGGAAGCGGATCAGACCCTTTGGAACTGATTGGTGATTTTTCGGCTCCGAAGACTTACTGGGTCCCGCCGAATCACACGTTGTTAGAGGTCATAAGAGAGCGGGTGCGTTCGCACCTTGTCCGAGGACCATGTCTAGTGTTGCTTCCCAATCGTGAAAGAGTCGAAGAGGCGTCGAAGAGCCTAATCGACATCGATGCACCCGTTCACCTCCTTGAGAGCGACTGGCATCTAATCGCTGGACACAGAGGTTCTCAGGTGGTCCTAGGAACAAGGAGTGCGGTGTTGGCACCGCTCGTTTCTTTATCCGCTGTTGTAGTCGTCGACCCTTTGGACAGATCGATGCGTGAACAAAGATCACCGTTTTATGAAACCTACGATCTAGCACTAATACGATCTGCACTTGAAGGTGCGGAGATGGAGACTGTAACCACTCTTCCCCCGCTGGTTTCGCTTGCGCACTCCAAGGTACTTAGACCTCCGATGCGTGAGATGATAAAGGCGAGCGCAAGGGTGATGCTGTGGGACATGACCGAGTCAAAGAGTTACCTAGACGTAGTCTCAAGGGCGCTTCAAATTACACAAAAGACCAAGGCGCAAGGCAGTTTAGAGGTGGATGCGTCTTTGGTTGTGGTCTATAACAAAAAGGGTTTCATACTCAAGATCAGGTGTAAGAGCTGTAAGACGGTCCAGACCTGTGAGGTCTGCAAGTCTCCCCTTCTTGGCGTTACAGGAGGTATATCGTCCTCGATGCACAAAGAAGACTGGCTGCGCCTTGAGAAGGAGAGGGCTACTCTGAAGGGTCAACGCTGTCCGTCCTGCAAGGTTACCTATCCTCCTATATGTGGAGTATGCCACAGCCTGGACCTTGCCACGTACTCAAAAGGTACCGAGAAGATCGCCAGAGAGCTATCTTTGGCTCTCGGGCGGGGGACGAAGATAGAGGAGCTAACTTCCGTTTCAATACCAGGAAGTGAAGACGACCAAATAGACGATGGACGCAAGTCCATCGACGTGCTTGTAGGCACGGAGGCGACTCTACTTCGATCCATAAAGGCAGAAGCCGTCGTTTTCTTGGACTTCGACCAGTTCATCAACCCCTTAGAAGACGGAGAGACTTACGTACTTTACCTTCTCACCAGAGCTCTTGATATGGTGAGTATGGCAGGAGGGTCGGTTCACCTCCAAGGCCGATATCTTGAGACACCTCTGGTACAGCTTGCTCGCAAGGGCCATGTGGAAGAGTTCGTGAGGGAGATCTTCAATGAGAGAAAGACCTTTGGTCTTCCGCCTTTCTCTGTGGTTGCAAAGGTTGATCACCGATCCGGTATGGAGCTTGAGAGTTGGGTGGAGAAAAGTTCCTCAGAGCTGCCGTATAAAGAGATCGTCTTTGGTGAAGATGACAAAGGAGATATCCTTGTGAGCGCTAGGACCAAGGTAGATCTACTTCGAGTCTTGGGCCTATATGAGGAGGAGTCCTCAACCAGACTGCGACGCCTGGAGCTATCCCCTAGAGGTACTGGGTTTTTGTAACGACAGAGCCATCTGCTAGGAACTTGTTGGGTGTCTTAGTTCTTTACGAAAAGTTCGTTTTTACGACTGATGGAATCCCATACTTCTCGTTGATTCGCCGGTAGGGCTGTTGTTGTGGTCGATGAACGGCTAGTGTAGCCTATCTCTTATTTATAGTCTAGAGTATTTGGGGCTTTAGATGACGGCTTGATAGAGTTCTACGGACTCTGGATGCTATAGGAGCATTATCGGTGGTTGGCGGCGATGACCTGTAGTCAAAGATGCTGTTTCCATAGATCTCGGTCGTTGTTTAGATAGGTGTGGCTCACAGGAATCTTCACGTGTTTTTCGACTTGGCGGCTTTGGATCTATAGCACTTGAGGTCTAAGTACAGCGCCTTTGTAGAGGTGTACTTTGTGGACTTAGTGTGTGTTGGGATCAATGAAGATGTCTTTCAGAGATTGGTCTCTCTTCTCAAAGTAGTGCTTCTGTGTAAGAAGGCAGAGATAGATCCATCTGTGGATGTTTTTGTCTATGCGGCTCGGTCTCGCACATAGAGAGAAATATGATCTATGGTACCGTATCCCAAGGTGGGGCTCGTAACAGTGCTGTTAGAAAGATCGGTCTTACTTACGAAGAGATAGGTAATCTTTTGAGTGCGAGTCAGATTTTTTACTTATCGTTAGCTATCTTTGCGGTTGTCGTTGGGGTTACGATCCATGCCGTTGGACTTAGAGGACTCTTCCGAAGAGCAAAAAGATCAGCTTCGGTCTCTAAGGGGTCTTTCTCCAAGTGCATAAATGGCCCCCATGGAATCCTGGCTCCACTAGTTTTCATCGAGATGCTGCTACCGATTTTCCCGCTTTCGTCGTCGATGAAGTCCATACTTGTGTATAAAGGTGGAATACTGGTAGTCGCTGGATTTGCCTGGCTCTTGCTAGTGATGACCTACGTCTTAGAGGATGTGGTGCTAAGCCACTACCGCATCGACGTCGATTATAGTCTACGTGCACGCAAGGTCCACTCCCAGATAGTCGTTCTGCGTAGAGTTGCGATTGTAGTGATCTCTGTTGTTGCACTTGGAACGGCCCTTCTTACCCTTGGACAGGTCCGGGGGCTAGTAACCGGGCTCTTAGCCTTGGCACGCGTCATCGGAATCCTAGGCGGAGTAGTCGCTAAGCCTACGGCCACCAACGTCATGGCTGGGTTACAGATAGCAATCTCTCAGCCTGTCGCATTAGACGATGTCGTTGTGGTCAATGGGCATTGGGGTGGGGCCTAAGAGATCGCACTGACCTACGTGGTCGTGCGTGTTTGGGATATGCGTAGACTGACCTTGCCTTTCCTACCTTATAACTAACCCACTTGAGAACTTGACACGTCGTCCAGCCGACATATTGGGCTGGATCCTTATCGATGTAAACTTTAGGGCGCCTGTAGATGAGATAGATGAAGCGTTCATGGAAGATAGTAGCTGCTTTAGAAAAGTGGGATAAGGAGGTCTCTCGTATCCAGGTGGTCTCGTCCTCGTCGATGCAGCTCAGGGGTCTGATGAGCGCGCCTGACTCCTCTTTGTCCTAAGATCTTTAGTGCGAGGTTCGGGAGAGACTCATAGCGCACATAGCGTCTAAGTACCCTGATGCCCTTTGCGAGTAAAAAATCAACTTAACTTAGAGTCACGTGTCGATGGAGTTGAGAGCATCTCCTGAAGCGTTACCTTAGAGCAAGCCCTATGACTAAAGGAGTAGCCGATCCCATCTTCTCTCTGGCCCAATCATCGAGGCAATGTAAAGCGGTTGCCTGTCGTTGAAAAAGATCGGTGACTTGCGGACCCTAGCTTTGGTTTAGTGAACCATAGCTTCGCAGTGGAATCGACGTTCAATGAGCTGTTCTCTTATGTAAGTGCTCTAGGTCGTGACCCTTGCGTAGTGCGGCGTTGAAGAGCCATATGGGGCACTGTGAAGGCCAATGCAACTCCAATAAGCAGGTGGGGATAGATGAACAGAGATACGACCGTGATCACTCCAAGAGGTGCGAACGCTAATAAAGAGAGCTCAAAGTCCTTTGGCTTTGCTCTCGCAAACACTCTGCGATCCAAATACAGCGAGCGCATGGAGTGAATAAAGAAGAAGTAAAGTGCAAAGACGATAAGGGGAGATGTTCGTTCGAATGCGGCAAAAAGGCTCAGAGACATTACTACTGTGATCCAACTGGATCGCCCATGTCGGTGAAGTAAGGACACAAGCGAGGTTAGCAAGGTAAAGATGTCTAAGACTATGAGCATTTGAGCAACTGTGTTGATTGTCTCGAACTGATTGGAAGAGACAACCCCTAGCAGGAAGTGTTGTACAGAACCGTCCCTCTGGGTAAAAATTCCTAGTATCGGCAGTAATCCGGAGCTTACTCGGAAAAGAGATGCAGAACCTCTCCGTTTTTGGAGCCCCCCAAACCTTGACTCTAAAAACTTCAGATCTTCGTTTCCAAAGTGCGCAACGCTCACGGCCAGTAACACAGCCAACTCTTCCTTCGGAGCCAGGGGATAGATAACCAAGATAAGTACTGTAAGTGCAAGGTAGAAAGCGAAGTTGCGTCGCGGAGTCTTTGAGTATTTGATCTTGACTGCGTCCACAGCTCCGTGAAGACCTCCAGCGCCGATGATCAAGACCGCTAACAAGGATTGAAAGTGACCTGCTAGATTAGGTTCAACCACAAATGCCAAGGCGATCCCTGTTACGAGCACCTCGTATAAGTGGGTGTATAAAGTGTGACTCAAAGTCCTCACAAACTACCCCTCCTTGCTAAGGATTGCGCAGTGAAGGTTTCGCCTCCAGTGCTTCTTAGATGCACTGGAGGCGACTAGCAGGGGAAAGGAGACTGACTTTAGCTAGGCTGCTAGAGACGAGCGGAGGTCAGCTTCTTCCTTCTCTTCGACCTCTGCCTTCAGCTTCGAGACCTTGTAGACAAAGTAAGTGAAGAGAGGCTTGGCGACCACGTCAGCAATCGAGTAACCTACCTGCGATACCACGATTCCAGTTGCGCCGCCAACGAAGCTCGGCAGTATGTAGGCGATCGGATAGAATCCCCACGATAGCAGTAGTAGAGCCCTCAGAGTAAACATCAAAGGACGAACTCCCTCTGGCTGCTTATCTAGAGACTTCTGGATCTCTACGAACAGCACGTAGAGGATGTACACGAAGAAGACCGACGAGGCAGCTGCCCACAGAGTTCTCGCAGTAGAGTGCACCGGTGAGATCTGTCCAGGATATCCAAGAGCGATCATCAGTGACGATGCTACAACCAACTTGCTTATGAGAACCTTTGACTCCTTAGGCGTCAGCTCAAGAACCGTGACGAGCTCCGCTAAGAGCAACGGTACTGTGAGCAACCAGTCCACGTAGCGGTAGGCTTCGTTGAATGGTATGCCCGTTGGCACGTATTTGCCTCCCACGATGTGGTAGGCGGCGGTAAATGAGTTGAAGATTCGGAAGTAGTGATAGTCGGCTATCGCCATAACTAGAGTTCCAAGTGTTAGTGCGTTCCTGTGTTTGGCGGGGAGTGAGCTCCTAATAAGTAGAAAGCCTATAAATCCCGCCAACATCGTCGCAATAACAAAGGACAATACGTTATAAACGATGTTGTACTGATTTAGACTCAGTATTGTCGCTAATGACATTGAGAAAGTTCCTTTCTCTCTGGCCGGGAGGTCGTGCAGGACCCCCGGCTTTCTCAGTTTTTGTAACCAACTACTATAAGCATTGCAGTCCCTCGGATATTCCTCAGTTTTAGTAGAATTTAGTTGTAATTAGTATTTGCATGACAAAGGACTACTAAGTGGTACGAAAAGCCAGAGTTCCCGTGTCTCAGTCATCCTGGTTAGACGCACAATCTCAGTGATTTGCCGTGTACTCCCTTGGGTCTCTCCATAAAAGACTGAGTTATGGCCCTTCTGTCCAAATTTAACTAGGCTGCCCCATAATTCAGATTCTTACATGTCGTTAGTGTCCTTGGACGTCGCGTTGGCTTGCGGTAGGAGGAGATCCTCTACGGGATCGGAAGGTTTTTTAGTTTACATGAAAGTGGATATGTTCTTTTAGACGGCGTCGGGGCTGCGCTTCCTGTTGCATTCCATCGCCCGTAAGAGATCAATTATCTGCGCCTCTGGCTTGTATAATAGATGCATCGTCTTTAGAGGGTGTTTTTGCGGCTTAGTTGGTTCAACCCAGCTGAGTGACTGTGGCGACGATTGAGAACTGCGAATAACGTCGCCCCGGAAGCTAGAAAGATCGTCACTTCGGGGTATCTAAGCAAAAAGGTTGGCTGGAAGGCATGCTCTCGTTGTGAGAGACCCAGTCTTTCGCTGTTCCTAAAGAATTATCTTTGTAGGACCTAAACATATCGCCTTGAGATTTTGTTAGGGGAGCGCCTCTTTTGATTTCAAAGATCCGCTCCCCAAGACTCGACGTAGCCGCAAAGTTTGTGGACTACACGATAAGTGGAGGTGGCGGGAGTCGAACCCGCGTCCCTCGGTCTCTCGACAAGCATTCTCCGAGCGCAGTCGGGCTTATTTTCCCCGTTTCACTCGCCCAACGAAGATCACGGGTTTTTCTACCTGAGTTTCCCATATAGGCCGGTAGATATCCATATGGTAGCGCTAATTTATGACATCTGTGAACCATCCCTTAGCGCTTGAGATGGGCAGACGTCGCTACGTACTAAGCAGCGAGTGCGAGCTGAGGCTCGGCGTTTGTTTTTTTGTCGATTTATTAAAGTGCGTTCGATAAGCACTGCTCGCTTCTCTTGTCTTGACTCTCCGAGGTCGAAGCCTGTCACCCCCATATTGCTTTATATCCAGCACGCCTTGTGCTGGATAAGTTATCGTAGTCGGTTCTAGCTACAAAAACGGCTTTGCCTGTAAGTCTCCTTTGGTATGTATGACAGGTTGGGGAGAGTCTCTAGGAGATCTGCACACCGTAACGCTTGGAAAGCTTCCTCATCTCCATCTCGGCGTCTCGCTTTGCAAGCTCGTGACGTTTATCGTAGGTCTTGCGTCCCTTGGCAAGTGCGATCTCCATCTTGGCTTTGCCGGATTTGAAGTAGATCGATAGTGGAACTAGCGTAAGACCGTCTTGGTCCACCTTGCCTCTCAGTCGTTCGATCTCCCCTTTGTGTAGGAGTAACTTCTTGGGACGTTCTGGGTTGTGGGCACCAAAGCCTACCCCATACTCATAGGGGGATATGTTTACGTTGTATGCGAAAAGCTCACCCTGTTCCACTTTGCCGTAGGAGTCTCTTAACTGAGCCTTCCCCAGCCTCAGAGACTTTACCTCACTTCCTTGAAGCACTATTCCAGCTTCGAAGGTCTCTAGTATCTCGTAGTCGTGACGGGCCTTTCTGTTGGTGGCTACCGTCTTGTTGTTTGAAGCGTCATGCAGAACCTTTTTTTTCTTATGCTTTGAACTCATGGTGATTTCCTTGCTGGAAAGACTCTTATTAGGGCGTCCTTATTCGATTTGCTGCACTATAGGTTATCTGTGATGGGTGCTTTGAGTAGTCGTGGTGATCCGAGATCACGCCCAGCAGCTCACTTGACGCATCTCTGTCGATACTGTGTGGCGGTTATAGTGTCATCGGTGAACTGTCGCAGCGTTGGTATCTTTGACTCTGGCTTTGGAGGCCTCTCTATTCTAGCGGCCCTGCATGATCTGGTTCCAACGGAGAGTCTTGTCTACTTCGGAGATACAAAAAGATATCCCTACGGTCCAAAACCACAGGAGATGGTAAGACGGTTCTCCGTTGAGATTAGCCGATACCTGGTTCGGGAGTTCGACGTAAAGATGATCGTAGTCGCCTGTAACACGGCTTCAGCAGCCGCTCTTTCACACCTTAGGGAGGTTATGGACGTTCCCGTCGTCGGTGTAATCGAAGCAGGGGTACGCGCAGCAAAGGCAGTCTCCAACCGCCAGAGTATCGGTGTCATGGGAACGGTTGGCACAATCGCCTCAGGTGAGTATCAGCGAAGATTCCAAGGAGAAAATCTCTCAGTTGTCTATCAGTCTTGTCCAGGCCTGGTGGAGTTCGTTGAAAAGGGTGAGACTTACTCGGACCAGGTTCTGGTACTCCTGAGGGTACTTCTTGAACAGTTCTACAGCGCTAAGGTCGACACAGTTCTCTTGGCCTGCACGCACTATCCGTTTTTGTCCCGAGCCATCTCCGACGTTCTTGGTAGAGAGGTCGTTCTTGTCTCCTCCGCAGAAGAGACAGCGTTTGAAGTTTCCGCTATGCTCAGCGAAGAGAGCCTTGAGTGCGAAAGTGGGTACGAAGGTTCAATAACCTACGTTTCGACCGGTGACCCTGGGGTTTTTGCAGACGTTGGATCGCAGATCTCTGCCATGAGGATCGACGGTGTACGACACGTTGACCTAGAAGATCTATGTTAAGTGAAGTTAGAGTAAAGGAAAGGTCTGGCGTTTATGAGACGAGATGGTCGAGAGCCAGATGAGCTCAGAGCGGTAGCTATTGAGAGAGGTTTTACGGAGATGGCTGCGGGATCCGCCCTGGTTACCTTCGGTAAGACCAAGGTGATATGTACGGCATCGATCGAGGAGAAGTTACCTCCATGGCTTCGCAACGGAGGAAAAGGCTGGGTCACGGCGGAGTACTCTTTGCTTCCGGGATCCACACCCGAAAGAAGTGCTCGGGAAGCCGTAAAGGGTAAGCAGTCTGGTCGTACCCAGGAGATTCAGAGACTCATTGCCAGGTCATTACGGTCGATCTGTGATCTAAAGGCTCTTGGCGAGGTCCAGATCACACTTGACTGTGATGTAATTCAGGCCGACGGAGGTACGCGAACGGCTTCAATCACTGGTGCCTATGTCGCTCTTGTTGATGCGGTCGCTGAGCTGGGCAGAAGGCGTTCGCTGTCGAATGACCCAATAACCGGACAGTGTGCGGCGATCTCCGTGGGTGTCGTTGGTGGAGAGGTCGTGTTGGACCTTGACTACTCTGAAGACTCCGTTGCGGACGTCGATATGAACGTTGTCATGAACGACTCCGGTGAGTTCATCGAGCTACAAGGTACAGGGGAAGGCTCGACCTTCTCTAAGAGCCAGCTGGTTGAGATGGTACGACTAGCTGAGAGGGGAGTATCGGACCTACTTGAACTTCAACGGAAGGTCTTGGGGCGCTAGAGTGCAGACCGTCGTTCTGGCAACGGCCAACGCTCATAAGGTTTTAGAGATTGAACGTGTTCTTGTGGGCCTAAGAGTTCTGCCCCGCCCTGACTCGGTTGGGGAGATCGAAGAGGGCGGATCCAGTTTTGAAGAAAACGCCACCATAAAGGCGTTAGCGGTAGCTCGAGTCAGTGCCCTGATAGCCTTAGCGGACGACAGCGGACTGGTAATTCCCTCTCTTGGCGGAGCGCCTGGGGTCACATCGGCGCGCTTTGCAGGACCAAACGCTACCGATCTAGAAAATATCACAAAGGTTCTCACGCTTATGCAAGGTCTTGACGACCGAGCCGCTTACTTCGTCTCAGTGATAGCCCTTGCCAGGCCGGACGGACGCGTGGTGACCTTTGAAGGTTGCATAGAGGGATACATCTCAGAAGAGATAAGAGGGGATGGCGGGTTTGGCTACGACCCCATCTTTGTGCCGAATTCGGGAGATGGGCGTAGTTTCGCCGAACTTACCATGGAAGAAAAAAACCGCGTCTCGCACCGTGCTGTTGCGATCTCCAAGGTTGTGGAGTTCGTGAACTCTCCCGAAGGGCTGGAGTTCTTCCACCTATAACCGTATCCTAACGCTATCTCCAATGGTCTATAACATTAGGTCACTTTGATAAATAGTATGAAAACGAAACTCAACGTCAAACGTTCAACTATGTACTTAGGTTCCCTTGGAGGTATCTTAATCCTTGGAGCTGCGTCTTTGGTGGGCTACGAATTCAGTCGTCCTGCATCTAGTAGTCATGGATCAAAGGTATCTGCGAGCGAATTAAGTATTACTTCGGGCAACAACTCCAAGTCAGTGAGGAGCAGGCATAGGTACCCCTACCAGGTGACCCAAACTTACTATCTAAAGAAGAAGGGAGTCAGCATCGTAGTGACCGAGACGTTTGGACGTGTCGTAGCTGCGAACTCAAACTCTCTCACTCTTGGACTTCCAACGGGCAAGGACGTGAGTTTTACGATAACTTCATCGACAAAGTTCAAGGGGTTGACACTCGGGATCTTGGAGGACGATCTATCTCACGGCGACAAAGTTAGAGGCGCGGTCGTGACCGTCGGTTCGCAGGTGAAGATAGTGCGCTCGCATGCAGTCGCTAGTGGCCTTACTGCCTAAAGTACTCAGGCGTAATTGGCAGGAGAATTGGGTTAGAAGACCTTGAACGGTCGTTACACTCTTGGTGCGGGCGGGGAGACTCGAACTCCCACACCTACAAGGTACTAGGACCTAAACCTAGCGCGTCTGCCAATTTCGCCACGCCCGCAAGGAACAAAAGTTTAGCAGTGAAAGCTATCTTGTGCGCACGGGCATGTACTTATGATTTACATATTAGCGTTACATCCATGGCTGATAATTCTTTGCTAGAAGCATCTATGAGAGATATAGTTACAATGGCGGTTCCCGATATGAAGGGCGCAGACACATTCCAGCAGCTCTTGCGAGAAAGAATCGTCTTTTTGGGCACGGTGGTAGATCAGGCATCTGCGAACATGATTGCGGCTCAGTTGATTTTGCTCGAGGCGGAGGATCCCAACCGGGATATATTTCTTTACATAAACTCGCCCGGTGGTTCTGTCACGGACGGTTTGGCGATCTATGACACCATGCAGTACGTTAGCTGTGATATCTCCACTATCTGCATCGGTCTTGCAGCGTCTATGGGTCAGTTCCTCCTATGCGCTGGAACGAAGGGTAAGAGATTTGCGCTCCCCAACTCGAGAATTCTAATGCATCAGCCAGCTATGGGGGGAATGCAGGGACAGGCTGCAGACATAGCGATCCAGGCTGAGCAGATCAGCCACCTAAAAAAGCTGTTAGCTGAGAAGATTGCTTTCCATACCGGACAGACTCCTGAGAGGATCAGGGAGGATTCAGAGCGAGACCGTTGGTTTACAGCTCAGGAAGCCAAGGAGTATGGTTTCATAGACGAGGTGATAACCCGATCGAAGAGCCGTAAGTCTGCGACATCGGATAGCACCCCGAACGACTAGGGACCAGCTCGTTTACGCTAAGATATTCCTCGTTAGTTTGACCCTGGGTCGATCTGAGACCCAGATGGAGGCGATGTGTTAGGCCAAAGAGATCCAGATGCAAAGACTGTGTTCGCCCGAGATGACGGTGGCGACCTGCCCATTCATCTCGTAAGTCCACGAATCGGGGTTTTTCAGCGTCTCTCTAGCATCTGGAAGCACAGGGGACTTTTGTTCTCTTTGGTAGGTAAAGAGATCAGGGTGAAGTACAAGAACTCCTTCTTGGGATTTGCTTGGTCCATGCTGAATCCAGCTATGTACATTTTGATCTATTACATCGTCTTCCAAAAGATACTTCGCAACGGAATACCCTTGTTCGCAATCTATCTGTCCACAGGACTTCTGATATGGAACATGTTTCAGGCTGGAGTCCAGGGAGGCACTGGGTCGATAGTAGGGGGAGCAGGGCTTGTCAAGAAGGTGGCCTTTCCTAGAGAGATCTTGGCGCTAGCCTCCGTTGGTGCGGCGTTTGTGTTCTTCCTGTTCCAAGTCGTGGTTCTAGTCATCTTTCTGGTCATATTTCGCGTTGCGCCAGCCCTCAACTATCTGTGGATTCTACCGATTGGCCTGTTAGCGATACTGATCATCGCATCTGCTCTTGCTGTTTTTTTGTCGGCTGTCAACGTGTATCTAAGGGACATGCAGCACTTGGTGGAGTTGCTTATGCTGGCGTGGTTCTGGGCAACACCTGTTGTGTATACGTATCTAACCTTGCAGGTTGCGTTGGCCCACCACGGACTCACGCAGCTTTACCTTCTTAACCCTGTTACACCAGTGGTACTTTTGTCTCAGAGAGCCCTTTACGCAAAGCTGTCGCCGATGGGGACAAACCACCAGATTGTGCACGTCCTGCCTAACTTCTCACCCATGTGGTTCTTGCAGGCCATAGGTATCGAGCTGGTGGTAGGTGCAGTTTTGTTTCTAGCCGCCTTGTATGTGTTCTCCCGCCTCGAGGGAAACTTTGCGGAGGAACTTTAGATTGTCTATATCGGTTGATGTTAGGGATGTCTCTAAGCGCTTCCGTTTGGTGCACGACAAATACAACTCATTGAAAGAGCGAGTTATTCATGCAGGTAGGGTCCCTCATGAAGACTTCTGGGCTCTTCAAAACATCTCGTTGCAGGTCAACGAGGGAGAGACGGTGGGGCTGTTGGGTCACAACGGCTCCGGCAAGTCTACACTGTTGAAGTGTATAGCGGGAATTCTCCAGCCTACCACTGGCGAGATTGCGGTGAGGGGTCGGGTTGCTTCCATGTTAGAGCTGGGTGCGGGTTTCTCTGATGAACTTTCGGGTAGAGCTAATATCTTCTTAAACGCGTCGCTCATGGGGATGTCTAAAAAAGAGATCGAGTCCAAGATAGACGACATCATTGACTTTGCGGAGATCGGTCCATTCATAGACAACCAGGTTCGTTTCTACTCTTCGGGAATGTACACCCGTCTGGGCTTTGCGGTTGCAGTGAATATGGATCCTCACATACTCCTAGTTGACGAGGTGTTAGCGGTCGGAGACGAAAACTTCCAGAGGAAGTGTATCGACAAGATTAGGTCTTTCCAAAAAGAGGGGCGAACGATCGTCTTTGTTTCGCACTCTCCCGACCTCGTGCGGAGCATATGTGACAGGGCTTACGTCCTAGACCACGGCAAGATCGTAGGTCAGGGGAATGTTCAGGACGCCATCTCGATCTTAAGAGACTTCCAGATGGCCGGCTCGAGTTTGGTGAACGATCCGAGCGATCCTGCGAACGCAAAGAAACCAAAGCCGAGCGATCACCACAACTCTGGGGAGAAGAGGGTCCTTATCTCAAGTCTTGAGATCCAGGGTGAGAGTACAGGAGGATCGGCCCCTTTGCAAAGCGGTGACTCGGCGATCTTGCGTGTGGGCTACGAGGTGTTGAACTACGTGCCTACAGATGTAATCTTTGGTCTTGAGATCTTAGATGCGAAGGGTGAGACGGTGTACCGTGGAGATACGGCGACCTTGGAGATGCCCCCTCTTACGCTGGTTGGGAAAGGGAATATCTTGGTGCGTCTTGGATCGCTACCTCTCGGAGAAGGTGTCTACAGTGTCTCAGTCTCCCTTGTGGATCTGCACGGTGGAACGTTGTTGGACTGGCGCTCCTTGGACAACTCAGTCAAGGTTCTTTGCCAGCAAAAGTCTTCTGGAGTCCTTGCTCTAAACTTTACGACCTTTGTTGAACAGACCATATAGGGGGATTGGTCGAAAGTAGCTGTTACCCTGGTGCAAGAAAGACTAGTACTTTGTAGCGCTGTTACAGGTGGGCCTTTAGCTCTAGCAGGAACTGAAGGTATCTCTGTAGTACCTTGTCCCACGTAAAGTTCTTCTGGTGGTAGTCGTTGCCTAGTTTACCCAATCTGTTGCGAAGTGCTTCATCTAGAAGGACTTTGTCTAGTGACACCTCAAAGGTTGCGTAGTCGTTAAACCAAAGGCCTCCGCCACTTCTTAGAACGTGTTCATAGGTTGGTCCACAGGTTTGATTTACGATGACAGGGCGTTTTAGTGCCCAGGCTTCGAATAGGACGATCGAAAAGGCCTCGAAGTAAGAGGGAGATATGACCACTTGGGATGAGTTGATTAGCCCCCATTTCTCCTCTTCGCTTACTACTCCAAGCACCTCAATGTCTTTGTGTTTTGGTGGATCAACCACCACGGGACCTGCATAAAGTAGCTTTAGTGAAGACGGATTTCGTTCTTTGTACTGAATAAAAAAATCAGCAAGCATGGTGGTGCCCTTATGGTCGTCAACGCGGCCAAGACAAAGTACGTAAGGAGGTCCAAGCTCTGAGGTAGTGCGCTTTAGGGATGTCCGCACCTTATCCGTTGGTCCATCTACTCCCAGTCCCAACTGTATCTGTCGGGTGGCACCGACTCTAAAGGTCTTATTCACCAGTTCCAGCTCGGCGTCGCTTTGAAGAACTATTGCCCTCGCGGATTCAAAGAGTTCCCTGTAGATCTTTAGATAAAGTGGTGGTTCTGGGTGTGCAGCTGGATGGAGAACAGATCGTTCCCTTACAAGTGGAAGACCGTATATCATCGGATGGTAGAGGTAGGGGTAGAAGACGACCAAGTCACTCGTGTCAGAGGCTATGGCTTCCAAAAGATCGTTAGAGACAGGTCCTTGGGCTTTGACCCACTTGGTACATAGGTCCATCGGAGTAGATGACGGCATGAATAAAACCTTTTCCGAGAGTTCAGGGAAGGATCTGCTGCGTCCAAGCTCCGGCTTGAACCTATGCACAACGACTCCATCTATCTCTGTGGTGCCCACTTCGAAGTGGTGTTCCCACGTATCGATACTCAAAGCAGTTGTTGTGAGGACCTTTATTCTTACTCCTAAGGCTGCGAGCTTCTCTGCAAAGCTGCGTGCAGCCCCTTCTGCTCCACCGACGACCTCTTTGCCGTACCTTGGCAAAACGAAGGTGATTGAGAGATCCTGACCTGAGTTCACACTCGCCCCTTTTTTGTGGAGATCTTCTCTACGTAGCGTGAAAGTTGGTCACTCTTTACGACTTTATTTATAGTTGATAGGTTTTCAACCTTGGCTCTATCTATGCTGTAGCGCTCTAGCTGTTCTGCTGCGCCTCTTTGGAACTCTAGCTGTCGATCTGAGTCTGAAAGAGCAATGTGCACCGCTGATGCGAAAGATATCGGATCAGGATCCCTTACCAATACCCCAGCTCTGCCTAGCGTGTCTGGTATCGCCGATGAGGCATAGGCGACTATGGGCATAGAGTTCCTCATGGCTTCGATCAAAGGAAAACAGAACCCCTCGTGTCTCGAGGTACATGTAAATACATCTGAGCTCCGATAGCGCAGGCTCAGTTCCTCGTCCGTCACCGATCCCAAGAACTCTATCGACTCTGCAACACCGATCTCTGCGGCAAAGGCTTGTAGGAAGTCGAAGTACTTTTTCTGCGCTGGATTGCCTACAAGCTGCAAGATGGCGTCTTTGTCGTAAATGCGTTGATAGGTGGCAAAGGCCTTGATCAACTCGTGTTGTGCTTTGTTTGGAACGATGCGTCCAACAAATAGCCACTTAGCGCCGTGCTTTATGGGCTTACACTCCCTGGGATGCGTCTCGGACAGAGCAATAAAGGGAGCGGCGATCTCTATGTTTTTATATCCCAAGCGGACTAGGTCGTTTGCGTTGAACTTCGATACCGTAAAGGCCATGGTTATATGAGGGGCGAGTCTTGAGATCTCAGCCACCGCCATGCCTAGAGCAACTGCGGTACCTACGTCCCAGTCAATCACCGTCTCTGCTGGCGTTATGTTGTGGTAGTTCATCAGCACCGGCTCGTGGCGTTGTGACAGAAAAGAAGCCATTGGGGAGTTGGTCGATCCTTGGTATATGAGGTATGTGTCTTCTTGGAACTTTCTAGGAAACTCCCGGTAGCTCTTGGCAAATGATCTGGCCTCACCCTTCATCTCATCCGCATATATCTCAGATTCAACCCCCGCCTCTATCAAGGTCTGTTGTAGTGCTAAGGTGTGCTGACCGACTGCGTCTCTTAGAGATAGAGAAGGTATGAACTGATGTATCTTAGGGGACATCTCCTAAGCCTCCTTGGTGGCGACTACGTAGCGTCCAGGGACTCCCTCTTTGGTGAGAGGAGCTATCTCGCCAGTATCAAGCACGGAGAAGCCGATGTATTCAAGAGCGTAGATCCATGTAGTGTCGGAGAAGAGGCGTCCTGGGGCAAGTTCGGTCGCCACGGTGATTTCGCGGCTCTTACCGGTGACCTCCGGGCTGTGAAAAAGCAGAACAAAGAGTCCGCCTGTTGGCGTAAGGGAGTTGTACAGGGTGCCGATTATGTCGGTCTTGTCGTGCGAAGATCTAAGTTCATAGCTACCTTGAACAACGACAGCTCCAAGGCTTTCTGGCGCCAAAGACCTGATATGGTGTCCAAGTGTCTCCCATCGAATATCTGCCTTCTGGTCAGCGTCTTTGAGGAGATGCTCTCTATGGTCGATTCCGTAGACGTCGCAGCCGAGTTCAGAGGCAACCTTTAGTGCGTCGCCCGATGCACATTCCGTTACAAGAACTCGTCCCTTTACCTCCGACAAGGCTTTGGTTATACTTTGGGACTCGGCGATGGAAAGTCCCAAAGAGGGAGGCAGGTCAGCTGCCAATACCTCGGGGTAAAGCTCGTAGACCCGCCTCTCTAACTTGTCGAGTCTGACGTGTATGACTCGAAGTAGGTGCACTAAGTTGACGACGAAGTTGGAGATCTGCTGGGCGACGTAGTTAAAGTACCAGGCTGTAAGCTTTTTGATCGTCCATTTTATGTAAGAGACTCCAGGTGCCGATGACTTTGTCGGCACCATTACGTCTATAAAGCCCGTCGCCTCGACCATGTCTAACAGATGTTCCGAGGAGTACACCGAGGCCTCGCCCGGATTAGGTGCATGGCGCTTGAAAGCTTTGTCCATAGCCAACTCAAAGGCGGGAGGGTAAGCACCCTCTTTTCTCCGCCGTTGCACCTCAGCTACCACCTCTTTGTAAAGTGCCTCCTGGAACGCCGTAACCTCTGGATCCAAGGAAGAGTAGGCGTCTTTGGGCTGAGTTTCAGGGTCGGACTGCAAAGAAAACTCCTAATGGTCGGGTTTAGATTTGGCAAAGCTCTATCCTAGCGCGACTCAGACTAGGCCGTGGCTTGGTTGCTGTGGCCGAGAGGCCAAGGTCTATAACTTAGACCAGCGTTTAGTGATTGGCGGGCGGGGCTGGTTTGGGTCGATCTGCCTTGGTCTTGTTGGTTGCAGAGCGAACGATCTCCCTAGCGTAACCAAGACCCACTTGAGTGGTAAAGTATCGGGACTATTTCTCCGAATATAACTGCAGAAATACTATTTGATTTGTATCTGATACATGGATGTGGACTCGCAAGCTATGCGGTTTTAGCTTCAACGGCTTGCGTGAGGTGGTGAAGGATGCGTAGAGGGCTGCACTCAAGAAGAAGCCGAAGGTCTCGAAAGATCGTAAGGATTATGAAAAAGACCCTTCTTATCTCACCGTTATCGGTTCCGGCGCTGCTAGCGTTTGAAGCGCTGCCAGCTTATGCGGATAGTGGTGTGGTGATAACGGTAACGGGGCACGGATGGGGACACGGTTACGGAGCGGGACAGTACGGTCAGGCAGGCTACGCGATCTTGGGTCAGCAAAGCTATCAATGGATCCTCGGGCATTACTACGGTGGAACCAACATCGCCACGGTGCCAGATCAGCTCGTAAGTGTGGAACTACAAGGCAACGCCTTCAACAACATAACGGTCTTCTCTCCTGTGAACTACGCTATCGCAGGGGTATCTGTACCAGGCGGATACCTAACTCAGCTGGTGCTCGGCTCAAACGGTCAATACAACGCGGAGGTCTCGGCTACGTCGGTAAGTGGGTGTGGGGCTTCTCCTGGCTGGAATGTGGTTGCATCTAACCTAAGTCCAGCGTCTTCGGTCATTACCCCAGGAGTTGGAACCTCCATCTCGGCTATGTCACAGGAAAACTGGAACGACTCTCTTCAACTATGTTATCCCAACGGCAACGTGGAACACGTATACGGTTATATCGAGGGCATAACCTACTACACGGGGCAGTATCCACTGCAACGAACGGTAAACGTGCTCCCCGTAGAGTCGTATCTGCAGGGTGTAGTGGCCTCTGAGACTCCAGCGTCTTGGGGTACTTACGGTACTCCAGGTCCCCAAGGAGAGCCTTGGGGCTTCCAAGCTCTTGAGGCGCAGGCGGTGGAGTCTAGGTCTTTCGCCCTCTCAAATCCCATGGGATGGTTTGGATTTGCAGATACCTGCGACTCAACGGAGTGTCAAGTTTATAGTGGTATGTGGAATCCGAACTCACCGTCAGCGCCGCTGTATCAGCTTGCCGATCAGGCGATCCAGGACACAGCTGGTCAGGTGATGGAGTGGCCAAACGGACAGATCGCAGAGACGCAGTTCTCAGCTTCAACCGGTGGTTATACCAACAACGGGCAGTTCCCAGCTGTAGTGGACCAGTACGACAACATCTGTACTCCTCAGTTGTGCAATAACTTCAATACCTGGACTCAAACCCTTACCTCGTCGCAGATCGAGACGCAGTTTCCCTCTATAGGGACTCTCACTCAACTCGTGGTCGAATCGAGAAACGGATACGGAGATATGGGTGGTCGTGTAACGGCGATCAGTATCGTGGGTACCAACGGATCCGTTGAGGTAAGTGGGGCTACGTTCGCGAGTGACTTCGGGTTGAACTCTGACTGGTTTGAACTTTCTGGTCCGGTCTCTATCTCCAACGACCTAAGTGCACCGGTTTCAGGTAGTGGTTACTGGGTTACTGCAGCTAACGGCGCTGTTCTTCCCTTCGGTTCAGCGACCTCGTACGGCTCTATGGCGGGCCATCCTCTAAATCAACCGATCGTCGGCATGGCATCCACACCTGATGGTAAAGGGTACTGGCTCGTTGCCTCAGACGGTGGTGTTTTTAGCTTTGGTGACGCCGCCTTCTATGGTTCTATGGGTGGTCACCCTCTAAATAAACCGATCGTAGGCATGGCATCGACACCTGACGGTAAAGGGTACTGGCTCGTTGCCTCAGACGGTGGTGTTTTTAGCTTTGGTGACGCCGCCTTCTACGGCTCTATGGGTGGTCACCCTCTAAATAAACCCATAGTAGGCATGGCATCCACACCTGATGGTAAAGGGTACTGGCTTGTAGCATCAGACGGCGGCATCTTTAGCTTCGGAGACGCCACCTTCTACGGCTCTATGGGTGGTCATCCTCTAAACAAACCCGTCGTCGGCATGGTGGCGACAGGTGACGGTAAAGGGTACTGGCTCGTTGCAGCCGACGGAGGTATCTTCACCTTCGGAGATGCGAGCTTTGTTGGGTCGCTTCCGGCCTTGGGTATTACCACTCCAGCCGTTGGAGTTGCACCGACCCCGGACGGCAAGGGTTACTACATCCTGCTGAACAACGGTCAGATCGTGTGCTTTGGGGATGCGGTGTTTGAAGGAGATCCTTACTCGTCGGCTTCAACACCGGTGCAATCACCGATAGTAGGGTTGACAGCCGACTAACCTTACATTGGGATCTTCGACGCTATCGCTCTTGGAAGGTGTCGGTAGAGACTCATGACGTATCTGATCGCTGGTGGGCTCCATATAAGGGTACGCTGTTGCTCCATTGCTTTTACGATCTGAGAGGCGACCTGTTTGGGTGTCTGGGACAAAGGGGCTGCTTTTAGGCCTTCGGTCATCTTTGTCTTTACAAACCCCGGCCTTACCACCAAGGTATAGATTCCTTTATCGGCCAAGGACTCACCTAATGCGAGAGCAAATCCGTCCAAGGCTGCCTTGGAGGCTCCGTAGATGTAGTTTGATCTTCGTACTCGCTCTCCCGCCACAGAGGAAAGTACGACGATCTGCCCGTACCCCTGGCGCAGTAGTTGGTTGCGTACTGCTGTCAATAGAGCAGCCGGTCCGACGTAGTTGACGTTAGTCACCTTGATCACCTCTTCGGGAGACTCTTCATCTCGAAGCTGGTCTCCTAGAACTCCTGCAGCCAAGATGACGCAGTCGATCGGGCCGTACTCACTAAAGATATGGTCAGCGGCCTTTGCTACTTCGTTTGCTTGAGCAACGTCGAAGTGAACAAGGTCTACCTTAGCAGACGATACCGTCTGGATCTTGGAGCGAACCCTTTCCATGGATTCAAATCCTGGGCCGCAAAGTACTACCGTCTCAAGTCGCCTCTCGGCAAGGATCTGGAGTACTTCGCTAGCGATCTCGGAGCCTCCGCCGAAGACTAGAACTGACTGTGGCATGGAGTTTGCATCTATCACATCTATCTCGCTTCTACTTACTCGTCAACTACTCGTCAATTGGTGTTGGGTTTTTAGGGTTGCTTGCCCTGAACTACCCTCTAAGACCTAGACGTCTAGACATATCGCTTTGGAAGATGAAGTTCGGATCTAAGGCCTCAGCGGTCTCTTGGAACCTCTTTAGCTCAGGATACATGATCGCTATGAGCTCTTTAGACACTCGCGAGTCCTTGGCCAAATACACCCGTCCGCCCTCTGCCACCACCATAGCGTCCAAAGCGTCCAACATCTCCCCAAGTCCAAAGCGGTGTGCAGGTATATCCAGGGCGAGTGTCCATCCGGGCTTTGGAAATGACATGTAGTTTCCTGACTCAGGTCCAAAGCGCTTGAGCACTGCCAAAAATGACGGCACGGCTGCATCTGACAGAACCTTTACGATTCTCTCCAAGGTGGCTTCGGCTTCAAAGGGTATTACGAACTGATACTGGAGGAATCCTTTCTGTCCATAGAGACGGTTCCAGTCTCCAACCATGTCCAAGGGATGAAAGAAGGTCTCAATGCTCTCGATCGAAGTCTCCTTGGCGAGTTTTCCCTTTCGATACCATAGTTCGTTAAAGACTCTGACGCTGAACTTGTTAAGTAGCCAAGAAGGTGCAATATCTGGTATCGATGCCACGAACTTTGGGTCGAAGTGAAGTGGATCCTCAGCGCTTCTATGATCAAGGTCTTCTAGGTGCTCTCCCCAGGTGATAACGGATCGACCTAGCGTTCCTCCCTTCGCCATGCAGTCGATCCACGCCACGGAGTAGCGATATCTGCTGTCGTTGGTCTTCAGCTCCTCGACTGTCTCCGCTAGATCCTTCGTTACCTTGGTAGTTACGAACACCTTGGAGGTCTTAATCGGAATCAGATCGATGACGGCTTTGGATACGAAGCCTGTGAGGCCCATGCCACCAGCTGTTGCTTTGAACTCGTTGTCGTCTTGACAGAGGTTTTTGATGCCGGTGGGCGAAACTAGGGTCATGGACCTTATGTGTTTGGCGAAAGACCCTTCTACGTGGTGGTTTTTACCATGGATGTCCGACGCTATCGCTCCTCCGACGGTTACGTACCGGGTTCCTGGTGTAACCGGTACGAAGAAGCCTCTTGGTACTATCTTGCGCATGATCTCATCGAGTGAAAAGCCTGAAGAGACCTCTAACGTGGAGCTGTGAGGATCTAACTCAAAGGTGTCCTTCCAGTCCTCAGGGTCGCTAAGTAGTCCAGCGGCCAACGTTGCGGAGTCTCCGTAGCTCCGCCCCAGCCCCCTTGGAACAACGCCGAGCAGTGCTTTGTCTGAGAGGGCCTCCGAGAGTCGCGCTTCTTTTTCTTCAGTGCTTTGCCCATCAACCCGTAGCGTGCGTCCAAGTGATCGGGGAGTTCGACCCCATCCGCTTACAACTCGTGGCTCTTCGATCCGTAAAGCTGAACCTTCAAGCTTCTCTAACTGTGACATCTCGATTAGTCTAGATGATCTCTCTGAGAGTAGGAGATAAGCGATTTCGACCCTTGAGGCGAGTTAGCGGTAGTTTAGCTATCAACTCTAGGGGATGATCAAGGATTTTCTTAGAATATCAAGATCCCAAAGATAAGTAGCACAGCCCAGAGCAGTCCCAAGAGCAAGAGGGGTCGGTCTGAAAGCACCACGTCTTCTGGTGCACCGGCGAGCCCTTCTTCAATCACGAGGGAGTACCGAAGAACGGCTAGCACGAACGGGACGATTGAAAGTTCAATCAAAAGGGCGTTGTTGTGCACGACGGTTGGCTTGTCAAAAGCCCATAGGCAGTAGGCCGTAATTGTTACGCCTGCGGAGATGGATCTTATGAAGTTGAGGTAGCCTTTGGAGTAGACGTCTAGGGTTCTTCTGTGTCTGCCGGCTTCGTCACCCAGCACAACCAACTCTGAGTAACGTTTCCCACTTACCATAAAGAGCGAACCAAATGAGGCCACAATTAGAAACCAGTTGGAGAGGGTTAGGTTTGCGGCCTCGCCACCTGCCATAGCTCTTAGTAAAAAGCCAAGTGCTACGGTCGCAATATCTAGCACAGCCTCCTGCTTTAGGTAGAAGATGTAGGAGGCGGTAATGGCACTGTAGGTAACTACTACCACTCCGAGCTGGTACCTAAGCAGAAAAAAAGGGGCGACGTTTCCCGCCAACAAAAGCAGTAAGGCGAAGATCTGTGCTTGTTTTACACTGATCTCTCCCGAGGGTATCGGTCTGTACCGTTTCTTTGGATGGCGTCGGTCAGACTCGATGTCGACGCAGTCGTTCAGAAGGTACAGACCTGCAGAGACCATGATGAAGAATATGGCAGCTAGTAGCGCTTCTAAGTCAACCTTAGGATCTAGAATCTTACCGGCTGCGGCGGGAGCAGCAAAAACCAGGACATTCTTGATCCACTGCTTTGGTCGCATTGCTAGAAGCATCGATACGATCCACGGACGCCTCTTTCGGTCTCCGGGTGAGTTGCTTGTGACCTTCCTTATAGAACCCGGCGACTTTGCCTGTGGGTTTGCGTGAGAGTCACCGCCTATAGGCATCTGTTCGGCCAAGTGCTAACCCTTTGTTCTTGAGATCAAAAAACTATACGTGTAGATGTTACTAGATGTTACCAAGGTCGCTTATCTTCGAAGTGAAGATGGTGCACTTTAGGGCAGGGTTCTTCGTGGTTGGTTCGGATAGTTCTGATAGTAGGACTTAGGTAGGCGTGCCCGATCGTAGATGAAGTAGATCAATAACGCGACTGAAGCGTACTGAAAGATTGCAAACCTAAGTAATAGAACGCTAAAGAGAAAAGATGTGCTAAGACCCAGGTAGAACATCTTTTTATCTAGGTGGTAGGTGTAGAGAAATCCGAAACTGCCAAAGATCACTACTAGAGCAACTGCAAGCGCTTTCGACTTCGGTTTGGGTGGACGAGTAGGTTCCGGGGAGAGGTTGAACTCCGAACCGTCATGGGGATCTTGCTGATAGCTCATAGTACTATAAAGCTTAGCTGATCTGGAGATGCGCTGTATCTTGGCGACGCAGGCGTACCTCAAGATTTTCTTTGGGACCCGGTCTAAAACGCCAACTGATTGGTAGGCAGTGCCTCTGTTGAATCGTGTCTCTTTTGGTTTCGACGCCCATTTGAGTGTGAGGTTCGTCAGATGTAAAGGCGTCGGTAAAGCGGCCCTCTAACCTACTTGCTCTGAGGGACCGTGATGTTTGTGATTTGCGACGTTCAACGGTTTTGCAGCTCTACCTTGAAACTCCAAGGCCCTAGGTGTAGGACATCTCTGAGAGTACTCCTATATCTTGATCGTCTTAGCGTGAAGTTATGTTGGTAAGAGGGGTATCTTTGTTTAGTGGTTATGGGAAAAGGTGAGCGCAAGAGTTCGGACGTGCTATGGCTCGTGGGACTCTTGCTGGGTTTGGTCTGGTCTGTTATTGTTCCCTTCGTCTCTCCCTACTTCCTTGCCACTCACACAGTAGCAGTAGAAGCCCTAGGTGGCACGACGCTTTCCATGGTTACAGCTGGTGCCTTTGCGCGTCTGCATAGAGTTCCCTTGTTGCTGGCGCTTGGCGCGCCCCTCGTCGCTGTGGTAAGAGCATCCCCGTTTTACTGGTGGGCTGGCAAAAGGTACGGGCACTACATAGTCGATATCTTTGCAGCCCGAAGTCCCCATGCTCAGAAGATGGCCAGGCGAACAGAGGTGTTGTTGAAGAGACTCGGCCCGTGGGCGGTCGTCTTCGCTTACTTTCTCCCTGTTCCAAACGGTCTTATCTTTGCAATGTCGGGTTGGGCTGGGATGAGTCTAGGGGTGTTCTTGCTGTTAGATCTTCTTGACGCTTTTTTGTACTCCCTAGTTATGGTTGCTCTTGGCTACTTCCTGGGCCAAGGAGCGATTACCGTCGCACGCCTAGTGGATGAATATGCCTTTGTACTTGTAACTTTGAGTATCGTTGGTCTCGTTCTCGTTACCTACCTCCGCCGATATAGGCGTTCTCTGTATCCACTTGCGAAAGAGAGGTTCTTGGGAGCTGAGGATAAAGACGACATGAACCTTCACTCTATTGAGAGCAAATACCAAGATGAAGGCAACCTCTCCCACGGTCTGAGGGAGCATCACCTACGTCCGGAGGCGCTTTTGGAAGACCTTGAACGGGCGGTCGACAGACCTGCAGGCTCGTCAGTTGCGGTGGGAATCGTGAGCGGCTCCCTAAAGGAGATATTCATATCGCTGGATACTCAACTAGGTAACTCTTCAGAAAGCTCGTTTTTGAGGAAGTATCACCTAGGGAGCTTTTCGTCTGTGCTTACAGCCACTTATTTGGGATCGTGTGTCTCAGCGGGTGCGATATCGCTAAATGAGTCCTGGTCGAATGAGAGCTGTGAGGATAGAGAGGATATCCCCTTTGGACGACTGGCCACCCATACCTCAGGGCTACCCTTTCTACCATGGAACTTTCTGTATAAAACTTTGTCAGATGTTAATAGCCCCCTTTGTTGTTACAACGAAGAGGATCTTTTTAGATTCTCAAGGCGGCGTCGCCGAGTATCGGTTGGTTATCGGTATTCGAATGTCGGGATGTCCCTCGTGGGCCTAAGTCTCGGTGGAGGAACTCTCGAAGGGTACAAAAAAGGCATTGAAGAGGCGGTACTTGCGCCCCTCGGGATGGACAGAACAGACTTTCTAAGCGCTGGGCACGACGAGAGGGTAAACGGCTTCAGAAATGGGAAGAGGGTTGTTCTTGACCCTTCTGGACCCTTCACCCCCGCCATGGGTATTGTGTCCACACCTAGAGACTTGATGCTGTTTTTGAAGTCATCGATTGACCCAGAGTCGTCTTTACTGGCGGAAGGTCTTAGGTTGTCGCAACGCACGCACTCGATCTCTAAAGACTCATCCTTCGCGATGGGTCTAGGCTGGCACATATTCCTTGGAAGACAAGGAACCTGGCTCTACCATGAGATTCGCTCGCAGGGAAGTTCAGGAGTGATGGCGATTCATCCACAAAGAGGCTGGGGAATCTTTGCCCTATCTGACTGCGGAGACACCGCTATGCAGGTCTCTTTGGACGCCTGGGTTAGAGCGTTCCTCGCACGATCTGTCGCTTATGACTAAGGTGCCGGTGGTGATTTCGTACGAGTCCGAGATCCTTAGTTGAACAAAGCCATAAAGAATGCTATATCTGCCCTTTGAATTCACAGGAAACGTATTGATGCTCAGGTCTATTCTTGTATTATTAGGGCTGTAGATTTATCTAGCAGGAAAGCGAGGTAGTTATGAGCCAGGCATATTTTTATGCAGTCAAACTGGATGACGACAGGAAGGTAGAGTCCCTCGCAAGAAGTGCGGTTGGATCGACGGCGGTTGAGGTTCTCATCGACGGTGCATGGGTTCTAAAGCCAAATCTATTTAGAGTAACGCCTCGTCTTCATGAGAAGGAAGGCAACATGACCTGCAGTGACAAGGGATATTTGCCCATAACTGTGGATCGCGCTCTTGAGATCCAACGCAAGCTCGCTCCCAACTTAGTTGAAGAGCAGCACGACTCTATGGTGGCTTAACTACGGCTGGTTGGTCTCGAAGGGTTTGGAAGACAACAAACGGGGAGCAAGGTTTTAGACCTAGCTCCCCGTTTGTATCTAGGGTGAGCTGGCACTCATTGAAGTAGAAGATAAATTTCAAAAAAGTTGTTGGTAAACGGCCGCTTAACCCACACCCCCCAACTAGTTTTATAACTCCCATTTAGTTGGGTGGTACCTCTTAGCAATGTACCAAGTAGCTCCTTGAAAACGGAATAGGGATAGACATGTAAGTGCGGGACCCGTACTTAGACAGCTCGGTGTTTTGTCAATACATCTAGGTAACTTAGATCTAGGTAACTTAGATCTAGGTAACTTAGATCTGCATCTAATTTTGCATCTAAGTCCACTATCTAGATGTGTTCCATCTACACCAAAGACGTCTAAGTGCACTTTGGGTTCTATATAAGTCAACTAAAGCACAGAACACGGACAACAAACAATTTCATGTTCGAAGACTGTGCCAGCATCACCTCTTGGTCAGCTAATAGCCATAGACCAATGAGGCACAGACGATGCATCTAAGTCTTTTCAGGTAGAGAGATCTATCTGAGTAAGATCTTCGA
>NZ_FQUL01000020.1 GCF_900128965.1 Ferrithrix thermotolerans DSM 19514
TACCCAGCCCATGCTTGCAATGGTGCCAGGGGTTCCTCTGCGTCGTACACCTAAGTACAAGCGCAATGGCATTAGTAATCTCTACGCTGCCCTTGATGTCGCCTCCGGCAAGGTTATCACCAAGATGACGGTTGCCAAGAGGGCAGTTGAATTCATTATCAGTTCTTAGAGCTCATCGACCGACAAGTACCAAAAGGAGCTTACGAGTTCACGTCGTTTTAGACAACTACTTATCCCATAAGACCGAGTCGGTGAGAACCTGGCTCCTTGCCCATCCGAGATTTGTGTTCCATTTCACACCAACGTATTCTTCTTGGATGAATCAGGTAGAGAGGTGGTTCGCAGCCCTGACTCCAGTAGAACGTCATCGTTGATGCGGGGCTTTTCGCAGTTAGCTCTTTTTGTGCGCGATGGTGATGGTGCGTTCTGCTACGAGACGTAAGTGTCGGCAACGTGTCGGCGTTCAGCCGTAAATAGGAAACGTGGTGTTGAAACTGCTAAGGTAGCCGTCCAGGGCGTCGTTCTCCATGTACCTTTAAACTCGCCCACCGAGGCAGGGATCGTCTGAGCCTTTCTTTTCAAAGGTTGCGTACCGATCATCGATACCGTTCTCACCGAATATGCAGCCGGGCTCCGAAGTCTTGCAAGCACACAATCTTGAAACTTATGACCACTGACAATGTATGTGAAATTGATTGCCAACGACTTCAAAGCCCGGCGCAAGATCGCCGTGGGAGTAGAAGATAGCAGTCGTATCACTCACAAAGGCGTTGGCAACACGTCTGTAAACAGGGAATTCTCGCATCTCTGGGACAGAGGGCTGTGACGCAGCGCAGTTGAAGAAGGGAGAGGTTGGTAATCCAGTAGTGTCATTAATGCCACTGGTTTGCAACCACCTAAGTGAGTTTGCAATTTCCCAAGAGATCTCCATTGTCGGTGAAGTAAATGCTCCTAGAGAATAAGGTCGTCATCGTACTATGCTTAGCGATATTACTAATCGAGGTTCTCACACGTTGTGCTGGTGGTAGCTGGCGAGACGGTAACGCAAGGATGGTAGGGCGTCGATCTCTGTACTGCCGCATTGGATGCGTTATCCAATGCCTAGGTATTGGACTTGGGTGTAGATCCTTCCCTAAGTCAAGCTGACATATAAAAAAATTATGAAGTTTCATAGGAATATTTGAGAGGTGCGATTGTTAACGTCGGCGGTCTCACGATTTCTCGCACGGTAAACTGGTTTCATGGCAAGTGTTGATGAACTTACCCGGCTTCTTCCAGGAGAAACCGACATTGAAGAGCGCGACCGCATGGCTCATATTGTTTTTCCTGCTTCGGCGGTGACTGAGGCCATTGTAACTGGTACTCCTTGTACTGCGTTGTGTGGAAAGACCTGGGTACCTAATCGTGACCCAAAGAAATATCCCCTCTGTCCAACCTGCAAGGAGATCGCTGAAGGAATGGGATGGAAGGTTCCTGAGATTTAGGGTCGATCCCGATCTCAAAGTTGCCTGGCAAGATGTATTTAGCCGCCAGGAAACTGTCACCTCGGGTTCAGGAGGTCAATCACCTTGTTTAGGTAGCTCATCTGACATTGGTTTGTGCAAAGTGATCGATTGTTGGTCGATGTCTTTTGTTTGAAAGATCCACCATAGCTTGCGTTCTTGGATGGTTTGGGGCAAATCTTAGAAAAATCGAAGTCCCAAGTTTGAAGAAGATGATTATGACTAACGCTCCGAGAGCAGGTCTTCCGGTCATCTATCCGGGGTAGTGGACTTCTACGTAAATGTAGCTAAACACTAGACAAAGACCAGCGACTAAAGCAACGATAGTCATTAGTTGGTGGCGTTAGAGCCTAATTCCCGCTGTAATTGCGCCGGCATTGGTTGCATGTCTGCTCGGAAAGTTATAGCCATGGATTTTGGTGATGAGAGGGTCGGCGTGTGTATTCGATATGCATGGTCTAGGTTCGCTAAATAACGGTTTTGGAACGAAGTGCGACAGACCTCTTGCAAATATATTGCCAGTAGCAGCCGAGGAAATTCGGGAGGTATCGTCCAAGGAGCTTTCGTGTCTTGTGGTACTCTACCATGCGACTAGAAGTGTGAGGACAAGCAGTTTAACTCTAGTAAGGCGAGCGTACCGGGCCATAAAGCCGTGGACCCACCGAGTCGCAATGGCAAAGTGGTCTACCTCTTCGTAAAAGCGAAGATTCAGCGGCGCAGTATCTTGATATACCCTTGGCGTCGAAAGAACTAGCGGAAAGTTGTCTGTACTAAGCGACTTGAGCTCTAAGTTACTATTTGGGTTCGCTAAGACAATCAAATCCTGCGGTATGAAGACTGGAGATGTGCAAGAATTTGAACTTTTCCAATTGGGTCCGCTCAAACTATGGTGACCGATTAACCGTGTACCGCTACGGTTTGTGTTGACCAGCGAGGACTTAGATCATTCAGATTCGTTCAAGATCGTGCCCATCAAAGACACGGCTGATACCAAACTCTCGAGCGTCATCTTCCATCTCGATGTTTGCCGGAGCGGAGATGGGGAGTGAGGCTGCGTTCAATATATGATCTAACGTTCGATAGTCGCTGGAGGTGTTCAGAAATAGCTGTGGGTTGCTAAGAACGTAGTGTACCGCACGTCTTATTGCGTCAGCGTGGGTAAGCGGTTCGTACCAGCTGTAGTGAGGGGTGTCAGGAGAGGTGTTATTCCAGCGGCCCCTGGCGATAGACTTTATCGCTTGCACCGCAACCCCCTGCTTTTCACAAATTACAAGTAGTTCCTCCACGTCCTCTCTGTAAGAACTATCGGACATCATAGCGTAGTTGTATGGGAAAAGCACTGAGTCGTAAGGGTACTCCTTTAGAGACCTAATGTGCATGGCGGGGATGCGTGTTCCATGACCCGTAACACCTATGTAGTCGACTAAGCCCTCGTCCTTTGCCTTTACGAGCGCCTCAAGAGCACCTCCTGTTCTATGTACCTGTTCCCACTCGTCAGCCTCGACTAAGTTGTGGAGCTGAATTAGATCGACCTTATCGACCCTAAGGCGTGACAAAGAACGCTCTAGAGATCTCCTTGCAGCGTCGGCGTTTCGATCCTCTGTCTTAGTTGCAAGGAAGAACTTCGACCTATGTTCCTTCATCCATGGACCGATACGCTCTTCAGCGTTTCCATATGAAGCAGCGGTGTCGATGTGATTGACCCCATAGCGCACTAAAGTATCAAACACCTCGTCTGCGAAGGCCTGTGAGCAACTGCCTAGACCTGCTGCCCCAAAGATGATCTTGGTGCTCAAGTGCCCTGTGTTGCCGAATTGCGCTCTAGGAATCATAGTTCAACAATAACAGAGTCTTAGGGTGATCTTGGCATGCCGGGGGCTGACCAAGAGGTACCTAGGTTAAATTATCAAAGGGGCATTGAGGTTTCTGTGAAGTTATGCAAAACTATTGTTCGCCAAAGTGGTTCTTTATAACGTGGACTTAGGAGATGATGAACATGTATCCTAAGCACTACTATCACGGTGACTTTGAAAGCAAAAGCTATGGAGATGCTCACCTACTTTCGCTTCGAAGCGTTGTGCCTAGTCTTGCCACCTTGCTCCTGGGGGCGATCTTTGTCGCCGTGCCTAGATTTGTTGATACTGCGATCGGGGAGATGTTGGGGCTAGCAGTTGTCTTCCTCGGCCTAATCGTTTTGTTCGTAACCTCCGTTATTTTGTCCCGTCCCATTGTCTCTATAGGGGGATTTACTGGGGTAGTAATTGCAATCCTCGGTGGGCTTTTCCTCCTCAATCCAAAGTATGCGTTGGTGCTTGCGGGCTCCCTCACTGGCGTGGGGCTGATATTCCAAGGCGTGATGGAGTTTCGTCTCCGCGCAGCGAGCCCAGCAGCTAACTTTGCCCGATTCCTTGCAGCGTTAGGCGTCCTCTCGGTGATTGGTGGCACTTTATTACTCGTATTTCCACTACTTACACTTTCGGCACTTACGATGGCAGTTGGAGTTTGGATCATCGTCGCCTCGACCCTGCGGATATCTTATGGGATGTGGATGAACCTGAGGAGTAGATGAACTAAAGAAGCACTGGGGTTTGTTATTAGGACTGTGTCAGCACCAAAATCGTTAAATGGTCGGAAGAGTTAATCCGATGGATTCTAACGATACGTATGAGGCATGGAAAGGTTATCCGTATGAGTGAGTCGTTCTGGCAAAGAAAGAAACCGTTCGTTTACGGAATTCTGCTCGGTTTTGCGATGTATGTGTTTCTTGTGCTTCTCCTCTCTGGCTTGGCGATTGAGACCGCAGTGATCGTCGGAGTACTACTCTCCGTTGCCCTCGTCGTTTTTCGCTCTACTGAGCCATCTTCACTCGAAAGAGCGCAGAGCCGGGGTTGATGTATCTTAGTTGGAGCTACTCCCGATGAAGGACGGTGTTGGATCCTTCCTCAGGTCGCATATGTGTCCCGGTGTACTTGAAGAACATGCGGGCTATCTGGGACCGAAGCAACTTTCCTGATGCGGATCGCGGCATCTCGTCTAAGACCATAATCTCTATATTCACTCCTTCTAAGCTCCACTGATCTTTCAGGCGCCTCCTCAACTCAGTCTCTGAGAAAGAGCTGTGATCTGATGGAGTAACAGCTATCAAAAAAGCGTCGGTGCCGTTCATCTGTGAAAGGTCGATAGCTACTACCTCGCCTATGAACTCCTCGCTCGCAAGGCCTACCTCCAGTTCCTTGTGTGAGAGACGTCCACCGATTTTTTGCCACCTCTCACTTGTACTTTCTAAGTGAAGGTTCCCGAGAGCGTCGACAGTGCCGATCTCGCCAGTTCTTAGGACTCCGTCGCCTATAACCTTAGATGTCTCATAGGGTAAGAGCCAATAACCCTTTGTGACAGAACGACTCGCAATTGATATTTCAGAGACTCTACCACCTTTGTTGTAAGACTGCTTTGAGTCGAACGATCCATGTATCTCTGTGCCAAAGATAGCCTTACCTCTGCTTGTGAGATCTTTGGAGCAGGACCATGGATTATCAACAGTGACGATCCCAGAGGCCTCGCTTAGACCGTAGGTGCGCCTTGGGTCTATCCCCATTGAGTACAGCAGATCGCTCTCCTCTGCACCTAATACTCCCTCGGTGACGAGAGCGTATCTTAGGGACACTGGCTCGACGAGCGCGCGGCGCCTAGCTATCTCCTGCCAGTTCCTATAAGACATCGACAGCGCTGTGGGCTGGGTGCGATTGATCGCGTCAGCGATTGAGAAAGCGCCTAGATCGTGTTCTATATGAACGGTCCCTCCAAGATAGAGAAGAGGAAGTACAAAGGTCGTGAGACCCAGAACTGATGAGAGCGGCTCTGCGGTTAATGTATCATCGTTGCTAGAGAGTTCATCTAGGGTGGCTATCATCGACACCGTATGGCTTTCTAGGTTGCGATGGCTGAGTTGGACAGCTTGTGGTCGAAGTGCCTGGGAGGCCGTATAGGCCAACATGGCCGTCTCGGTGTCGTCGATGTGGTTACTTTCAAATCTTGGCTTTCCTCTTGCTAGCAGGGCGCTGTAGTCGGCGACGGGTGATCTTGCCATGTTTGTCGTAACGATTAGATCCATCTCACAAGATACAGATTTGAGTGCCTTTTGAACAGTTTCGTAGCCGGACTCAGAGGTGAAAAGTACCCTTGGACTGGAATCCTCGATGACGAAGGCCAGGTCATCAACTCTTAGTGAAGCCTCGAGGGGGACTACGACTCCGCCGAGTTTCGAAACTGCAAAGAGTATCTCGATCCACTGTGGTGAGTTCTCTAAAAACAGCGCAACTCGATCGCCTCGACGAACCCCATAAGAGACCAACGAGGTTGCTAGACGATTGCTGTTTGTGTCAAGTTCGGTGTAGGAAATAGCTACATTTTTGGTGCTTAGTGCGATCTGATCCCCCGACAACCTAGCTCGTTCCCTTGCCCAGTTGCCTATCCCTCGATCCATCACCCCAACCTCCTGCTTGACCCCAAGGTTCTGATACCTCTAACGTTAGCAATACCACCAAAAACCTACAAGTGCCGATTCGAGCAATGTGAAGGATCAAAGACATCCAAAGACAATGCAAATCTTGCATAGGGTGGATTGAGTCGTATATCTAAGAGCTAACTTGTAGGTACCGAATCCCCAGATGGTACGAGGCTAGATGGCAACCTTCAACATTAAGTTTTTCACGCAGGTCTTTATCACGTTGCTGGTAATCATGGATCCTTTAGGGAATGTGCCAATATTCCTTTCTCTTACGAGTGGATCTAAGACCTCCTCCCAGAAGAAGCTTGCATTTCAAGCGGTTCTTGTGGCAGGAGGGGGCATCGGTGTATTTGCACTATTTGGCAAGCAGATACTTGACTACCTAGGCGTTACGATCCCAGCGTTACAAGGGTCCGGTGGACTTCTACTGCTTCTCGTGGCTCTAGAGCTCCTTACCGGTCAGGCTTCCAAGCCGACGGCACTTGATGAAGTCTCTGTGGCGCTTGTTCCTCTAGGCACTCCTCTTATCGCAGGACCAGGCGCGATAGCTGCGATAATCGTCTTTGTAAAGGAGATAAGAGGTGGAGGAGACGTAGTAGCCCTCGTCGCTGCGATCCTTTCGGTACTTGTTATTTTGTGGCTATCGCTTAGATTCTCCCTTCAACTTATAAAGATTCTAAAGGAAAGTGGGATCATGTTGCTAACCCGGGTCTTTGGACTTCTATTGGCAGCTATCGCTGTTCAGCTGGTTGCAGAGGCTGTTCAGGGCTTTATAAGGTAGTACATTACTACCTTCATCTGATAACTTAGTTTTAGGTGCAAAGGATTCGAGACTCTCAGGGGTTGTTAGGTGATCGAAGGTTCATTGAAAAGCGATAAGGTGATGCGAGCGTACGGTAAAACTGTTGTAAGTGCCGTTGTGATTGCCTTTGTGCTTTCGGTTCAGTTTTTGGCCGGAATATGGATGAATCTCTACGATAATATTCCCAAAGACCATCCCGGCTACAACGATAACAACTATCTAGGGGCATCATACGACATAGTCAAGTGGGGACTGTCCTCGGGTATTACAGCTTTGCAGCTTCACATCGTACTTGCGAGTATTTTGGCGGTCTCCGTGGTCTATCTTCAGATAGTGGTGGGACCTACTAATTCCAAGGTACTCATTGTGTCAGCTCTGGTGGCGATATCGTTCTTTTTTCTGGCGTCACTTTATGGCCTAACCTACCTGGATAACTATCAGCGATCAGCCTCGCTCCTCATGGCGGTTGGGTTTTTGGGCTTTACCCTCACAGACGTATTTGTTCTAGCCTATGCCCTAAGACTTCGAGGTGTTCCAAGGGAGGCTGTATGAACAAGGCTGATGAGGGTCTCGCAGATGCAGTTGAGATCGCTGTTGAGGTATTCTTCGCCAAACTGAGTCGCATGCGACTGGTTCTTACCCAGTCCTCCGTCTCTTTTGTCGTGTCTTTAGCTGCTCTAGCTGCAGCGGTTCTCAGGACATCGGGTCTTGTTTTCGTTGTTATCGTGGCGGCGGTCTTGCTCTTAGGCGAGTATGTGGGATACCGTTACGTGAAAGAGCAAAACATCTATGGTTCTAAGGCCTCTTCAGGTGGCTCTTGCGACTCTGGTAAAAGTTCACCATGCGATAGCTGTAGCTCTAAGGGCTCGTCCTGTCTCGGCCTATATCAAAATGCGCTGTCGCTCAAGATCGCCCGTGCAGAGCAGCAGCAACTCAAGAAGATCTTCTCTTCGCCTCTTTTGGCTCAAGCTGGAGTGCTGTTAGCGATAGGGGCCGTAGAGTTGATAGCGGTTCTGACGGATTCACTGCATCCGACTTACTCCGGTCTCGTATCTCTGGCCTTTGATCTGACCGCCCTCTTAGGGGTTTTATGGATGCGACATGGGGCCAAGAAGATCAGTGCGGCAAAGATTACCGAAAAATAAAAGCAGAGACTAAGGTGACGGATCGCTTATCGGAGCCATAACGATATTTCTTAGAGATAGAGGGATATATCCACTGTTTCGAAGGTACGATAGGTAAGTGAATTCATGGATATTAGGGGTCATATTAGGCCTTGCAACAACACAGCTCGCTGTGATGGCAACGACAATCTATCTGCACAGAGGTTTGGCGCACAAGTCGCTAACGATGGACAAGAGGTTAGCGTTAGTCTTTCGATTAGTTATTTGGATTACAACCGGTATCCGCCCAAGAGAGTGGGTTGCCGTTCATAGAAAACACCACGCCTTTACCGACGAGGATCCAGACCCACACTCACCATGGGTCCTAGGTTTTTGGAAGGTTCAGCTTGGAAACGTCATTTACTACAGAAGAGAGGCGAATCGTAGAGCCACGGTCGATAAGTACGCCAAGGACCTTGTGGGCGACAAACTCGATGAGAAGCTCTTGGATCGTTCCCTCTTAGGTCTTGGCATTGGAATTGCAATCCTTTACCTCATTGGAGGGTGGGAGGTTGCTCTTGTTGGTTCCTTGGTACACGTGGTCTCTTATCTTGGAATCTCTGCCGCCGTTAATGCAATCGGCCACACGTACGGAAAGAGGCCCTATCGTAATTTGGCGACAAACAACAACTGGCTGGCCCTGATCTCCTTTGGAGAAGGCCTTCATAACAATCACCATGCGGCACCTACGGCTGCAAGACTGTCTTTCGGTAGGCGTGAGTTTGATCCGGCATGGGCGGTTATCAAGGTTCTGCTCAAGACCAAGCTTGCAACGGTGAGACACTCCAAGCCTGTCTTTTCTACCAAGTCGGGACAGCCTAACGCGGTGACTGAAGGGGCTACTCTCGCATAGCTGCTTGCTTTGGTAGAGATCCAAAGGCATTTATACAAGGTTCGCGCCTAATCAAACAGTTCGCTTGGTTTGAGCACGCCTAAATGGATTATGTCACTGATCTGCACCGCCACTTTGTGAGCGGTGTAGAACTTTTCCTAACTGACTCGATTGCCTAGTGCAAGTATCCTCTTTTTAGAAGAGGCTCTCCCTGTAGATCTCTAGTTGTGGGGTCTTCTACGACTTTACCTATGACGGTGGCACGGGTGCCCTCCAAGACCTCTTCTAGCATCTCTACGAGTAGTTCTCCATCCGGATGGAACAGAAGGAGTTCGTAGTCCTCACCACCGAACAAAGCGTCTTCGGCGGTTGCAGGGGAGACAAAGGGAACTCTTTCGAGCTGAAAGCCGACTCCGGATGCGTCCGCAACCCGATGTAGATCTAGCGCGAGACCGTCTGAGATATCGATAGCAGCTTTGGTGCCGAACTCAGCCGCCACACGTCCAGCTGTTACTCTCGCCTTGGGACGTAGATGTGCCAGCTCAACTTCACTGGGGTGTTCTGGTCTTTGCCCCTTCTTTGAAAGGCTTCTTAGCCCTGCTGAAGACCTTCCAGTTGGACCGGTGATAACTATTGAGTCGCCAGGCGCTGCCTTTGACCTGAGCATGGGCACAAGGTTGTTGCTCGTGCCTACAACGCTTATTGTAACGACTATCTCCGTGGAACGAGAGATGTCTCCCCCTACAAGGTCAGCGTTGTAAGTATAACAGGCCATCTGAACTCCCTCGAGGACCTCATCGATTGGGAAGTTTTTTGGTCCGCTGACTGCGCAGAGAACGTACTTTGGGATACCCCCCATAGCGGCTATGTCAGAGAGGTTGACCACAACGGACTTGAAACCGATATCGCTGGCTCTAAAGTATGAAGTCTCGAAGTGGGTGTGCTCCACGAGCATATCACTGCAGAGCAGAAGATCTTTAGATTGGGGGACCACCACAGCACAGTCGTCACCTATTCCCACTTCAATATGGGGCCCTTTCTTAGCGTTTTCGTCAGTTACCCTACGGATAAGTTGTTCTTCATTCCAAGGTTGGGGGTTCAGTTTCTCGCTACCTCAGTTCCTTGTATTTGCGTTTATATATAAAATGAGTAAAACTTACCCTAGCTGTAATACGCAAGCACTTTTATAGAAAAATCATTTGGCGTTGGAAGGATTTGATATGTCCACTGTTGTCTCCCATCCTGAGTTACAAAGATGGATCAACGAGATCTTCGATCACTGTGAAGCAAAGGAAGTTTACCTTTGTGACGGTTCACAGGAGCAGTTTGAAGAGCTTGCTGAGAAGCTGGTGGCAGCAGGGACCCTCGTAAGGCTGAACGAGGAAAGACGTCCAAACTCCTACTGGGCGCACTCGGATCCCCGAGATGTAGCTCGGGTCGAAAGCAAGACCTATATATGCTCCGAGAGGCAGGAAGACGCCGGCCCAACGAACAACTGGCGGTCTCCCTTGGAGATGAAAGCGACTCTTACAGATCTATATAAAGGTTCAATGAGAGGACGGACTATGTATGTGATTCCGTTCTCAATGGGTCCTTTGGGCTCAGAGTTCTCAATTATTGGCGTTGAAATAACGGATTCTGCTTACGTTGTCCTAAACATGATGTATATGACCGAGGTTGGTAGAACTGTTCTTGAGCGTCTTGGGGACGACGGTAACTTTGTCAAGTGTCTTCACAGTGTGGGGGCACCCATAGATGACGAGGAAAGCGAAGATGTTCCTTGGCCGTGTAACCCTGAAAATACATACATTGCTCACTTTCCAGAGACCGAAGAGATCTGGTCGTTTGGATCGGGCTACGGTGGAAATGCGCTGCTTGGAAAGAAATGTCTAGCTCTTCGAATCGCAACTGCGGTGGCTCGACGGGAAGGATGGCTAGCAGAGCACATGCTGATACTGAAACTAACGGATCCCTCTGGGCGTGTCCACTATGTGGCCGGAGCTTTCCCTTCCGCCTGTGGCAAGACAAATCTCGCCATGTTAGTACCGACCCTGAAAGGATGGAAAGCGGAGACCATAGGAGATGATATAGCCTGGATGCGCTTTGGATCCGATGGACGGCTCTATGCGGTGAACCCAGAGAAGGGCTTTTTTGGGGTGGCGCCAGGTACATCTTCTAAAAGTAACCCCGTTGCTATGGAGACGATAAAGCACTCTACTATCTTCACCAATACTGCACTGACTGAGGACTTAGATGTATGGTGGGAGGGAATCGAGCAAGAGCCCGGAAAGTTGACGGACTGGCAAGGGAAACCCTGGGACCCTTCTGTGGGTTCACCTGCGGCGCACCCAAACGCCCGTTTTACTGTACCAGCCTCTAACTCTCCGACCATCGCACCTGAGTGGCAAGATCCAAATGGTGTACCGATATCAGCGATAATGTTCGGTGGGAGAAGGTCCTCCCTAGTCCCTCTTGTAACGGAGTCGTTCAGCTTTGATCACGGAGTCTTTATGGGCGCAACGATGGCGTCGGAGACCACGGCTGCAGCTGAAGGCAAGGTTGGCAAGCTGCGCAGGGATCCTTTTGCGATGCTGCCTTTCTGCGGTTATCATATGGCCGACTACTTTGCGCACTGGCTGGCTATGGGTGAGTCGGGAGATGATTCAAAGTTACCTAAGATCTTCCTGGTCAACTGGTTCCGTCGGGACGCTGATGGACGGTTTTTATGGCCAGGCTATGGCGAGAACTCCAGGGTCCTGAAGTGGATGATCGAAAGGGTTGAGGGTAAGGTGGATGCTCTTTCTACTCCTCTTGGTCTAGTTCCAAAGCCTGAGGATCTTGACCTTGAAGGTCTTAATCTCGAGCCAGAGCGCCTAACTCAGCTATTTGACGTTAATGAATCTGAGCTTATCGAAGAGGTTGTATCTATCGAGGAGCACTTTAACTCTTTTGGTCCTAAGTTGCCCAAGAGGCTTTGGGATCACCTTGAGCGGTTGAGATCGACGATCAGGAACAACTAGCTACTAAGCGAGCAATCCCTAACAAGGTTCACAGACCGATGGTGTTCGTCGGAGGGGTGCGCACTTCTTACGCTAGCTAAAAAAGTCACGATGCTACCTAAGCGGGTGATTAGTATCGCATTTTGAGGCCACTTGGTAGTTGCGGTGCTAAGTGGGGTAGCGGCTTGGTTTCTTGTTCGAGGGTCGTGTGTGAGGTGTTATGTGTCTTTGGAACACAGGTAATGCCAATCTGCCAATAGGTATGGCGTTGTTATGAACTTTTCGCAGGTTTCGCTAAGAGGAGTATGTAAGCGTACTCGTGTTTTGTTGACCCTTGAACTTCATACCTATAGAGGTGGCATGTGGATCTAACTCAAAGGCTTGGAGCCTTGTTGTCCGTTCGATTAGGGTCTTAAAACTTCTTGTGGGTGCCACCAAGCGTTAGCGTCTAAATCTTAGAGGTAACGCTGACCGGCGAGGTTGTCTCCAGCTAAAGTTGCATATCAATCGCTGTGACTACTCGGAGAACAAACAGCAGTGCTCCTCGCAGAAGTCAGGCAAGGCCGCACCCACGGCTAGGCGTGTGCCGTGATCTGCGAGTCTCTCCTCGATGAGGTCGGCGACCATAGAGATAAAAAGCGAAGAATTAGAGGCAGTGGGGACTCGGTACATATTTACGCCAGCCGTCTCTGCGCGTTCCTTAGCGAGGGTGTCGAGGTCGTATCGAACCTCTTGATGATCGGAGATAAACCCGATCGGCACTACCACTACTTCACTGAAACCTTCGCTGGCGAGTTCATCGATCTTGTCTCCAACGTCTGGCTCGAGCCAAGGCTGGGAGGGCGGACCGCTTCTGGATTGAAATGCGTGATCGACACGGTATGTGTTACCTAGGGCCTGTTCGAGTTCCTTTTTTAGATAGGAGTTTACGAACCTTAGCTGGCTTTCGTAGTCGCAAGCAGAGGCCATCGCTAAAGGTATCGAGTGTGCGGTAGTTACGAAAGCGGTAGTAGATGGTCTAGGAGATCCTGCTGATCGAAAGGTCATAACGGTCAACTCGACAAGCGAATTCAGAAACTTGGGGTGGTTGTAGAATCCACGAACTTTGTGAAGGACGATAGAACCAGTGTCGGCGTTAGCCTCGATAGAGCGCGCGATATCCATGCGATACTGCCGACAGGAGGAGTACGAGGAGTACGCTGAGGTGACGAAGACGAGTGCTTTTTTTACTCCATCTGTAATCATTTGACCGACAGTGTGCTCCACATAGGGGTGCCAGTTCCTGTTGCCGAAATATATAGGAAGCGCCAGATCTCTGCTCTTTAGCTCCTCCCTAACCGCCTCGATCATCGCACGGTTTTGCTCATTTATGGAAGAGACTCCGTCGAACAGGTAGTACTGATGGGCAACTAATTCTAAGCGCTCTCTGGGTATGTTGCGCCCACGAGTAACGTTTTGCAGAAATGGAACTACGTCCTCTTTCGACTCCGGTCCACCGAATGAGAGCCAGAGTACGGCGTCGTAAGCGTCCTCTCCCCTGAGAGACATCGTCTTTTAGGCTTTGCTCACTTTGCCAGCACGAATGCAAGAGGTGCACACCGAAATGCGCTTTGGAGCGCCACCAACGACGGCTCTAACCCTTTGAATGTTGGGGTTGAACCTCTTTTTATTCCTTCTGTGAGAGTGTGATAGACTCATGCCAAAATACGGTTTCTTCCCGCAAAGTTCACATACTGCTGCCACTTTATCTCCTCAACTGTCGCACACGGAAGACCTATTCTACACGCTCCGCCGAGCTCTCTTGGACAGTTATCGATAATTTGACGTCATCCAAAGATGCAACGGATATTGAGGACTCTTGGGTGATGTCGGCTGGTGCTCATCGCACATATAAAGGCGACTATCTCGTGCTTTATGTTGTCGAGCCGTTGGGTGTAATCCTATGGAGCATTTAGAGGTACGAGGGGCATAAGGGCTTGGTAGCTCATTAGCGGCATAACGCCCTCGTTTTGATGAGGACTCATAGACGGGTAAGATCACGTTGACCTGCAACGATTCCGAGGCAAGCTAAGGGGACCGACGATCTCAGTTTTTGGAGAAGACAGCGATCTAAAAAAACCATGTCACTTATTGTTGTCATGTGATGTGAGAAATTAGTTGTTGTGAGTGAAGGGGTATCGGGATTTATTAGTTCACTATCGGGCTTTGTGCACTACTATTTGTGCAGTGAATGAAAGAAACTTCGACGAGATGAACGCCATAAAGAGAAGCTTCTTCAAGCTCGAAGAGCTGTTAGAGGCAAACTACAAGAGGCTCAATCGTCTCAACGTGTTTCCTGTTCCTGACGGCGACACAGGCACCAACATGTTGCTTACGGTAAGGTCGGTGAACGAGGCTCTAAAGAAGGTTCAAGGACAGGCAGAAGAGGCAGCAGTCCTGGCCAAGACGATCTCAAAGGCTGCGCTTCTAGGTGCGCGTGGCAACTCTGGCGTCATCCTCTCGCAGATCATTCAAGGGTTCGTGTCCCATCTCTCATCCTCTATAGAGCGGGTAAAAGATCCCACTGAGCTAGTGAGTGCATGGGCAGAGGCACTGCAAAAAGCCGCTGACGAAGCCCGTGCAGCTGTACTAAAGCCCATGGAAGGCACCATCTTGACGGTGGCCTCCAGTGCAGCTAAGCAGGCGGTTATAGTCTCTAAAAGTGCAGGGGCAGATCTAGAGCTGGTGATCAGGGAGTCTCTTGAAAGAGCCCGAAAGACCCTGGCTGAGACACCCAACATGTTAGAGCAGCTAAAGAAGGCGAACGTAGTGGACTCCGGTGGTGCGGGGTTCGTGCATGTTCTAGAGGCGCTTTACATGGGGTTTTTGGGTAAGGATCTCCCAGACTCCTTGAGAAGCCACCCTTGGCTCGAAGAAGACGGTGAAGGCGATGCTCATATCTCTGACGAAGTTACATACGTGGACCCAAGCAGCTCGAGTAGAGGACCGAGGTATGAGGTGATGTTTCTCCTCGAGGCTGACTCCGAAGGTGTTGAAGAGATGAAGAGGAGGTGGGCGGAGATAGGGGACTCAATCGTGGTAGTGGGGTCAGATGGAGTTTATAACTGCCATATCCACTGTGACGATATTGGAGCGTCGATCGAAAGCGGAATCAGAGTGGGAAGCATTAGCGGAATCAGGGTGTCGGATCTATACGAGCTGATCGGCGAGCACGCAATGGAGGTGTTGTCAGATACAGCGACAGAATCGACCGATAACCACGTTCACTCGAGCGTTGAAGCTGGGGATACTGTATCGGCTATGGTTGCGGTGGTCAATGGGAGTGGTCTTGCGGAGACTTTGCGCTCTGTTGGGGTAGATGTTCTTGTCGATGGTGGTGAGTCGATGAACCCTTCTACGGAGGAGCTTCTAAGAGCTATCTCCGAGGCAAGGGGTAGATCGGTGGTTATCTTTCCCAACAGTAAAAATGTGGTTGCAGCGGCGAACCTAGCGAAAGACCTCTCCCCTAAGGATGTGGAGGTCATCCCTACTAGCTCCGTGCTACAGGCCTTCTCCCTGGCTTTGGACTTTAATCCCGAAAAGACAGCCCAGGAGAACGCAGCAGTTCTCAAAGAAAAGATCGACGAGGTTCGCTTCGGCGAAATTGCCTATGCTTCAAGATCAGGTGTTGTCTCCTCTCAGGATGTAAGGTTTGAAGTTGGCGAGGTTATCGGGATATACCGTTCCAAGGTAGAGGTCGCCAGCCATGACTTAGCGGCAGCGACCCTTGCTCTCTGCGAGGTGATGCTGTGCGAAGGCGATGAATTGGTCACATTGGTCTATGGGTCTCAGGTTCAAAGAGATGAGGCTGAAAAGATTCAGTCGGAGCTAAGCAGGGCATTTCCCAGTCTCTGCGTGGATCTTTTGTACGGAGGTCAGCCACACTATCCCTTTTTGATCTCCATTGAGTAACACCTTGAGCCTATACTGGAACATATGTGCGAAAGTGTGTCGACGGTGCGCGAAAGTTCGATCGTTGAGTTACTTCAGCTGCCTATAGAACGCATCCACGGGGTGGGTTCTGTGCGCGCAAAAGCCTTTAGTGCTTTGGGGGTCGAGTCCGTGTACGACCTCCTCACCTACTATCCAAGACGTTACATAGATCGCACGCGCCAGTCGCCTCTAGTTGAGGCCGCTTTGGACCAGGAGATTTTAGTTCTTGGTCTGCTCAGTGACGTAAGTAGCCGAAGACTACGAGGCGGCAAGGTCATGGTTGAAGCGAAACTTTCTGATGGACATCGGCGCTGCAAGCTTGTATTTTTCAATCAACCGTGGCGCCAACGGCAGTTAGAGAGCGTGCGAGAGGTTGCAGTCTTTGGCAAGCTGCAGAGCTTTAGGTCGCAGTTTCAGATGACCAATCCAATCGTCGATACAGTCGGAGATCGTACCGGGGTGATTGTTCCGATCTATCCCATGAGTGAGAAGGCGCATATATCCACCTGGGATGTCCACAGGGCGATAAAAACGGTCTTTAGCGATCCATCCTTTTCCATCTTTGATCCAGTGCCAAAGGATGTAATCGAACGCTTTAACCTGTTGGATAGAGACTCGGCTTATCGTTACGTTCACCTTGCAGAGACCTTGGACCAAGCAAAAGCTGCCAGACAGCGCCTGATATTCGATGAGCTATTCCGTTTGCAGCTTACCTTGGTAGCCCGAAAGGCGAGATATTTGAGGGAGTCTCGTGGCGTGACTCATGAGGTGTCGCCGTATGCTTGTAAAAAGGCAGAAAGGGTATCACTCGTAGGCGCTTTTATCTCCTCACTACCCTTCCCGCTCACAAAGGCCCAGGAGAGGGTGGTCTCCGAGATTGCACGGGACATGGAAGGTCCCGCTCCAATGCACAGACTCGTACAGGGCGACGTCGGCTCTGGAAAGACGCTTGTAGCTCTTGTCTCTATGTTGTTTTCTGTTCAAAGCGGCATGCAGGCGGCTCTGTTGGCTCCGACCGAAGTTCTTGCGGAACAGCACTTTCTTTCACTCTCTAAGTACCTCAAAGACTTTGAGGTGAAAGACCAAAGTACCTACTCCCTGTTTCAGGGATCAGAGAAGAGGATAAGTGTCGGACTGCTAAAGGGTTCACTTGGGGCAAAGAGAAAAAGCGTAGTAGAGGGTGTGCGAAGCGGTGAAATTGACATCGTCGTTGGAACCCATGCGCTTTTGTCTGAAGGGGTCTCGTTTAGGTCTCTTGGGCTTGTTGTAGTGGATGAGCAGCACCGCTTTGGTGTGGATCAGAGGGCTGTGCTTAGGGCTCGTGACCGTCAGGGTGAGGGGAGGGATCCCGATACCTTGGTTATGACTGCGACGCCGATTCCGAGGACGGCAGCCATGACTGTCTATGGAGATCTGGATGTAAGTGTGGTAGACCAGCTTCCGCCGGGCCGCACTCCTATAAAGACGATATGGCTCTCGGGTGATACCAAGAGCGCCTATGAACACCTGTTAGAAGAGGTAGGGGCAGGGGGACAAGGTTATGTCGTCTGCCCCTTGGTTGAAGGCTCCGACAAGGTTGTGGCTAAGTCTGCGGTGATGGAGTTCGAGCGCCTGAAGGAAGGTCCCTTACGGGGGGTGAGAGTTGGCCTCATGCACGGACAGATGTCAGCCGATGAGAAGGATCGTGTTATGGAGGCGTTTCGTTGCCATGAGATAGATGTGCTTGTGGCCACAACCGTTATTGAGGTTGGTGTCGACGTCCCTAACGCAACGATGATGGTGATCGAAGACGCCGACCGGTTTGGAATAGCACAGCTGCATCAGCTTCGAGGCAGGGTCGGTCGAGGTAAGAAGGAGTCTTTTTGTTACCTGCTCTCAAACTCTGACAAGTCTCAGGCAGAGGAGCGTCTGCGAGCGCTTGAGCGATCCACAGACGGGTTCTTTCTTGCAGAAAAAGATCTGGAGCTAAGGGGTGAAGGCACCATTTTTGGAACGAGGCAGAGGGGTAACAACGACCTTAAACTTGCGTCTTTGGTGAGAGACAGAGACATGGTGCCAAAGACGCGTGAGGTGGCTGAGGCTGTGATCTCAAGTGATCCCACGCTGTTTCGTGCCCCACAGCTCAAAGAGGAGATACGAGAGTTATTCAAAGACGAAGACGTTAGGTACCTCTTTATGGGGTAGTGCGTCCTTGCGGCCGTAGTCGCATGTAAAGCTGTTAGGTGGTAAAGTGAACCCTTGTGAGGGTCCTATCAGGTAGCGACAAGGGGAGGCGTATTGTAGCGCCACAAGGGTCCTCGACCAGACCCACGACTGCGAGGGTAAGAAGCTCGACCTTCGATATGCTCTGTGCGAGGTACGACCTCTTTGGGGCCAAAGTCCTTGATCTTTTCGCCGGTAGCGGTGCACTCGGCCTTGAGGCGCTGTCTAGAGGTGCCTCGAGTGCGACATTTGTAGAGTGGTCGTCTAAAGCATCTAAGGTACTGAGGGAAAATATCTTTAGACTCGGCGTGCAAGATCGTGCAAGGGTGGTGCGCTTAGATGCTTTAGAGTACTTACAGCGTATGAGTGACGACGAGAAGGACCAATACGACCTTGTGTTCTGTGACCCTCCCTATAGGTTCTCTGAGTGGGGTGTCTTACTTATGAGTGCTCCAAGGTCGGCGATCCTACTTCTTGAGTCTGATCGAGAGATTGAGGCTGTAGAGGGAAGGACTGTGCTTAGGAGCAAGAGGTACGGCGGAAGTGTGGTTACTATTATGAGCGCTGAAGAACAGCGAGGTGGCTTGAGTTGAAGAAAGCGCTTTTCCCGGGGTCCTTCGATCCTTTTCACAACGGGCACCTGGAGGTAGTGGAACGCGCATCACAACTCTTTGACCAGGTTGTGGTCGCCGCTATGCGAAATCCGCAAAAAGCCAGTCCCATGTTCGATCTGGAAGAACGAAAGAGCTTGATTGAGGCCTCCACCTCCCACCTTGACAACGTCGAGATCGTGTCACTGTCGACACTGGTGGTAGATCTGGCACGGTCTTTGGACGTTACTGTGATAGTTAGAGGGCTAAGAGCTGTCTCGGACTTTGAGTCAGAGTTGCAGATGGCACAGATGAACCGGCAGCTCTCTGGCATCGATACGGTGTTTATTCCTACGTCGTCTATCTATAGCTTCTTAGCCTCTAAGCTACTAAGGGAGGTAGCCCTCTTTGGCGGAGATATATCTGCGATGGTTCCCCCTCCGGTAGCCAAGGAGTTCTCCAGTCGCTTTGGAGGTGCAGATGGCGGATGATAGCCCTCAAGGTCAGGTACCTGGTGGCGGCGACAGCGTTTCGTCTATTTTGAGCTATGCCATCTCGCTTGTAGAGTCTGCGAAGTCTGTGCCGCTGTCCTCCTCCGTAATGGTTTCAAGAGAAGAGCTTCTAGACCTTCTCTACCGTGCCGTCGATATGGTCCCGCAGGAGATTATGGAGGCTAGACGGCTTCTGCGAGATAAAGAGTCCTACCTTGAGGGTGTGAGGCTGGAGGCTGAGGAGATACTTGAGGCGGCTCGAGCGCAGGCGGAGACCTTTGTGTCAAAGACGGAGGTGATGCGTCAGGCGAACCTAAAGGCGCGTCATCTCATTCAGGAAGCCAAGGAAGAGGCCTCAAAGATGCGCTTTGAGGCTGAAGACTACGCAGACCAACGTCTAGCAGCCCTTGAGATAGCCCTCGTCAACACCTTGAAGGCGGTCAAGGCGGGGAGGGAGAGACTTGCTATCTCTGTGGGCGTTAGAGAGCCTGCTAAACCTATAGTTGGAAACAGCGGCACTTTAGAGGATGACTTTTTCGATCAGGATGAAAGTTAGAGAGTATGAAACCCTTTGCCATAGGTGTTACAAAGCTTTTACGTGATTCATCTGAACCTCTGCACTTTGAACTTGAGGGGCGGATAAAAGACGCCTTTGTCAGCTTCTCAAAGGTTCCAGAGGGTGAGCCTGTCACTATTACAGGTGTAGTAGAGCCGGTTCACCAGGGACTTTTGGTAACGGCTACAATCAAGACAACTTGGCAGGGTTCCTGCGTTCGATGCCTTGAGCAGGCTGAGGGTCCTATTGAGGTGGATGTGGTTGAGTTGTTTGAGGAGGAGGGGCAAGGGGAGGAAGATACCTACCACTTGTCCGGTGATATCTTGGACCTTAGTGAACTAGTAAAGGACTTTGTGGTCCTAGAGCTCCCAGTAGTACCCCTTTGCTCTAAGAGCTGCAAAGGGCTGTGTGTTAACTGTGGCCAGAACCTGAACGAAGAAGCCTGTAGCTGTTCGAAGGATGAGATTGATCCCAGATGGGGCAAACTTAGCTCTTTGTAGGGAGGCTTCAAGTGAAACTCCGGCTAGAGTTATTTCCTTGTACTTTACCGTAAGTCACGTAACTCTGGAGAAACGTTAAATGGCTGTTCCTAAGAAGAAGACCTCCAAGGCGAAGTCGGCGAGCCGCAAGGCTAGTGCGTGGCGGCTAGACGTCGCTTCATCAAGCACCTGCCCGTACTGCGGAGGGATAAAGAGACCTCACTATGTCTGTCCTACCTGTGGGTACTACAAGGGGCGTCAAGCCGTCGAGGTGGAGTAAAGGTACAGCACAGTGAAACCCATTGCCGTTGATCTCATGGGAGGAGATCATGCACCAGCTGCAATAGCCGAAGGACTCGAGCGGGTGTCAAAGGAGAGTCACATACCAATACTAGCGGTCGGTACCTCTGAAGCCGTAAGTATGGTGGATGGACTAGACAATGTCACGGTTTTAGAGGCTGCCGAGGTGGTAGAGATGGACGAAGACGCCGCCTACGCAGTGAGAAGGAAGAAAGACTCGTCCATAGTGCGTTGCGCTGAAGCGGTCCGTGACGGCAGAGCCTCCGCTTTGTTCTCTGCTGGTAATACCGGTGCGGCTATGGCGAGTTCTTTGTTTAAGATGGGCCGGATCTCAAAGGTCTCCAGACCAGCCATCGCAACCACGATCCCACGTCCGGGCCACTTCGCACCGACAATTTTGTTGGACTCTGGCGCAAACGCGGACTGTACCCCCGAATGGTTAGTGCAGTTCGCAGTTATGGGTTCGATCTACTCGGGCCTTAGATTTCAGATTGAAAACCCCAGAGTTGCAGTCCTTTCCATCGGTGAGGAGGCGGGGAAAGGCAACTCGTTGGTAAAGGAGACCTACGAGCTTTTGTCCAAGGAAGGAAGGATCAACTTCATCGGTAACTGCGAAGGCAGAGACATTATGGCGGGTGATGTCGACGTGGTAGTTACCGACGGCTTTACGGGAAACGTGGTTCTAAAGACACTAGAAGGTGGTATGCGTGCCTTCGCCAAGGCAGCCCTTGGTGCGCTTTCGCCAACGGACGATGCCGATGACCTCTTGACAAAGGCGATGCCCAGACTGACACCACTTATAACTGAGTTATCTGCGGATACCTATGGGGGAGCTGCTTTGTTGGGTGTGGACGGCCTGTGTCTTATCGGACACGGTTCCTCTGGTGCAGAGGCGATCTTTAACGCAATTGTAGAGGCAGATAAGATTGCGCAGCTCGGGCTGATCGAAGCGATCAGGACTGCCCTTAGTGGTTCATAGAACAAAGGAGACAGATGTGTCGGAGCTGACCCGTCAGGAGATATTTGAGACTATTAGAGGGCACTTGGCGGACATCTTGGAGATCGACCCCTCCAAGATAAGCGAAGGCTCTTCCTTTAGTGAGGATCTGAACGCAGACTCACTTGCTCTGATCGAGCTTGTAGAGGCGATAGAGGACGAGTTCTCTAAGGGTGACACGACCTTTAGAATTGAAGACGATGAGTTGGAAGATCTAAAGACCATGAGAGATGCTGTGGACTACGTAGTCGAGAAGTTGGGAAGCTGATCTCTCTATGAGCCCATTCATCTCGCTTAGACCGTGATGAGGTAAAGGTCTTACCTTGGAATCTTCAACCGTAAGACCCCTACAGAGCGGTGGCTAAGTGCTCTTATGAGGAGTCAAATACCTGTTTTAGGGTTGGAAGCCCTTCATGAATTGTCAGCTCGTCGGCTTTGTAGTGAGGCTTAGGTTTTCTTGGAGCTGAGTGTTGAAGACTGCGAGGCGACGCATCAATCGGTGAGAACTATGAGTGCAAGTGGGAAAAGAGCTAACCTCAATGGCCTTGTTCCAAGGGGTTTTCTAAGAACAAGACTCTTCGATCAAGCCATGACGCATCGCTCTGCTGCAACTAGTGACGGTGACTCTAACGAACGTCTAGAGTTTCTGGGAGACGCAGTCGTGCAGCTCGCAGTGACCTCCCACCTATTTAGGAGATATCCCGAGCTCCCTGAGGGTCGTATGACAAAGGTGAGAGCTGCCGTTGTAAACACCCATTCACTTGCTCTAGTTGCAGATAGTCTTGGCCTTGGTGAGAGGCTAAGGTTCTCATCGGCTGACATGGCAGATCTGAAGACCCCAACACCTTCGATGCTTGCCGACTGTTTTGAAGCAACCGTAGGTGCCCTTTACCTATCGGTTGGTCCGGAACAGTCGGAGGAGTTTGTCGTAAAGGTACTTAGTGATCTGATCGACCAAAGTGTGCCAGATGACGTGTTAGGAGACTACAAGTCAAGGCTCCAGGAACTGGTGGCAGCTTCCACGCCTCAATCGACCCTGACCTATAGAGACAGCTGGTCAGGGCCGGATCACGACCGAACCTTTACCTCGCTGGTCTTGCTGGGGGATGAGACTTTAGGAGAGGGTTTGGGTAAGAGCAAGAAAGAGGCCCAGCAGGCGGCAGCCAAGGTGGCGGTTCAGTCCCTCACCAAGAGTTATAGGCCAGGTTTGCGAGGTGCCTGAGCTGCCTGAGGTTGAGACGATAAGAAGTGATCTCGCTCTCAGATTTATTGGACTGCGCCTCGAGATGCTCAAAATCTTGGGTGAAAGAACCATCAGGCGTAACAAGACTAATTTAGAGGAGGTCGGTCCTGAGCTCCTTGGCAGGCAACTAAGTGATGCTAAGAGATACGGTAAGTACCTAATTTTGGAGTTATCAGGCTCCCAGATAGGTGAGATCAGCTATCTGGTGGTCCATCTTGGAATGTCGGGAAGATTTGTCCTTCAGCTTCCAGAGATGCCAAATGGCAGGGATCACACCAAAATGCATGTCAGGTTCTCGGAAGAGGATTTATATCTCTGGGATCCGAGAACCTTCGGAGAGGTGTTTTTGGAGACAGGACTTGACGACTTGGGTAGGCCAATGACTCTAAGCAAAAGGCTTGGCATAGACCCTTACCTCTATCCCCATAACGTAGCAGGTGCGTTGGGGGAGGTAGCTGTGCGATCCTCTAGGGCAATTAAAGCGGTCCTCCTCGATCAAAAGGTGATAGCAGGACTCGGCAACATCTACAGCGACGAGGTCTTATTTCGCTCCAGAGTCTCTCCTTCTTTCCCAGTCTCAGCCTTGGACAAAAGAGGTATTGAGCGAGTGGCTGAGGCAGTGGTTGAGGTTGTCAACAAGGCGGTTGTTCTTCGTGGGTCGTCACTTAAAGACAAGAGCTACATGGATCTATCTGGGCGCCCTGGTAGCTACCAGAGTGAGCATTTAGTCTATGGCCGTTACTCCAAGGCGTGTATGGTATGTGGAGAGGATATCGACCGCGTCTTGATAGCTGGCAGGTACTCAAGCTTCTGTTCGATCTGCCAGCAGGGAGCTGACCGATGGGACTACTCTTAGTCGGTCAAAGTGGGATGGGCTAAGAAACTTGTGAAGATGAGGCTATGTATCTGAAGTATCTTTCGATTAGGGGGTTCAAGTCTTTTGCTGACACAGCAAAGGTAAAGTTCTCCCCGGGGCTAACTGTGATAGTTGGACCGAACGGTTCGGGCAAGTCCAACGTCGTAGATGCTCTAGCCTGGGTGTTAGGAGCTCAAGGACCTAAGCAGCTTAGGTCATCTAAGATGGAGGATGTAATCTTTGCCGGTTCCTCCAAACGGCCTCCGCTAGGTCGGGCAGAGGTCTCGGTCACCTTTGACAACTCAGATGAGTCTCTCTCTGTCCCTCTTAGTGAGGTTTCAATCTCTCGAAGCCTGTACCGCTCCGGCGAGAGCAGTTACAAGCTAAACGAGGTCGCCTGTCGACTAAGTGACCTAGTGGATCTCCTTGGTGAGGTGGGGGTGGGAAAGAGCCAGCACCTTATTATCTCACAGGGCGAGGTGGATGACATTGTAAACGCCAAAGCCGACGATCTTAGGGTGATAATAGAGGAGGCTGCTGGTATAACGCGCCACAAAAGGCGTAGAGACCAAGCCCTAAAGCGTCTTGTCGAAGTAGATGGCGATCTTGAGGATATCTCAAAGATGGAGCGCGACCTAAAGCGCAAGATAAAGCCGCTTGAGAAACAGTATGAGTTAGCGAGAATGCGCGATGAGCTAATAGGTAGGAAGAGGTCACTATCTCTATGGATCGCCTCTATGGAGATGAAAGAACTAAGCATCACAGAGACCACACTCAAATCGGCTAAAGCTGCCCTAGAAGTAAAGGCGGTTGAGACAAGTGAGGCTTTGGCGAAGAGTGCTCGAGATCTCTCTGAGCTCAAAAGAGTTGATGAATCTGCGGCGCTTGCGCAGCTTGAGGCGCTAGACGGAGAGATCCAGAGTCTTGAATCTGAGATAAAGGGGAAGAGCTCTGTTTTGAGAGAGAGGATTCGCTCTATCGAAGGTAGAGTCCTACAACTTAACGCAGAACTTGATCTAAGTCGCATACAAAGGCTTCGTAAATCCAAGGCGGAGCTTGAGGCAAAGGTTGCGGCTGAAGGAAAGGAGCTTGTAGACAAGGAGCAGAGGCTGAAAGATAGGGTTGAGTCAGTTGTAGAGCCACCTCGAGAGCAGCTCGAGACCTACGAGCGAGAGGTTGATCTGCTAAGGGCCTCTGTCCATGAAAAGCGATCAGACCTCGAGGGACTCAAAAGACGACTTGTGCAGGAGAAGAACGATCAAAAGCAGCGACACCAAGCGTTGGAGGAGTTGGCTAAAAAGATGCGGGAACTCTCGGCCGACTCGGAGTCCCTGCGGCGGTCGATACTTGAGACCCAGACCAAAGTGTCGGTGAAGCGCCAAGACGCAGAGACTTTAAAGCTGGACGCCGATGCCCTGGAGGACGAGCTGTCTTCGCTAAGGCAACTCGCCCAAGGCGTCAAAGAAGAGCTATCTTCAATAGACGCTGAGCTTTCTGCACTTAGAACGTTTCAGGGAGGAAGGCAGTCAAGAGCTGCGCTTCAGGTTGACTTTGTGACTTTGCTCGATCTTTACCAGGTGCCTGAGGGATATGAGTTCGCTCTCGAAGCAGCTCTCGGCGATCTCGGAAGGGCTTTCGTTGTCTCCTCGGAACAAGACCTAAGAGCAGGCTATCTGGCGCTGTGTGAAGCGGGCAGCTCGGGCGTCATCGTAACTGAAGGGTTTCTTGAAGGGATATCATCGAAGCGAAGTTCTGACGCTTTTGTTGGAAACAGGCCTAAAAAGCTCCTTGTGTCCAACGTCGAAGCCAAAGAAACAGGGGTCTCTAAAGAGGCGCTCATGGCCCTACTTGAAGATGTCTTCATGGTTGATGATGATCAAGAGGCTGCGTCGCTCCTCGCCGAACGTCCCCATGCTCGCTTCGTCACAAGACAAGGGCACGTCTTTTCACTTGGGCGTACAGAGGTTTCGATTCGGGGGGACAGAGCTATAGAACTTAGAACGTTACACCTCCAAAAGCGCCGTAAAGAGTGGGATCAAAGATACAAGGAGCTCCAAGAGAAGATCGCCAGGGTGGACACAAGGCTAACTTCGACACTTAGGGAGCACCGATCCATGGTTGTTGAGATCGAGCGGCTTGTTGAGACTCAGACTGCTCATCACAGAAAGCTCCAGGTAGTTGAGGACAGATTTCAGCTGATAGAGAAAGACAAGGAGAGACTTACCCTTCAGCTTGAAGGTGCAGGTCTCACCTTGAGCGAAGAGGATCTCACTGAAAAAGAAAGAGACCTGACCGAGACGCTTAGAGCTCTTGCTCATAAGGAGGCTTCCCTAAGTGATGCCCGCTTACAAAGACGCGAGTTTGAGGCGCGACAGCGGGCGCTTGAGACTCTCAAAAATGAGATAAGGCTAAAGGCAGTTGAGGTTGAATCTTACGTCAAGATGCTCAGACAGATAGAGGCAGATCTGTCCGAAGAGACAAGGCTTTACGAGGATGCTATGGCGGCTTCTAAGAAGGAGAGAACCTTTTTGGATAATCGGCTTAAAGAGGCGAGGACTTACCGCAATGCTTTAGAGCATTTCCTCATGGAACTACTAGAACTAGGGGATGAAGTCCGATCTAGACTTGGTCTTATTAGAGAGGCGATATCTCGACGCGCAAAGGAAAGGGCTACCCTAGAAAGTACACGTCAGAGTCTTGAGGCTCAGCTGCAGAGCACGAGAGAGGAGTCTCGCTCTCTTGATGAGGAGATCTCCAAGGTGTCTTTGACCATGAGGCTAAAAGAGGAGTCTTTCTCGAGGTATCTAGGAGCCTCTATGGCTCAGGTTCTAAGTGCAAGGCCGGTGGAAGGTGTGGCTCCAACTTTAGCAAAAGATGAACTGGAGTCGGTGGAGCGACGCCTCTCGGAGATCGGCCCCGTCAATGCTTACGCAGCCTTGGAGCTTGAGGCTTTGAGAGCTGAGCTAAAAGAGGTTGAAGCTAACTCATCGGATGTGAGAGCGTCTCGGAGAGAGATGCGCAGTCTTCTAAGCGCCATAGATGACGAGATGCGTATCTCATTTGCTGACACGTTCTCCCAGATACAGCGGAACTTCACTCGTCTATTTGAAAAGCTGTTCCCCGGGGGCAAAGGTTCTTTACGTCTTGAGACAGACAAGGACGTACTAGAGGCGCAGGTTGACTTCGACATCGAGATTCCAGGCAAGAAGGTGACCAGACTGTCGCTACTCTCTGGCGGCGAACGGTCTTTGGTAGGGTTGGCGTTTTTGTTCTCGATTTTTGAGACAAAACCGACCCCTTTTGTAGTCTTAGACGAGGTAGAGGCTGCGTTAGACGACAGAAATCTAACTAGTTTCATAGAACTTCTAAAAGAGTTTCGAAGTCGAGTGCAGATAATAGTCGTTACCCATCAAAAGCGCACCATGGAGACGGCAGACGTCCTCGTTGGGGTGTCTTCCACCCAGAAGGGAAGCTCGCAGATCATAAGGGAAGAGGTCTCTCGCTACGAGAGTGAATTGGTCTAGGACAACCAAAGTCTTATTCTCTAGCTCACAAGTCCCGCAGTCGTTGTATGCAGTAACGAAGTGCTTAGTTAGGTCCTTGTAAGTAAACCTCTCGTGACTTTAAGCCAAGTACTCTCTGAGAAAATTATTGGATCAAAGTGTGAACTACGACTCAGATACCCAGGAGGGTATCGTTAGCTCTTCTTATGATTGATAAAAAAGAGTTGGAATGGAGCGTAGAAGATGCATCCGATCTTAGGTAACTTGACCCTCCTGCTATCAAGGTGGCAGTTTGCAACAACGACGATCTATCATTTTCTATTCGTGCCGGTGACGATAGGGTTGTCGGTGTTAGTAGCGATCCTTCAAAGTGCTTACTATAAGACGCATGACGAGAGGTACGACCGCCTTGTAAGTTTCTTTGGAAAGCTGTTTCTTATTAACTTTGCCATAGGTGTGGTCACCGGAATAGTCCAGGAGTTTCAGTTCGGTATGAACTGGTCACAGTACTCTGCATTCGTTGGGAACATCTTTGGTCCCCCCCTGGCGATCGAAGGACTCTTGGCCTTTTTTATGGAGTCGACCTTCCTTGGCATCTGGATCTTCGGCAAAGGCAGGGTCTCAGAGAGGGTACATCTCTTTTCGATCTGGATGGCGTCTTTCGGCACAGTTCTATCTGCCTCCTTTATCTTGGCGGCTAACTCCTGGATGCAACATCCTGTTGGTTACAGTATCGATAAGGCTACTCATCAGGCTGTTATGACGAACTTTTGGGCGATTCTAACCAACTCGCTGTTCTTGGTGACTTTGTTCCATACGCTTCTCGCAGCTGCGATGACAGCGGCCGCTCTTATGCTGGGCATCTCCTTTTATCAGATGAAGAGGAAGGCGACAAAAGATATCTTTGCTCTTGGAGCGAGAGTCGCTTTAATAGTACTCTTTGTCTCTTCCCTGGCGATGGCTCTAGACGGACACGTCCAAGGCCAGGTTATGGTCCAAGACCAGCCCATGAAGATGGCTGCTGGAGAGGCACTTTACAACACTGAACGGGGTGCCTCGGAGTCTCTTCTTACAATCGGTAACCTGCACGACAAGGTTATATTTCAGATCGGCCTTCCTCATGTCTTATCGCTACTAGCTACGGATAAGTGGAACGGTACGGTCCAGGGGATAAATCAGCTACAGGCGAAGTATGAAAGAGAGTACGGGAAGGGTAACTACGTGCCCATCGTATGGCTCGACTACTGGTCCTTTAGGATCATGGCTGGTATAGGAGCAGTCATACTTGCCTTTGGAGCCTGGGGAATGTACCTACTTCGCAAGAAGAGACTCGATGACTCTAAGTGGTTTAGATGGGCAGCGATGGCGATGGTTCCACTACCATTTATCGCTAATACTACCGGTTGGATCTTCCAGGAGACGGGCAGGCAGCCGTGGGTGGTCTATGGACTGCTCAAGACCTCGCAGGCCGTCTCCAACCTCTCTGCCTTTGAGGTGGGCATTACCTTAGTGGGCTTTACCGCTTTGTATGGATTGCTTGCGACCGTTGACATATCGTTGATGCTCAAGTACGCCAAGAAAGAGATTCAGGTGATAGGAGAGGGCGATAAGGGTCTCTCTTTGCACCACGATGACGAGATGGAAGATGAAGAGCTCGGCTCTTTGGTCTACTAGAAAGGAGCTAAGAGATGCACGCAAGCGGTCTTCAGTTGTTCTGGTTTATCCTTATAGGGGTCCTGTGGGCGGGATACTTCTTCCTCGAGGGATTTGATTTTGGTGTAGGTATGCTTCTTCCCGTGGTTGCACGTTCGGACGTAGAGCGTAGGGCTCTGATCAACTCCATCGGACCAACTTGGGACGGTAATGAGGTCTGGCTCATAGTCGCTGGCGGGGCTACCTTTGCCGCTTTCCCACTTTGGTACTCGACGATGTTTTCGAGCTTCTACCTCCCTTTGTTCGTAATACTTCTGGCGCTGATAGGGCGCGGTGTTGCCTTTGAGTACAGAGGTAAAGGCAACTCCAAGAACTGGAAACGTAACTGGGATCGAGTGATATTTTTTGGGTCTTTAGTTCCATCGTTTATCTGGGGAGTTGCCTTTGGGGACCTTATCAAGGGAATACCCCTAAACGCCCAGGGTGTCTTTACGGGTAATGTCCTTGATCTGCTTCAACCATATGCCCTACTTGCAGGTCTTACCACTACGATGGTCTTTTTGTTGCATGGGGCTCTTTTTCTTTCATTGAAGCTTACGGGGGATCTAAAAGAGAAAGTGGTTGATCGTATAAGGCGGATAGCGCCGATTACGACTACGGTGTTGTTGGCGTTCTTAGCCGTGACCTATCTGGTCGCTAGAGGTGACGGACACTCGGGTGACGTGCCGGGATTAATACCTGTATCGGCGTTCTTGATCGTGGCATCTGTGTCGTGGTTGGCTCGAGAGAGGCTGTTTGGATGGGCATTTCTCTTCACGGGAGTCGCAATACTGGCTATCACTGCTACGATCTTTATGACCCTTTATCCCGATGTTATGATGTCGTCGACCTCGCAGGCTTTCTCTCTTTCGATAGCCAAGGCGGCGTCGCAGCCTTATACCCTACACATAATGACGATCGTGGCTCTTATCTTCACGCCTTTTGTACTGGCCTATCAAGCGTGGACTTACTGGGTGTTTAGAAAGAGAATCTCGCTTCCACCGAGAAGCGGCGTAACGGATGTGACGCAGACCTCGCACCTATAAAGATAGATCTAGTAGTAGATTCGTAACTTATATGCAAGGCGGAGGAGACATCAAGGCGGAAAAGACTTCTCCTCCGCTAGACATGCGAATCTTGCAAGGTGGGCGAGCTAAGGCGGCCTTTGTAGCGGTTGCGTTACTTGAGGCGCTGCAGGCGGCGTTCTTGGTCCTAAGCGCCCTTCAGATCGGCGAGGTCTTCCAAGATGTTGTCATAGATCACAAGATAGCCACAGCTCTCCAGGCAACTTGGTTGTTTGCTCTGTTTTTTGGCCTGCGTCTCTTGATTGTAAAGGCAGCTGACGTGGCCTCACTGCGCTACGGGGCATACGTTGCAGAGCGGTTTCGGAGTCGCCTTTTATCTTCAGCGAAAGACTCAGATATCTCAGAGTCTGAGCTTGGCTTTCTAAGTACCGACGGACTCACTTACGTAGTTACCTACGTGCAACGTCTAGTTCCCTCCTTGACCGCATCTTTTACGGTAACCCCACTACTCATCCTCTTTGTCTTTTTCCACGGGGTGTTGTACTTCGTGGAGATCTTGGTAGGACTGGCAGTCCTACCGGTGTTGATGATTGTGATCGGACAAGCCACAAAGGATAAGGCTGCACAGAAGTTAGAGGCAACGGTATCTCTGAACGCTTTGTACCTAGATACTCTGAGGGGTGTGGGGGTGCTCAACTCCTTCAACAAGGCGGAACTTCAGGTAAAGTCCATATCAAGGTCGGCGTCAGAGCTGAAGAAGACTACCCTGTCGGTGCTTCAGATAGCCTTTGCTTCTGGTGTTGCTCTAGATACCTTGGTATCGATCGTGGTGGCAATCGTGGCTGTCTCAATCGGCATTCGCCTAAACGATGGAGGGCTATCTCTAGGTGCTGGAGCAGCGGTACTTTTTGTAACCCCTGAGATCTTTCTTCCAATTAGAACCGCAGCGCTTCAGTTTCATGCCTCCCAGGACGCGGTAGCGGTGCTAGACCGAATCGACTCCCACGATCCGAACAACTCACTAACTTTTTTCGGGAAAGGGTCGAGCCAAGCCTGTCTAGATAAATTGGACCCCTTGGTTGGTCGGGTCGCAATCCCTTACTTAGTCTTTGACTCCTTTGGATTTGAAGTCCCCGAGAGATCGATATACGTGGATCTAACAACAAGCCTAGAAATAGGGGAGTGGCTCGGAGTTACAGGTGCAAGCGGGAGTGGCAAAACCTCGTTCTTGCGGGCGATAACGGGGGAGATACCCTTCCATGGACGGCTGAGACTAGCCGGTAGCGACGGTGATTTGCACAATATTCTGCAGGAGATAGCCTATCTTCCTTCCCGTCCCGGGTTCTTCGATGGAACATTGAGGGAAAACCTCTCTTTGTATAGGGGCGACTGCTCAGAGAAAGAGATCCATGAGGCGCTTGAACTGGTTGAACTTAGTTATATGAAGTTCCGTCTTTTGGACAGGGTGCTTCCCTCGGGAGTGAACTTCTCCTCAGGAGAGCGACAGCGCCTGGCGTTGGCACGGGTGATTCTTTCCCGAAGGAGTCTTGTTCTATTAGATGAACCCACCTCGCATCTAGACCCAAAGGTTGAGGCAGAGGTGGTAAGGGTGCTAAGAGAAGCCACGAAGGAATCTGTAACCGTAGTGGTGACGCACTCTCCTCACGTTGCCTCTGAGTGTGATCAGGTTGTGGTCTTTAGCGAGGGAAAATGTCACTTACGAAGCTAGGGTCTGAACTATTTAGGGAAAAGAGATGGTCTGTGCTAGGTTATCTGAGTTCAGGTGCCCTTGCATACCTCTCTCCCGGTATTTTGTTTGCCTTCTCCGCATACCTGTTAGCAAAGTCTGCGCTCAAGCCCGGAATATTGACTCTTGGCGTGGCGATCGGCTCGGTCAGGTTTTTTGCCGTCGCCCGTGGGGCGTCGCTCTATGGGGAGCGGCTTGTGGGACACTCCTTGGTGCTTGAGTATGCAGCACGAGTTAGGGTCGAGCTTTTTAGAGCCCTAGCAAACGTGGTGCCGCACCGTCTTTTCCCTGGGGTCTTTGCAGAACTGACTGCCTCCCTAAACGGAGATGTGGAGGAGACTCAGGCGTTTTTGTTGAGGGTCCTTGAACCCCTTGTGGCCAGCGGAGTCTCCTTGGTGGTGGCCATCGCTGTGGCGACGTCTTTTTCGGTGAGTTTTGGAGTTGTAACAGCCTTGGGCGCAGTGGTCATGGCCGTCTCGATACCTCTTTTGGGCTACGTCATTGCGACACGGTCATCTAGATCAAACCAGTCAGTACGTGCAAGCGCATATAGGAGCGCTTCGTCGGTCTCTGATACCTTTTCTGAGAGGCGGCTTCTTGGTTCAGACGACTTCCTACTAGACCGCCTCAGAGCTGATACCCGTAGATTCGCACAGACTCAGGTTTCAATCGGTATGTTCTCTGGCGTCGTGGCGTTGATTGAGGCTGTGGCGCTGGTACTTACGGTCTCGGCAACTCTTTATTTGGGGGTCAAAGAGGTGGCGTCGCATCGGTTGGGCTCTGTCTACGTCGCAGTTGTGCCCTTTTTGTTACTAGGGGTTTTCGAGGGCCTCTTGACGGTGGCTGTAGAGCTTTCAAAGGTAGCGACCTTCAAGGTGTCAAAGGACAGGTTGAATTCGATGCTTTCTTTCAAAAAACGCAGCTTGGACCGTAATCCAAGTGAACTTCCCGGACATGGCCCTGTGGAGATCACTTTGACAGATGTGACCTTCTCGTATCCTTCATCGGAAAAACCCGTCTTAAAAGGTGTATCTTTCATCGTCCCACGAGGGGAGCATCTGTTGGTAACTGGTCCAAGTGGAAGCGGGAAGTCGACGTTAGCCTCCCTGATTATGGGTGGATGGCTTCCCAACCGAGGCGAGATCACTATCGACGGTGTACCCACCTCCGAGCTAAGCGAAGAGGAGATCGCCCGACACATAAGCTACCTCGGGCCCGAGCCCTACGTATTTGAAGCGTCGATCGAGGCAAACCTGCGCATCGCTTCCCCTAAGGCTACAGACGCGGAGCTTATGGAAGTGATCGATCAAGTGGGGTTACTTTCATGGTACCTAAGCAGGGGTGGGTCGTTAGGTTCTAAAATATCTATGCGCCAGAACTCTCTCTCAAGCGGAGAGATGCAACGTCTGTCGATTGCCAGGGTGCTTCTAAGGGGAGCAAAGACCGTCTTATTGGATGAACCTACGGCAAACCTAGACGGCGAGAACGAAAAGATTATTGTCGGGCTCATAAACGATCTGTTCTTGGGGGCAACTATGGTTGCGATCTCACACTCAGAGATCTTTAGATCAATGTTCCTCTGTGATAGATATGTAGAGTTATCCGACGGTCGTATCCTGGGCTAAGTAGCGAACATCCCCCACATCTAGCTACGACCCCTAGGTCTTGCGGCTCTTCGATGGTAGTACTTATGTAACGATATGCATCGGTCGTTATGTCGCAACAAGTTGCGCAAATACGCTTTTTTGTGCCTACTATGAATCTCATATGAGTATTGTCCTTGCTGTAGTTGTGGTGGTGCTTGTCGTCGTAGGGGGAAGCGCCTTCTTCGTCCTTCGCTCTAAAAAGCCCAAGGCCATGGAGGTTGGTACAGAGACAGAGACGAAACCAGCCCTAAAAAGTCCAGCGGGTGCCCCGTCACTTGAGGGAGAAGAAGCCGGCTCGAAAGAGCCTGTGATCTCTAGAGGTCTAGATGGATCACTTCCAAAGTCACGGTCTTTACTTGGCTCTGCCCTAGCGCGGATGAGGGCGAAACGGGCCCTTGGGGAGGAGTTCTGGGTAGAACTTGAGGAGGCGCTGATCCTCTCTGATTTAGGTTTAGACCTCTCGGTGGATCTGGTGGAGTCGGTGAGGAACAAAGTCTACAAAGAAGGTGTCACCGCCACAGACGCTGCGCTTGAGATGCTAAGGGAAGAGATGATAGAGCGTCTTGACCACAGTAACAGAGACCTCAACCTAGGTGATGCGCCTCCCTCGGTGGTCCTTTTCGTCGGAGTAAATGGGGTAGGCAAGACGACATCGATCGGGAAGTTGGCCGCACTACTGTCCTCTGAAGGTAAGAAGGTTGTAGTAGCAGCAGGGGACACCTTTAGGGCTGCGGCTGCAGAGCAGCTCGAGATGTGGGCTCAGCGCTCAGACGTCCAGGTTGTAAAGGGTGCATCTGGTGCGGACCCAGCATCGGTGGTCTTTGACGCTATATCTCATGGAGCTGCGGTGGGAGCAGACTTTGTGCTTGCAGACACCGCAGGTCGTCTGCAAAACAGGCAAAACCTGATGGACGAGCTAAAAAAGATACGACGCGTCGCAGAGAAGGCTTCTGGAACCGTCACAGAGGTCTTGCTGGTACTGGACGCAACGACGGGGCAAAACGGGCTTTTACAGGCGCAGGGTTTCGCCGAAGCTGCCTCGGTTACTGGAGTAATACTTACTAAGCTTGACGGCACTGCCAAAGGTGGCGTGGCCTTTGCCATTGAGGATAAACTTCATATCCCGATCAAGTTTGTGGGATTAGGTGAGGGTATTTTAGACCTCGTGCCCTTCGACCCGAAAGCCTTTGTTTATGAGATAACAGGCGAGGTGTCCCAGTAGCCAACTTTGGTCTGGTTTTTAAGCGTTAGATTAAGGAGTCGCTTTAGGTGTTTGAGTCACTAGGTGGGCGTTTAGAAGACGCTCTCTCCAAGATTAGAGGAAAGGCGCGTCTCTCCGAAGCCGATGTTGAGCTGGCTCTGCGAGAGATCAGAAACGCCCTCCTGGAGGCCGACGTCAATTTGTTGGTGGTAAGAGCGATCACGGACAGAATACGTGAGGCTGCGGTGGGTGCGATGGCATCTAGGTCGCTTACCCCCGGACAGCAGGTAGTAAAGGCGGTCAACGACGAGCTTATCAATGTATTAGGTGGCGAGACATTTCGTATCACCTATGAGTCAAAACCCCCAACAGTTATATTGATGGCGGGTCTCCAAGGATCTGGAAAGACCACCACGTCGGCCAAGCTGGCCAGATACTTCAAGGCTCAAGGAAGATCTCCTATGTTGGTCGGGGCCGACCTACAAAGGCCAGCGGCGGTAGAGCAGCTAAAGACTCTTGCCTCCCAGATCCAGGTACCAATGTTCTCTGAGTGGACCTCTCCGATCGAGGTGGCGAAGGCGGGAGTCGCTGAGGCGAGACGAATAGGTCGAGATGTCGTGATCATCGACACAGCTGGGCGCCTCACCGTAGACGCCGAACTTATGGATGAGATAGCGGCTATCTCAAGGGAGGTAAGACCGAAGTACACCTTCTTGGTGATAGATGCAATGATGGGACAGGACTCCGTAAACACTGCCAAGGCGTTCAACGACGTCCTTGAGCTTGATGCCATCGTTCTGTCCAAACTAGACGGAGATGCAAGGGGCGGTGCAGCTCTGTCGGTCAAAGAGGTGGTCGGAAAACCTATCGCCTTTGCATCTGACGGGGAGAAGCTCGACAACTTTGGGCCTTTTCATCCAGATAGGATGGCCTCTCGGATCTTGGGCATGGGTGATGTTCTTACCCTCATAGAACAGGCTGAGCGAACCATGGACGAAGAGGTAGCTGAACGTGGTGCCAAGAAGCTTATGGAGGGTAAGTTTGATCTCGAGGACTTCCTCCAGCAGCTCCGTCAGGTCAAAAAGATGGGATCTCTCAAAGGCATGCTCTCGATGCTCCCTGGTGTGCCAAAGGAACTGAGAGATGTAGAGATCGACGATGCAGAGCTGGGCAAGATCGAGGCGATGATCTCCTCAATGACGAAGAAGGAGCGCTCGGACCCTTCGATCATAGATGCAAGCCGTCGAGCTCGAATTGCAGCTGGCTCTGGAACTACATCTGCAAACGTCTCTGCTCTCATCAAACAGTTCAAGGAGATGCAGAAGATGATGAGGTCTATGGGTATCGGTCCCGCCTCGGCAACGAAGAGGCGGCCAAAGCCCAGACCGTCAAAGAAGGGACGGAAGAACCGTCGCTGAGACCTGCTAATATGACCATCGGTTACTTAGTACTTTGGGAAGGGGATCTTCCCGCGAACAAGGAGTTCAATTGGCAGTAAGACTGCGTCTAACAAGATTTGGCAAGAAAAGACAGCCCTACTACAGGGTTGTTGCCTCCGACTCTACCTCCCCCAGAGACGGTAAGTTCATTGAGATCATAGGTCACTATGCTCCTCGTTCGGAACCATCAGAGGTCAGCATCGACAACGAAAAGGCTGTGAAGTGGCTCTTGAACGGCGCTAAGCCCTCTGAGAGGGTGGAGAAGCTCCTTCAGATCTCAGGTGCTCTTGATGAGTTCAAAAAGGCTAAGGCTGAGCGTGGATAACCTAGAGAACGAGGTGAGCGGAGAGGGCGGCGAAGAGCTCGCAGATCCCAACGGGAACGTGGATACATCAAGAGCTGACGGCGCAGAGAGTCTGCTTAGGTTCTTAGCCACCTCCTTGCTCCTTAGAGAAGATGACTTTACGATTCGGCGCTCAATGAGGGGAGAGTCAGTACGTCTTACCCTGCAGGTTCCCGGCTCCGATCTAGGCAAGGTTATTGGAAAAGGCGGCCGCATAGCGAACGCTGTTAGAGCTTTGGTGCAGGTGGCAGGTGCAAAGAACGATCTTGAGACCCACGTAGAGTTCTCCGACGGAAGACGCGGACCTTCGAGACCGGGACAACGTAGACCTTACGGACAAGGCGGCAGACCAAAACGCCGTCCATCTTAGTCACAGATGACTGTGGGTAGACTTCGTGCCTGATCGCTTGGAGGTTGGGTGGATTTCAAAGCCACACTCCTTGAACGGTGATGTGTTAGTCAAGGCGATCTCAAACGTTGAAGGTCGTTTCAGGGCCGGAGTGAGGCTTGAGGCTAAAAAAGGTGAGAGGACACTTGAGGTCGAGATCGTCTCTTGTCGTCCATACAAGGATCGACTACTCGTTCACTTCCTAGGCGTGGACAGTCGTGAAGCCGCTGAAGAAGTCCAAGGAGCGTTGCTACTTGGTGAAGCTGGTGAGTACGAAGACGACGCTCTATTGGTTCACGAGATCATCGGAGCTCAGGTTATTGACCTTGAAGGTGTCGTGAGGGGTTCTGTGGTATCGGTTGAGGCGAACCCAGCCTCGGACCTGTTGGTCCTTGACAACGGTAAGCTTGTCCCGATGGTTTTTGTGTCTGATTTTGATAAGCAACAGAAGGTAGTTGTCGTAGACACCCCAGCGGGTCTGTTTGATCTTTGAGATATGAGGGTTAGCTTCATCTCGATCTTTCCAGATCAGCTGCGTAGTTACTGTGGTTTTGGGGTGATCTCTAAGGCTCAACAGGTGGGTGCTCTTGAGCTATCGTTTATAGACCCTAGAGACTACACCCATGATTTGCATAGATCGGTGGACGACGCTCCTTATGGAGGTGGACCCGGGATGCTCATGAAGTGCGAGCCGATAGTCGAAGCCATCGAGGCGAACGACGTAGCCAGGCCAGTTGTGCTCCTTACACCAGGGGGGGAACGGCTCAGTCAGAGCAAAATAAGGGAGCTGGCGTCTTTGGAGGGCTTTACTTTACTTTGCGGGCGATACGAAGGGGTCGATGCGAGGGTCGAAGAGTTGGTAGTGGATATGAGAATCAGTCTCGGCGACTACGTGTTAGCCGGTGGCGAGCTTGCGGCGCTCTGTGTTTTAGAGGCTGTCTCAAGGCTCTTGCCTGAGGTCCTTGGTAACGAAAACTCACCAGCGCAAGATAGCTTTGAAGACGGTCTCTTAGAGTACGCTCAGTACACCCGTCCAGCGGAGTTTAGGGGTATGAGGGTTCCAGGTGTCTTGTTGGGGGGTAATCACCAAGAGATCGAAAGATGGCGCCGAAGAAGTTCTTTGTTGCGGACTGCAAGTTGGCGTCCCGATCTTTTGAAGCGCGAGGTGCTGTCCGAGGAGGACGTGCAGTTTCTAGCGGAGAACGGCTATTCTGTAGAGGTTGATTTGATACCAAGCACATCTGAGGACTGAAATGCACCCAACTGACATCGTAGATCAAGACTCGTTACGTTCAGACATACCCGACTTCGCCCCAGGTGACACCCTTAAGGTGCACGTAAGGGTCGTGGAAGGTGATAAGGAGCGCATCCAGGTCTTCCAAGGAGCTGTCATACGCCGCCAGGGCTCTTCACTTCATGAGACCTTCACCGTGAGAAAGGTTAGCTTTGGAGTGGGAGTTGAGAGAACCTTTCCTGTGCACAGCCCTATCATCTCCAAGATCGAAGTCGTGACTCGTGGTGATGTTCGGCGAGCAAAGCTATACTACCTGAGAGACAGGGTAGGAAAAGCGGCAAAGATAAAAGAGAAGCGCTAGTGTGGCGATGACGCCTTACCCTATTGGTCGTACTTTGGCTCTAGCACGCCTGAGTGAAAAGCTAACCCGTGAGTTCTGAAGACCTCGAACGGTATGAGACTGAGATAGAGCTCGCTCTCTACAAGGAGTATCGTTCCGTATTGTCGCTCTTTAGGTACGTGGTGGAGACCGAGCGACGCTTTTACTTAGCAAACTCCGTAGAGCTCGAGGTAAAGACGTCTGAGAAGGGTTTGGACTACGTAGAGGTGACCTTGAAGGATGCCTGGGTGTGGGATATGTATCGGCCGCAGCGTTTGGTGAACAAGGTTCGGGTCATAACTTTCAGAGATGTAAACGTTGAAGAGATCGCATCCGTCTGATTCGTTACCTAGGAGTTGACCTTGGCTGCTGACCGAGACAAAGAGACGTCTAAAGGTTTTGATTCGGAGATCGGTCATCTCTACGGTCCGAATCCTTACATCTCGCTTAACTCGACGTATTTTAGGGGTCAGCGTAGCGTGTACGCCCGAGATACTAACCCTACCTGGGAGTACTTAGAGGCGGAGGTAGGACGGCTAGAAGGGGGAAGGTGTACTGTATTTGCCTCCGGTATGGGTGCTATCTCATCCATCGTTGCCGCAGTTGAAGGTAGGAAGACTCTCTTTCTGGCCGAGGACTCTTACAACGGCACAAGAAGACTAGCTCAGTACCTGAGTGACATTGGAAGACTTCATCTAAATATGGTGACGCAAAAGCAACTGAGCTCTTTATGTTTTATCACTGACGCCTCTCCTGGAGATATCTTGTTCTATGAGTCTCCCTCTAATCCACATCTCAACCTCTACGACATCGCAGCGATATCTAGAGTTTGTAGGGACCATGGCTTAATGTCGGTGGTGGACTCTACACTAGCTACTCCGTTTCTTCAAAGACCACTGTCTCTAGGTGCCGACGTGGTTGTTCATTCATTGACAAAGGCACTGTCGGGACACTCCGACGTGCTGGGCGGAGCTGTTGTCACGAAGGACCCTGAGCTCGACTCCCTATTTCGCCTCAGGAGGTCACTTCTTGGTGCAATTCCTTCTGCATGGGATGTGTATCTAATACTGAGGGGGTTAAAGACAGCGGAACTAAGGGTCGACCGGGCCTCAAAGAACGCCTATAGCTCTTTGTTTGTGTTTTTTAAGTATCTAGACCCGTCAAGGATCTACTACCCCTACCATCCAAGCAGTCCCACCCTTGAGCTAGCGATGCGCCAGATGACCGGAGGTGGTGGTGTTGTAAGCGTGGTCTTCGAAGATGAAGCTACAGCGGAGAGGTTTCTAGACGCACTTCGTCAATTTCATAAGGCGACCTCCTTAGGAGGCGTGGAGTCTTTAGCGGAGCGTCGAGCGATACATAAGGGCGAGGAGGGCACCCACCCTGGTCTTGTGCGCCTGTCATTTGGAATTGAACCCTGGGATCTCCTTGAACAGGATCTTGTACAGGCTCTAGAGACGGCGCTAAGACAGAGCTAACGGTATCGGGTGCGTCTCTGCCAACACTGCCGATGCCAGTGTCGGCGGAGATCAGGTGCCTCAAAGGGAACCACAACGTAGTGCCCGATACCATGGAGAATCTCTTGGTTGCATAATGGGCAGATGTAGATCTTGTTTGCCCTGTAAGGATGGACGAATCTGACATCGGCGATCAGTCCTGAGAGGGGGTCTGTGAGTTGTCCTACGTGGTCAGAGATCGGATCCATATCAATAAAAAGTTATTGGCTTAGAGTTTGGTTGCGGCAGATGGATGCGTGATGTGTCATAGAACCGTCCTCTCCTTGTCTCTCGAAGTAAAACCTCGCCTGTGATTTGCTAAGTTGCCTTCATGGAAAATATCGCTTACAAAGAGCAAGACGGCGTGGCAACGCTAACACTTAATCGCCCAGAGGTAAAAAATGCAATTACTCATGAGATGTGGGAACAGGTTGACGATCTCTTTGTCAAGTTTGAATCCGGAGATGCCAGAGTGCTAGTCATCACAGGGGGAAGCGAGGCCTTTTGTTCAGGGGCTGATCTTCGTGATCAGGCACGAGTCAGAATGGACCCACTTCTTAGAATGAGACGCATCTCCGAGGTAGCGCTTCGGTTGCACGGTCTTTCAAAGCCCACTATCGCTAAGGTACAAGGTGTTGCAGCCGGCGCTGGTTGTAATCTGGCCTTTGGATGCGACTTTGTGATAGCCTCTGAGGGTGCAAGTTTTGTGGAGATCTTCTCCAAGAGAGCGCTTACCATCGACTTTGGTGGCAGCTTTCTCTTACCGAGGCTTGTAGGGCTGCAGAAGGCGAAGAAGTTGGCGTACTTTGCTGAGCGTATCGGGGCGAAAGAGGCGTGTTCTATGGGTCTTGTAACAGAGGTGGTCTCACCTTCTGAGATAGATCAGGTCACAGCTAACTGGGCGATAAGGCTTAGGGATATGCCGCCTCTAGCGTTGTCGCTCACAAAACGCCTCTTAAACGACTCCTACAACCTCTCTATGGAGCAGGCACTAGAGCGCGAGACCCAGGCACAGGTTATCGCATCATCCTCCGAGGACGCCAAAGAGGCTTTATATGCATTTAGGGAGCGACGTGAAGCTAAGTTTTGGCCCTAGCTGCATTCAGCTACTAGAGATTCAGTCAAATGGTGTTCCAACTATACATCTAAGACCTAGGGTAAAGAGATGGAGATGGCTCTAGGTAAGAAGCTACGCTTTTTCGTGAGATGTGCTGGCTCTGGGTATAAAGAGGGATACATGTCGTGGGTCTCTTGAAACTACTCACGATACGGGACACGGTTCACCCTTAGAACGAGGAGAATATAGGTATGGGTGAAACGGAAGAACAGAAAACTAGGAAAGAGATGACTCGTCGACAATTTGACGGCGAATTCAAAAAAGACGCGGTCAGACTCGTCGAGAGTGGAAACCTGTCGGTGAGGCAGGTAGCTGAGGATCTTGGCATCTCGAAGGCAACCCTGTCGAACTGGGTCGACAAAGCCCGCAAGGAGCGCAGAGAGGCGGGGGCACCCCAGATCTGGCTGCAGAAATCCGCCGGCTTCGCAAGGAGAACGAGCAGCTCAGAATGG
>NZ_FQUL01000005.1:0-24648 GCF_900128965.1 Ferrithrix thermotolerans DSM 19514
ACGCATGACCAAACTGCTAAGAGTCGCCTGGCGTACGCCTAGGGACGATCTGTGAACGAGTCGTCGCCGAGGAGCTCGATCCCAACCGCCTTGATGATCTCTTCATTCTCGGGGTCGATTAGATCAGTTATCGCAAACGTCACAACTACCTCACGCTTGTCACCAACCACGAAACCGGCAAGATCGTAAACGCAAGCAGAGGGAAAAGTGCGAAGAGTCTAGATGAATTCTTCGATGACCTGGGAAAAGAGCGAACCACCAAGATCAAGGCAGCCACAATGGATCACGGTCTGAGACTTTGCCAAGGCCTTTGGAGAGAAGGCACCTAACGCTTTGGATCTGTCTCGATCCATTGCATGTGGTTAAGTTTCAGAACTGAGGCCCTCGAAGAGGTACGCAAAGACCTTTGGCGGAAGATGAGAAAGCCTCCCTCTCCTGTCTATGCCCGTAAGTTCACCGAGGCACGGTGGGCGTTGTTGAAGAATCCAGGAACCCTGACCAAGCGCCAAGGACTAGCCCTCGTCGCCATCGAACAACGAGGGGGAGCCCTGTGGCGAGCTTATGAGATGAAGGAGTCCTTACGGGCGATCTTTGCTGGTGACCTCGAGATCGACGAGGTGAATGAGATGCTGGATCGCTGGTGCAGGCGAGCCTCACGCTCACGACTATCGAGCTTCATCCGGTTATTAAAAACCATCCGAACTCATCGGGACGGGATACTTGCCTCCATCATACTCGGGGTATCCAACGGGAGCGTCGAGGGACTCAACGCATGAGTTCGCTCCATCATTGCCCGCTCGTATGGGTCTCACTCCGCCAAGGCTACCCTCGTACTAGAGATGCTAGCTTCTCGGACCGATTGACTTGAAGCTTCCCTGGGAAACGGCAATTCCATCCACATGAGTGTCAATAGAGCCACATTATCTCTTGAGCGTAACTTTGTGGAGAAAACCACCTAACAGCCCAGATAGCACCAGATGAGTCATATATTACGACGTTTGAGTCACCTTGAAGAGACAGATAAGTCGATACTCCACCTATTCCGTAAGTACCACTAACCCGGCGTGGTTGACCTGAAGACGAGTAGATGACCAGGTTCCCATCGCTTTGCATAATCACATAGTTGCCAGGTTCACCAGATGTATCGGAGGCCCAAAGCGCGTGACTCGAAGAGTTATATTCAACTAGGTTTCCATCTCCTTGCATAATAAAGGTGTAACCATTAGATGAAGAACAGAGATATCCACCAGGGGCAAATCCAACACCTGGCGATAAGGTAGATCCTGCACATCCACCTCCGCCAACTAGTAACTTTGGAGAAGTTATGGCAGCGGTAAGAGACATGCCGTCTCCCACCCCTAAGCCCAAAACAGAGACGATACTAAGTATCGACAAGACAAGAGCTACTACTCCTCCGTGATAGTCCTTGCAAGTAATTTCATATGAAATTCCCCCTACGTAGCTCTAACTTTAGATACAGGTTAGGTCACGACGTGACCTAGATGAAACTATACACAATACAAAGACTTTGAGATGAGTTATCTGCGAAGTTTTTTGAGAGGCTATATGGTCAAGTGGACGAGCACCGATCGCTCTATGTTCTTGGTTCACCTCGCAGGTGCGTCGACGGCGTTATTTGATTATCTCTCTGCTAATAACCATTGTTTATTAGGTATAGCCTTTGCGTTGAAGTTTCCTTCCCTGGACGTTTTGTTAGAGGCTGCCCGATTCCACCTACAAAGCGGGACGCCATTTTCTCGATAAGTCAAGGAGAATGAGGGAGAGGAGGTAAATAACTATGGATAAAGGGAAAAAATTGTGGAATTGTTAGAATCATCGGAACGCCCACCCTCCCCTTGTAGATTCGATCGGTTCGACGCTGTGGTTTCGTTGCCTTAGCCTGAGACAGAGGGGAATAAGTTTTACAAGATGGGCTATGTTTACTTAGATCGAAGGCAATGTGATATCCTCTAAAGGGTAATTTCCAAGGAGTGGCTATGTCCGGATCATATATTCTCTCAGGTGCACGCACCCCTATAGGCAAGCTGTCGTCATCTCTTAGCTCCTTTAGCGCAATGGAGCTCGGAGGTTTTGCAATAAAGGAGGCTCTCCGCCGTGGAGGTATCTCTCCGGAGCAGGTGGACTATGTGTACATGGGCCAGGTGCTCCAGGCAGGACAGGGGCAGATAACGGCTCGTCAGGCAGCGGTGCTTGCTTCGATCCCGATGTCGGTTCCCGCTACCACGGTTAACAAGGTGTGTCTCTCGGGTCTAAACGCTATTCACCTTGCTGATCTTCTGATTGGAGCGGGGGAGGCTGACATAGTCGTGGCGGGGGGTATGGAGTCTATGACTAACGCACCTCATGTTCTCCCCAAGGCTCGTCAGGGATTTAGATACGGTGACGCGCAGCTCTTGGATGCTACGTTGCACGATGGTCTAACCTGTTCCTTCGAGCATGAAGCGATGGGGCTGTCTACCGATCGATATGTAAGGCGAGATACCCCATCGATAACTCGTCAGCGGCAAGATGAGTTTGCAGCTAACTCTCACGAGCGTGCAGCCTCTGCGATTAAGTCGGGGCGCTTTGCGGAAGAGATCGTCTCGGTAACGGTCCCTAATCGAAAGGGTGATCCGACTGTTGTTGAGGTTGACGAAGGTGTTCGTCCTGGTACGATAGCTGATACGCTTGCGAAACTCAAGCCGGCGTTCTCGGCAGATGGAACAGTTACCGCTGGTAACGCGTCTCAGATCTCAGACGGAGCGGCGGCTGTGGTCGTGGTCTCAGAGAGAGTACTTGAACAACTAGGTCAACGCCCCCTGGGTCGAGTTCTCTCTTATGGGCAGGTTGCAGGCCCTGATACATCTTTACTGTATCAGCCGTCTAACGCTATCTCTAAAGCTCTACATAAGATCTCGAGTGTGGTAAGTGATATCGACCTGTTCGAGATCAATGAGGCTTTCGCTGCTGTAGCGCTGGCGTCTATGGAGGCACTGTCCATTCCCGACGATGTGGTAAACGTCAATGGCGGTGCGATAGCTCTTGGACACCCCATCGGTGCTTCAGGCACGAGACTGGCTCTAACTCTCCTCATGGAACTTCGCCGAAGAGGTGGAGGGATTGGAGCCGCTGCACTTTGCGGAGGCGGCGGACAAGGTGACGCTCTGATTGTCGAAGCACTGTAGCTATGGGCGCCCCTAGGGTGTTGTGTAAAGGCTGGCTTTTAGTGGAAGATCTCTCCATCGACTAAGAGCAGCAACAAGGTGATGCGTACATTAGAGCTTGAGGCAGATGAAAGTTTCGATCTTTCTGTTGCGGCTTCCTATATGCAAAATGCTCCTGGTTACGTCTTTGATGTAGTTGCAGGAGCAACCATTTTGAAGGCGATTAGGCTACCGCCTAAAGGTGCAGGATACGCGTTACTATCGGTTTCACAAAGCGAACCTGGCTCGCCGGTAGTGATAGAGGTGCAAGGATCGGAGATCGACGAAGTCGATCTCAAGAAACTAAAGAGTAGGGTTGAAGAGACATTCTTTACGTCAAGAGTCCCCCTTGGGCTCCGGGACCTACTTCATAAAGATCCGGCGCTTCAAGGTCTATTTCTTCGTCACGGAGTGGTACGTCCCGTTATGTATCTAGATCCTTACGACTCACTCCTCTGGGCTATCGCCTGCCAGCAGGTAAACGTGGCGTTTGCAAAGACGCTTTTACTGCGGTTGCACCAGATGATTGGGTCAAAGGTGCTCTCGACGGAAAGCGGAGTCGTCCCCTGTGCTCCGATAGCGAGTGAGGTAGCCTCACTTACCATCAGCGACTTGCGTGCGCTGCAGTTCTCGAATACCAAAGCACGAGCGCTCATAGAGACTGCGGAGGCCATCTGCTCAGGTGATCTGATCCTTGAGGAGTTAGCCTCAGTCGGCTACGACGTTGCCGTACAAAGACTCACAGCCTACTTTGGAGTGGGGCGATGGACCGCAGAGTATGTACTTTTGCGCGGCCTTGGATATCAAGATGTGTTTCCCTCAGGGGATCTTGGTCTGAAAAAGATAGTCGCAAAGCTGTACACCCTCCAGTCACCTGTTGCAGAAGCTCAAATCAGGGAGATCAGTGAGGAATGGTCGCCATATAGAGGGTGGATCGCCCAACTCCTGTTCCAACACCTCAACTTTGGATGAACTTATTATCAATAAAGCGGATTGTTTGGATTAAAGATCTCCTTTAGGAGCGTTAGATACTCATCTCGTGGCATCTCTGTCATGCCCAGAGATCGCAGGTGGTGTGTTGGCCACTGCCCGTCGAGGATCTTGAACCCTTTGGCACGGAGATCCTGTACTAGGTATACGAAAGCGACCTTAGAGGCGTTGGGTGTGATGTGAAACATCGACTCTCCTGAGAACAGTTGACCAACGCCAATACCAAAGAGTCCCCCTACTAACTCATTGTCGTTAGAAGAATCGTAGACCTCATAGCTATGGGCGTAACCAGCCTCGAACAGCGACTCGTACACCTTGATGTACTCTTCGTCGATCCAGTTTCCCTCGGATCTGATTGAGGCACATAGCCTTAAGACGTCTGAGAATCTTGTGTCCGTTCTTACAACTAGACGCCTGATCTCTTTTCTCAAAGACTTGGGGATCTTGATCTGTAGATCGGTTTTCTCGGGATGTAAATGCATGATCGCCCTCGTGCAGGGAGAGAACCATCCGATAAACTCCTCTTCTTCGTCTCCAATTCTCATCGGGAATACGCCCTTTGTATAACCAGCGATAAGAGACTTTGGCGTAATGGAGCCTCCGACATATAAGAGGTCATCCATGGATGGATCGTTTTGAAGGTATATTAGGGTTTCGTCGATTGTTGGAAGAAAGTCTGTTCCTTGAAGTTTACTCACTAATCCATAATGATACCCAAGATCTCTCATACCTAAAATTGTACTACTTAGAGTACAGAAAAAATCACTGGTAGTGGTGAATGTAGGAGAAACTTAAAAAAGGTAGCTTAAAAACAAGAATTTTGCGGACAGGTATGCAGTTGCGAATTCAAAGACACCTTTGGGTTGGTAGCCTTTGAATCTATGGCAGAACATCTCATGTCCGAAAGACTAGCAGAACTTGAAAGAAGGAGACAAGAGGCTCTAAACGCCGGTTCACCTGCTGCTGTTGAGAGGCAGCACGCAAAGGGGAAGATGACAGCTAGAGAGCGTCTTGACTACCTGTTGGATGAGGGCTCTTTCCAAGAGTTAGATATGCTGGCACGCCATAGAGCACATGGGATGGGACTCGAAGAGAGTCGCCCCTACACAGACGGTGTGATAACTGGATTTGGGACCATCGAGGGGCGACAAGTGTGCGTGTTTGCGCAGGACTTTACGGTTTTTGGAGGCGCTCTAGGCGAGGTTTTTGCAGAAAAGATCCATAAGGTAATGGATCTTGCGGCGTCTGTCGGTGTCCCTATGATCGGCCTCAACGACGGAGCAGGCGCCAGGATTCAAGAAGGCGTCGTATCTCTGCACTCATATGGCGGTATATTTCGTCGTAATGTAGCTAGCTCTGGCGTGATTCCCCAGATATCTGTCATCATGGGTCCTTGTGCTGGAGGCGCTGTCTACTCACCGGCGATGACAGACTTTATATTCATGGTGAAAGAGACCTCTCATATGTTCATCACCGGTCCCGATGTTGTAAAAACTGTTACAGGGGAAGAGGTTACGCTTGAAGAACTCGGTGGGGCTATGAGCCACGCCACGAAGTCGGGTGTGGCTACCTTCGTTTTAGATGATGAAAAAGAATGTCTCGATGAAGTCAAGTATCTCCTTAGGTTCCTTCCGTCCAACAACCTAGAAGAACCACCCTACGAAGAACCTACCGACGACCCTGAACGTTTGACCACGACGTTGCGAGACATGATCCCAGCTTCTTCAAATCAGCCCTACGACATGAAGGCGGTGATCTCAGAGATAGTAGATAACGGAGAGTACTTTGAGTACTACCCATATTGGGCGATGAATATAACCTGTGGCTTTGCGCGCCTAGACGGTCATGTGGTAGGTGTGGTGGGTAATCAGCCTTCGGTTCTTGCAGGGGTACTAGATATAGACTCCTCTGAGAAGGCAGCTCGCTTTGTTCGAACCTGCGATGCGTTCAACATCCCTATCGTTACATTCGTAGATGTTCCAGGCTTTATGCCCGGCGTGGATCAGGAGTACGGAGGAATTATCCGTCACGGAGCTAAGTTGCTCTACGCATACTGCGAGGCGACTGTACCACGTGTGCAGGTAATAACCCGAAAGGCCTATGGAGGTGCCTACGTCGTCATGAACTCGAAGTCGGTTGGAGCCGACTTCGCCTTTGCGTGGCCCTCAGCGGAGCTCGCAGTTATGGGGCCGCAGGGAGCCGTGGAGGTAGTACACAGGCGTGAGCTAGCTGCTGCTGCAGACCCTGAGGCTAGGCGTAAGGAGCTAGTTGAGCAGTACAGTGAGAGGTATGCAAATCCTTACGTTGCGGCAGAGAGAGGTTTTGTTGACGATGTGATCGACCCTGCAGAGACTAGACGTATCTTGATTCGTTCGTTGCGAGTTCTTAGGTCCAAACGTGAGGAGCTACCGAAACGCAAACACGGGAACGTCCCCCTGTAGGAAAAGGTGGAGATGAACTCATATAACTTTGAACTCTTAGAGGAAGAGGAGATAGCGGTTGTTCTGTCCGCTATTGAGATGACGAGAAGAGCAAGACAGACCGACAAGACGGTAAAGCAGCAAGCTGACCCTACCTTTTGGAGGTTCTCCTCACGGTGGTGGAACGCCCCGGTCTCGGTGGGCCGTGCACGTCCCCATCGATACTAAAGACGTCCCATTATTGTGACCCTTGAAGTCTCGCTACGACCCCTGTTTCGCCTAAGAAACTGGGGCCGTGTACAGTCTTTGGTAGTTCGGGTCTAAAGCGGTCGTTGAGGAGCCACTATGACTAATCCGAGTCCTGGCAAATCCGCATTGTTCACAGCTTTTTCAAGAGCCTCGCGAGCCTTGGTCAGTATCTCTGTGGGTTCGATCCCATGACTTGGGTAGCTCGCTACTCCAGCCGACACCTTCGCTATGAGAGAGTCGCCCTTTCGTGCCTGCGCAAGCTGAATTCTTTCGGAAGCCCAGGCGGCTCCGTCTTCGTCGGTGTCATCAAGAAGAAGTGCAAAGGTCTTCCTTGATAGCCGACATGCGACGTCTGCATCTCTGATCGTAGCCATGATGGTATCGGCGAACTCCTTGGATGCCTGGTTCTCTTCAGCCTTATCGGTGACCTGTGATCCGAACGTCACGTGCAGCAACGCTATGGAGACAGGCCACAGTCTTCGACGAGCGGTCGCTACCTTGGTGCCAATGAGGCCAGCGAAGAACAGGTCGTTTAGCATGCCCGTCACTGGATCCGATATCCCCTCCCAGTTCACCTCCTCGCTCTCGCTACGCTGTAGATAGTCGCCCGGTGCTACTTCTGCAGGACTGGTTTTTTCTGCAGAAGGAGTGGTTTTAGAGCCCGTTTCCGTTTCTATTCGAGCTTTTTGACTCTCTGTGCGGGGAACGAAGACGCCCACAACTGAACCAAGAAGTGCCAGTGCCGTCGAGAGGTATAGGAAATCCAATCTATGCAAGTTGTAGCCGACTACAGAGACAATGACGGCAGCGCTGGCAAAGGTGAGGACGACTACTCTCGTTTTCATACTTGGTGTGTCGGAAACATATCTCACTAACTAAACACTATCTCGCTATTATTGTCTGTGTTTACAGATGTTTCTAAGCGTGATCCTGGCGCCGATCTACGACCAGATCAAGCATCTCTTGTAGCATATCGGCGATCCTGTAGTCCTTTGGCGTATAGATAGCTCTAACGCCTAGGTTGAGTAGAGCTTCGCGATCTACATCGGGAATGATTCCGCCCACGACTAACGGGGGATCGATCTTGAGCTCTCTAAGGTGTGTCGTCAGCTCCGATATTAGCTCAAGATGTGATCCTGAGAGGATAGAGACGCCGACGATGTCGACGTCCTCGTCCCTCGCAGCCACGGCTATCTGTCTTGGGGTGAGGCGGATACCTTCGTAAATTACCTCGAACCCTGCGTCCCTCGCAGCCACGGCTATTTGTTCGGCACCGTTGGAGTGACCGTCAAGGCCGGGTTTGGCTACGAGTAGCCGTGGTGGACCGCCTTGCAAAGCTCTGGCCTTTTTGGCTATGTGAGCAAGTGATGCCTGTCTTTGGCCAACCCCACCCGCTACCCCTGTGGGCGCCCTATACTCACCAAACACCTCTCTGAGTAGGTCTGCCCACTCTCCGGTAGTGCCTCCTGCCAAGGCGAAGGCGATCGTAGGCTCCATAATGTTTTCCTCGGACTGGGCGGCCTTGTAAAGCGCCATCTTGGCTCGCTCGAACTCACGTCGCGACCTTCGCCGTTTCCATCTAAGAACATCCTCTATCAATTCGGACTCTGCATTTTTGTCTGCAACAAGGAAGTGATCCCCATCTGGAGTGCTAAGTGGGGAGGGCTCTGACTCGGTAAAGCGATTTACTCCAACTACGGTGATCTCTCTGTTTTCGATCTTTGCGGTTCTCTCCGACTGGCTTCTAACCAGTCGAGACTTTAGTTCTTCTATCATTTGGAATACTCCGCCAGAGAGGAGAATCTCCTCCAGTTCGGCCTCAGCTGCGGCGCCTATCTCGGCGACTAGAGACTCCATAACGTGCGATCCCTCGAAAATATCGCCGTACTCTAAGATGTCGGTCTCGTAAGCCAAAATCTGCTGAACTCGGAGGGACCACTGCTGGTCCCAGGGTCGTGGTAGCCCAATAGCTTCATTCCATGCAGGGAGCTGAAGCGCTCGTGCACGAGCCTCTTTAGAAAGTGTGACCCCAAGAGCCTCGAGTGTGATACGGGCGACGTTGTTTTCTGGTTGAGATTCGGTTAGGCCCAAAGAGTTGACTTGGACCCCGTATCGAAACCTACGGTACTTGGGGTCGGATACTCCGTAACGTGCTAGGGTAAGTTTGTCCCATAGCCGCGTGAACACCTTCATCTTGGCGTTTTCTTCTATGAATCGGATACCAGAGTTGCAGAAGAAAGATATCCGGCCGACGACCTTCGGAAACTCAGTCTCAGATACCTTTCCGCTATCCTTCAAAGCATCAAGAATGGATATGGCTGTGGCCAGAGAGTATGCAATCTCTTGGGATGAGGTTGCCCCAGCCTCCTGTAGATGGTAGGAGCAAACGTTTATCGGGTTCCATTTTGGCACATTCCTGACCGTGTAGGCGATCATGTCCACAGTTAGCCTGCTTGAATGCTTTGGTGGAAAGATAAACGTTCCCCTCGAAAGATACTCCTTCACAATATCGTTTTGAGTGGTTCCTGATAACGCCTCATAGGAGACACCTTGCTCTTTAGCTAGTGCAAGATAGAGTCCTAACAGCCACGGAGCCGTTGCGTTTATGGTCATGGAAGTGTTCATCTTCTCGATGGGAATGCCGTCGAAAAGCTCGTGCATGTGTCCAATGTGCACAACAGGAACGCCTACTTTTCCGACCTCACCTCGTGCTTGAGGGTGGTCGGGGTTGTATCCTAGCTGTGTCGGAAGATCAAATGCGATCGAAAGCCCGGTCTGTCCCTTGGCTAGGTTAGTCTTGTAAAGCTCATTAGAAGCCCTGGCGCTGGAGTGTCCGGAGTAGGTCCGCATCACCCAGGGGGTGTCTTTTTGGCGTCGAATCTCTGAGTCGGTCCCCTCGTTCATAGCTTGCTCCTTTTGCACCCGATACCTATCAGTTATAGTCGTAAAAGCCGCGTTGCGTCTTTTTTCCGAGACGACCCGCTGCCACAAGGCGTCTTAGGGTGGGTGCTGGTACCGTGGCCGGGGACCGTGACTCTTTGTGTAAGGCCTCAAGAATGCTCAAAGATGTGTCGAGCCCCACAAGATCAAGGAGCTGAAACGGACCCATGGGGAATCCACACCCTAGCTGCATCGACCTATCGATCTCCTCCATGGACGCAACTCTGCGCTCAAGTAGGTATACAGCGCTGTTAAGGTAAGGGAATAACAGAGCGTTGACGACGAATCCAGCTTCATCTTTTACCCTCACGGGTTCCTTCCCCAAAGAGATTGCGAACTCAGATGCTACGTCCAAAGTCTTTGTCGAGGCTGTGATTGGAGCGACTACCTCAACCAGCTTCATTTTGGGAGCTGGGTTGAAGAAGTGAAGCCCACATACCTGTTCGGCTCTCTTTGTTGCACAGGCCAACTCAACGATGGGTAGCGTGGATGTGTTTGATGTAAAGATCGTCTCGGGTTTGCAAAGGCTGTCGAGTCTTTGAAAGAGTTCCTTTTTGGTTTCGAGATCTTCGACTACCGACTCGACTATCAGATCGACTTCCGCCAGGTCGCCCATCTCAGTCGTAGTTGCCAGCCTCGATAGCGCCTCTTCAGCACCGGTCTCGGTTATACTCCCTTTTGTAACTAGCTTCTTGAAGGAGCGACTGATCGTCTCTCTCATGGCGTTGGCGCTAATGGTCTGCCGAGACCGCAAGGTTACCTCGTAACCATTCAACAGGGCAACCTCAGCTATTCCAGCCCCCATGATTCCAGAGCCAACTACTCCAACCCTTCTTATCACCATGATGTCAAAAATAGCCTATCGGGCGCTTTATTACAGTTCAAGGCAGTTGGCGACCAAGGACTCAGGGGCGCAACGGTCATATCTCTGAGACAGATCTGCTGACTTGAACTGTTGCTGATTGGCAAAGTATTCACGGTGGAGGCTGAACCGCACTCCAATTACAGCTTTCGTTCTTAGGGGTTGTCGATGGCTCAAGTTCGTAAAGGTAGGCGATCAACTCGCAGGCAGACGAAGCATAAAATGCCCATGTCTTAAGAGAAGCAACTTGGGCAGCTACGTTTATTTGTTGTGTAGCTTTAGTAAGGACTTGAGCTTTGACTACTGGGAGATTGAAGTGCCGGGGGTCGAAACTCTAAGGACCGAAATGTAACGAGTTGTCGGGCGTCGCTTGCATGTCCGCAAGGGAGACGAGGTTCACTATTATAACGAAGTAGTCTTAGGAGTGGGAGAGGTTCATGAATGAAGAAAACCCTACTGGGGTTCTCTGCCTGGTTGGAGGGGGAGAATGGCGGGGAGACTGTGTCGAGCTGGATCAAGAGCTACTCAGGTACTCCAGGGGTGATGAGGTCTTGGTCCTCCCCACAGCCGCAGCGTACGAGCTGCCGGAGAGAGCGGTTGCCACTGCTAAAGCACACTTTTTTGAGCTTGATGCTTCGGTTAGAGGTGTGATGGTATTGGATCGTTCCGACGCCATGAACAGAAGATACGCCGACGAAGTAGCTGAGTCGTCTTTCATTTACCTCTCAGGAGGATCGCCGCTTCATCTTCGTTCGGTACTCAAAGACTCTCTCGTGTGGGGAGCTATGCTCTACGCCTACAAAAAAGGAGCAGTATTAGCCGGTTCGTCTGCAGGCGCTATGGTACTTAGCGATCCAATGGCTGATCCGCGTGGTGGCGCCTTCACCGTGGGACTCGGTCTCATCTCTCCTGTGGCGTTTGTGCCGCACTTTGATAACTACCCAGCAGAACGTAGAGAACGCACCCTTCGACTGGCACCACCGGGTATCCCTGTGCTTGGAGTTGCTGAGGGCGCAGCGGTTATGAGAATGCCTGATGGCTCTCTCCGAGAGATAGGCAAGAAGGCCGCTGAAGTTTTCCTAGATGGTAAAGCGACCGAGCTTGAAGCATTGGCAGAAAATATGAAGGTGGACGTGTCTCAGGCGGCGATCTACCGGCACTAAGACGACGTTTACCTAAACTCTAAGAACTGGATGTGAGTGGGATCAACCTCGTCGAGGGTGACTTAGTTATCTAATACCGTTATCGTCACTGTCTTCATGAAGCACGCTTCGATCGGCTTGCCGCTCGGAGTTCCTTTGGCGTCTAGGGCGGAGACCACATCGAGCCCTTCTACAACCTTTCCAAAGATCGAGTAGAGCGGAGGCAGGTCGACGCCAGAAGGACCTGAGACGATGAAGAACTGACTTCCGTTCGTATTGGGCCCAGCGTTGGCCATCGCCAAGGTGCCGATCTCGTAGTCTCCCTCAGAGGGTAGTTCATCTCGAAACCGGTAGCCGGGACCTCCGGTTCCGTTTCCAGAGGGGTCACCTCCTTGAACTACAAATCCCGGGATAATCCGGTGAAAGGTTAGACCGTCGTAGTAGTGGTAAAGGGCTAGGAACACGAAGTTGTTTGCCGTTAGTGGAGCCTTCTTTGCGTAAAGGTCCACAACCATTCGCCCAAGGTTAGTATCTATTTCGGCTCGATAGGTTTTGTCCTCGGAGATAATAAACGAAGGCGGGGCGTTGAAGTTTGATACCTTGGGTGAAGACCCATCGAACTGTGGTGGTTCATAGTTTTTCTTCGATCCGAACATTGTTCCTCCTTGCAGAGTTGACTTGCCTTAGCTTTGACTTATGGTGACAGATATGATTTTGTACTCCTTTACCGGAGTGCCTTGCGGCGTTCCTGCGTTGGAGATCTTTTCAACCACGTTTATCCCTTTGGTAACCTGACCGAAGATCGAGTAGCTCGGAGGAAGTTGTTCACCCTGAGAACCCGAGACGATAAAGAACTGACTCCCGTTACTGTTGGGTTGGCCGGTGTTAGCCATGGCTGCGGTTCCCAGTTTGTACTGTCCAGCCTTGGGATACTCTCCTCCAAAGCTGTATCCAGGTCCGCCGGTTCCATTGTTGAGAGGATCACCACCTTGAATTACAAATGTCGGTATCACCCGGAAGAACTTGAGTCCATCGTAAAAATGGTATCGGGCGAGAAAGACGAAGTTGTTGGTGGTGACAGGGTACTGTTTGGCGTCTAGCGACATGACAAAGGTACCCGCCGTTGTCTTGACGGTTGCGTTGTAGTTGAGAGCCGTGTTGATACACATCACAGGGGCTTTTTTGAAGTGTGTAATGCGCGGTGAGCTTCCATTGATCGCAGGACATACAGTTCCGCTTTCATCCGCAACGGAGACGTTAGTCTTCGTCGTCTTGGCAGAAGAAGAGCCTCTGACTTGGAAGTAGATTATGACCAGAGCCAGAATAACGAAGGCACCGATCTGTATGGAGCGTCTCTTGATTGCTTTCTTCTTCTTTAGAGCCTCTTGCTGGGCACGGACTCTTTGTTGATTCTCTCGTATTCTTTGTCGTTTAGCGCTTGGCACTCAAGCAAAACTAGTCGCTGTTTTCACGAATCTACCGTCATTGATATCTTCGCTCTTATCAGTAGTTAGCCATCAGAGCGATTAGCGTATGTGCGTGACCTTATTGGTGCAGAAATACGGTGGAACTTCGGTCGGTGACTCAGAGCGAATAGCTGCGGTAGCAGATCACGTGGCGCGTACCAGGCGCGGGGGCAAAGACGTGGTAGTCGTAGTGTCTGCGATGGGCAAGACGACAGACGACCTGATCCACCTGGCAGACCAGGTCTCAAAAAGGCAGACTCCAAGAGAGATGGATATGTTGCTCTCTGCTGGAGAGCGTATCTCTATGTCTCTGTTGTGTATGGCTTTGGCTGACCTAGGGGTAGAAGCGGTCTCATTCACCGGTTCGCAGGCTGGTATTATCACCGACACTGCCCACATGAAGGCAAAGATACTCGATATCAAGGCAGAGCGTTTGTGCAAAGCGATCTCGGAGGGCAAAGTTCCTGTCGTAGCAGGCTTTCAGGGAGTCTCAACAGCGAAGGACGTCACAACCTTAGGCAGGGGAGGGTCAGATACAACAGCAGTGGCGCTAGCAGCAGCGCTTGGGGCTTCTGTTTGTGAGATCTATACCGATGTCTCTGGAGTCTTTACTGCAGATCCAAGGGTGGTGCCGAACGCCAAGAAGCTAAGTGCGATCTCCTTTGAGGAGATGCTTGAGCTGGCGTCCTCCGGAGGAAGGGTACTAGCTCTGAGGTCGGTTGAGTTCGCTAGAAACTACAACGTTCCCCTTCACGTTAGATCTAGCTTCACCTGGGAGCCAGGCACGTGGGTGAAAGAGGAGGATGAAACGATGGAGCAAGCTGTGGTCTCGGCGATCAGTCACGAGGCTCAAGAGGTCAAGATAACGCTGACCAAGGTTCCAGACAAGCCAGGTGTGGCGGCTCAGATCTTTAGAGCAATAGCCGATCGAGGGATCAATGTTGACATGATCGTGCAAAACATATCGATCGATGGCCATACCGATATATCTTTCACGGCACCAAGGCAAGATATGGAGACTGCTCTAGAGGTGACAGAGAAAGTAGCACAGCAGATAGGAGCAGAGGCTGTCTATGGAGACGCCGAGATAGGTCGAGTCTCTCTCGTGGGTGCGGGGATGAAGTCGCATCCCGGCGTAACCGCCACCGTCTTTGAGACCTTGGCCAGAGAGGGAATCAATATTGAGATGATATCTACATCGGCGATCAGAATATCTTGTGTTGTGAGGGAATCACAGTTAGAGGCAGCTGTGGTGGCACTCCACAGCGCATTTGAACTATAAAAGGGGCACGAATGTACAGTGTTGGAGTGTTTGGCGCTACTGGCCAGGTTGGATCCGTGATCCGTTCTATCCTGATAGAACGTTCCTTTCCGATATCCAAGATCAGATTCTTTGCCTCATCACGATCGGCAGGTAGCAAGCTGGATTTTCGAGGGGAAAGTGTACTTGTGGAAGATGCTCACAAAGCCTCTTTTGATGGACTCGACGTTTGCATCTTCTCAGCTGGTGCGTCAGCATCTAAGGTGCTGGCGCCTAAGGTTGCCCAGGCAGGTAGCTTAGTCATAGACAACTCGCCGGCCTGGAGAATGCATGGCGAGGTTCCTCTGGTTGTTCCTGAGGTAAACGGCGATATCCTAAGGGAGAGTTCCTCTAAGATTATTGCAAACCCTAACTGCACCACTATGGTGGCGATGCTTCCGCTCAAGACACTGCACGATCTATATGGACTTAGGCGCGTTGTCGCATCTACTTATCAGGCTGTTTCAGGTGCAGGTAGAGCGGGTGTCGAAGAGCTTTTAGAGCAACTTGAATCAGCTGGATCTTCGTTGGGGGAGTTATCGTTTGATGGTAAAGCCGTGAAATTCCCCTCCCATAAGGTATTTCCCACCACCATTGCGGCAAATGTGATACCCCACGCCGGATCTTTTGTTGACCACGAGACCACCGAAGAACTCAAGTTTGTAAATGAGTCCAAGAAGATACTAGGACTTAAATCCTTGGCTGTGTCGGCCACGTGCGTCAGGGTACCGGTGTTTACCGGTCACGGTATATCCATAGTTGCGGAGTTCGATAACGCTCCAGACCACGATGAAGCGATCGAAGCTCTTGGTGCCACAATAGGTGTTCTCTATGACCCGGTTCCAACACCTCTTTACAGTGCCGGACGAGATGAGGTGCTAGTCGGAAGGGTTAGGGTCGATAGGTCGGCACCTAACTCTTTGGCGTTCTTTGTAGTAGGCGATAACTTGCGCAAAGGAGCGGCGCTGAATGCAGTCCAGATCGCAGAGACGCTCATATCTCTTGGTAAGTTGTCTAAGTAATGACACTGTAGGGATGAAAACGATAGCATTGTATCTGGGTAGTGACGTCCTATCGATCCTGTCTTACGTGAAGGTCAAACTTCGATAGACAAATGGAGTGGTGATTTCGGTTCTCGCCCTCCTCCAATCTCGATCGAAGCATCACATATTCAGGTGAGGAGCCCTAAGCTGTTTTAGTACTTCAACGTGGTCCAGCATCATCAGGCTACCGAGACCTCTTCACTTACAGATCACCATGGAGAGCCTGCTAACTACTGAATGAAAGATGTCAGATCGCCTCGAGGTGTGTGGGCGTCTATGTATTTTCACACTCCAGCAAAATGACGTCCGAGGAGCTTTCGAGAAGTCGTGATTGTAGGTATTTGTTGGCGTTTGGTACCGGTTTCTAACTTCCTTGAACCCAGTACAAGTTGTGTTATGCCTTGGCCGCTTGAAAAGCCAAAAAGCAAGTCAAAGACCTAAGTGAGATGGTGGGTTATGTCCAGGGCTCCCTCGTTGAGCTCTCGCCTCTATTATCCCCTTGATCTGTGTGACTTATCTTGCGGTCTCTCGCTGTGGATACGCTAACAGAATCTGCATGTGGATATGACCGAGGTGGCTAGCAGGTGAACTGGGCGTTTCGGATACTCGCCCCCGACGGCCGTCCCCAACCTCTCAGCGACATATTAACCACTTACACTAGCTGGTATTCGACGGCGACTTATTTGGTGATTATATGTCACACCTTATTTCGAAAGGAACCTTTGTATGATGCTTGTTCCCCAATCACTTTGATTTAAGTTTATGACGCCACCTTGATGCGATCTACTTACCAGGACCAATTAGCGATAGCAGACAAAGCTCATCGGTCGTTTAGTGCCTCGTTATCCATGCATCTCCTCGTTCTCTGCAGCCTAAAGTCAGAAATCGACAGAACATAAACCAGCCATAAGCAAGCCAGAGCCAGTCAAGGCTGGGGTGCAGATAGTGAACCAATAGTGCGGCTGGAACGAAAGCTGCGGTTGAAACTGCTCCAGCTAACGCCAAAAAGTCTCCGTCTCCAGAGCCTATTAGTACACCATCAAGCAAGTAGACCAGACCAGCGAGAGGCTGCAAAACAGAGACGACTATAAGAGTGTGCGAGATGACGTGTTGCAATATCTTTGATGTTGTAAAGGCGTGAGAGAGTGGGACTCGAAGAACTACTAACGGGATGGCCAATGCCACACCTATTACAAGGGACCAGTTCATACCCCACCTTGTAAACGTTCTGGTCTTCTCGGTGTCCTTAGCGCCGATGCTATGCCCAACGATGACTTGAAGAGCGATGGCAACGGAGTCGAGTGCGAAGGCAGCGAAGGTCCATATGCTTGATAGAACCTGCTGAGCGGCGAGGCTTGTGGACCCCATTTTTGCAGCAACCCATGTGGCAAGTAGGATGGCTAGACGAAGGGTTATGGTTCTGAGGGTCAGTCCGCTACCGTGGCGTAATGAGGATCTGAGAGAACCGATGACTGTTCGCATAGACAGAGAAGAAAAGGACATGGCAGTGGCCGTCGTGTATAGATAAGAGGCAGCCACTAAAAATTGTACGATTGTTGTCCCGACGGCAGCCCCCAAAATTCCAAGTCGAGCGCCAAATACTAAGGAGTAGTCCAGTACCGCATTTAGAACATATCCAGCAACCTGAATCTTTGCGGAATGCGAGATCATCTTAAAGCCACGAAGAGAGCCTAGGGCGCTGTACGTTAGTAAAGTAGCAGGTACGCCTAGGAGAGATACGTTTAGGTAGGTCCTGGCATCCGCTAACACGTTTGTAGGGGTACCGACAAGGCCTAAAAGAGAGTTCTCTGAGAGATACGCCAGAGCAGAGACGCTGATACCTACGCATAGAGCGAGTACCATACTGCTCGCAGCCCACTTCCTCGCCTCCGCCGGACTGTCCTGTCCTAAACTTCTTGCCACTAAAGATGTGGTTGAGTACGTCAGGAAGATGAAGGTGGCGTTTATGAGAGTGATTATTGCTCCAGCGGCGCCCAAGGCAGCCAAGGCGGTTGTACCTAGGTGCCCCACGATTACCGAGTCGACTAGCAAAAATACCGGCTCGGCTATGAGCGAGACAAGTGTGGGAACGGCTAGTCCTATCAGCTCAGCCCTGAACTCGGGAGTTCCAAGATTTAGATAGCGAGAGATATGGCGCACTAAGTCCTCTTTAGCGCCAAGGATACTCGCCCTTAATGATAAAGTATGAACCCCTGATAGTTCCTGCAAGTCTAGATCTCTGACGAGCAAACTTGAATTTAGCTGCTAACTCCGGTGGAGTCTCCATTCCTTCGGAAAGCTTTAATCCAACCGCTCTCTTTCCTTTATCGTCAGCAGAGTACATAACGTTGGCTGCTAGTCCATTCTCGTAAAAGACATAGGCAAAATGGATGCTTTCTATATCAAAACTTGACGCCTGTAGAGGGCGTGACAAGATTGCTATGTCTTTTTCGTTCTTGAATATAGTGTTGACCCAAATTAAGGTATCCTTCGCCTTCGTCGCTTGCGTGACCTCTAGTTCATGCCCGTACTTATTTTTGAGATAGCGAGCTTCGTTTGCGCGTAAACCGGCGAGAGTGTCAGCGACCGGTGATGACTCAAGACCATAGGTTGAAGGCTGATCAAATTTCACGATGTAGCTCATAGTTGTTCGGTCCTTCTAGCCGTAGATCATATAGATGTTGTCTAGCTAAGGACTACGTTACCCTAGCACATCTGTTGTCAGGAGTTGTGTATATCGGATCTGTTGGGGATAGTGAATCAGCTGCACCTATTCACAATGAGGTTTCAAGAAATCCAGATCCCCACGTAGTCTTTTGACCTAGAGGTAGATTACCTATGGTATCGAGGGATGGTCGGGAAGGCGGGATTTGAACCCGCGGCCTCAGCGTCCCGAACGCTGCGCGCTGCCAAACTGCGCTACTTCCCGTACCTTCGACACATTCTAGCGAGCCGAGGTTTCGATCGGCCTAAAAGCGCTGTCTTCGAAGGTTCTACCTTCTAGTAGTGCGGCTACTGCTTTTCTTAGCCTAATTCCTGATATGGGCTTGACCAAGTACCCCTCGGCTCTGCACCTGCGCGCAAGAAAGACGTCTGCCCGCCTGTCGAGAAGCAGGAGTACTGGGGTGTGTCCTTGTCGACCTCCAGACTCTTCGAGTCGCAGATCCATAACGATCGCGTAGCCCCCCATGCTGCCAACTTGCATATCTGAGATGACTAGATCCGGTTCGTGTCTCTCAACGTAGCTACGAACGTCTTTACCGGAGGCTACTTCGATGATCTGCACCTCGATGAGGCTGAGGTGAGACGCTATCTCCGCCCTGGTCTCGGTGCTGTCGGAAACTATCATTACTTTGCTCACCTAGACAGAGTAGTGCAATCAGAGGCGGTTGTCACCTTGATTGGACGATCCGTGCAGTCAGATCACTGTTTGGAGATAGGCATTTAGCTTAGGATCTTGCGACCGAGTCTGTCCAGGGCCGCAGCGGTAGACACCTCTTCCTGCTGGTTGTCTATGAAGATAAAAGGCACCTGGAATAAGTCCACAAGCCTCTTTTCAACTCGCGATACTTCGTCTTTCCTTGAGCGTTGAAGTGCTTTGAAGTTCTCCTCAAGGACTGCGAGTGCGTCGTTAGAACCCTGGAGAGTGGCAGAGAGGTCGTTATCTTTTTGTAAGTTTGACTCCTGGGTAAACTGAGGCGTCAACCGATTCACAATGAGAGCCGAAAGGCTGAGCCGACCCTCTATGAGGCGTCGGTTTAGTTCCACGGTCTCCTTAAGGGCAAGTGACTGAGGGGAGGTGACTCCGATGAAGCAGGTGTTTTCGCTCGCAAGAATCTCTCCGATCTCCAGAGCTCGAGCTTTGAAGCCTTCCTCGATTCCGGAGAACGCTCTGAAAAACTCGACTGCGTCAGTGACGACCTCCGATCCAACAACCTTCGATATGGTCTTTAGGAGCGTCCTCGTTGCAATGCTAAGAGGTCTTAGGTATAGGGGCACTGGCTTTATGAGAAGCTGAAAGACCCGGTTGTCTAAGAAACTCACAAGACGCTTTGGTGCCTCTAACAGATCAAGGGCTCCGACCGAAGGAGGTGTGTCCACCACTACAAGGTCAAAGCTTTCATCCTGGTGCAACTCCCACAACCGTTCCATGGCCATGTACTCTTGGGTTCCTGAGAGGCTTTGTGTCAAGTTCTGATAGATCTTGTTGGCGAAGATCTCGTCGATCTGTTCCTGCGACGATGAGTAGGTTTTCACCATATTCTCGAACGTCTCCTGTACGTCCAACATGAGGGCGTGCAGGGTACCTTTAGATCCAGGCGGCAATTCAATGTTGGTGGGAGTATTCGAGAGGGACTCAAGTCCGAGTGCGCTGGCTAGCCTTTTGGCAGGATCGACGGTTACAACTACTACCTTACGTCCCGTCCTAGCAGCTCCAATTGCAAGAGCAGCAGATATGGTTGTCTTTCCCACGCCTCCCGGACCCAAGGTTACCACGGTCTTTTTGGTCTCGATAACCTGAAGGAGGGTGCCTTCTCTTTGGTCGTTCAAACGTGCCTGTCTCTCTTTGTAGTCATCTCGAGTGACTGTGACCTTAGTGTCTTCAATATAGCTTCAGCTACCTCGTCGGGCGACTCAGCCTCAAAGACAAGTGGAAGCTCTACAGTCTGAGTAACGCCAATCTGACTGATCTCATTTATGTGCTGTCGCTGCAGATCAGTCCAACCCTTCCTGTAGTTGTACGCGTTTACATAAGGATGAGCCTGGTTATTAGTGAGGACTGACTCTTCTACTTCACCCACCGCAGCAATAACCTGATTTATCACAACAGATGTGACCTTTACTCCGATCTTGTTCGTCAAAAGATTTAGAAGTTCCATCGACTCAGCCACCGGTGTCTCTTCCGGTATCGTGACGATAACACACCCTACCCTTTGTGGGTCCTGTAGCATTGCGATTACGTCTTCCGCCTGGCTCCTTAGAGGCCCGATGCTGGCGATGTCTCGTAGCCCGCTGGGCGAACTTAGGAATGAAAGGGCGTGACCAGTTGCCGGCGAGTCAACAACTAAGAGATCATAGTCGAGGTCGCGTTCTATCTGTTTTATTTTTCCTAGGAGTAAGAGGTCTCTGATACCCGGTATGGCGGTAGACACCACCCCGATAACTCCGGTAGCGATCAGTCGTGACGCTACCTTTCCGAACCCATGATCTTGCATGTACTCGACGAGTGCGTCTGAGGGATCGATATTAATCGTGTCTTTTTTAGAGTCGCCGTTGTCGCTGAGTATGTCTTTGGGCATCTGTTCTGGGCCGGGATCCTCTGAAGCTAGGTCAACCTCATCTTCGTCCTGGATCTCGAGTTTGGCGAAGTCTCCTAAGACTATCTCAGCACAACGGAGGCCGCTGTCTCGAGCCGTCTTTACCAAGAGAGTCGAAACCGTAGTTTTGCCAACTCCTCCTTTGCCCGTGACAAAGATTACCTTTGGATCGTCGGCGATCTCAGCGAGCAGTGATTCCGGGCGAAACTGAGCCATATGCTTGATGCTAGTTTACGGTTGTGTCAAATCCCTGTAAATCCTCTTGAGAATTCTTGAGCAAGAGAGTAGCCTGACTATCAGTTGTTGCATAAAAATGGGAGAGGGAAGTTGGCTACGGATCCTAATGACAGTAACTGGAGGCTGCGTGCAGCATGCAAGGGATCGAACGGGGAGCTCTTTTATCCAAAATCTGCATTGATAAAAGAGTCAAAGGAGGTCAGGCAACGACGAGAAGAGCTTGCAAAGAGGGTATGTCTTAGGTGTGAAGTCCGACTTTGTTGCCTTGACTGGGCCATGCGCAACGGAGAAGTTGTGGGTGTATGGGGTGGAAAGACGGAACGAGAACGTCGTGCCATGCTGAAAGGATCTAAGAAAGGCGTAATCTTTCAGGTTGGATAGTTCTTTGGTGGGTCTTAGGAGCCCAATGACTTAGAGCACCTCAAAGCGAACCTCCTCTAGTTGAGGTAGTGAACGGTTGATGGGTGAGCTACAGTCTCGGGGATGATTGAAAGACCAGCACAACCTCTTTGGATCAGCGTACGTCTCGAACTTTATTCATCTTCCTAACCTTCAATGTTCGTACGCTCGGATTCGATGGTATGTGGGTAAGTGAGCCGAGCGTAGAGAATAATCAGGAAACTGACGAAGGTTATGAGATGAACCGAGGTGCACCATAGACAGATCGATCCTACTTTGTCAAGTTCAACGTACACTAAGTAGAGGACAAATAAGACTCCCATAGAGGCCATTGCAAGCCTCAGTGAGCTTAGAGTTGGGATCGAAAATGCCTTCGGGAAATTGATGGTTGCAAAGACCAAGTAAAACAGAAGACCCAACACTGCAACCGGAACTCCAAAGACGTTAGAGTAGGGTGAGGTCGTAACTCTTTCGCAGTTGATCAGTGCAGTAGACGGACATGCTAAAGCTACCTTGGTATCGTAGTGAGCCACAGTTAGGTAAGCGGAGACCCCAAGACCTGCGAGGGATAGGATCCCTAGGGCATAAACGACCCACCTTGGCATGTCTATCTACCCCTTCATCGTGGCTTCGATCTTTGCGATGGTGGGGTAGTCGCAGACCGATCCGGGCTGGTTATGAGTTATTGCGCAGATTCCGGCGGTCTCCAAGTTAGCCGTAGCGTCTATCGCCTGCGCAGTTTGTGACTGCGGAATTGAAAGGGAACCAGCTATCGTGGCCCAGCTGGAGTTGTCAAGAATCTGTGGTTGGTAAGACGCTCCGATCTGTAGGAATCTATTGCCGAAGTCCAAGAAGGGTATAGATCCTGCTTGAGTAGTGTAAGGCGACGTGTCGTATTTCTGAAATAACGCCAACTCGGACTTGGTGGGAGTCTGAAGAATCGAGTATCCGCTGAAGTTATTGGACGAGGAGGTCGGTTTGTTTGTTGCCCATTCTACGGGCACGAACGATAGGTATGGGCTTGAGTAAGTTGACTTGTAAAAGCTAAATGTAGGTGTGTTCGGGAAGCTGTCGGTCGCAGAGGATGTCATCAGATGGAGGTTCGAGAAATGCCCGAACCTTGAGAGAGCCACAATGGTGGGCCAACGCTCGGCAGCGCAGAATGGACAGTACTCTGCTCCAATGTACAGTAGCTCCGGCTTACCAGAGTTCATAAGTGGTGTCTGCCCGCTAAGGGTCACAAGCGGAGGTATGACGCTTGAGTTGTACCCGACGGAGTTCAGTGCACTAGTGGGAACATGCTCGATGGCGTTCAGAACCGACGATGGAACTGGCCGTTCTCCAGTGGTTGGGGATGTGCTAGAGCTATTGAGTTTGATGAGCAAAAAGGCGACCAAGACAGCTGCTACTGCTAGTATCGACACAGTGACAGCGATCGGACCCCTTTGGGATCCTGATCGAGATGCGGGGCCCTTTCTCTTACTGCTTTGAGTGTGCCTGCTCTGCGCCGTTACCTTTGCCAAGTCCGTCTCCCGTGTTGATTATTGTAATTTAGAGTGTGGACAATATTCGTTGTTCCTAGCGTCCATGCTAACGCCATATTGGAACTGTGATACACCGATCCTTCTCGTTCTCAGGTGATTCTTGGCCACCGCAGCGGAGCTCTAAACCACACCGACCAGATGACTCTCACGGTGAGATTATTTTGGTTCATCTACTAATTTTTGAACCAATTCGATTGCAAGATCGTATGAGTCTATGGCGTCTATCGTCTTGTCAAAGTCAACTGGAGGTAAGTTTGAAATTAGCGGTATCTAAAAGGCTCATCCGGAGCTTTTCGTTTTTCTCGGGCGCATCTCTACTAGTGATCGGCGCAGCTGGATCACTGAGCGCTATAACGCTTTGGCAGTCGCAGCTTGCGTCGTCTCAAATGTCGTCCGCGCAGGGTCAACTGTCCTCTTTGCACGACGGCTATGTGGCTTCCACGATGGCTCCTAACGGAGATATGAATCCTTATGGAGTCGCAGTGGTGCCCCTAACCATGGGAAATTTAGTGAAGGGTGACGTCCTAGTAAGCAACTTCAACAGTTCCTCAGCCCAAGGCGGAGGAACAACTATTTTGCAGATAAACCCTACAACCGGAGCATCAAGCGTTTTTTATCAGGGTGCTTCCAACGTTGTAGGTCCTGTGGCAATCGCTATTAACCCGAACAACGATATCGTTTGGGTCGGTGACTATGGTCCGGCTGTCTCTGGCGGAAACTATACCGGTGCCAACGGCAACATTACCGTTATAAGTCCAGCTGGAACCCGACTCGCGGTCTATAACGATACTACAACGGCTAATACGCCAGGTGCTCCAGCTTGGTGGGGTGTTTGGGGTCAAGCATTTGGCGAGGTCAATGGTGTCGGAGCGTTCTACTGGACCTCTGCTGGAAACGCTAACGGGAGCGGCGGCGGAGTTTGGCGAGTGAATCCTGGGGCCGGTGGAACTTCTAGCACTCAACCGCTTCATTCCACATATGCTCTCTTGGCCACGGCGTCGTCAATTCCTGGCTCAGGAAACAACGCTAACACGGCGGCAGGTCCTCAAGGATTGGTTTTTGATAATGCTAACGATACGCTCTATGTTGCGGACGACTCGAACAATACGATCTATGCGATTCCTAATGCAAACTCGATCACTGCTCCGGTTACACCGTCGGTAGTGTACTCTGGTTCTGCGCTCGACGCTCCGCAAAGCCTTGCTCTCAACCCGACAAACGGAGACCTGCTCGTAGTCAACGGTGCAGGTAATAACAACCTTGTAGAGATAGATCCTATAACAGGGTCAGTGGTTGCAACTAGGTCACTCACCTACAACGAGCCAGCCGGTTCTCTATTTGGTATGACGGCCACGACGAACGCTGCTGGTCAGCTAGTTATTTACTATGTGGACGATACTACTAATTCCTTACATGCGTTGACTCCCGAGTCAGGATATGCGATGGCGGCGGCTGATGGTGGCTACTTTACAGAAGGCGGCGCCAACTTCTACGGATCGATGGGTGGTCAGCACCTAAACGCCCCTGTAGTTGGT
>NZ_FQUL01000005.1:25098-104138 GCF_900128965.1 Ferrithrix thermotolerans DSM 19514
TTTAGCTTTGGTGACGCCAACTTCTACGGATCGATGGGTGGTCAGCACCTAAACGCCCCGGTAGTTGGTATCGCGTCCACCCCAGACGGCATGGGGTATACGTTGGTTGGAGCAGATGGTGGTACCTTCAACTTTGGTGACGCCAACTTCTACGGCTCTCTGGCAGGCGAGCACCTAAACGCCCCTGTAGTTGGGATAAGCCTCACGTACTAAAAACTTCTCTCTTCCTACGCTAGTAGCGGTGGAGGTGCGCAAATTCGCACTTCTACCGCTACTTATTTTTGTCCAAAGGCTGCAGGGTACATCAAAACCCTATGTGCACTATCTGCTCTAGTTAGACCTCACTCTTATCTGCCTAAGCAGTAATGTTTGTTAAGATGTACTTTGTCGGGTATCAGTGTCGTCATCCGTATCGGTTTCCGCCAAAGGAACCGGTGATCCAATGACTTCAAAGACTCTACGTTGTAGAGAGGTTGGCACCGAGAGTTGCTCGATCCTAGCTCCTTGGGTAGAGGTAGTCGTGTTTCTGGTAAGGGTTCCGCAGTAGGCATGTGCAGTATCAAAACTGTGGATCGTTTTGCCACCGGTCCTTCTTTGGTGCTGTCTTTGCCATGGAGGGCAATTGGGTGAGAGTCGGGGGCGACGGGATCGTCACGCTTTGGAATCTGCCCGTCCTCAAAGAGAAGTCGGACAGGTGTCTCTCTCGTATCCAGACGACATAGTGGGAGATCGTGGTAAGAGAGACATTTACTCTCACTTTGTTGTCGCTCTTGATAGGGGGTGTGTAGATCGAGGTCGATGACCTCTAAGGGATGGAAGTTTTGCTCCACAACGCTCAAACCCTTGTATGCCCCAACGGCGTTGGCATCGTCAAAGTCTTCTTTCGCTATTTAGAAAAAAATGACATAGATCCCAACGAGAGTAGCATATGTCTCGATGGAGTCGGTATCTTGGGGAAAAATAAACCCTTTCTTTTGAAAATCCAAGGTGAAGTGCCTGTCCATCTTGTGTCGATCAATAACCTGTCGTATCTCGAGAGCAGCCTTGGTCTTTGCCTGATGCGCACTTCCTTCGGAGACGTTCGAGGTCTCTGGCTCGCTACTTAGAACATCTATTGCTTATGGGCTCGATGTTGTGCAAGATCTGACTCTCTAGATGAGTCGCTCATCTGGATATTCAGGATGGGTGATAAAAGAGAGGTTCGTCTCCAAGCTTTAGAGCTCCCTTGCGCATGAGGGTTTGGATCTGTGGAGCTCTGGCTGGATTGATCGACATTGTGCTTTGGCTTCCTTGCATCGCCTCGATAAAGACACGGGCTATCGTACCATGATCTCCTACCACGGTTATCTCCTTCAGTCCAAAGCGGTTCCTGGTCATGTCGCCGACACTTACGAATGCGCTAGGGTCTCTAATTGACAAGATATCAAATCGCCTTTGATCTGTCGACCTCCGACATCGGTCATTAGACCGCAGTTGATCTGGATCTTTCCCGGTTTGCGGTCTCTTAGGCAACCATAGCTAGCAAGTCGACAGAGGGTCCCCTCCATCTGAGAACAAGATAGGTCATAGATCACCCATACACCATTGTGCAGGTGGCGTCTGGCGAGTTGGGCCTCGATGGTTCCTTTGCGCTCGTAGAGCCAGTCCATTGCTCCGTAGATCCCATCGGTTGAGATATCGACAACTGAGTGGTCGACCCAAGGTGGTGTCACCCAAGCACCGAGAGATTGCAAGCTTTCAGCTTAGGCGAATGACTCTTGAAAAGATGAGGGTTATAGTGATATCACGCTCAGAACAGTAGGGACCAGCAAGGCTAAGAAGCTTTAGCTTGCTCGCCACCTTTGCTATAAAGTTTATGTGGCTATTGGGAAGACTTCGCTTGATTTTGGAAGGCGTCCTCTGCCACTACATGGTGCTTACTAGCCAAGGACTTTCGGATCAGCTCGAGATGGTCTTAGCCGGGAGATAGGAGAGATTGGCGAGGGTCTCGTTCTTTATTATGCCATCCTGGCACTAGCAGCTTCACAGGAGATGGGTCTTTTACACCTCCTTGTTGTGCCGGCGACCTCTAGTGGCAATATGGATGGCACTGCTAGAGCGTTTCAGCTCATCTGGGCGTCACACCAAATCAACACCGTCAAGTAACTCATGTCCACATTTGCAGCCAGTTCTTAGCTATCTGCCCAGTTTGTTACGGGTATTGGGATCAGAAGTCGTCGTAAGTTCAGATAAAAGTTTCGGATGATTTGAACTATGTTCTCTAAGCCGTAAAGGCGTCTTCATAGCATTTACACCAGTCGACCGGGAAGTCTTTTAGGAGGAATATGCTTCAAGTTGTCGCCGTGGTCGAAGGAGCTTTTTCAGGCCAGGTCGTCACTGATCTTCGGTCTTCAGGCAACTTTGAAGATGTCCTGGGGGGTGGAGGTTTCTCGGTTGTCAGCTCTGGTTCGGTCCGAGGAAGAGAGACTGCAAAAGCAATTGCCAAGGCGCTTGGAGGGGTGGACGTCTTTGTCTTTTCTCAACTTGCACTTTTTTCAGTCAACATGTTTAGTGCTACAAACTCCTTATTGTTCAGCCAAGGTTCCCAGACCTTAGCACTGTCTGGGGGCGGGGGTTCTTTCGGTGACTGTGCGTTATCAACTAGAAAGTGCGAAGGTGTGGAAGCAGTCTCTGAGCAAGTACAGGAGCTTTTTACTGTATTTGAAAACCTCGGTTTCAGTCGTGTGGTGCTTGTGCTTCCCGGTTCCACCTAGATGACCTCTTTAGGTATAAGTAAATCCATCGAGTTGCAAGAGTGGTGCCCAATGCTGTCAGTACCTACACTTCGACGGAGCTAGCCTTTACACTAAATTATCGACTACCCAGAGGCAGGAGGACGAGTGGTTACTCCAAAGAGCGCGTCGACCGTGGTGTTGCTAAAGCAAGGGCCTAGAGACTCTCTTTATGTGCTTATGTTAAAAAGAAATGTAGCGTTAGAGTTTGTCGGTGGTGCGTACGTCTTCCCTGGTGGCAAGGTTGATGTAGCTGACTCAAACCCTGATCTTTATGCTCGTTGCAATGGCCTAGACGACAGTAAAGCATCTGAGTTGCTGGGAGTCTGTAAAGATGGGCTCAGCTATTACGTCTGCGCGGTGAGGGAGTCGTTCGAAGAGGCGGGAGTACTTCTTGGCTCAGTCAGAGCCGAAAATTTGGGCGATAGTGACCTTTCGGTTCTAAGGTCCGAGCTAAACAGTGGCAAAGTCACCTTCGCCGACATGGCTCGCAAGCTCGACCTTGTGTTGGACTGTACACAACTCACCTACTTCTCTCACTGGATAACGCCTGAAGGGTCACCGCGCAGGTACGACACGAGGTTTTTCGTCGCCGAGATGCCCTCTGCCCAAGACCCAGGGGCTGACAGCGGAGAGACAACGTCTCACATCTGGGTTACCCCCTCACAGGCGCTAGAGAGCCATCAAGAAGGTAGGTTCGAGATGATACTTCCTACCGTCAAGACACTCGAGCTTTTCTTGGAATTTTCGTCCGTGAAAGATGCATTAGCTTGGGCTCGCTCCCAAAGAGATGTTCCAACGATACTCCCAAAGCTCGTTAGCAGTGGAGACTCCGTGGAAGCGATCTTGCCGGATAATCCAGCGTACGCCTCATCTGAGGAGGTTTATCTACAAAGTGCTAGAGACATACCGTTATAGGCTCGTTGTTTACTGGAGAGAGACCTACATGTCTAAAGTGGTTATTCAGCTATGACCACCCTTCGGCCGTCTCGGATAGTGAAGTCTTTCAAGAACGCCGGATCGGGATACTCGGTGTTGTTCGCCAATGGGGATCTGTACAGATTCAACCAGCAGGGGTTCTGGCGCGTCAAAGGCTTCCGAAGTCGATCGGTTCCAGTATCCATGACTTTACTAAGAGACGATGAGATGGGACACTCCTCTCGCCTTTGCGTATTATTTGCTGATGGTACCGTAGCGTCGCTGACTGGGGATCGATGGGTCGTTGAGGCGGAACTGATGCCGAGGGACGGGAATCCATTCGTTTCCATGACTGGAGTTCGACGAAGCGACTTAGCGGTAGTTTGCAAAGACGGCGTTATCTTAGATCTCGCTGACCGCGTCTTGGCGGAGACCTTAGAACCTCATTCCACACCGGCGGCAGTACTTATGACGCACCCAGACTCATCAGGGTTTTACGTCGTGGGTACCTCCGGATGGGTAGAAGCCATAAACGATGATCTTCCCTACTTTGGTTCCTTAGCCAGGGAACGCCTAAACGCGCCGATCGTAGATGGCGCTGTAACTGCTGGCGGTGATGGTTACTGGTTATTGGGAGCCGACGGCGGTGTCTTTACCTTTGGCGCGGCGAGGTTTCATGGCTCACTTTCTGGTAGGATCTCAGTCCACGACGCCAGATCGATCTTGCCACTCAAGGACGGGTCAGGATACTGGATTTTGGCCAGGAACGGGAAGGTTTATGCGATGGGTAACTGCGCTTATCTTGGCTCGTGCTTGCATCACCCATGCGGAGCCTTGGCCGTTTCTTTGGTCTAGAGGCTATCTTCTAAGTCTTCAAAGAGTCTCAGCATCTTTGAGGTGCAGCTAGCGGTTTCAAGTTCCTTTCTTGCAAACCAATCCAGCAGGTACTCAAAGATATCATCAAGCGCTTTGCGGAAGGACTGGTTGTCACTTGTGCCAACTGAAGTGACCGATGCCTCAGCGGAGCTGGCCAGAAGTGGAACCTTGGCAACTAGATGTGCATCAGCTCTTTCCGCCAAGAAGGCACCACCACCCTCTCCAAATAGTGAATAGGGCGAGCCGTGTTCGCATATGAAGTAAGACATATTCTCGACTACGCCGGCTATCTCGAGTCCCGTCTTTTTGCACATATCGGCCACTCTCGTTGCGACGGTTGCAACCTCAATGGAGGGCGTCGTGACGACGATGACCTTTGACTGTGGCAGTAGCCTGGAGAGACCGAGCTGAATATCTCCTGTGCCAGGCGGCATATCGATGAAAAGATAATCGATGTCACCCCACTCTACATCGTCCACGAAGTGCTGAAGTGCTCTTGAGAGCATGGGACCCCGCCACATTATCGCCTCGTCCTCGGAGTCTGCTAGTAGACCCATCGAGACTAAAGAGATCTCCGTGCCTTCAATGCTTGCCTTGAGAGGCTGTATTTTGAAGTTTGTAGAGTCCCCTTTTGCATCCAGCCGTTTCTTTTTGTCGCCTAGTAGCATCCTCACCGTGGAGTAGCCCCAAATATCAGCGTCCAGGAGTCCGACGCGATATCCTGCACGGGCAAATCTCATAGCCACTTGAACGCTAAGCGTTGACTTCCCAACGCCACCTTTCCCAGATGCCAGCGCAACTACCTTGACCTTGCGTTTGAGCGAAGAAGACCGCATTGCCTTTGCGGCGTTTGCGCGAGCTTGTTTCATAGCAGCTGCTTTTTCTGCCTTATTCATCTCGACGACCCTAAACACAACGGAAGTGATCCCGAATCCACGTGCGACGGTCTCGATGTCGTGCTGAATCTTGGCTCTAAGAGGGCAACGAATGGTTGTCAAGGCTAAATTCACAAGAATCGAGTCAGCTGAGGCTTGCTCGATTCCCTGCACCATGCCGAGCGTCACTATGTCAGTCCCTAGTTCTGGGTCTATGACGTCTCTCAATCTCTCTCTCATTGACTCTGGGTCAAAGGAAACTATGGACACAGGACAATCCTAGGCATCTCCGTCAAAGAGCCGATGATTTAGAGAGGGTGTTTTATTAGCTGATCTTTGCTATAGTGAATCAAAAGTCTTGAATTTATCGTATGTAGTTTCGATGCTTAGGCATGGAAGGGAGAGTCAAGTGGCCATTAGCCAGATCTCAATCGGCAAGAAACCTTCGGTGGTAGCTCTTACTCCTCCAGCTGTAAAGAAGGTAAGTGAGCTTCTGGCTGAGGAAGAAGATGGAGAACAGCTTGTCCTTAGAGTGGCTGTAAAAGCGGGTGGTTGTTCTGGATATAGCTATGACATGTTCTTTGACAGCGAGGTCGAGGAAGACGATATCGTGTCAGAGTTCGACTCCGTGAGAGTTGTTGTCGATCCAGACTCCGCCTCACTACTTAGGGGATCCACTTTGGACTATAAAGATGGTCTTAGCGGTGCAGGGTTTCACATAACCAATCCGAATGCAACAAAGACCTGTGGATGTGGGTCATCTTTCTCCTAAGTAGGAGGCCAAGCGTCTTAGGTTCGATCCACTTGTAAACTCCAAAGAGCTACAGCGCTTACGTGCCGTGATTCTTTGGAGTTTTGAAAGAGTCTAGTTCTACTGGCCTAGCTTCCCCTGGTGGTACTTTACGATCGCCGAGGCGGCCCTCATGCCCTGTGCCATCGCCTCCACCACAGTTGAGGGTCCAACAAGAGCATCTCCTACCACCCAAACGTTCTCCGAGTAGGGAACTTCAGCTTTTTGTAGCCCCACCTCACGTGCTAGTGCCAATTCACCGACTCGTGTTGCAGCAGTTTTAGCTAGGATTCCGCTGGCCATCCAGGTTCGATCGGGAATTCCTTCAAAGTCTTTTCTGATAGGGCGGTAATCTCTATCTCCAAGCAGGTCCCCGACCACCTGAAATCCGAGGGCTGCAACGACGATGTCGAAGTCCTGAACGGTCTCTGAGTGTTTGATGATCTTTGGTAGGCGGTCTTTGTGGGGCTGCGAGGTCTTAGCAATGACCGCTCTAACTCTTCCGACCTGCGTTGACTCCAAAGACAACACAGTGTGTTCGAAGAGAACCCTAACTCCTTCGAGCTCAGCTTCGCTCAGCTCGTCGCTCCTTACCGGTGAGTACTTGCGATTTAGCCATTCAACCACGAAAGGTCGAGCTCCGTTTCTTATAGCCATCCTGCCTACGTCCATGGCGGTATTTCCGCCACCGACTACAAGGACGTCCCTGTCGATCCATCCTGGATGGGCATATCCAGTCTCAAGCGATTCTCCTAGGGTCTCTAGTACCTCCTCGGCGTTTTGAACTGCGACGTCAGCGGATACCTTTGCTGGTGGAGCGATGGCTCGGGAAGCTCCATGTGCGACGATAACTGCATCGTAGGTTGACTTTAGTTCCTCTAGTGCGGCCCGATCGATCTCGGTATTTAGGTAGAGATTGGCGCCATCTCTAACAAGTTCTTCCCAGGGTCTTTTTGCTACCTGATCGGGTAAAGAGAAAGCGGGTATGCTGTATCTAAGGAGACCTCCCGCAATTGGTGCTCTTTCAAAGACATCCACTGAGCCCCCTTTTCGCAAGATCTCGCCTGCTGCTCCGATCGCCGCTGGTCCGGAGCCGACAATTGCTACCTTTGGTCCACCAGGGCTTTTCGCAGTTACAGCTGGGGTTTCTGTCTTTGCATGATCTGCTACGAAACGTTCAAGAGCTCCGATTCCTACTGGTTCATCACCTGCTAGTGCCAAAGAGCAGGCTCCTTCGCACTGTGCGCTCTGATTACACACTCTGGAGCATACGTCTGACAGAAATGAGGTTCGAGAAAGAATGTCCTTTGCCTCATCTATGGCACTTCTACGTATGGCGTCTATGAAGCCTGGTATATCGTTGTGAGCAGGACAACCGCGAACACAGGTTGGATCAGGGCACCCTAGGCATCTTTGTGCTTCTAATTTGGCAGCACTTAGGGATTCATATCCCCGCCTGGTCTCTAAAGTGCTCACAAAGAGAGGTGTAGGTGTTACGTGAGCAGTTGGCAGATGCGGAGGTACCAGTGGAGCGCCGTGGATCTCGATGGCTCCAAATGGGCATAGTCTTTCGCACTGATGGCATCCAACGCAGAGTCCTTCGTCGACGGTTACGACCCAATCAACGTCGTCGATGCTGATAGCTCCTACTGGGCAACGTACCAGGCAGTCCTCACAGCCGGCGCAACGGTCGAAGTAAACCGTAGCGGTGACTTTTGTCTTGGGTTGGTTATTGTCTTTTGTAAAGGTTGAGATTGTCATCTTGAACTCTCCTTTAGGAAGCTGCGTGCATAGGTATGTATAGACCGGCCATGATCACGGTAAGGAGGATCGTTACCGTGATCAGGTAAGCGCTTGCGAGCGTCTTTTTGGTGCTGTCGACCGGTTCAAAGTCTCGATTGGCGATCTTGTAAGCCGAGTAAAGCGAGCCGATTCCCCCAACTATTACAACAGCGATCTGAACCATCACGATCTCAGGGTTAGTGAGGAGATGGAGGTTGTACAGCGAGTTTGCGCGTCCACCAAAGGGATAGATAATGGAAGGTATCAGTCGAGGTGAGTGTTTGAAGAACTTTGGTAGTTGTCTCGCGAAGTAATCGGTTGCGACGACGGGAATCAAGGCATACACTCCTGGTACGAACCAGTTTCTAAACGATGAGGCTTTGGTCAAAAAGGTTCTTTTGCTAAAGGGGGATTGATGAACCTTGAGCGGAACGAGCTTGGAACCCAAGCCAAGGAGACCGGCGATCCCAAGAGCGAAGATGCCGATAAACCCAAAGTAGTCGACTGGATTTGGGTAGTGCGGAAAATATGTGTGAGCGTTTAGCCAGTTGTCGAGCGTGTTATACCAACTTAAGGCGTTGATCTGCTGGTAAAGTACCAATCCCATAAGTATTGCGACAACCCAGGAGATGTCGGCTCGTCTGCGAGAAGGAGCGACGACGCTAGTAAGGGGCTTTTGTGCAAACAGTCCTACATTGTCGCTAGGACATGCCTTGTAACACTCTGAACAGAGTCCGCAGTACAGGTTCGAGTCAGCACTGCCTGGCCAGGTATACCAAGGACAACCGTACCCCGCCTCTCCGCCTCTCATGCAGTCCTTGGTGTTGCAGGATAGGCACTTATCGCGGTCTTTAGTTCGAAAACCGGCTGCCGATCCAACGGCTCCCAAGGTTCCTATCACTGAGCTGAGCGGACAAAGGTAGCGACAGAAGGTGCGACGCTCGAATACTAAGAAGCTAAGGAGAGCCGCAGTTACGATCCCAATTACCATAAATGACGTGTCACGTGGCGTTCCAGGACCGGCTATGTTGAAGAACTCTTCGATGTAGGTGAGGAGCACGAACGTGGCTGCTGAGGATAGAAGTCCGTAGGTGGCTAGCTTTTGTGGATAGTGAAGCTGCAGCCCCATTGAACCCTGAAGCCTTTTCCATAGAGTGCGCCTTTGGATCCACTCTGCGAAACCTCCAAATGGGCACATCGCACACCAAGCTCGACCGATGACTGCGATTAGAACAAAGACTATGCAAAACCATACGTACCAGGTGATCGCAGTTGCGAAGTTCAATCCGGGTACAACCGTGCCAGCGATACCGGAGACTATTACAAGCCAAAATATGATCTGATTTGGCAGGATCAACAAGAACTGATACTTTCTGTCATGCAGTATCTTCGACGCAAGTGCGTTCTTGGAGACCTCCTTCTTTGGATCTGTGGCACTGAAATGCTCCTTGACGCCGCTTTTTTGCGGAGCTCTCAGTCTTATCGCCGCTGATACAGGGTCATCTAAGGTAAAGTTGCTTTGATCGCCTTGGGTGGTTGTCATGACCCCTCCTTTCATCTGTCACTTCGGGTACCTTCGGTACGTTAACCAAACTACTAAAGGTGTAGTATGACGCTTAACGTTTAGAACTTCAACCTATTTAGATGCTGAATTGACTTATAGTGGTAAAAAGGGTCTAAAGTCCTTATCAGGAAGGATTGGTCGGTGAACGTATCTCTATCGAAGCGTGGTGACTACGTACTAAGAGCCGCGATAGCTCTCGCCAAGGCGCACAGTAAAGGTCAAGCGAGAAAACTGCGTGAGATCGTAGATGAGATGGGCGTCCCAGCGACCTTTGCCCCACAGGTGCTATCGGATCTTGTACGTGTCAATCTGGTAACTTCAAAGGCGGGAAAAAACGGAGGTTTTCGCCTTGTACGCTCTCCCGATTCGATTAGCTTGTTACAGGTTATCGAGGCGGGCGAGGGACCCTTGCACTCAGACTACTGTGCATTGGGGGAAGGGCCGTGTCACTGGAGTTCCCTGTGTCCTTTGCACGACTACTGGTCCAAGGCGATTAGCCAGATGAAGCTTGAGCTCAACAAGGTATCTTTGGCTCAGGTCTCTTCATGTGACGTTGCTCTAGAGGAGGGCAGGGTGGTTGTGCCGAAGGACTCTCATCGGCTGCGCAATAAAGGGGATTTTGCTCACGGCATTACGTTAGATGTCGACGGTGGACGGTGATAGTTAGGGTCGGTTTGATGCTACGACTTTAGCCAGCGAGACTGACCAAAACGATAACCGACGGAGCGTACCGTCTCAATCAACTGCTCATGCCTCTCACCCATCTTTGCTCGAAGTCTCCTGACGTGAACATCTACGGTTCGGGCGCCTCCGTAGTACTCATACCCCCAAACCCTAGATAGCAGGGTCTCTCGTGAGAACACCTTGCCAGGATGGCAAGCAAGGAATTTGAGCAACTCGTACTCCATGAACGTCAGGTCCAGAGGGCGACCATCTAGTGCAGCTTGGTAGGTCTCAAGGTTGAGAGCCAGTGGCCCGTACTCGACGATCTTGGGAGAAAGTCCGCGTCCGGTTCTGAATAAAAGTCGTCGAATTCTTGCGTCGAACTCAGCTGTATCTATGGGGGATAGACAGAAATCATCAAAGACGTCCTCCCTGAGATCGAGTTTGGACAGCTCCTTTTGATCAAGAACCAAGAGAACTGGACGCACCGGTATATCCCGTTTTCTAAGAGAGCGAGCAAAGTTAAATGTGTCGTCTACGCCTTGATTCGTGCAAAGAATTGCACCGGCCCAACCGTCATCTGGCTCTAGCTTTAGGGCTGCAGAGGGATTTCCGACCGTCTTGATGCTGTATCCGAGGGAGTCGAGGAGACGTATGACCTCTTCCGGTGGAGACTCTGGGAAGAGAAGTAACGTGTTCATCTAAAGGGCTCTCAGATAGCGATCCAGTTCAAACTTAGAGACGTGGGTCTTGTATCTTCCCCACTCATCTCTTTTATTCCTAATGAACCACTCAAAGACGTGTTCACCTAATACCTGCGCTACTAGTTCAGAGCGTTCCATCTCCTGTATGGCCTCGTCTAGATTCCCTGGGAGTGACCTGATCCCAAGTTTTGCTAGTTCTCTTGGCGTAAGCTCGAACAGATTCTCGTTGGTTTCAGGTGGAAGCGAGTAACCCTCCTCAATTCCTTTCAGTCCGGCCCCGAGTACGACAGCAAAGGCTAGATAGGGGTTACAGGCCGGGTCGGGAGATCTGTACTCAAAGCGAGCGGAGTCCGGGTTGTGCCGTTTTGAGACCGGCACCCTGACGAGTGCGGATCGGTTGTTGCGTGCCCACGATACGTATACTGGGGCCTCGTACCCTACGACGAGCCGCTTGTAGGAGTTTACCCACTGGTTTGTGATTGCGGTTATTTCACATGCGTGGTGCAGTACTCCGGCGATGAATTTAGAAGCTGTATCAGATAGCTCCTCGGGAGCCTCTGGGTTGAAAAAGGCGTTTGTCTCCCCTTTGAAGAGTGAGAAGTGTGTATGCATTCCTGAACCTTGTACCCCTTCGAGAGGCTTTGGCATAAAGCTTGCAAAGACCCTGCGTTGTGCAGCGATCTGCTTGATGATAAGGCGAGCGGTGAGAATATTGTCTGCCATGGTGAGTGCGTCTGTGTAGCGAAGATCTATCTCATGTTGAGAGGGAGAGTCTTCGTGTTGCGCATACTCGACTGGAATTCCCATCTCCTCAAGAGCAAGAACCGTATCCCTGCGTATCGAGGTTGGAAAGTCAGAGAGGGTAAGTTCAAAGTAGGAGCCTTGATCGAGTGGGGTTGGCCTATCCTTTAGATCTTCTTGGGAGAAGTAGAAGTACTCAAGTTCGGGAGCTGCGAAGAAGGAGTAGCCAACGGCTTTTGCACTTTCTAGCGATCTCCGCAGTACGTTCCTAGGACAGCCTTCAAATGCGGTTCCGTCAAGGTTGGAGATGTCACAGAGCATACGTGCGACACCCTCCTCGTTTGGGATGGTGGTGAAGGTTGTAGGGTCGGGTCTTGCAATTACGTCACTCTCTTGAACCCTTGAGAAACCATCTATGGCAGAACCGTCGAAGGTCATGCCGTCGTGAAGAGCGTCTTCTAGCTCAGCGGGTGTGATCTGAAACGACTTTGGGATGCCTAACACATCGGAGAACCAAAGCTGTATGAACTTAACTCCTCGCTCCTCTACGGATCGTAGTACGTAGTCGAATTGGGAGTCACGACTCTCAGTCACCTTGGGTCACACCTCTCATCACTGCGCATCCAATTGCGGTTCTCTAAACACTACCGTCCTGTTTTGTGGTTTTAGTGACAGTTAACGGAGCGTTTACAGAAGCGTGCCCAGCGTCATTACGAGTCTTTGTAGCCTTGATCTTATGTAAATCGGAGTGATCGTGCATTAGGTTGAAATTTTCTAAGGGAGGACCATGAAGCCTAGAACTACAACTGAAGTACTTCGTTTGGCAAAGGACGAAGGTGTTGAGATAGTTGACCTGCGTTTTTGTGATATGCCAGGAATGATGCAGCACTTCTCGGTTCCGGTATCTCAACTTACCGAAAAGTCCTTTAGCGAGGGCTTCGGATTTGATGGCTCTTCGATTAGGGGGTTCAAGGCCATCAATGAGTCCGACATGTTGCTTGTGCCTGACCCTTCTACTGCAGTTATCGACCCATTTCGAAGGCATAAGACCTTGAATCTTAACTGCTTCATATACGACCCTCTGACTCTTGAACCCTATGGAAGGGATCCAAGATACATAGCCAAAAAGGCTGAGGAGTACCTTCGAACTACCGGTGTCGCCGACACCGCCTATTTCGGTCCGGAGGCGGAGTTCTTCATATTCGACGATGTGAAGTACCATCAGGACATGCATTCGGCCAGCTACTTTGTCGACTCCATCGAAGGTATATGGAACTCTAACAAAGCCTCAGAACCCAACTTAGGGTATAAGCCCAGGGTCAAAGAGGGATACTTCCCAGTGCCACCTTCAGATAAGTTCCAGGATCTGAGGTCGGAGATGATCCTTGTTATGCAGTCGTTAGGAATCGAGATAGAGGTTCAGCATCACGAGGTCGCCACGGCGGGTCAGGCCGAGATCGATATGCGTTTTGACACTCTCTTGCGCATGGCAGACAAGGTGATGTTATACAAATACGTTGTCAAGTCCGTTGCTTATGCGGCTGGACACACAGCGACTTTTATGCCCAAACCGCTATTTGAAGATAATGGTTCTGGAATGCATACCCATATGTCACTCTGGAACGGCTCGAATCCGCTGTTTTACGAGAGTGGCAAGTACGCAAACCTCTCGGACGTTGCGCGCTGGTACATAGGCGGTATCTTGAAACACGGTCCGTCTATTTTGGCCTTTGGAGCGCCAACCACAAACTCCTACAAACGACTTGTTCCCGGTTATGAGGCTCCCGTAAACTTAGTCTATTCGCAGAGAAATCGCTCAGCGGCTTGTCGGATACCCACGTACTCCTCTGCGCCTTCTGCGACCAGAGTGGAGTTCAGGTGTCCAGACGCGTCTTCTAATCCGTACTTGGCTTTTTCTGCTATGTTGATGGCTGGCATAGACGGAATCAAGAACCGTATTGAGCCTCCTGACCCCGTTGACGTGGATCTTTTCAGCCTGTCTCCAGCTGAGCTGGCAAAGATTCCTCAGGTCCCATCGTCTTTAGAGGAGGCACTAAACGCTTTGGAGGAGGATACCGACTATCTGCTTGAGGGTCAGGTGTTTACACAGGATCTAATAGAGGAGTGGATTAGCTACAAGCGGGAGCATGAAGTGGATGCTATACGACTTAGGCCACATCCATATGAGTTCCATCTTTACTACGATATCTAGTAAAGACCAGTGAATTAGAAGGTTTTCTTCTTTAGGGAGTGTCTTTGCAATGAAGGCACTCCCTAAATTATTGTTAGGTAGATACTGCTTAGCGTTTCGATTTTGCTCAGGAAGGTTAATTTTCTATGCGCGTGCTCAGGTTAGGTATGGCACAACTCAACTTCGAAGTGGGCGCAATCGATGCCAACCTGTCCAAGATCGAACGCGCTTTGGCTGAGGCGAAGAGGCTCAACTCTGAGCTAGTTATATTTCCAGAGCTTTCTCTTACGGGTTATCCTCCCGAAGACCTGGTGCTAAAGCCCAGATTCGTTCAGGCAAACTTGGACGCACTGGCTGCGGTCACCGCCATGACGAAAGATATTGCAGTAGTAGTTGGGTTTGTAGATCGCTCCGATGACCTCTACAACGCAGCGGCGTTTATCAGTGACGCAAAGATCCAGGGTGTGTTCCACAAACAGATCCTTCCTAACTACGGAGTCTTCGACGAACTTCGATACTTTAGGCCAGGTCGGAAGGAGCCTGAGGTCATTCTCTATGGGGATGTGAGAATCGGTGTAACTATCTGTGAAGATATCTGGTCTCCTTACGGTCCTATGGCTGCATACAGTTCCGGCCAGGTAGATGTTGTCGTAAACATCAACGCATCTCCCTTTGCCCAAGGAAAGCAGTTGCAACGAGAAAAGATGCTATCCACCAGGGCAGCGGACGGATCACTCTCGATAGCCTACGTCAACATGGTAGGAGGACAGGACGAACTTGTCTTTGACGGATCGTCTGTTGTGTACAACCACTTTGGAGAACTCATAGGCTCCTGCGGCAGGTTCTCTGAGGAGGTGACGAGCTTCGACCTTTTTCTTCCGGAAAGATTTAGAAAAAGGCTGGTAGATCCGCGCGGAAACTACCGATTTGAACAGTGCAGACTAAATGAGATCAGAGTGCGTCGAACGGTATCACCGGTCAGCGATCCTCATTTAGATTCATACCATCTGTACGACCAAAAACGACATGTCATTAGACCACTCATATACCATGGACAGGTAAGTCAGGACTCTGAGAGAGGGTACCTTGCGTCGTTGCCATCCAAAGTTGATCTGGGCTATTTTGATGCCTCTGAGTCCTATCCGGCGATAGTGCTTGGGACTCGTGATTATGTAGAGAAAAACGGTTTTGAATCGGTGATGGTAGGTTTATCCGGCGGTGTTGACTCTGCATTGGTGCTAACAGTGGCCGTCGATGCCCTTGGAGCAAGCCGTGTCAAGGCTATCGGTATGCCTACTAGGTACTCCAGTACAGCTTCCGTAAGTGATGCGGTGGAGATATGCAAGAACCTTGGTACGGACTTTGAACTCGTATCGATCGACGATGTTTTTCAGAGCTATCTCGATCTATTGGCAAGCCATCTCGGGGAAAGTCCGGGAGGCATTACCGAAGAGAACCTGCAGTCACGGGTTCGAGGTACCCTGCTTATGGCCCTGTCCAACTATCAAGGAGCGCTGGTGTTGACGACCGGCAACAAGTCTGAACTTGCGACGGGCTACTCCACTTTATACGGGGATACCGCAGGAGGATTCGCTGTAATCAAGGACGTTCCTAAGACGCACGTGTACGAACTTTGCAACTATCGAAATCAGCTGGCCGGGTACGACCTGATTCCTAAATCGATCTTGAATAAGCCCCCTTCTGCAGAACTTAGGCCAAACCAGCGAGACGATGATACGCTGCCGAGTTACGACATTTTGGATCCAATACTATTTAGGCTTATCGATCTCGATATGGCCAGGTCAGAGGTGATTGAGTTGGGGTATGATCCCGAGACAGTTGAGAAGGTGGCTTCTTTGATCGATCGTTCAGAGTACAAACGTCGACAGGCTCCCCCTGGCGTCCGCCTAACAAACAAGGGATTTGGAAAAGACAGACGGTTCCCAATCACGAATGGCTTTCGTTAGCTGTGTTATTTATAAGAGAGTCCTGTGAATTTATAAGCTCCGCTAACGAGGGTAAAGCTGACTATACAAAGATTTTTGATCTCCTTAGCGGTGAAGTATTTTTCTCGAAGGTACTCTGAAGGTATACCCGTAGTAAACATTCATATAACGAACAGTCGGTTAAAGAGGCACTCAATAGAGACTTGGCAACGTTGGTGGTTACTCAAGGAGAGGAAGACCCTTGGCCAAAGAGAGGCTTGATAGGGACGAAGAGGATCTTGTCCGTATCTATCTAAGTAATATAGGTGCGTATCCACTTCTTACAAAAGAGGATGAGGTACATCTAGCGCAAGACATCGAAGAAGGGCGTCGAGCAAAAAGGGAGTTACGCTCAAAGGACAAGTCGCTTGATCCAGCGACTGAGAAAGAGCTAAAGAGGCGTGTAAAGGCGGGTATTCGGGCCGAAGAGGCGTTTGTGCAGTCGAATCTGAGACTTGTGGTATCGATAGCCAAGAAATACCAGGCCTCTGGACTGCCTTTGTTGGATCTTATACAAGAAGGGAACCTAGGCCTGATACATGCGGTCGAGAAGTTTGACTGGCGAAAGGGATTTAAGTTCTCGACCTATGCAACTTGGTGGATTAGACAGGCAATCACACGTGGAATAGCGAATACTGGTCGAACGATCAGGTTGCCTGTGCACGCGGGAGACACCTTGTCTCGTGTGCAAAAGGCGCAAGCGAGGCTCGAGTTCAAACTTGGCAGACCAGCGACGTTGGCTGAGTTAGGTAAAGAGGTTGAACTTCCTTACGACAAACTCATTGAGGCACTCAGGTTTCGGGGTGACCCTCTGTCGTTGTCTGAGCCCCTCAGGGAAGACGGAGACGCAGAACTGGGTGATGTAGTTGAAGATCGTTCAGCGTCGTCCCCCTTTGACCATGCTGCAACGCAGCTTCTGCCAAATGAGATCGCTAAGCTACTAGCGCCGTTGGACGAGCGAGAGCGTGAGATCTTGAAGCTAAGGTTTGGGCTGGATCGTGGAGAGCCAAGAACCCTAGAAGAGGTCGGGGAGTACTTCAACCTTACGAGGGAGCGTATCCGTCAGATTGAAGCTCGTGCCATGTCAAAGCTGAGGCATCCTTCCTCCGACACAGGCGCACGTGACCTTCTTACGGTCTGATGCTTGTTATTTTGGTCCTCAGCATCGGTTCAATAGGTGAGCGGACCGGTTGAGTGGAGATCTCTTTAGGATTCAACCCAAAGATAAGAAATGTCAAATGACCGCTCATCAAAAGACTTTCTAACGTGATTTAGCAAGGAGATTGTGCGCAAAGGGCAAGAGTCTAAGGTAGGAAGCTAGGACATCGGGTATTATAAATCGGTCGCCCAAGTTATGTTACTTAGATAGGCACGAGGACCCAAGCTCTATGTCGGGGTGCTGTAGAGGGGAACCCTTAATGCTCTTGAGAGTGAAGAGGTCTCTCGGGGCTAACGGAGCGGTCCTCGCTCTCTCTCATAGCAAGCTCCCCCCAGAGACACTCTTCAACTGTGATACGAGAGGTACCCGCAAACAGTGGAAGGAAGCTGTTACCGGATCTTCCTAGCTCACCTAAGAGCAAGGAAAGGCCCATCTGTCCCAAGGTCTCAAAGCTTGTGAACCTGGCTCTTGCATTTGAGGTCAGTACACGGTCGAAAGAGCCGTGGCAAGTAGAAGAGATTGCCGATCAACTCCGCGGAGCGTTTCGAGCTAACGAGGTGATGAGGGTGAGTCACGAGACCATCTATAGGGCACTTTAAGTGCAGAGACGTGGTGAACTCAGTCGAGAGCTTACATGTTGTTTGAGGAATAACGAACCAACGGGAAATTGCGGGGGTCGCTAAAGTCAGGTGGACCGATCGCTGACATGGTGATGATCTCTGAGCGTCCACCAGAGGTATAAGACCGAGTTGTGCTGGGACGTCGGGAGGGTGATCTCATAACTGGCAAGGGGGGAAAGAGTGCTGTTGGCACCCTTTGGGCGCATCAGCCAGTTCTTCTTGCTGCTCTATCTTCCAAATGGTCACAGTGCCAGGGGGTTGAGGCTAAAGTGGGACAAGCCACAAGGCCCATGCCCTGAAAGCTCATGAGATCCATCACCTGGGATTAGGGATAAGGCTTTGCCCGCCACAAGCAGTTATCCTTCGCAACAAGGACCCAAGTGTACTTCTGCGACCGACGCTCCCCTTGGCAGTGGAGAATATAAAGGAGAACACCAATGGTCTCCTACACAGGTATCACCCCAAAGGAGCTGACCCGAACCTGTACTGGGCCAACGACTTGAGAGAGGTCCAAAGGAACCTGAACGAGAGGCCGAGAAAGACCCTTGACTATAAGATGTCAAGGGAGAAACCCGCTGAGTTCCTTGCCCTGTCCAGTTGGATCCGCACAGCTGCTCCATAAAGTGGCCGAAACTCTCATTAGCGACCGGTTGTAATGTATGTAACCAAGGACACTGAGGCGTTTGTAGACACATGTTGGGACTTAGTCGTGGTGACTCTCAAGGAGAGATCGGTGGGCTGTGACGTAGTGCTTGCGAGTAATTGTCGTGCGCGATGCTTGAATGCCTATCTTGGTAGAAGTGGAAGTCGATGGAGGTTAGGGAGTTCAAACTCTTCCATGCAGTCCAGGACAACGCTAGTGTGACGCAGGTGCCAGGTTCTGGGGAGATTTCGGTCTTGCTTGCGATTTACCTATGAGCGTCTTTCAAAGTTTGATGGTGACTTGGTCGATCGATCGAAGCGGTAACTATGTCGTAGGCACCTAGGAATAAACCGCCAACAAGTTATATTTGAGATAACAGCTGTGACTAAAGGCGTGGACGAGGCTGGGGCAGACATGGAGCAGCGGTCCCAAAGATTCATGCGCGGTATGTTTGTGGTTCTTTAAATTAGCGTTGGCATCCCTACGCTCTGAGCGCACGTTGTCCGACCCGTTTTCCCTGGAAGGTAGATTGAGCAGCTAAAGCTCAAAGTTGTCTGATCGCTCGATTCGGTTAGAAGGTCTAATTGGTTGTTCTAACCTAAAGACCGGACACCAAGTAATACGATCGATCCGTTTTGCGACAACTATTAGTCTGCTGCCCCAAGCCTGATCTAAGTTCTCTCACAAATGGTTATTACTTTCTGCTCGCTCAGGGTTTACTTGGTAAGGTGACGACGGGATGGGTTCTGGAGATCTATGCGGCTGCGTCAACTTTCTTTTGATCAAAAGCGCTACCGATCTAGGGTGAAAAAGGGAAGATGGGCTTGTAAGGGCCTAGAAGAAGAAGCCTTACAGACGATGTTGGCTCCCTGCGAAGGTCGCCAGCATACCTCTTCTTTGTTTGAGACAGTGAATGACGACTTTAAGAGCTAAATACCACTAAGAGTAAAAAAGCCGCATTATCGGTAGAAAAAAACGTTTTCTTTAGTAATTTCTTGAATTTTCCTTGCACCTAGAGTGAATTAGCCGTATTATTGAGTGGTCGAGTATTTGTGGTTTCTCATTACCAGTGGTTCACGTTCAGCTTTTTAGTTCATGGACCACTGGTTGAGATGGCGAGAGAGGTAAAAAAATGTGGTCAAAGCTGACCAAGTTCGGTCGTGTGAGGGTTGGCGCAGCTGCGTTGACCGCAGCGATCGGCAGCACGTTGCCATTTACGCTCCCAGCTTTCCAGCAAGGGGCTTCGGCACAAAGTAGTCCTAGCTACTCAGGTATGGGCTGCGTATCAAGCAACGCGGACTTTGGAGATGCAACTCCCTTTACAGATTACGTGGCCGGGAGTGCAACCCTTTATACGTCTAGCTCCTCCTATATTCAAGATACTGAAGGTGCGATAGCCGTTGGAGGTGCGGTGAACTTTACCGTGGCTCCCGGAAAGTACTTCTCAGTCGGCATCAGGCTTCCAGGTAGCTACAGCTCCAATCCAGGGCTAGCGGGAGACTCACTTATTGCGCCGAATGGAAGCGGAAGCCCAATTGTCACGGCAGGAAACGTATGGGTGGGATCGGGCGTCGGAAAGGTGCAAAACGGTGGACACCTCGGAAGTGTAAATAGAAGCGCAACTGAGAGCACGCCCTTGAACTTTGCTCAGACGACTCAACTGCTTCAGAACGAGAGCAACGGTATCTACGGTGACTCTCCGAGCCAAGCAAGTTACGGCTTTGATAACGCTAGCGATACGCTAACGATTATGTCAGCGGCCCCGCCAGGGGCTGGCAGTGTCGTGGACATACCAGACTCTGTATTTTCACACAAGAATATGACGGTAGACGTAAAGGCGGCATCTGGGGCATCTGTGATTATAAACGTCACGGGTGGTTCTGACATGAGCGATGTTGCAACCGTCAATGCCAGCCCTCAATATACTCTGTGGAACTTTGGGCAAGCCTCATCTGTCAAACTAGCCCCCACCGTTCAATGGAGGGGTACTATCTTGGCACCATATGCACTCCTTACTGGCGGTGCTCAAATCGAGGGAAGTGTCTATGTCCAGAGTCTAAAAAGTATTGCAGAGACGCACCTTGATCTTTATCAGGGCTGTGTTCCCACCAACCTCTTCATCTCAAAGACCTCGAATCCAAGTTCCATAACTAGTGGCCAGAGTTCTTCATACACCATAAACTCTTCAGCGTCCGGTACAGTCATAGGCGTTACGTTGACCGATCCCCTAATGTATGCGCCCGGGGTTACCTACCAACTTCTGAGTTTCGCAACGACGGCCTCGAACCAGACTGCATGGACTAACTGTAGTTTTGTGCCGCCGACGTCTTCGACCCCTGGAGAGGTTACATGTAAGTACCTTGGAGGAGAGGGTGGAGTAACTAATCCGGAGTTTGCTCCGGTGGTGATCGGCGTTACAACCGCACCCTCAACTCCAACCACGTTGCTCACTAACACTGCAACGTTGTCTAGCCCTATTCAAAGCGTCTCCTCAACGGCAAAGATAACTATTACCCCTCCTCCTCCGTCTCTGTCTATTGGTAAGACCGTTGACGGTGTAACGCAGATCACCCTACCAGCACCGTCTTTAAGCAATAACTACAGGTTGACTGTGCAAGGTTCAGGGGTTTTCCAAGGTCCCATAACCGTGAACGATCAACTCCCAAGCTACGTCGGTCTTAGTTACGGGACCCCGGCAGTCAGTGTTATAAGCGGACTTGCAACATCAGGTTGTTCGATATCTGCTTCAAACCTCCTGGCCTGCTCGTTTTCGCCTAGCCAGTCTTACCTGTACGTACCACCGACTCAGAGCCTGGCGAGTATCACGGTCCCCTTTTCACTTAGTTCGAGTGCGACCTTGGCTGGATCCTTCACGAACGAGGCGAGCGTAGGGTATGGGAACTCGACGATGACCTCGAACGTGGTGAAGGTAAATGTCAACGATCCGTCTTTGTCTATAACCAAGTCGGTGGATGGGTCTCAGTCGGTGACGGTGACATCGCCATCGGCCAATCATACCTTCACCCTTACGCCGTCGGGTTCGGGTACGTTCAATACAGCTCTGGTGGTGTCCGACTTTCTGCCTAACTATCAAGGCCTCAGTTTCGGTACACCTGGTATCAGTGGACTCTACAGCGGATTTACGGAGTCGGCAAACTCCTGCACAACGCCAACACCGGGTCAGGTGATGACCTGTACGTTCCCACTAGCTAGTGGCGTATCGTTCATTCAGGTACCAGCCACGACACCTCTTGTAACCATAACGGTTCCCTTCTCCCTTAGTAGCTCTGCTCCCCCAGGATCTTTTACTAACGGTGGAGCTGGGACGACTGGGACCTCTGTATCAAGCACGGGTTCAACCGCAAGCTCAAACGTCGTAACGGTAAATGTGAACGGTACAACTCCGGTAGCACCGTCTCAGCAGCTAACCGCAACGCTAAGCAAGGTTGCCCAAGTTGCCTCGGTGCAGCCAGGGGGGTCTGACTCTTTCTCGATAACAGGGACTTTTAGCGGAACCGTCTCGTCTCCGGTCACTCTGTCTGACCCACTGCCTAACTAAATGACACTAGATGGTACGCCCTCGGTTACAGGTTCGAGTTTTGCTAGCTCCTCATGCAGCGGTAACAACAACGTAGTGACCTGTATATTTACTCCAAATAGCGGAGGCTCAGCTAATCCCTCGATCGGAACGGTAGTAGTGCCGGTCTTGGTGTCGAGTTCTGCTCCGGCTGGACAGATAACTAACACAGCGACGTTGTCTGATAGTGGGGACGGGCTTACTCCCATATCGGCTTCAGCAACGATAACGGTTACCTCAGCATCGGTAGCGCCTCCGGTGACCGCAGCTTCAAGCAGTGGCTCGTCGACCACGACGCCTCAGGCGACAGCGACCTCATCGCTTACAGTACCAGCGGTTCATACCGGTGAACCCTGGTCGTCGAGGTACTGGTACGTGCTGGTAGTTCTATCTGCAGTACTAGGAGGTTCTCTGTTAGTACCTTGGTCGAGGATTCGTCTGCGCAAACGTTAGTTTGAAGCGATCTGAAAAGGATCTCTGAACCATCATAGAGGTGCTGGTTTGAGCAAGGTGGGAGGTGCTTGGCGCCCCCCACCTTCATTTTTTGTGGTAGTTTTTGCTGCGAAATGTAACAAGTTGATGCGATGTTGCGACTCTATCTATGCACAGGATGTGGTCCTTCGAGGCAGGGAAGGTTATTGAACTGCTCCAGGGCTGTTATAGATATAGGAGGATTTGTAAGTGATACTTAGGTTCTTGTCGACCAAGGCTTTGATTGCTACTGTGACAACGGTTGCTTTTAGCGGAACTGCAGCTGCCGCTGCAACCGGTGCGTTGCCGAGTCCGATACAAAATGCGGTGGCGAGTGCGGCATCGGTGGTTGGGGTTCAGGTTCCAAGTGACACGCAAAGTACGGATGCGCCAACAACGACGGTAGCGCCAACAACGACGGTAGCGCCTACTACGACGGTAGCGCCTACTACGACGGTAGCGCCTACTACGACGGTAGCGCCAGTAGTTACGACTCAAGGTACAAGCTCAGTGCATCAAACGCCCAGCGGGGAACACGGGGACTTCTGTGCGGGTACGCCTCAGAGCTCGACCGGCTCCGGCGTGGCTACTAATCCACTGTGTTCCAGCGTTCCAAATGAAAATGGAGTCTTGAACTCAGATGGTGAGGCGTCTCACGGTTCTGACCACTCATCCGAAGGTGATAATAACTCTTCAACTACGGTCAGCTCGTCGGCAGACAACCAGACGACCTCGACTACGCAGCAAGATCAGCAGTCGTCTGACTCTGAAGATGGGGGTTCTTCTACCTCCACTACGCAGTCTGCCTCAGGTTCAGATAACTAAGGTGAGCTAAGCTGTGTCCATCGGTGCTCTAAATGTACGGGCAATTCCTACTGATCGAACGTAGTTGTTCCGATGTAGAAAAAAGACCTAGTTGTCTGTGTCCTAAGATCGGCACTGAGTCTGCAGAGGAGAATGTGAAAAGCACTACCTGGACAGATCAGGAGTTTGAAGAGCTAGTAGAGGGTCTCCGACAGGGTGACCCTTCTGCTATGTCTTCGATATGGAGAGAGTTCAACCCCTCGCTGATTAGGTTTCTTCGTTCTTTGGGCACTTCGGAGCCTGATGACGTGGCCCAGGAGACTTGGGTTTCTTTTGCTAAAGCTGCGAAAGACTTCAAAGGTAGCCAGAATAACCTAAAGGCTCTCCTTTTCCATATCGCAAGGCGGAGATTAGCGGATCATCTGAGGTCGAGGTACCGTAGGGTGCAGACAGTGGGGATCGATGACAAGGCGCACCTCTTTAGCTCGGAGGATCACGACCGAGTAGATGAGGCTGATGACCTCGAGAAGGCTCTGAGGCTGCTGGCGCTGTTGCCGGAGGCGCAGTCTGAGGTTGTGGCTCTACGTGTCATCGGTGGGTTCGATACCAAGATAGTCGCTGAGCTGGTTGGCCGCAGCGAGGGTTCCGTCAGAGTGTTGACGCACAGAGGTCTATCTAAGTTAGCTGAGGTGCTAGTTGCCAGTAAAAAAAACTCTAGATCCATCGATTCAGCTTCAGTAGTCAAAGAGGGGAGGTGACAAACATGTCGGACGAGGACGATCGTAGTCGTAGTGGGGAAGGTGGAGAGAGTGGTTTCCCAGATATCTGTGACGGTTTAGATGGGGAAGAGATTCTGTCTCTAACCGCTGACACGTCGGGAGAGTTGCCGAAGGAGCTAGGGGAGACATCGAGTCAACTCGTGTCCTTGCTGAAATCCCTGAGAGAGACCCCTCCAACCGAGGCGGAGTTAGGACGGGAACTCGTTGTGATCGGTGCTATGAAAGAGGCGGTCGCTGCTGCTGGTGGTGTATCTAGCGTCACCCCCACGCCAGGAGTTCACTCCAATAGCTCTATTCTTGTTCATCTAAAGAAGGTTTCATCTCGTTCATTGGCCGCTGCGGTAGCGACGGTCTTTCTGATGGGAGGTGCGGCTGCTGCTGCCACGGGATCGCTTCCGAGGGGAGTTCAAAATGTAGTTGCTAAAGCAGTGAAGGCGGTCTCGGGGGTCCAGATACCAGACCCAGTGATTAACCCTGTGAAAGATAAAAAGGAACACACTCCTGCCGAGGCCTCTAACTCCATGGGAGTTCCTGCTATCCCCTCGACGGCCACAACTTATCAAACGACGACGACTAGCACAACGCTAGCAAGCACTACTAGACCCACTGTTGCTCACCCGGCAGGAACAACGAGTGAGACTGAGGTAAATAGGGGCGACTCCGGTTCTAGTGACAACGGTTCTCCGGTACCGGCTCTTCCGGAAAGTCCGGCATCGAGTGATGGTCAGGACAACTCGACTTCTCCTTCTGCTCCAACTACGGTATCGACCCAGGATTCGACTTCGACCACAGCACCTGGAGAAGGTTCAGGTGATGGAGGCTCCTCTGCGACCACGTCAACCGTTACAATTAGCGGTGACTCAGGGGGGAGCGGAAGCTCTGATCACTAGTTAGTTGATATGGTGTTTTCAAAGAAGAGCGATGGAAAATACAGCCTCTCGCACCGCTAGTGCAACTGATACGTTGAGTTGTAACGAACGAGCTGCACGACTAAGTGCATCAAGGGCTTCTTGACGGTCAAAGGTGGTTCGGAGGTTAGCTTTGCTCAGCTGTCTTGCAAGATAGTTGATCCCCATGAGAACTAAGTCTAGTTCGTCTCTTTTTTTGCGTCCTTGCGACTTGGTCTCTGACTCCGAAGATAACGGTGGTGCTTCGGTAAGTATAGAGGCGAGCTCGGAAAGCGCAGTTGGGGTGTGTGGTGTGGACTCTACAACGGCTAACCACTGATTTAGGTAATCCACCATCGCTGGGTTTTGGCTTAGGGACTTAGCGAAGTCTAGGCGGCCTATTGAGGCCTCAACGATAGTCTCTGTCTGATCATCTAGTGTCCCAAGTGTCATCAGATAGCTCTTGATGGCGGCGTCACTTAAGCGAGGAACCTCGATCTGTATGCATCGAGAGGCTATCGGCAGGATCTCACCCTCGATAGCCTCGGCCGTAAAGATAAAGATGGTCTTTGACGGTGGCTCCTCAATGGTCTTTAGAAGTGTTGGTCCAGATCGCTGCGCTAGATGGATCTCGGGTATGATCACTAAACGATTGCCTCCATAGTTTGGAGTCTGGACGGCGTCCCTTAGAACAGATCGGACATCGTCGATCTCAATAAAGTTCCCGGATCTCCGAAGTATGGTGAGATCGAGATGTTCACCTCGTGATATGGAAATGCAGGTGCCACATCTCCCGCAACCGCCGTAGGGGCAAAGAACCATGGTTGCTAGATGTAGCGCAAGCTCAAGTTTCCCAGATCCGGGGGGTCCAAAGAACATGTAGGTATTTGAGAGTGTTTCAGCAAAGCGGTGCAAGCGATCCCGTAGGTAGGATCGCCCTACGAAAAGGTAGTGATCAGGGTCTTTTCCCTGATTGCTCTCAAAGTCAGTGGACTGCGGATTCATGTGCACTTAAAGATCTGAAGTTTAGGCGGTCCGCAATTAACTTTACGAGGTTTTCGGTAACGAGGTCTTTGGGTCGATCGGCTGTAACAACCGTCCAGCCAAAGCGTGTCGCTAACTCGAGATAGGCCTGCCGAACTGTCCTCCAAATGGGCATTCCCTGGTGTTCAAAGCTGTCGCCGCTTGAGAACTCAAATCCAGTCTGTGGAGTTTGTGCATCCAAGATAAATATGACATCCGGTTCTATATTGGGAGATGAACGATGAATTATGGAAGCTACCTCATCTACTCCAATACCTCTAACGACGCCCTGATAGACAAGTGTCGAGGGTGTGAAGCGATCTAGTAGTACGATCTCGTTTCGTTGAAGGGCGGGAATGATGAGGGCGTTTATGTGGTCGATCCGAGCTCCTTGGATCAGGTGCAGTTCGCACCATGGAGGAAGGTTCTTGTTGTCTTTTACCAGTCTTCGAACGGTCTCTCCTATCGATGTTCCGCCTGGTTCCCGAGAGGCGGTTACATGGTACCCGAGTCCTTGAAGCTGCCTTTTGACATTCTCTATCTGTGTGGACTTGCCAACGCCGTCTGGTCCATCGATTACTACAAAGAGGCCGCCGAGCGTTTTTGCGCTGTGGTTGTTTGTCACTTGGAACCCTTGCTCTTCCCCTTTGCCGTTACGCGTTTTTTGGGAGCGACCTTAGGCGTAGAGTTTAGTTCTTGAGCTTCAGCTATCAGCTTTGACCGTCTCTCTGACAACAGATCGCTCGCTTCTTCGAGGGTAAGGGTCTCAGGCGAGCGAGATCTACCCAAGGATGCGTTGACCTCACCGTCGGTAACGTACGGGCCAAAGCGTCCAGACTTCAGCTGTATTACCTTATTCGTCAGAGGATCGATTCCTATCTCTTTCGAGGAGGAGCTAGATGAGGACCGAGCCCTTCTGGTCTTTGGCTGCGACAGGAGGGTCAGTGCCTCCTCGAGGGTTACCGTCAGAATGTCCTCATCGCTTTGCAAGGACCTTGAGTCCTTGCCTCTTTGTATGTAAGGACCATATGGACCCTTTTGAGCAAGTATGCTCTCTCCACTTTGCGGATCAACTCCGACAACCCTAGGGAGCGATAGACACAGTAGAGCATCTTCAAGATCCACAGTCTCAGGATTCATAAAACTTAGCAACGATGCTCTCCTTGGCTTTTCCTTACCCTCGGACTCTCCAACTTGAAAATACGGTCCAAAGCGGCCGATCTTTATACTTATATTTTCACCGCTCTGTGGGTCACGCCCAAGTACCCGGTCGGTGTTCTTAGCGTCCTTTATAAGACCCAAAGCGTAGTCGATCGTTATCTCATCTGGTGGAGTCTCCTCTGGGATCGAAGCCGTCTCTTCTCCGACTTGAATAAAGGGTCCGTATCGACCAACCCTTACTGCGACTTCAAGTCCATCCTGTGTCTTACCGATCACAAGCGTGGAGATAGAGCGAGCGTCGATCTCTTCAAGTTTCGCCTCGATCATGGGTTTAAGTCCTGGCTTGCCATTGCCGTAGTAAAACTCCTTCAGATACGGCACAGCCTCTTTTGTTCCCTCGGCGATCTCGTCCAGAGAGTCTTCCATCTCTGCGGTGAAAGAAAAGTCCACTAGTGGACCAAAGTGCTGTTCCAGGAGGTTTACAACTGCAAAGGCCAGGAACGTCGGAACCAGAGCCTGCCCCTTTTTCCATGCGTATCTGCGTTCCAGGATCGTTGAGATTATTGATGCGTAGGTAGATGGTCTCCCAACTCCTAACTCTTCGAGAGTCTTTACCAGGGAAGCCTCGGTATATCTGGGCGGGGGTTGTGTGTTATGGCCGACCTTTTGGATCTCAGATACTAAGTAGCGCTCTCCTACTGCCATCTTGGGAAGCGGACTGTCTTCAGTGTCTAAGGTGTCGTCTGCACTCTCCTCATAGACCATCTGGTAACCTGGCGATGTAACGACACGCCCAGAGATGGAGAACTCAGCTACGGTCCTAGGTGGATATCTATCTGATCCTACGTGGATCTCATCAAGTGTCTCGGTGGCTAAACGCACGGTAGCAGTTGTTCCAACTGCGTCGTTCATCTGCGAGGCTACCGTGCGCTTCCAGATGAGTTCGTATAACCTAGCGTCGTCGGGTCCCAGCTCTTGCGCAACCTGCTCTGGAGACTTCCAGATGTCTCCAGCTGGTCGAATGGCCTCGTGCGCTTCCTGGGCGTTTTTTACCTTGTTCTTATAACGCCTTGGTGAACTTGGAACGCTGCTTGTTCCGTATTTTGTACGAGCGATATCTCTTGCAGCTTCGATGGCTGAATCAGACAGCTGCGTCGAGTCGGTCCTCATATAGGTGATGTAACCGTTCTCGTACAGGCGCTGTGCGACGGACATGGTCCGCTGCGAGGAGAATCTGAGCTTTCGCCCCGCCTCTTGCTGCAAGGTGGAGGTCATAAACGGTGCCGCAGGTGATTTTCGATAAGGTTTCTCTTCGATCTCCGTCACCTGTAACTCTGAGCCTGTAAGAGCCTCAACTAATGACTGTGCTGATGGGTCATCTAGTAGCGCTACGTTTTGCTGTTGAGCCTTGGAGCTGAGTTGACCCGTCTCATCGAACTCCTTTGACCCAGCGATACGACGTCCTGCTATTGAGACAAGCCGAGCTCTAAAGGAAGAGGTACCTCTGTCAATGCCCGCTTCGATGTCAAAGTACTCCGCAGATCTAAATCGTATGCGTGCCCGTTCGCGTTCTACAATAACCCTGCATGCGACGCTTTGAACCCTTCCGGCAGAGAGTCTTGGGAGGATCTTTCTCCAAAGAACCGGCGAGACTTCGTATCCATAGAGACGATCAAGGATTCTCCGGGTCTCCTGCGCGTCGACGAGGCGCCTATCTAGGTCGCGTGTGTGCTCGATAGCTTCTGTGATGGCTCTCTCGGTTATCTCATGAAAGACCATGCGTTTGACAGGTACTTTAGGTTGTAGGACCTCAAGAAGGTGCCAAGCTATCGACTCCCCTTCGCGATCTTCGTCGGTGGCCAGATACAGTTCAGAGGAATCTTTCAGGAGTGCCTTTAGTGCCTTCACTCTATCGGCTTTCTCCTTAGAGACTATATAAAGAGGCTTAAAGCCGTGTTCGATGTCGACACCGAGTCTTGACCAGGGTTCCTTCTTCACCTTTGCAGGGATCTCTGCGGCATTTTTTGGGAGATCTCGTATGTGTCCAATGGAGGACTCCACGCTGTAGTTTCCACCGAGGAATCTTGCTATGGTACGCGCCTTGGCCGGCGACTCGACGATAACTAATGGTTTTGCCACTTACACCCGATCCTAAAGTTAGGAGATCTCACCTCTGAGAAAAAGTTGTTCACTTCGATACTCTAGCCTTTGGACGGATTGTTTTTACTAATCGTCCGCAGCGTCGTCCAGAAACTCGTAGGTTGGATTTATAATGCCCAGGTGCCCGCCGATCTCGCCCACCGTTCCTTCAGCGACCAGCCTCCTGCCCGTCGTAAGCCCAGGGATCTCGGATCTGCCCAAAAAGACTAGTTGTATTCCGCCGGTGGAGTCTTCCAGTCTGACGGTGACCGAGGGAGAGTCCGACACCGAACTTATTATCGTTCTCACTACCCTTCCGGCAACCTTTGCCCTTTTGCGATAAGCCGCCTCTTGGATGGGGGTGACTCCCGGAACCTCTTTGGTCAGCTCCTTGATACTTTCGCCCAAGATGGTCTCCTCTGCTGCGTTGAGCCGTTGAGTCTCCTGCCTTTGTAGTACCGTGACCTTCCGTCTAGATAGCTTTGGCAGGATGTAAGGGACCGTAGTCGCCGTGGCGTGGGGTATCTGGCCTATAGCGTCAGCGATGGTCTCTGCCGTGTGATCGTGCAGAATGCGGGATAAAGCCGAACGATAGATTCTCCTCGGAAGAACGACCGAGACCTCTGACTCATCGTTGTCTTGGGCTTCAAGGACGAGTTCGATCGACTTCTTAGCAAGTCGGCGATCCTCGCACTCGACGATCTCAAGTTCTATCTGAGCCAGTCCGCGCTCTTGCCACTCGTTAGCGAGTTGCTTAGCTTGCTGGCTGTCGATGAGCATATGCACCGCTTTTAATTGATCCGGAAGCAGGTTTCGGGCGTAGTTGAGAGCCTTGACGGTAGCTAGGTCGACCTTGTCTACAAATACCAACACCTTGTGTCTCTTGAGTACAGGCTCTTTTATAGCTGCTGAGAGATCCTTTTCAAGAAGCCTCGACTCTGTCTCGTACTCCTTGTGTAGGTGTAAGAAGGTGAATATGAGTATGGGCATTATCACTGCGATAGTCCAAGCACCCTCTTTGAACTTGGTTACGATAAAGATAATATCGACGAGGAATGACAGTACGGCTGAGCTTCCATTTACAGCTGCTCTCCAGCGCCAACCTTGCTCTTTTGCACCGAGGTGATGCTTTACCATGCCCGCACCGGCGAGGGTAAAGCCTGTGAAGACGCCGATAGCGTACAGTGCGATCAGTGCTGTAACCTGGGCTCTCGTTACGATCAGAAGAACGATAGAGATACCAGCTAGAACCAATATCCCATATGAGAACACGAGCCGGTGCCCACGTTTTGAGAACTGCCGAGGCAGGAATGAGTCCTTTGCCGCGAAAGATGCCAGGAACGGAAATCCTGTAAAGGAGGTATTTGCTGCTAGCACCAAGATGGCAGCTGTGGATGCCTGAAGGAAAAAGTAAAGAAATCTGCCAAGCGGTGAGGTGCCATAGACGTAGGTTGCTATCTGAGCAACTACCGTAGGGGACCCCTGTATCCTTGGAATCGCATGAGTTATTCCCGCTAGCAGAGACACACCGGTAAACATCGTGCCGAGAATCAGACTCATAGCCACCAAGGTGATACGAGCGTTACGGGGCTGCGGATCCCGAAACACCGAGACGCCGTTGGATATGGCTTCGGTTCCTGTCAGTGCCGTTCCACCGTTTGAAAAAGCGTTTAGAACCAAGAACAACGAAGCGCCCAGTAGCAGTCCGTGTCCGGGATGACCGACTGCTATGGCTCCTGGCTTGCTCAAGTTATGTGCGTAGAGGGCGCCCGTTAGGAACCGATAAAGACCGTAGACGATTAACACGCCCATGTTGAAGATGAAAAGAAATGTCGGGATAGCAAAGGATCTGCCGGCCTCTCGAATTCCCCTTAGGTTGCCATATGCAATAAGCACAACGAAAAAAACGGCAAGCTCAACTGTGTAGGGCAAGAGGGTTGGTACGGCTGAGGTCAAGGCATCGACTCCAGCTGCTATGGAGACGGCGACGGTAAGGGTGTAGTCGATGAGCAGAGCTGCGACCGCAACCTGGGCAAATCTTGGACCAAAGTTCTCTCGAGTTACGATGTAGGCCCCACCTGCTTTTGGGTAAGCCTTTATCACCTGTAGGTAAGAAGCAGTAACGGCCAGAAGAACCACTAACACCCCGAGACTTATCGGCAGTACCAGTGCAAAGGCGGCTACGCCAACGGCCGGTATTAGAACAGTCAGCATGGCTTCGGTGGCATACGCCGAGGATGACATGACATCGGAAGACAGCACGGCAAGCGCAATAGACTTGGGAAGTCGCTCCGACTTTAGCTGGTCGTTGACGAGCGGGGGTCCAAGCAGTTTATTTTTCAGACGATATCCAAAGCGTTCCGGGACGTAGTATGAACTTCCAGACCGGAAGGCGGTTGGCGAGGTGGGGGCGAAGTTGCCTGCACCTTTGAACCTAGGAGCGTCTTTAGCTGTATCGGACTGATTGTCTTGTTGATCGGATGTAGAGATGGGTTCTGTCATGTCCCTCGAGTACTTGGATCTGGTCTTAGATCATTCTAAGTTAGAGTACCTGGCAAACACAATTAGTGATGACAGCTTTGGCAAGTGAATATGTGTTAGTGCTATTACTATGTGGTTTGGTCCCGAGGCGCCAGTGAGGTTACGCTAGAAAGGTCAAGTCTAGCTTTATATTTATTGTTTAGCGAGAACGTCGCCTTGAAGAGGGAGTAGAAGATGGAGCCGGTGCACGCAATTGTCGTCGGTTGTGGGCGTGTAGGGTCGGAGCTGGCGGCACGTCTAAGTTTACAAGGACACGACACAACGATAATCGACAAGGACCGTAGTGCGTTTCGTCGTCTTCCGCCCAACTGGAGGGGTCGATCTGTCTTGGGATTTGGGTTTGACAGAGACACCCTGGAAGAAGCTGGAGTCAAGGAAGCCAAGGCTTTGGCTGCGGTAACCTCTGGTGACAACACTAACATCTTGACGGCCCGAATCGCCAAAGAAACCTATGCAATCAAAGATGTCGTGGCACGAATCTATGACCCGAAGCGAGCGACGATATATCAAAAACTGGGAATCCCAACGGTGGCTACCGTGACATGGACCACGGATCAAGCCATTAGGCGGCTCTTTCCTAACAAAGCTTACGCCGAGTGGAGCGATCCATCTGGTGAAATATCCCTGCTCGAAGTCTCGATACCCAAGTCACTCTGTGGCAAGAAGATAGCCCTACTTGAACAGCCGGGCAAAGTAAAGCCTATCGGTGTTAGGAGGTCCACCAGGACTATGTTGATGGGACCTGATTCCCTTGGACAGGAAGGAGACATACTTTTTCTTGCGGTCGCAAACGACTACGTAGGAGAGCTGGAACGTCTTTTGACTGAGGGAAAGGTTGCAAAGTGAAGGTTGTGATCGCCGGTGCGGGAAGTGTTGGTTCTTTCATAGCTGAAGACCTTACGCTTGCCGGCCATGATGTGCTTGTTGTTGAGCAGGATCCAGCCGTGGTTGAAAAAAGATCAAAGTTGATAGGCTGCAGATGGGTTGTAGCCGATGCCTGCGAGTTTGCTTCTCTCGAGGCAGCACGACTCGACGAGGCCGACGTGGTAGTTGCTGCAACCGGTGACGACGAGGACAATCTTGTAGTCTCGCTCTTGGCTAAACAGGAGTTTATGGTCCCAAGGGTAATAGCTAGGGTAAATCATCCTAAAAATCACTGGATGTTTACCAAACTCTGGGGGGTGGACGTAGCTGTGTCTACTCCGCATCTTCTCTCTTCCTTGGTAGAAGAGGCGGTGTCAGTGGGCTCATTGGTCCGACTGTTGCAGTTCGAGTCCTCTGGGGTGCGTCTCGTTGAGGTAACGTTGGCCGAGGACTCGCCAGCTTTGGGTAGGTCTATCTCTGAGATGAATATTCCCCGAGGAGCATCGATCGTGGCGGTGATTAGGGACTCCACAATCGTCGTTCCAAGGGGAGATACTGTCCTAAGTCTCAGTGACGAGGTCATTGCACTTGTGACGTCCGAAGTCGAGGACGACCTTCGGTCGAGGCTCGTGAGTGCTAAGAAGTAAATGTTGGGGGTTGTTTGGCCTACGAGATAGATGTTGGTCGTTTCTGTAATGCACTAGCTTGTCTATATGGGCTTCTATGGCTTTTCTCAAGAAACTAACGCTTGGTTTGACAAGGCTTTCGAAGAACCAACCGATCTACAGCTTAGGACCTGGCAAAAACTACACGAAGGCCGCAGTGTTCTTGTGTCCGCACCTACGGGGTCTGGAAAAACCCTTTCCGGATTTCTCTACTTCATCGATAAGATCTACTCCGATATAGCTCGTGAGGACTCTTATAGAGGTCGGATAAGAGTCCTGTACGTATCGCCGCTAAAGGCGCTTGCCTACGATATCGAGAAGAATCTTCGCTCTCCAATCGTTGGCATCTACCGTGAGTACCAAAGTCGAAACCGAGACGTGAGAATGTGCCGGGTCGGCGTAAGAAGCGGCGACACTGACACAAGAGCCCGAAGAGACATGCTAAGGAACCCGCCCGATATCCTAGTCACGACTCCAGAGTCGTTGTATCTGATGTTGTCTTTTGGAGCTCGAAGCACTCTGGGGGAGATCGAGGCAGTCATAGTCGATGAAGTACACGCTCTAGCCCCTAATAAACGAGGTGTTCATACCGCTCTTTCCTTGGAAAGACTTCAACAGATATCGTCCCACAAAGTGGAGCTACAGCGTGTCGGACTCTCTGCAACACAGTCACCTCTTTCGGAGGTTGCAAAGTACCTTGGTGGAGTTGGCAAAGGCGGCTACAGAGACGTTTGTATCATTTCTGAGGATAGGAGGTCTGAGGTCGATGTAGAAGTGGTGGCCACTAAGGCTTTGGATACTTTGGGAGTCAGAGGTCGGAGCGAGGTTAGAAGCGCCTACGGCTCGTCCGGTTCTACCAACGGATGGACCGAGATTACCGAAGAGCTCCTAAAGATAGTGGAGCATGCTCAAACCACGCTAATCTTCGTCAACTCAAGACGTCAGAGTGAAAAGCTTGCGCAACTTATGAACGAGGCTTACGGTGAACCTGTCGTTAGGGCACACCACGGTTCGCTCTCCAAGGAGACGCGTCAGGAGATTGAGAACCAACTGAAGGCAGGGGTCTTAAGAGCAGTTGTGGCGACTTCTTCGCTGGAGCTAGGTATCGATGTAGGTTCGATAGAGATCGTGGTACAGATCGAAGCACCAGGGTCAGTAAATAGCGCGCTTCAAAGGCTAGGCAGGGCAAACCATCGGGTAGGAGGAGTCCCCAAAGGCATAGTCATCCCCAAACATCCATACGACCTGTTGGTCTCTGCACTTACAGCCTCTGCGATGCAGGAGGGTGCTTTAGAGGAGATAAGGGTGCCGACGCTTGCTCTAGACGTGCTGGCTCAGCATATCTGCTCGATCGTGTTGGCGGAAGGAGAGCGAGGCGTAGATCTTGCATCTCTAAGAGATGTGGCGAGGGGTTGTTACTCTTACGAAAAAGTAGACGACGAGGTTATGGTAGCCACGTTGGAGATGTTATGTGGAGATGGGGCCTTTGCTGCGATTCCTCAGGTTAGACCCAAGCTATACAGGGATTCAACCTCTGGGCGGTTTTACCCTCTTAAGTCAGCACGTTCTGCAGTGGTGCTTCAGCCTGGAGTCATTGCCGACAGAGGGCTATTCAGTGTCGTTTCAACCGATGGTGCGGTAGTCGGCTCTTTGGACGAGGAGATGGCTTTTGAAACGAAAGCAGGCGACAACTTCGTGCTTGGAGCTTCCACCTGGAAGGTCGTCAAGGTGCAAAGGGACAAAGTTATAGTTGAGCCGGCACCTGGTCAGATAGGTAGAACCCCATATTGGAAGGGTGATGGACCAGGAAGAAGCTATGAACTGGGGGTTCGCCTAGCCCAGTTCTTGCGAAGCTATGAGATCTCTCGTGATCCTCTGGGCGAGATTTCGCGTCTTCCTTGCGACTCGCAAGCGGCGAGAGTCCTTGAAGAGTACTTGAACCTGCAGCTTGAAAGCGACATGGGACGGTTCTCGACCGATCGCGAGATAGTTGCGGAGCTAAGCGCGAATGAACTTGGTGACGATCTATGCTACCTTCTTTCACCCTTTGGTACGAGAGTCAACTCTGCCTGGGCGCTGGCTATTGAGGAGCGGGTTGCAAGGCTTGGGGGAAGGACGCGTGTGGTTGCAAGCGATGACGGGCTAACCTTTCGCGTGCCCGACACTTTAGAGATAGACGTAGAGGATCTTCTCCAGTTGGGGGGCGATGATGTTGAGGATCTTGTTACGGTGGGGGTCGCTAACTCGCCGCTTTTGTTGAACGTATTTAGAGAGTGCTCTGCTCGTTCCTTATTGATCGGTGCTAGGAGTTATCGAGGTAGAACCCCACTTTTTCAACAGCGTCAACGTGCTGAAGAGCTGTTGCTTGCCGCTAAGTCGATCGACAACTTTCCGATTTTAGTCGAAGCTTACAGAGAGATACTTGCAGATCACTTTGACCTACCGCACCTTACCGATCTGATCGAGAGGCTTAGGACCAAAGATTTGGTGCTTACGGTGAAAAGAACCAAGTCGCCGTCTCCATTTTCAGCGTCGATGAGCTTTTGGTACGTAGCTAACTTCATATACGATGACTCCACGCCAGCTAAAGAGGCGAGGTCGGCTGCCCTTGGGGTGGATCCAAATATCCTCAAGGCTCTCTTTGGCAGCATAGACATGAGAGCGATGCTCTCTGCCGAAGCGACTGAGCAAGTGGAACGTGAACTACAACGTCTTGATGAGGTGTACCTTTGCAGGGACGAAGACGATCTTGACTCCCTCTTGCGCTTAGCAGGAGACCTATCTTTAGACGAAATAGGTGATCGGTGCTACGAGGCGAATGTTGCAAAGTCTCTAGTTGACTCACTTCTTCGGAGTGGTCGTGCTTCTTTGATACATATCAACTCCGAAGATAGGATCATTTCAAGCTCGGATGCGGCGGTCTTTAGGGACGCGTTTGGTGTGTCGTTGCCCAAGGATCTGAATTGCTCTGAGATGTACGATCCCGATGCTGCCTTAGAGCGGGTAGTGAGGCGATATGCCCTCTGTCACGGTCCATTTACCGCCCACCAACTTGAAAGACGTTACGGTGTTGGTGAGATGTCGCTTCTTGGAGTCCTAAGTAGGCTCACCGATGAAGGGTTTCTACTTGAGGGGGAGTTTCTCCCCGGGGGACTTGAAACTGAATATGTCTCGGCCTCCACGCTGAAGCGAATTCGTGCCGTTTCATTAGCACGCAATCGTCGAGACACGGTTGCTGTTAGTCGTGAGGTCTTGCCTGCGTACCTTGCCTACCTTCACGGTATCGTCGATAGAACTGAATCTAAGAGCAAGCTCTCAGTCGCACTTGGTCAATTGAGCGGCCATTTGCTGATACCAGAGAGGCTCGAAAGCGCTGTTCTTCCTGACCGTATACCAAACTATCGCCCCCATCTACTTGATGAGCTGTTCAGTGAGGGGGAATATGTCTGGTTAGGGGTCAAGGCTTCTGAGGGCGATCCACGAGTTGTGTTTGTTCCTCGGGAACTTGAAGGAGTCGCGGCTCAAGTCTTGGCTAAAGATCTGTCGTCTGTGAACTCAGAACGTGGTAGGTCCGATGAGATTCATCTTCAAGAAGAACTTTTAGAGGTGTTGACTGAAGATGGCCCGATGTACTTCTCTGATATCGTCCGCGCACTTGGTCTCAAGGGTGACCAGTTCCAAGCCCTGGCGAAAGAACTCTGGAACCTAGTCTTTGAGACCAAGGTGACCTCAGATACACTACAGGCTCTGAGAGGGTATGTATCGTCTAAACCAGCGAAGGTGACGGCTTCACCAAGTTCAAAGAGATCCGGACTTGGGAGGGTGTCTCTTGCATCCCTAAGTGTGCAAAACCACCTTTTCCCACAGAAAACACGGGGACTTTGGAGGAGGGTCAGCGCAGAAGTCGTCTCCTCGGAGAGACGTTCTCTCTTTGAGATAGAAAATCTTCTTTCGCGCGTCGGATTCATATCCAAGACCGTTTGTGAGAGTGGCGGAATACAAGGTGGACTCCAACGGATCTACAAGGACCTCGAAGTACTTGAGTATCGATCTCTACTTGTTCGAGGCTACTTTGTGGAAGGTCTGGGTGGTACCCAGTTTTTCCTAAAGGACTCGCTTGAACTTCTTCGGAGAGTGGATGAGAGCATTCGGTTGGGGAAGGCACCTAACTTTGCGATGGCCACCGATGATCCCGTTTTCCCCTTTGGGATCTTTGTACCTTGGAGTGAAGCTTTGCCCAGTGATAGTGTCTTTTTAAGGAGACTGCGTCGTCGTAGTACCGCCTTTGTTGGATTTTGCAACGGCTTGGCCAAGGTGTATTTCGATTCGGCGAATGGAGCACTAGTCGCCCTTGATTCTAATAATGACAGTAAACAAGGTGTGATTGAGCGTGATTTCCGAGATGATCTTCTCGGAGGCCTGAGTGAGATTCTTCGTAAGATGAAAGAGAGGGGTTTATCTGTAGTCTACGTTCGTGACTATTCAGACGACTTTGAAAAGTTGCTGGAGCGGCTTGGAGCTATTCCTACCCCTAAAGGAAAGATGCTTAGGATTGATGACTGGCTTGGTGGACTAGGTGGAGTAAGAAAGGGCGACCTTTTAGGTGCCTGAAGGTGACAGCATCTATCGCGTGGCTCGAGAGGTAGGTGAAGTTGCTCTCAAGAGAAACGTTGTCTCCTTCACGGCCCCTCGGCTTGACCCAAGGAGCTGCTCCATGGTGGTGGGACAGGAAGTATCGGAGGTATCTTCATACGGTAAACATTTAGTTATCGGGTTCTCAAACGCCCTTGCGATCCACGCTCATATGAAGATGACGGGATTCTGGAGAATCTATGAGAAGGAGTCCCCGAGTGAGTACCGCAATTGGCGAATGAACGCAGAGATGGTTTTTGACTCTGGTGTAATGGTCCGTTGTTATCGGGCACCGATTTTTGAACTACGCAACCGGTCAGAGCTTCGTCTCGATCTGTATCTTGGCCCTGACCTCCTAGCGCCAGAGTTTGATATGGAAAGACTGATTCAGAGGGTAAGAGAGGTCGATCAGCGTAGCGAGTTCTCTGTGGTTCTGTTGGACCAGACTGTAGCAGCTGGGATCGGTAATATCTACCGGTGCGAGACCTTGTTTATGCGTTCGATCTCTCCTTTTACACCGGTTGGTGAGCTCACAAACGAAGAAGTGAAGAACGCCTACCTGTCTGCTCGCTCTGCGCTGCTCTCTGCCTCCCACTCTCGAGCCTCATTGAAGATAGCTAGAGGCCAGCCCTATGTCTACCGTAGGACTGGCGAGAGCTGCGTAGTCTGTGGATCTTTGATTAGATCGAAGTACCTTCAATCTCCCTACGCTACCTTAGACCGTTGGGTATATTACTGCCCTACCTGTCAGCCAGTTCGTCGATAACACAACAAGGTAAGAGCTTTGCCGATGACTCTTAGTATAGGCATCAAAGTATTTTTCGACCTTTAGGATCTATTCCGTGGAGGCCGCGTTCTTCGATCTGGATAAGACGGTAATTGCAAAGGCCTCGTTATTGGCCTTTGGACGAACATTTTACAAAGAAGGTCTCGTTACCAGGCGGGACGTGATTAGGTCTATCTATGCACAGCTTGTGTATCGGTACTTTGGTGCGAATGAGAAGAGGCTTTCGAAGCTTCAAAGGGCGGTATCGGGGTTGACGCTGGGCTGGGATCAAAAGATGGTGATTCGCGTTGTGACAGACGCCTTGGTGTCGATAGTCGAACCCCTGTTGTACAAGGAGGCTGTCGACCTCATCGAACAGCACAAGAGAGATGGGAGGCTGGTCTATCTGGTCTCTGCCTCCCCTCTTGAGATAGTGACTCCTATGGCACAGTTTCTAAAGGTGGATGGTTCTATCTCTTCAAAACCCTGTACAGATGAACAAGGACACTACACCGGAGAGATGGAGTTCTATGCTTATGGGCCTTACAAGGCAGAGGCCATGGTCGCTCTCGCCCATGAAAAAGGTATAGATCTGCAACGTTCATTTGCCTACTCTGACTCCTATACAGACATACCCATGCTCGAGAGAGTGGGATATCCAGTAGCAGTTAACCCCGATCGCGTCCTAGCGCGAAAAGCTAAAGAGAGCGGATGGCAGATCATGAAATTTGAGGAGAGGATGCCTCTAAGCGAAGGGCGGTCATCCTACGGGAAAGTCGTAGCGATATCATCGCTTTCGGTGGGAACCTTGACACTTGTGGTCCTTGGCGGACTCATTCGGCGCAAAAAATCGAAGCCTGTTGGCGACTGCTAACCGTGTGATGCATTAGAACTATCGGCTCTTAATTACTTAATTACTTTGTGGGTGGAAAATTACCCCTTCCTCTTGCTAGATTGAACATATGAAGAAGTTTTTGATCCTTTCAATCCTCGGTGCTTTAGTCTTTGTTGCTGCCAAGAAGCTCAAGGAGACTATGGGCTAAATCCTTCAGTCTTTACTTGGAAGTTAGAGATTCACACTCATTAGTGATACGTCTTAGTTGAAACGTGTAACAGGCTTCCAGGGGGCAACTGATGTTGTTAGGTAAGTACTAACTTTAGTTTTGTAATAAAGGATCGTTCGAACTGTAGCTAGTTCTATTCAAGCGCTATTGCTATATGGTTCTTTGTCGCCGGGAACGGTTGTCGTTGAGGGTGAGAAGCCCGGCGCGCGCATCTTTGCTTGCCGGCTCGTAGGGGCCTTTTAGGCGTCTTAAGAGTTATCGAACCAGGGTATGGCTCGATGCTTACGCCTCGAGCCTCTCGAGAATGCTTCCTGCGAAGTTATCCTGACTGCTGTGTAAGGAGATCGGAGAGGTTTTCATAGTATTTCTCCCCTGATGGAATAGAGTCCAAAGGGTCTTTACAAAAACTACTACCCAGAGCGTTACTAACAGTAATGTAAGACCTCTCGCAAATGCCAAGCCTCCAGGTATCTTTGTCTCTTGGGCGATCGCAAACGCTGCGGTCGTAAAGACGCCGAGCGGGAAGGTGAAGGCACACCAACCGAAGTTGAACGGGTAGTCTCCGCTCAAGAGGTATTTGAGCGAGACTCCCATCGATGTAATCCACCACCAAATTCCGTAACCGAAGAGAGTGAACGCTCCTATGACACCGAGTGCGAGAAGCGGAGTACCTAAGCCGTGGAGTGATCCGGTCAGTAGGTGACCCGAGTCAGCCCCCAAAGTGAGAATACCTGCGGCTCCGGTTCCAAGGGGTCCGAGTGTAAGCCATGAGTTGGTGGCTAGGTTTGATGGTGGTAGTTTGTGAAGTGCCAGACGCAGAAAGAGAATTACAAGTACGCTGAGCGCAAGTGGAACAGATACTCCCCACATCAGGTAGCCGATCCAAAGTAGTTGGGTGCCCTGGTGAATGGGGAGATGCGGAATCAAAAAAGATGCTGAGGCAGCCGCAACCTCTGCTGGAACTATAGATAGAAGCCAGCTAGCTGTGACGTTGGGAAGACCCACGTCGTGATGGACAAAGAGGTGGAAGGTTACAGACACCGCACTAAAGAGAGAGAGGGTGCAGTCCACAAGGACGACGTAGAAAAGCACATTTGCGGTGGTTGACCCAAACAGATGAGGGTAAAACAAAAAGACTCCGTTTGTGACCGATGCAAGGGCCATCGGAACGGCCCCAAAGAAGTGTGAACGAGTCTCGTCTCGCATCTCTGCGAGAAATCTTTTGGGTCGAAGGAGATACTTACATAGCGCAGTTGCTGTGAGAACCACAAGGGTCAACGCAGTAACCACCCACAACACCTTTGCCGGAGACCGAAGTGCTGACGAGAGTCTTGGTGCAAGCACTGCCACTATTCCGCTTCCCATGACGAAGGTGAAGTAATCAAAGCCAAAACGGATCGGTTGGTGTTTTGGTAAGTCCTTCGATGGTTTAGACCGAGACAGCCCAAGGGTTTCAATGTTTTTTCTTGTCATGTTCCTAGAGTAGTTACTGAGAAATAATAAAAAACACAATAATTGTGTGTCAATAAATCAAATAACTTATAAAACCAGTTGCAGGTATTATTACAGGGCTTGGGCCATCACTAAAAGTCTCCTAGTCTGCGTCCCGGAGGATGATTAGGTGGCGACCCAGTACCATCGTTGCAGCCGATACCACCGCTGAAGAGGCTGCTAGATACCAGGCAAGGTTGAAGGAGTAGTGTTGAGCGACGAATCCAAAGAGGATAGGGCCAAGTACGCTCCCAATGTACGCCCCGGACTGTGTTGTACCTGTGGCTCGACCTGCGGAGTGTGGGTGTGTTTTTACTACGGCGTAGTTGAATAGGCCGTTCCACCCCCAGCCCAGGCCGTAGCTGATGACGGTCGCTGGAAGAATCAAGAAGCTGATGTGTAAAGCGAACATTACGTATCCGAGAGAACCTAGAAGGACCATCTGGGCTGTAACGATGAAGTGACGCCCCGAACGCTTATCAGCAAGGTGTCCATTTACGACTCGTGAGATCATTCCTGCTAAGGACCCCAAAACAACGAGGAATCCAGCGTCCGCTGGTCTCCAGCCAACCCTTACGGCGTCTTCAACTAAGAACGCGCCCAATGCGTTCGCAGCTCCAGCTCCAAGTGCCATAGCGGTAGCTAAGACGACTAGAGGTCCAACGCTGTAGCGCCGCCCCACAACCTCGTCCGTTTTGGGGATAATTTTGGCGTCCTTACTCTTTGGAAGTGCGATTATTAGTGCTAGAGCAAGTACGGAGGTGCCGAGGTACGCGTACTGCCATCCGAGTGTAAGTGCCACAAAGGGAACGGCGAGGCCGGAGAGGAGGGTGGAGACCGGTATGGCAGCCTGCTTAATGCCAAAAGCAAAGCCCTGACGAGACCTTGGAACGGCGTTTGCGACAAAGACGTTGACGGCGGGTTGAATAGCCCCGTTGGTGATACCAGCAAAGACAAGTTCAATTAGCATCTGAATGAATGAATGACCGAAGAGGAAAATCGTTAGGTTCGCAAGCCCTGCAAAGGACATACCAAGGCGCATTATAAAGGTACCTCCTCGACTCTCCGAGACCTTGCCAGACGTAATTGAGGAGATTGTGGCAGAGGCAAAGAAGGCGCCAATCAGAACGCCAAGCCTGGAAGGGGCGAGTGCAAGAGCTCTCGATATCTCTACACCAAGGGCACCGGTGAGGAAGACAGGAAGCGTGGCTACAGTGGTTGTAGAGATAGCATAGATCAACGTAGGTGCAGAGACCTTTTCGGCACGCTGCGGGTTCATAGCGCTAGTGCTTTCTAATTTGGAGTTGTGCTGTTGGTTCAGAGGTCGTCGGTTTATCACGCCCTAAGTGCAGTTTACCGTTTATTCACTTGAACTCCCAAGCGGTTCATTGGTATGCGATGTAAAGATTTGAGTGGACTGACGACCGCCAGGCGGTTTATGACTTAGAATGGAGTGGTCGCCCGGGTAGCTCAGTCGGCAGAGCAGCTCACTCGTAATGAGCAGGTCAGGGGTTCGAATCCCCTCTCGGGCTCTAGGGTTTACTATTTGTGATGCCGTCTTGAAACTGCTGTCGAGTCCACTGTATGCGTCTAGTAGCGCTTAGCTTGGATGTAAAGGTCTCTCTTCGGTATGTTTCTGAGAGTTTTTGCCTAGCACCTTTTATGTCCAAGTTCATAGCGTCGCCAAAGAAGTTGTAAGTAGATAGGACTTGAATGGGGTGAGCTAGTGATCGATAGTGCTGTTTCGTTGTATGGAGGGCTATCGGGTGGCTCGCAATAGACGTTTGGGCAACTTGTTCCTGCGAAGGAAAGAGAAAGGTAATTAGCGTGTGCCCGTGATGTCTAACCGATCGAAGGTTGTATAGACCTTCGCTAGTGAAAGACGTCTATGGGGTTTCCACTAACGTTTCGCACCAGCTCTGAACAAAGGATATGCCGATCTAGTCTTTGGGGAGGAACTTGTTCCTAGCGATATTTTGGCCTTGAACCGCTCTGATTTTTGTATGTGCCAATGAACTCGTGTACTCTCTTTGGTGGCCTCCTTTGGGTGGAGCAAGGATATCGATTCCAATCGAGTTGGCTTTATCGGTCTGCGCTACAGGTGGAGACCTAAGACCTTTGGTAGTGAAGGTCGGGAACCCTTAGCCCAAAGGCATAGGTCATCCGATCGTTAGATCTGATGATTAGTCATAGGGTTATCCCTCGGGTGAAGCGCAGAAGTTGACGAGTTGATAATGGTACGAGAGGTTCCTCGAATCCTTGCCATGTGAGTGCAGTTCAGGTGCCTGATCCTTGTTGGGTTTGACAAGGTGCCTATGATGGGGCGCCTATCCTGTAAAGGCTTTATCTAATTGTTTCGACTAACAGGCGTGAATGTCGAGCTAAAGTCAGCGGTTCGAACCAGAGCAACCTTACTTCGATGCTATGTAGGAGCAACCGGATCTTTTAGTTCTTATAAAGCCTCTGATAAGGAGAGTTTTGCGAGCTGGGTTTACGGTCAGGAGGTTGTAGGTGCCCACAAGGTATCAGAGTGTTGGGGCCTTCTTGTAAATTGCAACCATTCTCCCTACCTCCTCCCCCAACGCGACTAGATTAGCTAGTAAAAGTTGGATTAGCGGATCTGCAGGTGCCCTCATCGATCATCGAGCTGTATTCTCGCGATGTGGCACCGTTATGATAAAAGTGTTGAAGTGGAGTAAAATTGGCCGATCAAGCAACCTTTACGGAGCAAGCGTTGCAGTACGCTGACGCTCTGTACGCTGCGGCGTTGAGGATGACTAGAAACGCAGCTGATGCAGAAGATCTGCTGCAAGAGACCTACCTGAAGGCCTATCGAGCCTTTGGTTCTTTCACTGAAGGAACAAACTTGAAGGCATGGCTGTACCGAATTCTGACAAACACGTACATAAACATATACCGAGCCAAAAAGCGTAGGCCTGAAGAGAGCGATATCGAAGACGTTGAAGATCTTTACATGTACCACCGTCTAAGTGGTCTAGAGGCTGCAAGTGCCGGCAGGTCGGCGGAGGAGGAAGTACTCGATCAATTTAGTGACCTAGAGGTTAAGTCTGCTATCGAGGAGTTGCCTGAACAGTTCAGATTAGCTGTCCTACTCTCCGACGTGGAAGGGTTTTCTTACAAAGAGATCGCTGATATTTTAGGAATTCCATTAGGAACCGTCATGAGTAGATTGCATCGCGGAAGAAGGGCGCTTCAAAAATCGTTAGTAGAACTAGGTATGCGTAAAGCTTTGGTGAGTGACCAAGGCTGAGAGATGGCGATGGAAAAAATAACAGACTGTAATGAAGTTGTTTCGAAACTGTATGAATTTTTGGACGGGGAACTCACAGAGGAGAGGAAAATTGTTATCAGATCTCATCTCGATGAGTGCTCTCCATGCCTTGAAGCTTTTGAGTTCGAAGCGGAGTTGAGAGCCATGGTTTCCTCAAAAAGTCGTGAGGTTTGTCCGGACTACCTGAAAGATAAGATCGCCAGCCTCATTAGCAACGATGAAAGGAAGTTGCAAAACCCCTCGGAATAATTCAGGTTTAGTCTGAGTTAGTCTGAATATGTCAAGAGTATCTGAAGTTGTTTCTGGAACTGCGGTGACCGGAGTAGGTAGACCTTCCAAGAGGTACGCAGAGGGAAGAGTTTGCAAAGAGCCAGGTTGTGCAACCAAGTTATCGATCTACAATAAAGGAAAGTTCTGTTACATACACGAACCTATAAAGGTTCCAAGAACTCGAGGGCGTAAGGTAGCCTAACCTTACCTCTTGAAGTAAGAGAGAGGTATATGGCCAAATCCATATCTTGGTCGGCCGTTATGGCTTCGGCGAAAGTTGTTCTTGCTCGATCGTCCAAGCCAACCGACGAAGAGATCGATGAGTTGATCCGTGACTTCGATGAGATAGTTCCTATAGCGAAGCAACAAGTAGAAGAGTTCACAGGTCTCTTAGTACCCCCGGGTGAGGTAAGCTTCAAGGTTCTATCTCGCGAAGAGTGGCTTGAGGCCAATTTAGACTCTTACAAGTACCTAATATCAAAGGCAACTTCCAAGGGAAACTTAGATCTCACTGTTCCTGGAAGTGATGTTGTCTCTGGCGCTGGACTGGGAGTGGTTATGGGATGGATGGCTACCCGTGTTCTAGGTCAGTACGACCTCTTACTTCAAAATGGGAGGGAGAACGGCAGCGGTTCACTTTACTTTGTCGCTCCCAATCTGATCGAGCTTGAACGGCGCTTTGGCTTCCAAAAGAGACAGTTTAGGCACTGGGTAGCGCTTCACGAACTCACGCATCGGGCTCAATTCGAAGGGGTACCTTGGTTTCGATGCTACTTTAGCTCTCTCGTAGATGAGATGCTTGAAATTGCCCAGCCTTCACCGACGGAGATGGTCGAGGCCTTCTCCAAAGCGGCTAGGCGTTTAGTTGCTGGCGAACCGCTCTTGGATGAGACGGGTCTTGCAGGTATCTTCATGTCCGATAGGCAGCGTATCGTGATGGAGAAGACCACTGCCCTTATGAGTATTGCAGAAGGACATGGAGACTGGGTAATGGATAGGGCCGGGCGGGATGTGGTGCCTGAGGCTTGGCAGTTTTCCAGAACGCTAAGTCACCGGCGGTCCTCATCTCAAGGGGCTGCGAAGATCATGCAATCCCTGCTCGGGCTTGAGGCGAAGATGAATCAGTACGCGCGTGGTGAGCGCTTTATTGAGGAAGTAGAGCGTAAGGCCCCAGGTTCGTCCAGACTCGTCTGGACTTCACCGGAGAGCATTCCAACTAAAGAGGAGTTTTCCGACGTAAGTCTTTGGCTGAACCGCATGGGAGCTTTGGCTTCGAGTGTGATGTGAGGAGTGGTTGGCTCCATGATGCTAGCGAATGTATCGAGCGCAGTTTTTCGCTAAGACGGTAACCTTTTTTCTGTGAGATCCACTAAAGGTCCAGGCGGCGTGGAGAGACATCTCTACCTCGTGGAAGACTCCGCAGATAGCGAGCACCCTCGGGACTCGGTAACTGGCGCTAGTGCAGTGGCCTTGGATCTGAGGGAGAGGATCGATGACTTTGGTCTTGACCTGAAAGATATTTTGTCGAGGTGTTACTTCAGGCGTCTCGATCAAAGTATTGCGATAGAGGCGGCGGTATCTGGTGGAGCAGACTCCCTTGCCCTAGTTATCCTGGCAAAGGTCTCCGGCTTTGACGTCATTGCGCACCATGTGGATCATCAGATTCGACCCGATTCCTCCCTTGAGGCGGATATGGTGCAAGAACAGCTAGATCCTCTGGGAGTGCATCTTATCAGGCACAAGGTTTCGGTGTCGCCTGGACCCAATCTCGAAGAAAGAGCAAGAGAGGCACGATATGGCGTTCTTCCTGAAGATGTATCTACGGGACACACCGCTGATGATCAGGTGGAGACTGTTATTTATAACCTCATGAGAGGTGCTGCACTTAAAGGTCTTTCAGGAATGGAGCTAAGTAAAAGACACCCGATACTGGGAGTTAGAAAGTACGAGACGGACGCCATCTGCTCCGCCGTTGGACTAATCCCGCTCTCTGATCCGTCAAACAGGGACCCCAAGTTTGTGCGCAACAGGGTTCGTAACGAAGTCATTCCTCTCCTGTGCGACGTGGCAAAACGTGACGTTGTCCCGATAATATATCGAACGGCGCTGCTCCTTCGCCAAGATCACGAGGCTGTCTCCAGTCTTTACGATGACTTTTGTCCAATGACTCTTGAAGAGCTCAGGAAAGGGTCCAGCTATCTAATCTCCATGTGGCTAAGGGACAGAATATACAGAGAGACAGCGCTACAGTTGTCGTGGTTTCACACCCAAAGGTGTCTAGAGGTGGTAAGGGGGGGACCACGTTCCACTTCGTTGCCCAATGATTACATCTTGATACGCAAATCTGGGGTGTTGAAACTCATTCTACCTACCAAAGATACAGTCGACTTGGTCTAGGCTTGAGATGCTCGCAGATTCGAGCTGATAGTTTAGGTGCAGGTGGAGGTTAGATGGAGGACACCCAGCCGGACTCTCGCATCGGTGCGGCCGTTGTCGATGCTGTATCGCTGCAAAACAGAGTCAGAGAGCTAGGCGAGGAGATTTCCAAAGATTTTGCAGGGAAGACACCTCTGCTAATTGGTGTTCTCAAGGGCGCGTTCATGTTCATGTCTGATCTAGCAAAGTCGATCACGGTGCCGGTTGAGTTTGACTTCATGGCGATCTCGTCCTATGGTAGTGCAACTAAGAGCTCTGGGGTTGTAAGGATCCTAAAGGATCTGGACACCGACATTGTAGGTCGTGATGTAATAGTTGTCGAAGACATAATCGAAAGTGGCCTCACCCTGCAGTATCTACTTAGGAACCTAAGAGCTCGGGGTCCGAAATCGTTGACGATCTGCACTTTGCTGCTAAAGAGGGGTCTACAAAGTGCTGAACTCAAGGTTGACTATGTCGGATTTGACATACCAGCTGACTTTGTGGTCGGTTACGGATTGGATGTTGCTGAGAGGTACAGAAATTTACCTTACATAGCCAGATACTTAGAAGATCAGGAGTAGTAGCGAGTCGTGGAGATCGATAGGGAGCATGCTCTTATCGTGCTTACTCAGTATCTCGAAGCAATCGGTCTTGATCTTAGCGACGAGACTCTACGGGATACCCCAAGGCGAGTACTCGAAAGTCATCTTGAGATGCTTGAGGGACGAAACGAGGATCCACAGGCTATTTTAGCTGAGACCTTTCCTGCTGGACACGAAGAAATGGTGATAGTCAAAGGAGTACAGTTCTCATCACTTTGTGAGCATCATCTACTCCCTTTTACTGGAGTTGCGCACATAGCTTACCTGCCCAACTCTCAAGGGAGGATAGTGGGATTGTCAAAGCTAGCCAGACTAGTTGAAGTGCTTTCTCAACGGCTACAGGTGCAGGAGAGGCTGACCTCTGAGATAGCTAACAACGTTGAATGGGCCTTGGCGCCAAAAGGGGTGTTGGTGGTGATTGAGGCCGAGCACCTATGCATGACGGTACGAGGCGTAAAGAAGCCAGGCACCTCTGCCGTTACCTCGGCTGTTAGGGGGGTTTTCAAAAAAAATGCGGCGACCAGGTCGGAAGCCATGGACTTATTACTTTCTGCTAGGGCATAGATAGGTGAGTTAGTTGAAGATAATGGGTGTGGTGAACGTCACTCCTGACTCTTTTTCAGATGGAGGCGATTTCTTCGATCGTGAAGCAGCCATAGCGCATGGATTAGAGCTTTTTGAGGCAGGAGCCCAAATTGTTGATGTAGGTGGTGAATCTACACGCCCCTTTGCGGAACCAGTAGAGGAAAGGGAAGAGCTTCGAAGAGTGTTGGACGTCGTAGCTGCTTTATCGAAGCACGGCATCGTTTCGGTGGATACCAGGCATGAGCGCGTAGCGGAGAAGGCGGTGGAGAATGGTGCTTCGATCATCAATGATGTTGGTGGCGCATTGGCTCCACTTGCGGCAAAGTTGGGTGTTGCCTGGGTAGCAATGCACATGAAGGGCGACCCTAAGACCATGCAGCTAGCTCCTGCTTACTTAGATGTTGTCTCAGAGGTTATAGATAGCCTCGAGGCTATGGTTGGACGTGCGCAAGATCTAGGTGTCCCTGAAGTGATAGTTGATCCTGGAATCGGGTTTGGCAAGACAGCTCAACACAATCTGGAGTTGCTGAAGAGTGTAAGTCGCCTGAAGACGTTTGGATGTGAAGTTCTACTTGGGACCTCCCGAAAGCGCTTTTTGGCTAAGGTCACAACGAAAGAAAGGTTCGAGCCGCCGCCCAAAGACAGGGAGGAGCAGCAGTTGGCTGTTGAGGCGTGGTGTCTGTTGAACGGGGTCGACATAGTTCGAGTGCATGAAGTGGTAAAGACTCGACAGCTAATCGACCTCATGAAGAAAGGTCAAGACGCACATAATGGACTTTTGCTCCAAGGTGTGACTACCGCTGAGTTGCCCACGGAGACCAGGTGATGGGCAACTTTGAGGGTGCAGAAAGCTTTACGATCTCTCTAAGAGAACTCAAGGTTCTTGCAAACATCGGAGTGGGAGAAGGGGAGCGCCTCGAAAAGCAACCTGTCACGATCGATATTGAACTTGAGTTAGCTGATGTTCCAAATAGCGATGAGATCCACGAGAGCTGCGACTATGGAGCCGTTGCTGCTTTCGTAGTCTCAGAGGTCTCAGCTAGGAGTTATAAATTGCTTGAGACCATGGCGATGGATCTGGGGCGGAAGATCCTGAGAGACGAAAAGGTGGCAAGTATTCGGGTGAGCGTCACTAAGGTTCGTCCTCCCGTGCCTGTGCTCCTTAGATCTGCAGGTGCAACCTATGTGGCACGGAGAGAGATTTGAGATACTATCTCTCACTCGGCTCGAACATCTCGCCAAAAGAATTGTATCTAAAAAGTGCTATCCAAGATCTTGGAGCAAGTGTCCTGAGAGTTTCACATGTCTATGAAACCCAGCCGGTTGGGGGCCCCAAGGACCAAGCATCTTTTTTGAACATGGCTGTGGAGATCGAGTCTGAGCTTGGACCCTATCAGCTGCTAGAAGAGGTGCATAAGATCGAGGCGCGGCATGGGAGAGAGAGGTTGGTGTACAAGGGTCCAAGAACTCTAGACATCGATATCGTCTATCTGCGAGAGTACAGGGTTTCTTCTTTCGAACTAACAATACCTCATCTTCTAGCGAATCAACGAGGGTTTGTGATAGCTCCACTGTCAGAGCTAGCTCCTGACCTGGCGAATATTTTGTCCCCAGATATGTATATGGAGCTGACTCGATTCGAGCTGCAGCCTATGAAAGAGGTGTTGCCTGGGGTGGTTTTTGTTGGAACTTTAGAAGATATCCTATAGGAGGCTTGCGACGCTTTGGGGCAGAGTGGCCCTGGATCGTTGAACGACAGAGCAGTTTGCAGTATTTGAAGAGCTTTCGAATAGGGCTGTGACGGCAAGGATCAAAGTATTCGCGTGGGTAGGAGGACGCTAAGTGCTGTTATGCGTTGACGTGGGTAACACGCAGATCGTAGTAGGTGTATATGATCAGTCGGTGAAGGCCGGAAAGGATTCAGGGGGAGCGTCCGGCGGTCTAATGGGGCACTTCCGTATCGCCACTCGTAACGACTATAGCTCCGACGAGATGGCCTTGTTGCTGTCCCAGATGCTTGAGATGCGTAGCCTAAGCGCTTCGAATGGACTTGATGGGGCAGTTGTGTCTTCGACAAATCCAGCTGTTGGAGCGACGGTTGTCGAGGCGATCCGTAGATGGTTTGACTTGGACCCTCTCGTCGTCTCGGGAGATTTAGATCTCGGAGTTGAGGTGCGTTACGAACGTCCCGGTGACGTAGGGCCAGACAGGCTTGCTGACACAGTTGCATTCTTAGATCTCTATGAACCCCCAGGAATAGTCGTTGACTTCGGGACGGCTACTACTTTTGACGCTATTGGTTCAGACGGAGCTTATCTTGGAGGAGCTATTGCCCCAGGTGTACTAGTTAGTGTGGACGCACTGTTTTCTCGCGCTGCCGCACTTAGCCGAATCGATATGACTGCACCGACCCATGCGATAGGCAACTCTACAGTCGAGGCGATCCGCTCGGGTGTACTGCTGGGATTTGCGGCGATGGTGGATGGCATGTGTGCAAGATTTGAAGCGGAGATCGGCCCTTCTAAGGTAGTAGGTACAGGTGGTCTATGTTCCTTGATAACTCCGTCATCTGTGAGAGTAAAGACTCACGAGCCTTGGCTGACCCTATATGGACTGAGGCTTGTGTATGAGTACACTAGATAGGTTCAAGGGGTCAGCTATAGGTAAGGTGGCGTAGACGGATGTCTGATGACGTTGTAGCGGTGCAAAATCTCTCGGAGGAAACGAGACCGTATAGTTTTAGAGAAGCAAAGCCCATCTCTGAGATACTGCCAATGGCGGATGGGCTCGAACCTGGAGAAAAAGGAGCTGCAAACGTCTGCATTGCTGGCCGGGTGATGCTTATACGGAGGCAGGGAAGGCTGATCTTTGCAACCCTTGTCGACCAGAGTGCTCGAGTGCAACTATTTGCGTCCGCGTCGGAGACACCCAACTTTCAGCAATTCGATCAGCTATCGATAGGAGACTGGATAGGCGTTTGGGGTCCGGTGATGAGAACCAGGAGAGGAGAGTTCTCTGTTCAGGTTCACAAGTGGAGTCTGCTTGCGGAGAATCTGCGGAGTTTTGGCGATAAGTGGAAGGGCATATCAGATCCAGACCTAAGGTACAGGCAACGCTACGTCGATCTCTGGGTCAATCCTTCGGTACGCTCTACTTTTACGATTCGCTCGAAGGTGGTATCTCTTATTCGAAGATATCTCGAAGACCGTGGATTTATGGAAGTTGAGACCCCTATGCTTCAAAGCATCCCAACCGGTGCCATGGCTGAACCTTTCGTCACTCATCACAATGCCCTGGATCTGGATCTGTATCTAAGGATTGCGCCCGAACTCTATCTAAAGCGTCTCGTCGTTGGCGGTTTCGAACGAGTCTTCGAGATAGGACGAGTCTTTCGGAACGAGGGGATATCCCCTAGGCATAACCCCGAGTTCACGATGCTCGAGCTTTACCAAGCCTACGCCGATTACCAAGACATTATGGTCCTAACGGAAGAACTTGTCTCTCACGTAGTGAAAGAGTTGTTTGGCACTCGAAAACTTACTTACGGCTCCAATCTGCTTGACTTTACACCACCTTGGCGGAGAGAGAGTCTTGAGCAGCTCGTCTCTGAAAGACTTGGGGAAGAGATATCTTTGGAGATGAACCCTGAGAGACTTGATGCTCTTCTTACTGAGCACGAGATTGAGGCGAAAGAGGGTTGGGGAGTGGGCAAGAAAGTTGTCGAACTCTATGAAAAGACCACTGAGGCGACACTTGTGCAGCCAACCTTTGTTTTGGACTTTCCTGTCGAGGTGTCTCCCTTAGCACGCGCCCACAGGAAAAAGATAGGTCGGGTCGAGAGATTTGAGGCGTTCGTGGCTGGTCGGGAGTTAGCCAACGCTTTCTCTGAGCTTAATGATCCAACGGTACAAAGAAAACGCTTTGAGGCTCAACTGCGTGAACGTGAAGCGGGTGATGCCGAGGCGATGATGCTGGACGAAGACTACATTAGAGCTTTGGAGTATGGACTTCCACCTACTGGAGGTCTGGGGATTGGGATCGACAGGCTGGTGATGCTACTAACTAATAACCAGCAGATAAGAGAGGTTGTTCTTTTCCCAACCATGCGCCCCGAGGTGTAGTTTTTTCGTAGCGCCGACTGCGCTACGGGAAGATGTATCAGCACGCTAACTGGACGATCTTTAGTAAACAGATTCGTCACCGTGCCTGTAGCTGATGGTTTATCTTCGAGGTAGTGTCACAAGCTGCGATGAGTCTGAGTCTTACTCCTTGGGCGAGCAGATAACCAAAGTTCCCCCCAAACCACTCCTCCTCTACCCCCAAAGTGAACCTTTATCAGAAGATTGTTGTTTGAGTGGGTCAGAAGAGTAGGCATGTATTCTCAGGAATGAGTGAGTTTATTTGCCTATGGCCTCGGCGTAGGTGTGATTGTGGTCAAATAGGACAAGGATGTACGTGGTCAAGGTTCCCAACCGTAACTCCCCACCGGCCATGCTGTTACGCCGGAGTTAAAGCAGATGTGGAAAGGTAAAGAACCGAACGCCTACTAACTCGAGCCACTGGCCACCATGGAAGATCTAAGCACTTCGATTGGTGTTGGCGAACCAACCCCCGAAGGCAGAGCTCACTACAATCTTTGAGATCACTTGGAGTCTTGGCCATGGCCATGTGGCTGCGGTCCTTAGAACCATCTGCGGCATCGGCCCTTACACCCTCATAGACCCTGTTCTCTTGTGACAACGTGATCTCGTCCTTGCGATGATCGTCTTCCAGGTGATTCGTCCCTCCTCAGAGCTCGCCTTTGCGAAGGAACTACGAGTGGGGACTGCGACGAGCTTACTCGGGAGGTGTTCTCACTGTCCACTGTGGATGAAGATGATCTCTACCATGCGATGGACTGGCTAGGTCCCAAACAAGCACACATTGCGGACCAACTCGCCAAAGAGCATTTCAAAGATGGGATGTTGGTCCCTATGATGTGTCATCGGCTGCCTTTGAGGGAAAGACCCGCCCTCTTCGTAAACGTAATCACCCAAAAGATGAGGCAAGGGGTGGAAGATTCCAAGTCGTCTATGGTCCTTAGCGACCAAGGAAGGAGCTCCTGTAGCGATTGAGGTCTTTCCCAGCAACACCGGGGAACCAAGACGACGGTCAAACAGAGCGATAAGCTAAAGACTCGTTTCTCGCTCTCAAAGGTAGCCCTTGTCGGTGACCGGGTACTCCCGACCTAAGCACGCCTAAAAGAGGACCTTGTACCCCAATAGGTCGACTTCATCATCGCACTGCGTACTTCCCAGATTCGTGCCCTAGTCAAGGACGAGGTGACACGACTCTCCATCTTTGACAAGCGTGATCTCTTTGAGGTCATCCACCCTGACTACCCTGGCGAGCGTCTTGTCGCCTGTCGAAACCCAAGACGGGCGAAAAAGCAGTCACAAAAGCGCCAATCCCTCCTAGCCTCCACCGATGTAGAGCTTGATCGGCTTGTTATCTCCATCGATGGAGAGAGCCAACCGCTACGTGGCAAGGACAGGATCGTCCTAGGGGTAAATAGGGTCAATGACCGGTTCAAGATGGCCAAGCACTTTGAGCCTGCGATCAAAGACGATAGCTTGACCTATCGCCGACGCAAGGATGCAATCACCGCTGAGACTCTCCTCGATAGAATCTACGTCCTTCGTAGATACCTAGACGATCAGACCCTGGCAAGTGAGGAGGTGTCGCCTCCTATGAGTCCCTTGCAAACGTCGAGTGGGTCCTTCGTGACTTTATTACCGATCTTTACCTCCGGCCTATTTATTAGCGTAGCGAGAAGTGCGTTCGCAGCTATGTCTTCTTACGGATGCTCAGCTACTGGGTGACTTCTTATACAGCACGCACCCTTGCTCCAATGCGGTTCAAATACGATGATCCAGAGCTTGCAAGCTAGATAGGGGACTCACCGGTTGCATCTGCGAAACGCTCAACGAATGCCAACACAAAGGCCAGAACAAAGACACCCCCAACCAGACGCCAGTACATAGCTTTTGAACCCTCATGAGGGATCTCTCTGCTGTAGTCGCTAACCGCATTACCCTGAAAGATCAGGACCGTGACTCCTTTGTCATGATTACAACATCTACCTCCATTTAGAGCCGGTCCTTTGAGCTCTTTTGGGTGTCTAGAAAACTTGGCCATACATAGGCATGACTATACACACAAACATCGTGGTAAAGGGTAGTATTGGTCGGGGTGCTGGAGGCTTCGGCCTAAAGCTTCTCGGGAAGATCCTCAAGTATCTGGGTGACTGAATCCACCAAGGATCCTGCGACCTCCACGACATCCCAAATGGGCGCTGAATTCAAGTCGTTTGCTGCCTCTTTACATTGCTGCAAGTAATGATCTAGTTTCTCTACTGAACGCAAGAAAGCTCCATGCTCGTACAAGACTTTGTTAACTGAGTCTATGTCGATCTGTGCAGTGCTCAGATGCTTAGCGAGGGTATCTCTGGATCCCTCGTCGCTCAGTCCGTATATCACTGGCAAGGTGTAGACCCCCTCGATGAGGTCCTGTCCGGGCGTCTTGCCGAGGGTAGTTCTGTCCGCAACTAAGTCTAAAATGTCGTCTCTTATTTGAAAGATCATGCCGAAGCTGTGACCGAGGCTGTTGAGGAGGCTTTTCTCCCTCTCGCTAGCCGAGACGACGGTTGCTCCAATTTTGCAGGAGGTGGCGTAAAGGGAAGCTGTCTTGCCCGATATCGCCTCTAGGTAATCTTTTTCGTTGCGTGTTATGTCAAAGCCCGACTTGACCTCTAGAACCTGACCAGCACACATATCAGCTAGGGTATCAGCGAGTAGTTCTGCGACCTCTGAACCTAGCCGAGCTGCGATCCCTGCAGCTCGAGCTAGTAAGAAGTCTCCAGTAACTACCGCGAGGAGGTTGCCCCAACGGCTGTTCACGGATTCGACGTTACGTCGTGATGACGCCTCATCCATGACGTCGTCATGGTGTAACGAGGCCAGGTGTACAAGCTCCACAGCGACAGCGCCTTGGTAGCTTCTATCACTGATCTCCGAAGCAATTGCTAGTGAAGAAGCCAAAGCTAAGGTAGGGCGTAGTCGTTTCCCTCCTGCACCGATTAGATGGGTGGAGATCTCCGTTAAAAATGGATCGTCACTTTTCACCGACTCGATCAGATGTTCTTCGAGTTCTCGCATTGCAAGTGAGATTTGAGGTATTTCAAAGTCTTTAGTGTGCACTAGTTAAACAAAATAGGTCAGATGAGATGCTTATTGACATTTGATTAGTGATAGGTCACATATTTTTTTAGTTCAACGGTCTCTATCTGCGCTTATGGATCACTTAGGCCTAGTGACTCATCTGTCAGAGCAGTCTGAGCGACCGATACCTCGAGTCAAAGAGATCTATGCCCTACTGCTGGAGTCGGTGTTGCCTGTGGGCCGAGATGTCGCTACCAAAGCCGCTGTTGAGTTTTGCACCCTGGCCTCCGGTGCTAAACGTCGGTGCTTTAGCTGCCGAAGAGATACCTCGTGACTTCCTTTGGAAGCGATGTCTATGGGCGTAAGGATGTTGGGTAGGCGAGAGATTGACCTTCAAGTACTTAGGTAGATCGATCTTTGGATGTTAGGAAGGGGTTGGGTATGGTAAAGTTAGTACCTTGTATACCAATTTCCTAATCGAAGTATGTTTTGGTCCCTTCTCAGAGAGTGCTCAGCCATTCATGGAAACATACATGGGCTTTTTGTGTTGACATTAGTGTAGAAGTGAAAGATCAGGTAGGGCAGTAAAACGTTTAAGGCGAAATTGATAGTAGAATTAGGTATATCGTATTCATCTCCTTCGAGGAGGCAAAAACTTGTTTGAAAGATTTACAGATAGAGCTCGAAGAGTCCTAGTGCTTGCTCAGGAAGAGGCCAAGCTCCTCAATCACAACTACATCGGCACTGAGCACATCCTGCTGGGACTTATCCATGAAGGCGATGGAGTTGCTGCGCAGGCGTTGGAGTCGTTGGGGATCTCTTTAGCAGCGGTGAGGGAAAAGGTCGAGGAAAAGATCGGTCCTGCCCAAGGATCAGCTCCAGGTTCGCCCCCATTTACTCCCAGAGCTAAAAAGGTCTTGGAGCTATCATTGCGTGAAGCCCTCCAGCTCGGTCACAACTACATTGGCACAGAGCACATGTTGCTTGGTCTCGTGCGAGAAGGAGAGGGCGAAGCAGCCCAAGTATTGATTAGTCTTGGCGCAGATCTTGGCAAGGTGCGTCAGCAGGTTATTCATATTCTCTCCACCTCAACGGGCAAGGAGACGGCGAACGCTGGTGTGGGCTCCTCTTCTGGCCAAGATAACCCCGCCGGATCACCCGTGTTAGATCAGTTTGGGCGTAACTTGACCCAGATGGCAAGGGACAAAAAACTTGATCCTGTCGTAGGTCGTGAGCGTGAGATCGAGAGAATGATGCAAGTTCTTTCACGCAGAACCAAGAATAATCCTGTTTTGATCGGAGAGCCCGGCGTTGGGAAGACGGCAGTAGTCGAAGGGCTGGCTCAGCGGATCGTCTCTAACGACGTTCCCGAGACGCTCCGAGGTAAGCAGATCTACACCTTGGACCTTGGTGCCTTAGTAGCTGGAAGCCGTTACCGTGGCGACTTCGAGGAGAGGTTGAAGAAGGTTCTCAAAGAGGTAAGAACCAAGGACAACATCGTACTGTTTATCGATGAGCTCCACACCTTGGTTGGGGCTGGAGCTGCGGAGGGAGCCATTGACGCGGCTTCTATTCTCAAGCCAATGCTTGCGAGAGGAGAGCTGCAGACAATCGGCGCTACGACCATTGACGAGTACCGCAAACACCTCGAAAAAGATGCAGCTTTAGAGCGACGGTTCCAGCCGATCAAGGTCGACGAACCGACCCTTGAGCAGACGCTGGAGATTCTGAAAGGTCTCAGGGATCGCTACGAGGCGCACCACAGCGTGACCATTACTGATCAGGCTCTCGTTGCGGCGGCTAATCTAGCAGATCGCTACATATCAGATAGGTTCTTGCCTGACAAGGCTATCGATCTCATCGATGAAGCCGGATCGCGACTTCGCATCAAGCGAGTGACTTCTCCTCCTGAACTTAGAGAGGTGGATGCGGAGTTGGCTAAGGTGAGGAAGCGCAAAGACGCAGCAGTTGATATGCAGAACTTCGAAGAGGCTAAGAAGCTTGCCCTGACGGAAAAGGAGTTGACGGAGAGGCGAAACGCTCTGGAGGCCGATTGGAAGAGTCACGGTAAGGAACTCTACGACGTAGTAGACGAAGAGGTAATTGCTGAGGTTCTGGCGACCTGGACAGGAATTCCTGTGTACAAGTTGACCGAAGAGGAGACGGCCAAGCTTCTCAAGATGGAGGATGAACTTCATCGTAGAATAATTGGTCAGGAGGAAGCTATCAAGGCACTCTCCAGGGCGATAAGAAGGACTAGGGCTGGTTTGAAGGATCCTAGACGTCCTTCTGGCTCCTTTATCTTCCTCGGTCCGACCGGTGTTGGAAAGACGGAGTTGGCAAAGACTTTGGCTGAGTTCCTATTTGGAGACGAGTCAGCTTTGATTCAGCTCGATATGTCTGAGTACATGGAGAAGCACACCGTATCAAGATTGGTTGGATCCCCCCCTGGATACGTCGGGTACGACGAAGGAGGACAGCTCACTGAGGCTGTGAGAAGGAAACCTTTCTCGGTGGTGCTTTTCGACGAGATTGAAAAGGCCCACCCAGATATCTTCAACACGTTGTTGCAGATTCTCGAAGATGGGCGTCTTACGGACTCACAAGGTCGTACTGTTGACTTCAAGAATACGATCTTGATTATGACGTCAAATCTCGGTACGGCTGATCTTCGAAAAGCATCGGTCGGGTTTACCAAGTCCTCAGAGGAGGTCTCTTACGAGAAGATGAAGGTAAAGGTCAACGAGGCTTTGAAGGCTCACTTCAAGCCCGAGTTCCTCAACCGCATCGATGACGTGATAGTATTCCATGAGCTCTCCATGAATGAGGTCGTGAAGATAGTAGATCTCTTTATCAAGAGGGTTCAGGTTCAATTAGAGGCACAAGGTGTGGGTCTCGAGCTGACACAGGCCGCTCGAGAGCTTCTTGCAAGGAAGGGTTACGATCCACAGCTTGGAGCGCGACCGCTTCGTAGGACCATTCAACGCATGCTCGAGGATCAACTTTCTGAGAAGTTGCTCTCTAAAGAGTTTAGAGTCGGTGAGACTGTGGTGGCCGACTCCAACGGGGAAGATATTGTCCTGAGTGTTGTGGAAGGTTTTGAACCGCCTCCGATCGAACTAGCAGGTATGGGGTCAGAGTAGACCCAAACCTCCTCATATAGGCACCCTGGTCACAAGATCTGGGTGCCTATATCGTTTTTCAGATCGGGGTTTATTTCGCCCTTCGGTGGCGTTGGGGCTTGCTTGGGCGTATTACTCGGCTTGTAACATCGTTCAACCATTGTTTTATGTATGAGTCGAGGCAGCCAGTCTTATAGGTGTCAGGAGTGTGGTCAGCTCTATCCCAAGTGGGAGGGCAAGTGTTATCTTTGTAACAGTTGGAACTCGATTGAGGTCGAAGAGGATAGTCTCTCCTTAGAGGAGGACAAGACTCGAGAAGTCGAGATGATTTCTTTAGCAAATAGTTCTAGGGTTGAAATCGCCGAGATGCGAGTTGAAACCGGTATCTCGGAACTGAATCGTGTTCTCGGTGGCGGGCTTATGGCTGGGTCGGTGATCCTTCTTGCTGGAGATCCGGGTGTCGGTAAATCAACATTGGCGTGTCAAGTAAGCTCAAATCTGTCAAAGGCTAAGGTAAGGGTGCTTTACGTCTCGGGCGAAGAGACGAAGGATCAGGTAATTGCGCGTTTCCGACGTATTGATACAGACGCTGACGTTGCACTTTTGTGTACACAGAATCTTCAGAGAGTCGTCGACGAGATCGACCGTGATGATGCAGGTTATAACTTTGTGGTAGTTGATTCGCTACAAGCTCTATATGACCCAAAGAGCACTTTGTCTGCCTATAGCTCGAATCAACTGCGTACCAACGCGTCTGTCCTTAGCGCCGTTGCCAAAAGAAGAGGAACGACACTAATGCTTCTTGGCCAGATTACTAAAGATGGTTCTGTCTCTGGTCCAAAGAGTATCGAGCATCTTGTAGATGTTGTGGCCTACTTTATACGTCCGAGAGATGATAGCGTACGTTCTTTGGAGATCGTGAAGAACCGCTTTGGCAGGACTCCTGAGTTTGCAGATTTCATCCTTGAAGAAAAGGGGCTGACCACCTCGGGTGAAGATACTTTGATGTCTAAGGGGGATCTTAGCGATGTTGCCGGTCGGGCGTTTGTTCCTGTGAGTTACGGGTCGAGATACTACCTCGCAGAGATTCAGGCGCTCGTCAGTCCGGCTCGAGACAGCGCTCCAAGAATCTACTCCGAAGGACTGGACATCGGGCGCCTCCAGATGTTGCTTTTGATACTAGACAAAGAGCTTGGGCTTTCGCTTACCTCCAAGATGGTGCTGGTCCAGGTGGTTGGATCTCGTGAAGTCAAAGACCATACCAGCGATCTAGCGGTAGCTGCGGCTCTAGTATCAGCAGCGACCGGACGTCCCGTGGCGGAAGGACTATGTTGTTTCGGCGAACTATCACTCCTTGGTGAACTAAGACCCACTGGAGATTCAGCGGAAAGACTTCGCTTTGCGAAATCTAGAGGCTTTTCGGATGCTGTTTGTAACATGGTGAACAACTCTGACATAGTTGACTCCTGCAGGACATTACCGCAGGCTCTAGTTAGGTTAGGTCTCCTAAAGGCAGAGCTTCGAGCTATAGGATAGTTCTTGTGGAGTTGGTGAAAGACGCAGGGATCGTAGATGCGATATCAAAGGTAGCTCCGGGCGGGGGTCTTAGATCAGGCCTGGATCGTATCCTGCAGGCTCGCATGGGGGCTCTTTTGATACTGGGAGACTCCCCAGAGGTTCTCTCTATCTGTTCGGGGGGGTTCCTCGTGGATGCAGAGTTCTCTCCTCAAAGGCTGTATGAGCTCGCAAAGATGGATGGCGCAATAGTGCTGTCCAGTGATGGTATTCGTCTGGCGCGCGCCAATGTTCATTTGGTACCAGATCCTCGACTTCCAACTACTGAGACCGGGACACGACATCGAACAGCAGAAAGGGTGGCACGTACGGTAGACGTTCCGGTAGTGGCCGTATCTGAGGAGCTTGGCGTTATAACTGTATATCGTCGCAATCAGAAGCGACAGCTCCAGCCGATCGTAGAGGTGTGGGCTAGAGCGAACCAAGCACTCTCGACACTTGAGAGATATAAAGAGAGGCTCGAGCGAGTTCTAAAGAGACTCTCCGAACTTGAACGGTCCTCAAAGGCTACCTTCAGAGACGTTGTCTTGGTGTTGCAACGAGCAGAACTGGTGCGGAGGATCTCGGAGGAGATCAACTGGTACCTCATAGAACTAGGTGCGGACGGAAGAATGCTATCGCTACAGTTGGACGAACTCTATCTCGATATAAGGGGAGACTACGACTCAGTGATCAGTGATTTTCTCGGACCATGCTCCGAAGACGATACTTTAGAGGTTAGAACCTATCTGGCGTCGTTGGATACAGACGATCTCCTCGACGTCTCTGTTGTATCAGAAGGCGTGGCTAAACGAGCGCGCTGCACAGAGTTGGTTACAGCTCTTTCAGATGATCCACGTGACCGACTAAAGCTCAAACTCGAGTCCCGGGGAGAGCGGGTGTTGTCTTTAGTTCCCCGTTTACCTCAATCTGTGAAAGAAGCGATTTTGGAGAGGTTTTCTAACCTGTCGGCGCTGTCATCGGTGTCAGAGTTTGAACTGTCCAAGGTGGAGGGGGTTGGGCCCGAGTGGGCAAAGGTAATAAAGGAATTTATCTCCGAGAACTAGTCATCTTTAAGAACTAGTCATCTTTAGGTGAAGGATCGATTTCACCCGCCATCTCCTCGAGACCCTTGCGATCTAATATCTTGTAGTTGTGGTCCTTAGCACTTAGGAGTTTCATCTTTACAAGAGCGGAAAGCGCCTTATTGACGCGTTCTCGGGAGGCTCCTACCAAAGAAGCCAACTCCTCTTGGGTCAATGTAAGACGAAACTCTTCTTTACCTTGAGAGAGCTCTAGTAGCCTCTTGGCGGTCCTACCAGAGACGTCCAGGAACATTGCGTCAGCGAGGGCGTCGTCCGTGTTGCGAAGCCTTAGAGCGATTAGTTCAAGAAGTGACCAAAGGATCTGTGGTCTCTGTTCGATAACAGCTCTTACAGCAGTATACGGTACCTTGATGAGTTCCGTGCGATCTAGCGCTCGAGCGGTGGCGGATCGACCCTGTCTGTCAAAGAGACCCATCTCTCCGAAGAGATCACCCTGTTCCATTAGAGCGACGATCGACTCCTTGGACTGTCCAGCCAACTTGACGATTCCAATTCGGCCAGCAGCGACCACGAATAACTCTCGGGCAGGGTCTCCCTCTTCAAAGAGGGTTTGTCCGCGTAACAACGTGGTGCGTCTGGTAGAACGAACTATGAGATCTAGACCGTTTGGTTCGAGTAACCGAAAGAGAGGAGTGTGTCTTAGCAACATCTTCGGGTCAACGTAGGCGATTTCGGGCCCCCTTTACATGTGCAATCTGGGATTTGTCTTTGCAGGCTAGAATAGATATGTATAACTTAAAGCTTTTCCTCTAACAGATTGTAGAGAATAAAAGCAGTGATCGGGAGACCAAGTGGCTTTTGACGTCGGAGACAAGGTTGTTTATCCCCAACATGGGGCGGCAGTTATAGAACGCCGAGAAAAGAAGATGGCGTTTGGTGAAGAGAAAGAGTTTTTGGTCATAAGGGTAGCTTATGGCGACCTCACTGTAATGGTGCCAGCAGAAAATACCGAAGAGGTTGGGTTGCGTGAGGTTATCAACGATGAAGAGGTCGAAGAAGTCTTCGCCGTTTTGAGAAAAAAGGAAGCTCGTATGCCGACCAATTGGTCGCGCAGGTTTAAGAATCACGTTGAGAAATTGAAGTCAGGAGACATATACCAGGTAGCTGAGGTAGTTCGCAATTTATCCCTTAGAGATCAGGATAAGGGTCTCTCTGCGGGTGAAAAGCGAATGTTGGCTAAAGCCAGACAGATATTGATATCCGAACTTACCTTCGCATTGGACTGTTCAATGGAGGAGGCCGAGAAAAAGCTCGACTCTGCCCTTGTCTGATACCGGCAGCTTTCATAAAGGTGCTGCCGTGGTCCTGGTGGCCGCTGGTTCGGGGACTCGTTTCGGATCTAGAAAGCAGTTCGTTGAGCTCTTGCCAGGAGTGTCCATACTAGATAGGTCCTATGAGGTCGCTAGATCTGTATCGAGCAATGTAATCGTAGTGGTTCCTCCCGACACGGTCAGATCGATATCGGCCCGGTATCCCTTGGCGACTGTGATTGCAGGAGGATCCACGAGGACAGAGTCGGTGCGCTTTGCTATTCCCGCTCTCAAAGAGCTCGGCTGTAGCTTTGTGTTGGTTCACGATGCTGCGCGTCCTTTGGCGTCGCACGGTCTGTATTTGAGGATCCTAGAGTCCCTCAAAGAGGGGGCGGTTGCCGTCGTTCCCGGATTACCGGTTTATGACACGGTGAAACGTGTACGATCCAATGAGGTTTTGGAGACTCTGGATAGGGAAGAGTTACGTCGTATACAAACTCCGCAGGGATTCAAGTTGGAGAGTTTTCTGCAAGCTTATGGCCAGGTAATCGACGTGTCGGACGACGCAGCTCTATTTGAAAGATGTGGAATCAAGGTCCAAGTTATCCAGGGAGAAGAACAAAACATCAAGGTAACGGCACCTGGCGACCTCGACTATGTGCGGGTTGCTCTGACCCCTGGAAGTTTAAGCATCCTAAAGGGCAAGGAGCGATGTGTGAATACCCGTGTCGGTTCAGGCTTCGACATCCATCGGTTCTCGAAGGATCCTCTGCGAAAACTTATGGTTGGGGGAGTGCAGTTAGAGGGACCAGGTCTAGAGGGGCACAGCGATGCAGATGTGTTATGTCACGCGATCTCTGATGCGATACTTGGGGCCTCCGGACTGGGGGACATAGGAGAGCACTTCTCTGAGAAAGACCCCAGATGGGAAGGGGCGGATTCTGTAGAGATACTCAGAGCTTGTGTGTCTCTTGCCAAAGCCAAAGGTTACGTAGTCGAACATGTGGATGCTACTGTAGTCTGTGAGACTCCGCGCATTACTCCCTACAAGGGCGTTATGACCGAGGTGTTGTCTTCAGCTTTAGGGGCACCGGTCAACATAAAGGCTAAAACTGCCGAGAAGCTGGGATCTATTGGACGTTCCGAAGGCGTGGCAGCATTTTGTACCGTCCTTATGAGAGGAGATATCCCTTGACGCAGAGAAGGAAGCCTGTCAGTAGGCCAAGAGGTGGATATGTTCGCAGCGCTGTACCTTCGACGCCAAGAATGACAGTGGCTTCGAGGAGAAAGGCCGAAGGAGAACAGGTAGAGGGTCGGCAGAGCGTTCGGGAGCTTCTCAAAGCTAGGGTTCGAAAAACTCACGAGATCTACTTGGATCAAGGCGTAGATAGGACTGGGATAGTGGAGGAGATCGTTTCTCTAGCACTAAAGAACCGGGTCCCCGTCAAGGAGATCTCAGGTGCAAAGTTTGACTCTATGTGCCGGTCTGAAGGAGCACAGGGTGTACTTGCTCTTGCCGATCCAGTGCGTTTTGACTCTTCAGAGTCTTGGTTTACCGGCTCCGATGGTGGTGGTCGCAAACATATGGTTGTACTAGACCACGTTACCGATCCTCGCAACCTAGGGGCGGTGCTGCGAAGTGCAGAGTGCGCTGGATTTAGCTACGTTGTACTTCCAGAACGGAGATCTTGTGGTATTACTCCTACTGTGACAAAGGCTGCGGCTGGCGCTATTGAGTACCTCCGATTTGCTTACGTCTCTGGGGTCCCCGCTTTTTTGGAGCAAATAAAGAAGTTCAATGTTTGGAGTGTGGGACTCGACCCCGGTGCTCCGGATTCGCTGTGGTCGGTGTCGTTGCGGGATACATCGTTTGCTCTGGTGGTCGGTTCAGAGGGAAAGGGTCTGGCGAGACTAGTGCGCCAGCGATGCGACTACCTTGTGTCTATTCCGCAAGCAGGTCAGGTTGAGTCTCTAAACGTCTCTGCTGCTGCAACGGTTGCAATGTTCACGTTACTTAGATAAGTTCGAACAAATTTGATTTTGAATTTGAAATTACTGCACCCACTCCTCTAAATTGCTTAAGAGGAGATGGGTGCCGTTCAGTAAGCATCATTTATCTTAGTGGGTTCTCGAGATTTACTGTTAGGGAAGCCGGGCTAGACCAGTTCTAGCCTTCCATAAAAAGTATTTCTCGAGAAACCTCTTTGTGGTATTGTAAGTTGGGTTTGGCAGGACTACGGAGAACTGTCGCGGACGTGCGAAGTGGTTCGCATATATGAGAACTTCTTTGTGCCCTGCGTCCATGACGCAAACGCCTGGGATCTCGCCAAATGGTTTCCCTGTTAGGTCGTGGTTGCCATTTATAACTCGACTTATGTTCTCCGCTACGATTCGTGCCTCTGTCTCTGCTGGAAATCCCGTCTTTGGAACCCCAACAGGGATCGGTGTTGTCCCAAATGGGGGAACGTCAACCGCTACACCTGCGGCAAAGATGTTGGAGAAGTCCCTGTGCTGGTAGGTGGGTAGGACGGGGATGAAGCCTTTCTCGTTTCCAAGACCAGGAGAGTTTCGCACTACCTCCTGACCTAGAAACGGTGGCATGATCATCGTCAATGCAGACTCTATAACCTCGCCGCTTTCTAGCGTTACCTTCTCTTTGTCGATGGAAGCGATGGCTGCGTTGACCCGATAGTCGATCTTTCTTGAGTTCATGAAAAGTTTGAGAGAGGTACTGCCACCAAAGACGCCATTCATGCCAAAGTGGCCCAAGTATGGCTCTGGCGTTACCCAGACGACCGGGCTTTTTTGTCGGACTCCACGCCGCCTTAGGTGGTACTCGATGTTGAAGAGAAACTCGTAGGACGCACCGATGCAACCAGCGCGCGGGGCAGCGCCCACTACCACGGGGCCAGGATTGTCCAGGAGATCGAAGAAGCGTTGACGTATCTCAAGAGCACCGGCAGGAGTACCGATGTATGTGTTGTTTTTGAGGGCTGGATCGGACCCAGGAAGTGAAAGATCAAGGTCTGGACCTGTTGCAATCACCAAGTAGTCGTAGTCAAAAACATTGCCTTTGTCGGTAGTTACCTTGGACTGAAATGGATCGATTTTTAGAGCAGTCTCGTTGATAAAGTTAACTCCATGACGCCTCAGTACCGGCTCTATCGGAACGACAATGTCATCGATCTCTCGTTCTTTGAAAGGAACCCAAATTAGAGAAGGTACGTACAAGAAGTGATCTTTCATGGAGATCACGGTTATGTCGTGGCTCTTGTCATGCAGTCTTCTACGGGTCTCCAGCGCTGCAGTTAGCCCTGCAAAATTCCCTCCAATTACCAAAACCTTAGCCATCTCGACTCCCTTTCCGAAGCAACTACCTCTTATCCGTATCTTCTTAAATACTGAGGGTGAGGGTAAAGGTGTTCTAAGGAAGAACGTCAGTTTGGGTAAGGACTTTAGTCCCTAAATCACGGCTTTGAGGAGGACCGTCCGTGCAGGGCTAGGAAAGGTTAACTGATAATTTGGGTCTTAGTTCGTCGACGGGGTCTGCTAATGATCTAGGGTTTCGGGTAGTGAAGAGCCGACGGTGGGACTCGAACCCACGACCTGACGATTACAAGTCGCCTGCTCTTCCAGCTGAGCTACGTCGGCGTGCTTGGATGATTGTAATTGCTAGAGCGCGCAAATTGGGTCGGAAGAAAGATAGATTTCCCTCCCGACCCAAGGTTATCCAATATCTAACGTTAGCTCGCTAGAACTTTTTGAGCTTTGCTTTCTCCTGAGCTGATCTCGATCTTGCGGCTCTTGGCTGATGCGCTAACCGGTATTGTCAGCTTGAGTACGCCCTTATCGTAGCTAGCTTGGATGTTTGAGGTATCAAGTTGGTTCCCCAAGTACATCGACCGACGGAATGTTCCGGAGAATCTCTCGGTTACTAGCGCATCAGCTTTACGATCTTCCTTGACGCTCTCGCGCGTCGCCGATACCGATAGCACGTTGTTCTCTACTGTAACCTCGATGTGTTCGGGATCAACTCCAGGAAGATCCATCTCGATGACGTAGTTGTCACCGTCCTTGTATGCATCTGTTGGCGCGAATCCAACTGAACTTTCTTGAGCTAACGTCCTTGTCAACCTGTCTATCTCACGGAATGGATCTAATCTCACTAGCATCTTTTCCTCCTTTCTCTTTTGCTTTAGTTAACGAGATTGAAATACCTTTATTCCACCTAGTAAAGAAAAATTGATAGTAATGCACTCAGTATTTGTGTAACAATGATTGATACTACTAAGGTTGGGTCTTCCGACTAAGCTACGCTTTCGAAGAAAGGGCGGGAGGCGCAATGAGTCGCTCTGGGGACAGTCTTAGAAAAACGTCGATCTCGCTGGCGCTGATCGCCTTCGAGCTTTTTGTTGGATACGCCTTCTTCGGAACAAACTTGTTTCCAGCGTCTAACGTTAAAAATGCTGATCTATCTGGCTCTTCAATCACGGGGAGAAGATCGGCCTCTGCGAAGAATGGCAGTCTTAGATCAACGAACGCTAAGAAGAGCGGTTCTTTGAAGTCGAAGCCGCAGAAGGCGGACTCCTCGGGCTCGGCGACCACTGTACCAACTACGACGACTTTACCAACTACAACCGTAACGACTACGACGACCTCAACGTCGACTTCTGCGACTCCGTCCAGTTATGTTGCTTCAAATCCGGCCTATGCTGCCATTACGGTTAGAGTCGCTAACGGCACTACTATTCCGGGACTAGCCGAGAGAATTACCTCTTATCTCGGAGAGATTGGTTTCAACGTCGTCTCTCCTGTTAATGCGACCCAACAGGTGGCGTCCTCGACTGTTTATTACGCTCAAGGATTCTCGGTATCTGCTCAATACATAGCGTCACGTCTTGGGTTGTCCTCGACGCAGGTTGTTCAGGACTCCTCGAGTATTCCTGTGAATGCGCCGCCGGAGGATATCAACATTGTGGTGGGTCCGGATCTTTCTTCGGCTCCCTAAGGGAAAGGTGTGATGTTCTTTGGTGCGAAAGAGATATTTCGACCTGGCAGTCTTGACTGATTTTGATGGGACTATCGCAGACATTGTTACCGATCCAATGTCGGCCAAGCCTCAAGCACAAGCCATTAGTGCTCTAGTTGAGATTTCAAAAGTAGCTGGCTTAGTAGGGGTTGTATCGGGTCGTCCACTTGACTTTCTTCGGTCGCAGTTGCCTGAGAGTCTTTTCTTTGCTGCATTGGTGGTTGGATCTTACGGTGAGGAGGTTTCCCTTCCTGGCACCTCGGAGTTAGAGACAGTTCAGAGATCAAGTGCTACACACATGGTGTCGACGACGGCAAGGTTGAGAGAGGCTTTAGACTACGCGCGTTCCAAGGTCACTCCAGAGATAATTGAGTTAGAGGAGAAGCCTTTTTCTTTCACCATTCATTACAGAAGAGAGCCTCAGATGCGAGAGTCTGTCGAACTTCTAAGTCAGGAGATCGTTTCAAAGTTCTCTCTCACGGCGATGGATGCAAAGATGGCGAAAGAGTTCTTCTTTGGGCAAAAGCCATCCAAGGGTAGTGCGATAGAGCGTTTTACGAAGGAGTTTGGCTACATCGTGTATATGGGAGACGATACGTCAGACCTTGAAGTGTTTGAGTATCTAAAAGGTGCAAGGCAATTCGGCCATTGTTCTCTGTCTGTCGCAGTGGCTTCAAGTGAGTCTCCGCAACGGCTAGTGGAGGCTGCTGACTTTTTTGTGTCCTCGCCTAGGGAGGCGGGGAGATGGTTACATACGCTGTCAGTTGCCGTTACCCGTAACTGTATCTAGCCATTGAGAGGGCGTAGTTTGGGTTATGGCGCTCAGCAATCTTTTGTGCGATAGGGCATTCTTGTCGCCCTTTGTCAGTGATGAGTACAAAGTGGATGCCGTTTGACTCACGTCAAAGGGGTTGACAACATCTACAAGATCTCCGATATGTTCAGCAATACCGGCTTCAGACGATAGTACGATATTAGCTGTGCGTTCGTTTAGAAGCACGCCCTCTTGAGCTACTAAATTGAGACCGTCTCGGACCGGGTTGATCAAAATGGTATCGGCTAACCGAAGGGCTGCGAGGGAGCGACTGTAGTTGTCTTTACTTTGAAGTTCGATAGGGTTCCATCCGGATGTTCCGTGAGCGGTATTTATCCTTGCGGCAAGCTCCACCACCTCTTTGGCGTAGCGCCTATACGAAGCCAGAGATTCTCTGGAAGGGTAACAGAGCGCAAGATGAATGAACTGTTCCTTGAGATCTGGGTGTTGTGTAATCAATTCGTCAACCGCCAGGAAACCTCGCACGATGTTCTTTGACAACTCCATCCGGTCAACTCTCACTATGAGCTGTCGGGTGCCAAATTGACCGACGATTTCCTGCTGCTCGTTCGCTACAGTGACGGTTCTTGAGTTGACCCTGAGAGCATCGGCGTCAGTTGGAAGTGGAGCAACGACACAGTTTGGATGCTGCTTGATTCCGGAGTGCTTGAGACAGCTTTGGAAGTTCGCTAGCCATTTCTCTGCGTGAAAGCCAACTAAATCAGCTAGGTGGAGTGACTCTAAGATGGCACGTGCGAATGCTCCGGGCAGTGTAAGGAACTCATTTGGATACGGAAATGGTGTATGGAGAAAGAAAGTTACCTGAAGATCCGCTCTAAGTTCCTTGAGCATCTTAGGGACTAACAAAAGATGGTAGTCGTTCACCATCACAGTGTCGCCACTGGAGGCTTTATCAGCTATCTCGCGAGCGAATGCATCGTTATAATGATAGTAGGCCTCCAGATGGCGTGAGAAGTTGCCGTCAAATACTGGTAGATAAGCTGCGTCGAAGATACCGTGGAATAAGAACCACAAAGTCTCGTTTGAGATCCTGTTGTAGGCTGAGTCGTAGACCTCACTCGATATCGCAACCGGATGTAGGTCTATTCCCGGTAGTGTCCACAGTCCCTTTCCGACCGCAACTGTGTCCGCATCGCTAGTTGCTGATGAAACCCAGCAAGCTTCTCGTCCGCGCAACGCACCTAGTATGCCAGATGCCAGTCCGCCACCTCCACGAACAGACTCTAATGTGTCTCCTTGAAATCTAAAGCTCAAAGGACCGCGATTTGAGGCTACAAACAAGGACATGTGCAAAACCTAGTCGTGTTGTGTCGGTAGGTAGTCATAATTCGCTTTGCGCAGTCTCTATGCTGAGACAGCCTCACCGCCTATGTCCAAAAAACAGACCCCTCCTGGCAGCTGTGCCAAGAGAGGTCTGTCGCTAATCACTGTAATTTAGTCTTTTAGCTAACCAATCTACGCAGGAGAGTTGGGAGGCTCGCCGGGAATGGTAAACATCGGTGACCAAGGCGAACCCGTTGGATTGGCCTCTTCCGCTCCAGGCGATGAGCCCACGGTGTAGTACTTGGCCTGATAAGGCAGGCCCTTGTACAGTACGATCGCCCCCTGGTTGTAGGCCACGGTTGGACTCCAGTTCGGATAGGTTCCTGGAGCCAAGGTCGGTATCGTTGGAGCGTGGTCGGTCTTTAGAACCGGTCCAAGCAGTATCCATGGCGTTTGATAGGAGAACTGAACCTGTGCGCCGGGGTTTACTGCTTCGTTATAGTACTTGGCTTCATAAACGTTGCCCTGCCAGACTACCTTATAGTTCTGAGGATAAGGAACGTTGGGTTGCCAAATTGGATAAGGAGCATTGGCAGGATTGGTTGAGCCCTGCTGAGAGATAATTATCGGTGCTTCAGCTCCCTTCTTCGGAATCACCTTACCCGTAAGCTTGGAGAAGATGGATGAGAACTGAAGAGGATTTTGATTCAGTCCCGAACAGGTGTTAGATAATATCGCTCCTGTAAAGAGTTGGCCGCAGCTGTAGTCGCGATTCAACGACCACATCGATACTCGCCCCAAACGTACGTTGTCTGCGAAGTTTTGAAGCGACGAGGCGTCGGCGGTCGTGAAGACCTCCCCTGCTGAGTTGTTCTGACCGATCATTACTGTGACTCCCATTCGGTTCCAAATCTGTCGGGAGGTGAGATGGATTCCGTACTGTGGAAAGATACTTACGAGCTGGGAGTGAGCTGAGATGGCGGCCTGCTGAACAGCCTGAAACATATCAGACTCAGGAGGTCCAAAGTCCATGGCCATTATGTTGATACCCGCTACCTGAACATGATGTGCCAGAAACTCCCGGACTACGGTCTTTGCATTGTCCTGAAGTCCGTTTGTGTTCACAGGGAGTGTAATCCATACGATAAGTTGCTGATGATGCTCTTGATAGTACTTTTGAGCTAAAGCTACGGCGGCAGCGTTTCTTTGGATACCGTTGAAGTCGGCCAGTCCACCAGTCTCGATGTCAAGATCCATTACGTTAGTTCGATACGTGGACATCGTGGTTTTGTATGCGTTGGCTAACGACGCTGCGTTCGGGCAGGCTTGTGCCAGGGAGATCCCTCTTTGCCCGCCGAATGAGATCATGATCTGCCCCCCGGATTGGGCGTACTCGACTACTCGACGCTGAAGATTTATGTCTTGATTAGCCTGGTTCAGGGTGTAGTAGCCTCCCCACGTTGGTACGCAGTGATCCGGTCCTGGAGCTACTACAAAGCCCAAGGTTGTCTGCATCGCTTGGTTGAAGTTTGCGCTTTGGAACTGATACGTCGGGGTTAGCGTAGCGTCAACGTAGGGTGAAAAGAATGTGGGCACTACAGCGCCAGAGTTTGCAATTACATTGTTGACCCCGTAGTAGCCACCGGTCAAAACGGCGACCACAAACAGTAGCCCTACGAATAGCTTGGGTATCGAGTACCTTATCTTGCGAGGTTCCTCTTGAAACGCCTCGTCACTATCGAGGTCGTGCTTTGAAATCTCCCCTAGCGTGACGAGATTGTGAGCTAAGCCACGTGCATCAACAACCTTTGGCGGAAGTGGATACTTGTTCTCAGGTGTATAGGTCAAACCTTGCTCCAGTATTTGTCTAAATTCCTGTTAATTTTTTCCGAAATTAATACGGTCAGACGGTTGCTAAGTGTTCACACTTTGTTCAAATTTGGCACTAATCTGACAAAATTTATCGTCCATAGCATTATATAAACTATGCTCCGGTAAAACTGTCGTTCGTATGATGATAGAATAACTTCGGTTCTCACTCTATGTAGTGAAAATTTTTCAGTTTTGTTTGATGTGAGGATGTTTGCTGGTATGAGAGGTAATTGTTACAGTGACTGACATAATGGCCCGAGAGACGCCTCGTGAACGTCGCCAGATTGGAAGCGACAAACGCTCCAATCCTATGTCAGCCATACCCGTTGGCTTGACGGACAGAAAAATAGCCATTGCACGCCTTGCGATCGTTGTAACGGTTGTGGGATGGATAGGATATTTAGGGGTATGGATCTTCACTGAGCTTGTTCAGGGCGCAGCAGCTACGACACGGTCGAAGCTTGAGGCTCTGTCTTACCTCTTTATAGTGAGCCTCCTGACATACTCCTCGTTGGCTTACCTTACCTCACGGCTTGGCTTTTTCTACAGAGGTAAGGATCATCAAAGAACCCCTAAGGCCGTGCTTGATGAGTACTTTGACAAGAAGACACCTCCGGTCACGGTGATAATCCCCTCATATCGTGAAGAGATACGCGTAGTCAGAACTACGATCCTGTCAGCGGCGCTGCAGGAGTATCCGGATATGGATATCGTTCTTCTCATCGACGATCCGCCTACTCCTAGCGATCCAAAGAATAGATTTCTGTTGGACTCAGCCAGACGTCTGCCGGACGATATAAATAGGCTTTTTGAGTATCCTTCGGCGCTATTCAATAAGGCTTTGTCTGAGTTCGAATACAACGTCGAGCATGGCCACTCCATTAGCGAAAGCGACTTGATACTGCTCGCAAACTATTACGAGCAGGCAGTTGAGTGGCTTACTATTCAGATGGAGGAGATGGTAATCGTTGATCATACAGATACCTTCCTCTCTAACCAGGTTTTCAGGGCCCTCGCTCAGGATCTCCAACAAACCGCGAGAGCTATACGCGTGGCCAGTAGAGAGCTGGGGTCGATCAACGTCGACAGGGTAAGACAGCTTTATAAGAGACTGACAAATATTTTTACAGTTCGGGTTAGTTCTTTCGAACGAAAACTTTACGTGTCCCTGTCAAATGAACCGAATAAGGCTATGAACCTGAACTCCTACATCGGTTTGATGGGAGGCCACTATCGAGAGATCGAGACGCTGTCAGGAAGAATTCTTGAGAAAACGGAAGAGTTCGACGAAGGAACCATCTACATCAGAAACCCTGAATACGTTCTGACTCTGGACGCTGACAGTGTTTTACTCCCTGAGTACGTCATGAGACTCGTCTATCTGATGGAGCAAAGCCAGCATGCACGAGTAGGTGTAGCACAAACCCCCTACAGTGCCTATCCGGGCTCTGCTACTCGTCTTGAGAGGATAGCTGGAGCTTCAACGGACCTTCAGCACATAGTCCACCAAGGTTTGACTCATTACGATGCAACGTTCTGGGTGGGAGCAAATGCGGTCCTGAGGAAAGAGCTCTGGACGAGATAGTCAAGGTTGACTATGATGGCGACTACGAGATCAAACGCTACATCCAGGATCGTACTGCGATCGAGGATACTGAATCCTCAATCGACCTAGTGATAGGTGGCTGGAAGCTTCTCAATTATCCAGAGCGCCTGAGTTACAGCGCCACGCCGCCAGACTTTGGATCTCTGTGTATTCAAAGAAGGCGATGGGCCGACGGCGGACTTATCATCGTGCCTAAATTGCGAAAGCTTCGCAAGGCTCGCAAGCAACGTAGTGAGCAGGGTCGGCTTGGAGAGTTTCTGCTTCGCTTTAACTACATGGCGTCGATAACATGGAGCTCCGTAAGTCTGGTCGTACTGCTTTTTTATCCTTACGCTAACAAGCTTGTGAGTCCGCTTCTTGGACTACTCGCTCTGCCGTACTTTCTAGCTATGGCGAGCGACCTCAAGTATTGCGGGTACAAGAGGATCGATGTCCTCCGAATCTACGGATTTAACTTGGTGCTGCTTCCAGTGAACATAGCGGGAACTGTCAACTCGTTGGTTCAGGTGTTGACTGGTTCCAAAGGCGTGTTCGGAAGGACGCCAAAGGTTAGAAAGCGTACCGTCGCTCCACTTTTGTTCGTAGTCACTCCATACCTAGTGCTTGGATTGTCTCTTTTTACGCTTGTTCGAGACTATCAACATCATTTTTGGTACAACGCGGTTTACGCTAGCATTAACTCCCTGCTCGCCACCTATGCGATCTTTGCCTATATTGGGTTGAGAAACTCCATTGCGGACATATTTGTTCAGGTCAAGCCGTGGTTTGCGAAGAAGGAAAAGAAACCTTCTTCTGGCTCGGCTTCATCTGGAGCTTCTTCCCCTCACGTCTCTACGGACTGGGAAGCGATCTTGCACTTCGGGTACTCCGACGCCGTTGACAAAGGTAAGGCTTCAGTGGAAAGAAGCAAGACGAACTACAAGTCCGCCGATAGTTACGTTCTCGCCGAGTCGTCATCTCCAGCCATTGGGGCAAGTTCGTCAGCCCTGACTGCGCCAAGTTCGTTAGAGTTCACGACGCTCTTTCAACCCATCTTCGATCTAGCAACAGGGGAGGTTGTTGGTCATGAGGCTCTAAGTCGGTTCAACGACGGCGCATCTACGTTGCGTCGATTGGAGAGCTTCTCTGTAAAGCAAGCTGTCGAGATGGAGAGAGATATGATAATCGCCGCCATAGCGGCCTCTCATAATCTTCCGCGAGAGACTTGGCTTGCTATCAACGCATCTCGCCACTTGGTGACTAACGATCGCGGACTCATGGCGCTCGTTGCAGCCTCTAGCCTATCTATCGTTGTAGAGTTGAGAGCAGGAGAAGCGACTGATGAGGGGTTTGCCTCCTCAGTCTTAGAGGCATTACCGCCGGGGATGTCGTTGGCGATTGATGATGCTTCGCCGGAGCTTGGTAGCCTCAACTTTGTCGCTGCAGTGCGTCCCCGATACGTCAAATTAGACAGCGAGTGGGTAAGAGGAATCGACAAGAACCGAACCGTTCAGGTTCTCGTGGGAACACTGGTAAATCTCGCAAACGAGTCAGATGCCACCGTGATTGCGGAGGGGATCGAGAGTGAGGCGGAGTTTGAGACTCTCATGAACCTGGGGGTACGGCTGGGTCAGGGGTTCTTGCTGGGAGAGCCAGTCCCTGTAGGCAGGATCTAGCCCAAGAGTCGTAAGACAACTGGGAGCGATCTCGTCATGTTGAGCGCCATTTGCCTTAGAAGATATGCTGACTATTCAGACGGTCGAAAGCGACGATAAGCTAGCCTTATTTCTCTAAGGCAAACAAGCTATAGGCTTGGGCTCAATTCGAAAAAGGTCAGTAGGTACCACTAGTCGTCGTCGTCGTTTCTAAGTTGTCTTGCTGAATCGAAGGGATGTTCAATAGGTTTAGGTTGCAGAGTCAGAGGTGCTGTAATAGGCTTTCGCTGTATGAACTTTGGGTGAGCAGACTCGCTCTGAGAGTCCCGTTCTGTAAAAACCCACCTAAAGCAAGTGTGCGTAAACGAGTTCGACGCGAATGACTCAACTCATTGATCCTTGATCAAGCGCAGTAATTTGGTCGAGCCGACCTCAGCGCTAATGCTACACCGCTTTTCGCAGTGACTGTTACTATCGTTGATCTATGAGTCTCAAGGTTGTGTCGATCTTCGACAAGTTTAGGGGAACGCTATCTCAAGCGCGTATCGCTGACATCGTAAAAGAAGTTTCGAGAGAGCGCAACTGGAGGCTTGAGATCGTAAAGGCCTCTGACGGAGGCGAAGGATTTTTGGAGTGTTTTCCTGGAAAGATAAGACACTCGGTAGTGTCTGGGCCCTTCGGCTGTCCACGACGCGTCAGGTGGAGGAGTGATGGTATAAGTGCCGCTGTCGAAGTAGCGGAGATAGTCGGGCACAGGAATCTTGTATCGGGGGCCCGTCCTTTGGATGCTACCAGTTTCGGTGTTGGCGAGCTACTTGTAGAGATTCTAGGTTCAAATCCTCAGTCAGTGGCTATCGGTTGTGGTGGTTCGATAACTACAGACGGCGGTTTCGGGCTCGTGGCGGCAATTACAGGCACCAAGTTTGAACGGCTCCCTCACCTAAGCGCCTATGTGGACACAGCGACCTGTTTCGTTGACGCTGCGAGGGTATTTGGACGACAAAAAGGGGCAACACCAAAGCAGATAGAGTGGCTTGCGAGACGTCTTAGCTTCGCAGCTGACCTCTATCAGTGGCGATTCGGTCATCGGATTCATGAGGTTGAGGGGTCCGGCGCCGCTGGGGGCATTTCAGGGGCGGTCTTTGTCTTGGGTGGCAAGATCGTATCGGGAGCGCAGGCTATCTTGCATAGAGATTCAGTCCACGCTTCGGTATCTAAATGCGACGTTCTTGTTACCGGAGAAGGCTACTTTGATCACCAATCTTTGAAAGGCAAGGTGGTTAGCGCAGTATTGGAGTTGGGCAAAGATTTTGGCAAGCCGGTTTATGTAGTGGTTGGCGACTACGATGAACGGGCGGTTGAGGAGACTCTAGCGGCATATCCCACAGTGAGATTCGCATCTCTCGTCCAAAGAGTAGGCTTCGAAACTGCAACGAAGAGTCCAGAGTCCTCTTTGGCAGCAGCGTTGCTGGAGTTGCCTAGTTGAGATATTCTGGGTCAAGTTCAAACGGAAACTCGCGATCTTTTTCGATCTCGGCAAGTGATATTCGATTGGCCTTATATAAAATGGCATAAGCCACTTCACGGGCCTGGAGGCTTAGGATGTCCAAACCGTGATGACGGTGGTTTTTGACCCCGAGGTCGACTTGCTTGATTCCATCTATGCCATAACTAAGGTATGTGTCGATCAAAAGTCCTGCATCAACTGCGTATCCGCTTAGGAAGCTTATCTCTTTCAGGAACCTTGCTCTAAGCGCAACCTCTCCCGCTAGTGGGGACTGAAGCGCTGCTAATTCAGGGAAGAAGATAGCCAACAGAGGTCTTGCCATCAGCCGGGTTACACGATGAGTGGAAGCGTCTTCTCCAGATTCATCTTGATAAGAGTACGAGGCCCTTGCCATTACGGTGTCTTCGTCTCGTACGAGAGGCTCCACCAGCCGCACGATGTGATCCAGGGTGAAATCTGTAAGATCGGCATCGCAGGTTACGTATATATCTGCGTTATAGGAACGGTGAAGCCCGAAGTGGAGAGCCTCACCCTTTCCGCAGGGCATGAACTCAGGAACCTCTACCACATATGCACCGAATGATTTTGCGACTTCGACTGTTCTGTCTGTGCTATGGTCGCTTACGACTGTGACGGATAGATCGAATGGAGTATCAACTGCGTTGTCGCCAAGGAAGTTTGGGAGTAGCGCTAGCAGGCCTGACTCCTCGTTGCGAGCAGGGATCACCAAGGTTACAGATAGATGTCTGTTCATCCCTTACCTGAGATGGATTACAGCTAGTTGAGTCTTTAGGCACACAGATTATAAGGTTAGCAGGTACACAAGGGTTGCTTCCCCTGGGAACGGAACCCCGTAGCCGTCAACTTCAACTTTTTGACTTTCATCAACTCTAGTGACATCCGCCAGGTGTACAATATGAGAGCAACTCGTTGTGTCATCGAGAGCGGAGGAGGGACGGGCCCGATGAATCCGCGACAACCAGCACAGGTGTGCCAGGTGCCAATGCCCGATCGATGATTTTGGAGGTTTGATTGACTTTTTCGGATGCTCTGAAGTGTAAAGAGTGTGGAAAGCTTTATCCACTGGAGGCCATGCACGTTTGCAAGTTTTGTTTTGGTCCTTTAGAGGTCTCCTATGATTATGATGAAATATCTTCGTCGATCTCGAAGGAGTCGATAGCCTCAGGGCCTCTGTCTATATGGCGTTACAGGGACCTATTGCCAGTATCTGGATCTGACTACGTTGATCTCGGTGCTGGTTTTACCCCGCTGGTAAAGGCCGAACGTCTAGGAAGATACCTGGGCCTTAAAAACCTCTGGATCAAAAATGACACGTTGAATCTCACTGGATCATTCAAAGATCGAGCAGTATCCGTTGCGCTCTCCAAGGCGAAAGAGTTGGGTCTCAAAGTAGCGGCATGTGCCTCCACTGGTAACCTTGCAAACTCGGTCGCTGCGCACGCAGCTGCAGCTCAGATGGAGAGCTACGTATTCATCCCCACTGACTTAGAAGCGGTGAAGGTGATAACAACTACAGTATATGGGAGAAACGTTATAGCGATTGATGGCAACTACGACGATGTAAACCGTCTGTGTGCTGAGATTACTTCAGAGGAGCCAGACTGGGCGTTTGCGAATGTGAATGTGCGTTCGTATTACTCAGAAGGTTCTAAGACTCTGGCTTTTGAGGTGGCTGAGCAACTTGGATGGAGAGTCCCCGACCATGTAGTTGTGCCCATAGGTTCGGGTTCCCAGTTGACCAAGATCCACAAAGGCTTTACCGAACTGTACAGAGTTGGGCTGATCGACTCTGAGCCTCAGGTGCGGGTTTTCGGGTGCCCAACCACTGGGGTGTTCCCTAGTAGCAAGCGCCTATGTACAAGGACTCGACTTCGTGAAGCCTGTGAAGCCGTCGACGATAGCAAAGTCGCTGGCTATAGGAAACCCAGCGGATGGAGTGTATGCATTGGATGTGGTTCGTGCTACGAGGGGTGCTGTAGTGGCAGTCTCTGATGAGCAGATCCTAGACGCGATACGGCTACTTGCCAGGACCGAGGGTATCTTTGCGGAAACCGCAGGCGGGGTGACAATCGCTGTGCTGCAGGAATTAGTTAGTTCTGGAGAGATCTCTCCTGAAGAGAGAACGGTCGTTTATGTCACGGGAAGCGGACTAAAGACCGTCGAAGCGTTAGCGCCGAGTTCTACGGTGTCAAAGACTATTGAACCTTCTCTGGACGCCTTCATGGAGTACTTGTCGCAAAAGAGGAACACCACTATGGAGGGAGTGAGCCAGTGCAGGTTATTGTTAGGATTCCGGCTCAGTTACGGTCACTGACCAATGGGCTTGGCGAGGTAAAGGTTGAGTTCGAAGGGGACTTGGGTACCGCCTTTGAACAGCTATTTATTGAATTCCCGGGCCTTCGGGAGCGAATAATGGACGATTCGGGAGGACTAACCCGACTTTCGCAATTTCTTCCCGAATTCATGTCCATCCTGTGGATATCTAGGGGTGTGAAGGTGTTATCCACAGGGGTGTTGTAAGGTTTGGGCTGGTGAGATACTAGGCGGGGTATATTTGGTTTGTCGTGTAGTGTCCTAAGGATTTATATATTTGGTACTATTTGCATGATCTATGTGTATCCACTGGTAGCATCTGTCCTATGTATATCAGGGCCGTCGACACCAAGACCAAGACGGGAAAGACCTACACCAAGTATCAGTTGATCGAGTCCTATCGAAGTGAGAAGGGG
>NZ_FQUL01000006.1 GCF_900128965.1 Ferrithrix thermotolerans DSM 19514
ACCCCAAGCCCTTCATCTGGACCAAGAGCGCCGACGAGATCTTCGCCTCAATGCAGAAATACCTGGAGCCTATTGTTTCTCCGCAAACTTCTGAGGAGGGACACTAGCCCGCTAAACAAGCATGCGTTCAATAACCTCGGCCACACCTGCGTCGTCGTTGGAAGAGACTACGAGGTTTGCCTCTTTCAAGGTACGGGGATGCGCGTTGGCAACCGCTATTGCAAGACCTGAAACCTCAAACATGGGAAGATCGTTTAGGTGATCCCCAACACAGGCAAGTGAGGACGGCTCTATCTGGAGGTACTCGCAGGCCTTTAGGGCTCCGGAGCCTTTTGATACTCCTTGTGGGAGTATCTCAACCCAATCTATCGATCCAAAGCTAACCGAGACCTCGTAGGTCGCAGAAGCAAAGATAGTTTCCCTTAGCTGATCCTGGGTTATACCTTCAGCTCTACAGACTATCTTCGTTGCCCTTGCTATCTTGGCGCTAAGTATGGACTCGATGATATCGACGTTTTCAATAAAGATACTGTCTTTGAAGAAGCCTGCTTCATAGTAGAACTCCACTCCGTGCTCAAGTGCAAAGTATGAGTTCGGGTAGGTGTCTCTTATGGCCTTTATGACCGAACCAACCTCCTCTAACTCCAAAGTCTCGTGCCAAAGGTAGGAGTTGTACTCTACGTGATAGCCGATGGCCCCATTAGCACACACTGCTATAGGCCCAAGACCGGCCTCTTTGGATATCTTTGTGGTGCTTCTAGGAGAGCGTGCGGTGCATGCAAATACGGGAATGCCACTTGTTCTTGCCCTTTGAAGCGCATCGATATTGGGAGCCGGAACCGATCCGTCTGACCCTAACAAGGTACCGTCGAGGTCAGTGGCTAGAGCTACGATCCCTGTTTGGAATTTATCGTCTTTTGAGACCATTACTAAAGCCTACCTGAAGTCGCTACGTCAGGACTGTACTTTAGGACTTGTGACGGGCTAGTTGGAAGGTACGGTTGAGGCTGGGATGTTGACGTTTGCGTACTGGCTGTTCGTCGCACACTGTTGTGAAAGCGCCCCTATGAGGCGGGACTCAGGCACTCTGTTTGACTCCGACAAAGTGGCCTGAAGAGCCTGCCAGGCACCGTTTGTTCCTGCAGCCAAGGCGGCTAGGGGAAGAGCCTTTCGAAGGAGAAGCAATGCCTTCTCGTCCTTTTTTACAATAGTTGCTCTGCTTACATCTTTCTCGGCAGCTTTGTAGATGACGATCGATCTATTCACATATGAACAGGCTTTCTCTGCGTACTGACCAGAGGAACGGCCGCAGGATGTCAGGGAGACTGCACATATGGGTACAAGGGCTAACGCTGCTATGGCCTTTTGGAACCCTTTTAACCTCATCGCCCTATGGAAGAGTTAGCCACTCAGATGACTGATCGAGGAGGTGCCTTGAGACCTCCATAGCCTTTACGATCGCCTTGCAAGGAAATTCTTCTCCCATGTAAATCTTGTTCAAGGAGAAGCTGTGTGTTGCATGAACGATAAGGTGATGTGTTGGTTGATCGGTCACGGTTTTGTACTCGTGTCGAACACCAACCGACACCGGAAAGTCAAGGTCTCCGAATCGGGCTAGGTCAAGGGCTAGCGCCAAAGTGTCCAAACCTTCTCTGATCGGTGGCAACTCCCACTCGAACTTGACCTCAAGTGGGAACGCGTTTGCGGCGAGCTCTTCGTCCTGTGCTACTTTATCCTCAAAGCTATGAAGTTCTCGCGCGCTTATCGAGAGAGAGACCTTGAGATCCATGGGTCCGTTGCACGCATCTTCTGGATGCAGATAGATGTACCAGCTTTGAGATAAAGAGTAAGTCTCTACTACGTGCTGTTCCTCATGTATGTGAAAGCTGTGCTCTACGAGGTGATCTTTGAGTTGGCTTACAAACCCCGATAGATCTATAACTGCCATATATGTATATAGCCTAGGAGCTTTTATGAAGCTTTGAGCGATGCATGGCGAATTCCAAAGGAACTGAAAGATAGGTGCACGCTATCGGTATGAGGGTTGAGATAGCGCATTTGTAACGTATAGCAGCGGGGGTCAAATTCGCATGACAGACACTTACGTCTCTATCAAGTATCGTGGCTGTACCACTAGGGGATACACATCGTCCAAACCCTTTGAGTTGGTAGATAGCATCGTTGGTGATTGAGTCTTATTGGTCGATACGTTCCGTTTCGACGCTGCAAGACCGATCTGCGATAGGCTGTTTGGTGGCGAGGAGGTCAGGTCTTTGGGCGTGGAGACGATGCCAAACTTTAGAGCGCTTCTGCCTCTTGGGCAAAGCGAGGAGGCAGAGCTATTGGAGGTCGCTTATGTCGCAGCCAGCGCTGCCTTTGAAGCAGCTCGTAAGTGTCAAGACTGGTCTAGTACCGATGGGCACCTCGGCCAGCACAGAGGTGATCTAGTCGCCGATGAGGCCGCTCTAAAGGTACTTGAGAGCTCTGGGCTTGGGATCTATTCAGAGGAGTCCGGTGTCAACGATAAAGACAAAGACCTCATAGCGGTTATAGACCCTGTGGATGGCTCGGCTAACGTCGCCCGTAACATCCCGTTTTGGTGTTCGTCGATTGCTGTTGTGGATAAAGCCGGTCCTCTCATCTCTTTATTGGTCGGTGCACCAGATGGGGCTGTGTACTTTGCAGTGAGGGAGGGCGGTGCCTATAAGGGTAGCCTTCGTCTAAAACCTCGTCCAGCGAAACCCCTAGGAGAGTCTGTTTTATTTGTAAATGGCTTTCCCAAGAGCCATCTGGGATGGATGCAGTACAGAACGCTTGGGTCAGCCGCTTTGGAGCTGTGCCTGGTGGCGGCAGGAAGTGCAGAGGGGTTCATAGATGTCTCGCCACGGGGGCTTGGTCTGTGGGACTATCTTGGCGCCGCTCTTCTTCTAGGTGAGTTGGGATATGTCTTTGGAGACACAGAGAACCGAGAGGTCTATTGGATAGAACACGAAGAACGCAGGCACATCGTCGCTGCCAGAGACCAAGGTCTCTATGACGCTATAGTGTCAAAGGTATCGGGACTGAAAAGGTCAAGTACTAAGCGAGAAGGATAGGTGTGACCGTGGATAAAGATGCAAACGATCAGAGCCAAGGCGAGGCTTTGGTAGAGAGCTACATGCAAAGAGACGTATACAGCCTCAGCCCCAAAGCCACGGTAGAAGATGCTGCAAAGTTCTTTATTGAACACTCGATATCTGCGGCCCCCGTCGTCGATGAAGAGGGACGGCTTCTTGGGGTGCTGGCGGACGACGACCTTATGGTGGAAGAGGCACAGTTGCACATACCGACCATCTTCGCTGCACTTGGAGAGGTGGCTGCCTGGCCACCGGCGGTAAGGAGGTTTGAGGAGGAGTCCAGGAGATATCTCGCCGCAACGGTGGAAGAGGCGATGACCAAGAAGGTAGTTACCGTCACTCCCCACAACTCCATCGAGGAGGCTGCAACCAAGATGCACGATCACCATCTTCGTATACTGCCTGTCGTAAGTGATGGCAAGGTGGTTGGTGTGTTGGGTCGTAGAGATCTACTCAGGGCTTTGATTCGCAGATAGAGATCAGATAGAGATATGGTCGCAATCTATTGTCTGTCGTAGTCCTACCTCTAGGTGAGATAGGTAGAATTTTGGTTGTAAAACGCAAGAAGTGGTAACAAAACCACTAGTGGTGGCGACTATATTGATATTATAACTGGTCGCTGAATGAGAGGGGAGTGAACCCGTGGAGTCAAACCAAGCTTCAACTGCGTCCTTTTCACTCAGCTTCAATGCACGACTTATAAGTGTTGCAGATGGTCCAGGAGGCGAAGATCTACTTGCCGTCGTTGAGCGCATATCAGATAGGTGTACGGTTTTGTGTCGTCTTGGGGTAGGGGATTGGCAGAGTGCCTATAGATACCTTGGAAAGACGGTCATGATCAGCGGCATGCCGATCTACGCCGATGACGGAAGAGTGATGCGATTTGATGGGTGCGAGATCCTTCTCTAGGGGTTCGTCTGAAGTTGTTTTGAACCCCATGAAATCCCAATTTATAGACTAAGTACATAGGCTGGCAGTGTTGCGGCTGTGCTGGATATCTCGACTTCGTCGTCCATCTCCAAGGAAATGGCCAACCATTAGGGTTATGAGATAGTTGAACTGTTCAATAGAAGCTTCTTCGGACTTTGATCTTGTGAGACCAGATAAACCCAGCACGATTATTCTCTATCAAGCTGCTTTTTTCCCACAAACGCAAGGGTGTTCTGATCCAAGTCCGCAGATTTGTAAAGGTGGAATTAATCACCAAATGGGAAATGACTGTCCCATTTGGTGATTAATTCCAGTCACGCCAAGGAGGCTACAAGTGCCCCAGTCTCAGATCCATCCACGAAGGAGATAGCTTATGACCTAGACCAAGCCTAAGTAAGCGGGTGAAGAAGGTTGGCTTCGGCTGCAGGAATTTCTAACACTGAAGAGTGAGAGCGCTGCTTTATGCCGGCCAGCCCAATTGGCGAGTCCTTGACTCCATTATCGTTTCCTAAGGACCGAGACATTCCACGCCACAACGAGCCAATGTGCTCCACTGCTCTTTCATGTCCCAAAGGTCTCTGCTGAGACCATGTTCTGTTGGTCTCGATACGTCCAAGCTAAGCAGAGAAAAGAAACGTTGGTCATTTGCCTATGGTGGCTTTCCGATGCGAGTTGATGAGGGAGGAATCACCCTGTAACAATAGAAAAACCATTTGTGTCGCGCAACATTGAGTTGGTGGGCGCTGGGGGACTCGAACCCTCGACCTATTGCTTGTAAGGCAATTGCTCTAACCAACTGAGCTAAGCGCCCGCGAGTAGAAGATACTAGTCCCCGCTCAGACAAAACTTGTCATGCCACTTAGATCTAAGTTTGTACTTTCATCTTTGCAGAGCACTAAGCTTACCGATGTGGAGCAATGTCGACGAGTAATTGCACATGTCGATATCGACTGTTTCTTCGCATCCGCTGAAGTCGCAAGAGACCCGTCTCTCATTGATCGACCAGTTATCGTAGCTGGATCTTCTAGTAGGGGGGTAGTTTTAAGTCCTAACTACGAGGCGCGACGATTTGGAGTTCGATCAGCGATGCCTGTGGCTAAGGCAAGGGCGCTCTGTCCTCATGCCATCTATGTTGTACCTGATCACGCCTATTACAGAGAGCTCTCTAAAAAGTTTTACGACATCCTCAGGACGCTAACTCCTCTTGTTGAGATGGTGTCGGTAGATGAAGCTTACCTGGATCTCTCCGGCTCACGCTGGCGGCTTGGTTCTCCGCTTTCCGCTGCAAGCAAAGTTCGTGAGGCCGTGTTTGAAGAGATGGCGCTTCCAGTATCGGTCGGGATAGGAACGTCGAAGACCGTAGCGAAGATAGGATCCCAGATGGCAAAACCTAAGCCTCAGCGAGATCGTGTGATCTATGGGAGCGGTATCTTCGCAGTAGAGCCGGGGCATGAAAGAGCATTTCTGTTTGCCCTGCCCGTGACTTATCTTCCTGGGGTGGGTCCAAAGTCAGCTTCTAGGTTGGCCTCTGTAGGTGTTACAAAGGTCTCTGACCTGTTCAATGTTCCAAGAGCTACGCTTACTTCCATTTTCGGAAGATCTACAGAGTCGATCCTGTCTTATGCCGAAGGGAACGATCCAAGATCGGTTGAGATAGATCGGGAGAGAAAGTCTTTGGGACACGAAAGAACCTTCGATAGAGACGTAACTGCAAGAGAAGATCTCGTCGTGGAGCTCAGAGATCTGTGTGAAGAGATCGCAGAAGGACTCTCCAAGATGTCTATTGGTGGCAAGACGGTGAGCGTCAAGGTAAAGTTCTCAGACTTTAGTGTTGTGTCTGTCTCTGAGAGCTACGCTGAGATGGTCTTTAGCTACCGAGATATTCTTTTGCGATCCACGGAGCTTTTGCGTAAGATCGATCTCAAACTCCCCGTACGTCTCTTAGGGGTTTCCCTGTCGAATCTTCGATCGATTGATGCACCCAAACAGCTCTATCTAGATCGTCAAGAGAAAGACGCAGAGGAGATGGTCCGGCTACAGCGAGTTATAAGTGAGATAAATCAACGATATGGACGTAGATCTGTGCATCGTGCTAGTACGAGACCACGACCCTAGCTGAGCTGAAGGGTGTGGTACAGTTACCCTTGAGTTGTACTTTGATAGATTAGGGGTTGGGAAGTACCAAAGGGCACCAACACCTATGCGGGGAGAGAGCTTTGAAAGCTATTGATCAGAGACTTACGTTAGATGAGATAGACCTATCTTCGCTTGAGTTCTGGACGCTACCTTTGGATCTTCGAGAGGGAGCGCTAAAGACCCTTAGGGAGATCCGTCCCATCTCTCACTATGAAGATCCTCCGTGGGCGTTCCTAGATCACGATGAGGGAGGATTTTGGGTAGTCACGAAACACAAGGACGTGATGACTGTGTCACGTGATCCGAAGACGTACTCATCTGCACGAGGAGCGGTGTCTGTGGTGGATCTACCGACTGAGTTCCTTGAGTTCTTTGGGTCGATGATCAATACCGACGACCCAAGACACGGGCATCTCCGAAGAGTGGTATCAAGAGCCTTCACTCCGAAGCGTCTTGCACAGATAGAGGGACGCATCGAAGCGCTAGCACACGAGTTGATTCAACAGGCTGTCTCGGAGAACGAACTGGACTTTGCTGTCAAAGTGGCGTCCGAGCTACCTCTTAGAGTTATTTGCGAGATGATGGGAGTTCCAGAGGATCACGCTCACTTTGTGCTCGAACGATCGAATATCATCCTCGGTGCCCTTGATCCGGAGTACGTCGATCCTGAAACCTCGATAGATGGCGCCATCTTAAACGCTGCTATCGAACTTGTTTCTCTAATGAATGAGATCGGGGAGGAAAGAGTAGATGTTCCAAGAGACGACGTTACCTCTGCCCTGGTGAATGCCTCAGTAGATGGAGAGTCGCTCTCTCCCTCCGAGTTGGCTTCGTTTTTTATACTTCTCGTAGTGGCTGGTAACGAGACGACCAGGAATGCTATCTCTTGGGGAATGGTAGCACTGGATGAGTTTCAAGATCAAAGAGAGATCCTTCGTTCAAACCTTACCCACTACCTTCCAACTGCGGTGGAAGAGATTGTGAGATGGGCATCTCCGGTAATGTTTATGCGGCGTACCACAACCCGATCTACGGAGATCTCAGGTGTGAAACTAGAGGCAGGAGAGAAGGTACTTTTGCTTTATGGGTCTGCAAACCGAGATGAGGAGGTATTTGAGGATCCCTATGGCTTTAGGGTTGATAGGGCTAATAACGACCATCTTGGATTTGGAGGGTATGGTCCCCATTTCTGTCTTGGTGCGCACCTAGCAAGAAGGGAGCTTGCGGCACTTTTTAGAGAGGTAATGACCTATATGCCCAACTACAGGATAACGGCAGAACCCGAAAGGCTGAGGTCGAACTTCATAAATGGAATCAAGCATCTGATGGTCTCGGCTGATGGTCGCTGAGATGTAGAAAGGTAGTGCTCTGACCGAAAATCAAAGTCAAAGTTCCTATATGTTGTTGGAGTTTGAGCGCCAACTAGCGTCTGTTAGTGTAAACACCCGTAGACGCTACGTCTATGAGGTGAGTCGGGCGGTTGACTTCTTTTTGAGAAATAGAGTGTCTGCTCCGGATCAGATAACAGTCCGAACTCTTCGTTCCTACCAGGGTGAACTTGTAAGCAGAGGAGCTTCACGATCCCAGCTCTCATCTAGCACGGCAGCTTTGCGCAAGTACTTTCGCTTTGTGATCGACAGTGGAGTACCTATTGAGCCAGCACTTTTTTCCTCGCTTGCAGCTTCAAAGGTACCAAGCAGACTACCAAGACATCTGAGCGAACAAGAGGCAGAGTCGCTTATCGATAGAGTTGCAGCTGGAAGATATGGAGGTTTACATCCTGAAAGAGACACCGCTATCTTAGAGTTTCTCTACGGCACAGGCGTAAGGGTCTCCGAGCTTTGTTCTCTGCGCATAGCAGACATAGATTTCATGCAAAGGACCGCCTCGGTCATTGGGTCCAAAAGGGGTAAGAGCCGAACAGTTATTTTCGGTGACTTCGCACTCAAAGCTTTAGAACAATATTTTCTTACCGATAGAAAGATGTTGCCTAAACCTTATTTGAAAGACTTCAATGTGGAGATAGCAGGTCATGAGGATGAGTTTTTATTTACCTCAAGTTGCGGTCACAGGCTGGATCAGCGGGAGGTCAGGCGCATCTTGGAGAGGTCGGGATCGAAGGTGAGCCCTCACGGACTACGTCATAGCTATGCAACCCATCTGCTGAATAACGGTGCTGACCTTAGAAGTGTTCAGGAGCTTTTAGGTCACAGCAGGCTGGAGACGACTCAGATTTACACGCATGTGTCGAAGGAGAGGCTGCGTGACGTGCATCGACAGTCTCACCCAAGAGGTTAGGTTAGGGTGTTTGTTGTGGAAGAACTCAACTCAGAAGAACTGTTTGCCCTGTGGAGCGAGTTTAAGGACTCGCACTCAAAGTCCGCTAAAGACCGACTTCTTATCCACTACGCCCCACTTGTAAAGTTCGTTGCGGGAAGGGTGGCTGTAGGTCTTCCTCAGAGCATCGATCAGGCAGATCTTGTAAGTTATGGGATGTTTGGACTCATCGACGCTATCGACAAGTTCGACCTTGATAGAAAGATCAAGTTCGAGACGTACGCAATATCGCGTATCAAGGGCGCCATAATAGACGAACTTAGAGCTATCGACTGGGTGCCGAGATCGGTTAGGGCTAAGGCAAGGGTTGTTGAAAAAGCCTACCAGAAACTCGAGGCCAAACTTCTTAGAACACCCACCGACAAAGAGGTCGCCGAGGAGTTAGGGATATCTGAAAAAGAGCTGCAAAGCATATACTCAAGAATCTCATTTATCGGTGTTGTAGCCTTCGACGAGGTAATATCGGGCGGAGACAAGGGCGACGGATCGGTCTCTATTGGAGATACCATAGCCGATAAAAGAGCTAGCTCAACGAACTCATTCGAGCGCGAAGAAACCAAGCAGATACTTGCACAGGCGATCAATAAGCTCGGAGACAGGGAAAAGGTGGTGCTCGCCCTTTACTACTTTGAGGGCTTTACGCTAGCTGAGATCGGCGATGTTTTAGGTGTTACAGAAAGTAGGGTTTGCCAGATCCATACCAAGGCGGTTATGCAATTAAAGTCAAAGCTGGCGGAGTCTGAACGTGAGCTAATCTGATGCACAGCCGTCCTAGCAAATGACCCCTTCCGTTATAAGCCTGGACACATCAAAGCTTGATAGATGACGTAGCGAATCGCTCGTAACCGCAAGACTTTCCAAGTCCTAAAATCGAACAGTGAATTAAAGTTTCGATGGATTTACCATGCATTGTGCTGGGAGGTGTTCCTTAGCGGGTGAAGTCTCTGATTGCTGGAAACTTGCTCCTCGCATGTAACTGTAAAGTCGATTGACAGAGGTCTAGAACTAAGCGATAAGGACGCTCTGTTCGTGATGGATGAAGTTTCTGCGGCCTTAGGGTAGCTTGCACGTCTTATCTTGGGTAAGGGTCTATAGATCCCATCGAGTGTTTCGTTGTCGACGACTTTCGTTTGCTTTACAGCTATGCTAAGTATGCAAACTTCACGGCTACTTGTACCCACGGTCGTTCTGCCATTGAGCGTAAAAGTAGCCTGAATTGAACCGATGGGAGGAAGACATGGCTGATAAGCCTGTAGTAACTATGAAGCAGCTCCTTGGAGCTGGAGTGCACTTTGGACACCAGACCAGGCGCTGGAACCCAAAGATGATGCGTTACATCCACAGTGAACGTAACGGAATCTATATCATCGACCTCAGAAAGACGCTGGTCTTGATCGAAGAGGCTTACAACTTTGTTCGTGACCTGTCCGCAAAGGGTGGCGTAGTTATGTTTGTGGGAACCAAGAAGCAGGCTCAGGACGCCATCGCCTCGTACTCTACCAAGGTCGGCATGCCTTACGTGAACCACAGATGGCTCGGTGGGATGCTCACCAACTTCAACACCATCGTCTCTCGGATCAAGAAGATGAAAGAGTACCAGACCATGAGGGCAAATGGGGACTTTGAAGCCATGCCCAAGAAGGAAGCCCTTTTGCTCTCAAGGGAGCTAGTAAAGCTTGAGGCTAACCTTGGCGGAATTGCAGGTATGACCCGTCTTCCTGATGCGTTATTTGTGATCGATACCAAGAAGGAGCACCTCGCAGTTACAGAGGCTAACAGGCTTGGTATTCCAGTAGTGGCGGTTGTAGACACCAACTGCGATCCAGATCTCGTGCAGTACGTAATACCTGGAAATGACGATGCTATAAGAGCTGGAGAGCTCATGTGTGAGATCATCGCTACAGCTATCGAAGATGGAAAGAGATCTCGAGCTGATCAGCTAAGGCCCAAGGAGTTTATTGAGGATCCTGAGGCTAAAGCCAAGAAAGAACAGGAGCAGCAGGAGGCACGTCGCCAAGCGGCTCTTGAGGCGCAAGCACGTGAGAAGAGACTGGCTGAACAGTCCAAGTAGGCTGAACATAGGTCAGATATTTGAGAAAAAGTTTTATGGGAAGTTCTTGGCTTCCCCAAAGTACTTAGTTATAAAGGAGAGATACCGGTGGCGATAACAGCTGCGGACGTACAGAGCCTTCGAAAGAGAACCGGCGCTGGCATGCTAGATGCAAAAAAGGCCTTGGAGGAGGCGGGCGGTGATGCCGAGAAGGCTGCTCAAATCCTTAGAGAAAAGGGGCTGGCTGGTGCAGTAAAGAGATCTGATAGGGAGAACACCCAAGGTGCCTGTTACGTTAGTGTGAATGACCGTTCTGCATCTATCGTCGAGCTTAGATGTGAGACCGACTTCGTTGCTAAGTCGGAGTCCTTTGTGTCTTTGGTCGAAAAGATCGCGGCTGCGGTAGCAGAGAGAGGTCCCGAGGCGACGAAGGAGTTCGACTCGGAGGTAGATGAGCTAAAGATTACGCTCAAGGAGAATATCGATCTAGGAAGAGTTAGCTACCTCGAGGCATCCGAGGGTGAGACTTTAGATGGTTATATGCACGTCCAAAGCGGTCGTGGAACGGTCGGAGTTCTTGTCAAGCTCAGGGGCGGCTCCAAAGACCTTGCGCACGACATAGCTCTTCATGTAGCCTTCGCACGACCTAGCTATCTAAGGCGTGAAGACGTTCCTGCAGATGTGGTGGAAAAAGAGCGAGAGACCCTTACCGCTATAACGAGAAACGAAGGTAAGCCTGAAGCTGCTATCGACAAGATCGTCTCAGGTAGGCTGGACGGATTTTTCAAGAACATCTGTCTAACCGAGCAGGCCTTTGTCAAAGACGAGAAGCTAAAGGTACAAGACGTTCTGGGCAGTGCGGAGATCGTACAGTTTGCCTTAGTCGTCGTAGGCTCATAGGCGAAAGATGCAAGGTGACAACGATCCCAAGGTGAGGTCACGCTGGAGCAGAGTCGTGCTAAAGCTTTCCGGAGAGGCTCTTGGTGGCGACAACGTCGATGACCCGGTAGATGCCAAGACGCTTGAGCGTATCGCGTCAGAGATAGCTCAGGTAAAGGAGGAGGCCGGTGTAGAGTTGGCGGTGGTTGTAGGAGGAGGCAACATATGGAGAGGTACAAACGGTACGGCGATTGGCCTGGACCGTGTGACCTCAGACCACATGGGAATGCTTGCCACGACTATCAATGCACTTGCGCTCCAAAACGCTATCGAGCGTCACGGTCAGCCAACCAGGGTACAGTCGGCTATACAAATGGCAGAGTTGGCTGAGCCTTACATAAGACGACGGGCGATAAGACACCTAGAAAAAGGACGTGTCGTAATCTTTGCCGCTGGTACAGGAAGCCCCTACTTTACCACCGATACAGCAGCCTCTCTAAGGGCGGCGGAGATCGGAGCCCAGGCGATGCTCAAAGGCACGCATTCAGGGGTGGATGGCATCTACAGTGCGGATCCCAAGGTCGACCCTAGTGCCAAAAAGTACGAAACTTTGGAGTATATGGACGTCATCACTGAGAGTCTTTCGGCGATGGATATGACTGCGGTTACGTTTTGCAAGGACAATAACTTGGAGATCTTGGTGTTTGACGTCTCGATCTCGGGTAACATAATTCGAGCCTGTCAAGCTAGAAACATTGGGACGTTGGTGAGGTAATGGCGGAATACGAATCGATCGACGCTCTGATAGCTGCTGTCAAGGAGAAGATGGCTAAGGCCGTCTCACATGCAGAAGGAGAGTTTGCCACAGTCAGGACCGGTAGGGCTTCCTCTGTGCTGGTAGAGAGGCTACCTGTGGAGTACTACGGAACAGAGGTCCCATTGATGCAGATCGCTAACTTCTCAGTTCCTGACGCTCGCACCTTGGTGATTACTCCTTACGACAAAGCGGCTCTTAAAGAGATTGAAAAGGCGATTCAGTCCTCTGAGCTGGGCATTAACCCAAACAACGACGGTTCTATAATTCGTCTCAACTTTCCGCCTTTGACCGAGGAGCGACGAAAAGAGCTGGTCAAGGTGGTAAAGCAAAAAGCTGAAGATGGAAAGGTTGCTATCAGGGGAGTTCGAAGGTCTGCACGCCACGACCTCGAGTCGATGGAGAAGGCAGGTGTATTGACCTCCGACGATGTAGATGCGGCTGAAAAAGAGTTGGACAAGATTACGCAGAGCTTCGTCCAAGAGCTGGACAAGGCCTTATCGCATAAGGAAAAAGAGCTGCTAGAAGTTTGATAAGGCGAAAGGGAATTGATGGCAGAGCAGAACCTTGGTCAGGGTGACAAGAAGGACGACGACAGGCTCAACAGGATAGATAGCTTAGTCTCCAAGATTCTTCCCCCTGACGACGAAGAGATCGTTCTGCCTCACTGGAGTGACCCCCCCACAGGGGAGATCCCACGGGTCGTCCTTGAGATGTCAGGTGACAAACCCCTTTGGCTGGATCCCTCCACCTCCTCAGAGGACCTTCTAATTGCACCCGAAAAAGAACCAGAAAAAGACAGGGAAGGCGATCGGGCTCTAGGTTCTAGAGCTGGTTCCTCCAGAAACCAACAGGGAAGCTTTAGCGGGGCTGGTGTTGGATTTGACGATGGCCTTGACCTTGACAAGCTTTATGAACCGCCTCCAGCGAATTCAGATGATCTTATGCTGGATAATCCCGGGATGGGCGAACCAGCGACTAACAAAAGCTATCGCAAGGTTCGCATCCCTCGAAACTCCTCGGCAAGCAAGGGGAGTGGTAGAGTTAGCTCTGAGAAGGGTTTGCGATCAAGGCCAAAAAGACCTCCTGTTTCGACAGCAGAGGGGGACGATGTGGAGATGTCTGGTGGATCTGATTCCGAGTCAGAGCGACCGATGAGATCAAAGTTCAAGAGGTCTGCATCTGGGGGACGTTCTAAGTCCAAGTCGATCTTTACGGGGATAGTGCTAGGGGCCCTCGTTCTTGGCGCACTAGCTGCAGGACCCAAGGTCTCTGCAGGGCTGGTAGCTGTCGCACTCGTCGTGGCTGCCGCCGAGTACTACTCGAACGTGCAAAAGGCAAAGATGAAGCCGGCAAAACTCGTTGGACTAGTATCTATCGTGCTCATGAGCATCGGAGGCTATGTTCAAGGGATGCAAGGCGTACTAGACGCTCTTTTGCTTGGGGTGGTGGTGACGTTTCTTTGGTATCTTGCCGGTCTTTTGCACACCCCGGCGCTTGAGGGAGTCTCGGTCTCTCTAATGCCACTTCTTTGGATCGGACTTCTAGGTTCGTTTGCTTCTTTGATTCTGCGTCCCCAAGACTTCCATGGTTATGGTGTGAGGCTTCTCCTAGCCGTCCTCATCACCACCACCTCTGCAGATACCTTCGCTTACTTTGGTGGAGCATTCTTAGGGAGGCGGAAGCTGGCCCCCTCCGTGAGTCCTTCAAAGACTCTCGAAGGAGTAGTAATAGGCGCTTTGGCGGCAGTCTTGCTAGGCGCCTTTATTGCGGGCGCTATATTCCCTATGAACCTAGAAAAAGGTGCAGTTCTTGGACTCGTGGCGGGTTTGGTGACACCTCTTGGCGATCTTTGTGAGTCGATGATTAAGCGATCCTTGAACGTCAAAGACACATCGAACCTTCTTCCTGGGCATGGAGGGGTTCTTGATCGCATCGATGGGGTGCTCTTTATGTTGCCTACCGCTTACTTTCTCTTTCAGCTCTTCCATCTAGGCTAACAAGACATGTCTAGGACACCGAAGTTACTCAGCGTGTTCGGCTCGACAGGATCGATCGGCACTCAGACCCTTGAGGTCGTCTCCGACGCCCAAGCCACCGATCTAGCAGATGAGATCTCTTTATATGGACTCGTAGCAAACAGTTCCCTAGATGACCTAGTAGGTCAGGTCAAGAGGTTCTCTCCAAAGGTGGTCGGACTGTATAAGTCATCGCTATATCGAGATGCAAAGGAACAGATGTCTGCGTTTGACGTTGAGGTCGTCTGCGGAGAGGAGATCTACGGTATCGTAAGCGACTCGGATATAGTGATGAACGCTGTAACGGGCTTCAGTGGGGTAAGGGTTACGGAGCAAGCCCTTGTTTTAGGTAAAAGACTTGCGAATGCAAACAAAGAGTCGATCGTTGCAGCTGGAGATTTAGTTGAGATTTGGAGACAAAAAGGAAACAGTGAGCTCATTCCGGTTGACTCTGAGCACTCTGCGATCTTCCAGGTGCTCTCTTCTTCTCCTCTTTCTAGAGTAGGTGTCAAACAACTGGTTGTGACGGCATCTGGCGGTCCGTTTCGCTCACTTACAAAAGATGAACTAGATTCTGTAACCCTTGACGAGGCGCTGAGGCATCCCACTTGGAACATGGGTCCAAAAAATACCATAGACTCCTCCACCTTGGCGAACAAAGGTCTGGAGGTAATAGAGGCACACTACCTCTTCGGTGTCGACTACGACAACATAGAGGTAGTTATTCATCCCCAGTCGATCGTGCACTCAATGGTCGAATATCAAGACGGCACGGTGCTTGCGCAGGTATCGATGCCCGATATGAGACTGCCTATCTCCCTGGCGATCTTTTACCCAAAGCGATCGATACATAGCTACGGGGCCATGGACTGGAAGACCGTAGTCTCTTTAGAGTTTGAGCCCCCCGACCATGAGCGCTTTCCAGCACTCAAGCTCGCTTATAGAGCAGGTTCACTTGGAAGTGGAGGGACCTGCTGGTACAACGCAGCTAACGAGGTAGCTGTCAAGGCTTTGGTCGATGGCGTCATATCTTGGAAGGATGTAGCAAAAGTCTTAGAGTTGTCTATGGATCGCTACGAACAGTGCAATATCTCCAGCGTTGACGATGTTATGTCTGTAGATGGGAGAGCAAGGTCCGTTGCTCACAGAGTTGTCGAGGAGATCACTTGAACCAAGATCTGACGGAGAAGCCAGAGACGCAGTCGGCTGACCCGTCCCAGACGGAGGGTCCAACTCTATCTGAGGCGAGGGGCCTTGGCGGACGAAGAGCTGTAGAGCTTCTTGTGGTGCTCGCAGTCGTCGTATACCTAGGGTACTACACCCATACACTCCCAACCTTAGCGGTAGTGGCTGCGATAGTTGCAATGATTATGATCCATGAACTAGGTCACTTCATAGCTGCCAAGGTTTCTCACATGAAGGTAACTGAGTACTTCCTTGGTTTTGGTCCCAGGGTGTGGTCCTTCAGGAAGGGTGAGACTGAGTACGGGGTCAAACTTCTGCCACTTGGAGGATACGTCAAAATCATCGGGATGTCCTCTGCGGATGAGGTGCGCCCTGAAGATGAGCCCCGGACGTACCGTCAAGCGAGCTTTCCTAGGAGGCTTGCCGTTGCGGTGGCAGGATCGTTTATGCACTTTGTAATGGCCTTTGGTATCCTCCTTACCCTGTTGTTCATGTATGGATTTGCCAATCCGAACGTGGTGGAGATCGGTGCCGTAACGAACTTTTCAAACCTGACGTCTCCAGCCGTGATTGCACACCTCAAACCTGGCGAGGTGATTCTAAGCGCAGATGGTAAAGAGGTGACCTCTGGAAGTGAGCTTGCAAACATCATTGGATCTAGCGTTGGGAAGCCTGTTACCTTGTCTGTACAGGATGGATCAAAGGTAATACACACCTCGGTTGTGCCTGTAGATGGACGTTCTGTAAAGGTTAATGGCCAGAGCTACCTTCCTAAAGGATCCAAAGCCAGGGGCGTAATCGGAATAGGCATAGTAGAAGGTAACTCGAGGTACTCGTTCTTTGGAGCGCTGTCAGCTGCCGGTTCAGATATGATTAGTTTCTCCGCACAGACCGTTACCTCGCTAGCCTCGCACTTCTCTCCACATGGTATCTCGGCTTACTTTGGCCAGCTTGTTCATCCCTCTACGAATCCGGCCTCTAAGGGAGCGCAGGCAAGGTTCGCCTCGCCGGTAGGGATAGTACGCCTAGCATCACAAGCAGCTCAGTCAGGGTTCGAAGCGGTACTGGCGTTGCTCTTTTCCATCAACATCTTCGTGGGTATCTTCAATATGATACCGCTACTTCCTTTAGACGGAGGGCATGTGGTAATTGCTATATACGAAAGGATCAGATCGAAAAGAGGTAGGCCGTACCATGCGGATATCTTGAAGATGATGCCTTTGACATATGCGGTGATCTTTGTTCTCATTCTCATAAGTGCAACGGCACTTTACCTAGATATCACTCATCCCGTCGGCAATCCGTTTGTGCGTTAGTCTTTATTTGAAGGAGTTCTAGGACTGAAGGTCTTTGGTTCTAGATCCCCTAGGAGGTTGGTAGTTGTGACTAGGAAACCGGTTGAAGTAGCAAAGAGAAGACATACTCGCCAGGTTATGGTGGGAAAGGTACCTGTAGGTGGGGGAGCTCCGATATCTGTGCAGTCGATGACCACCACCAAGACTGCAGACGTAGAAGGAACCCTCGCACAGATATATGCGTTGGCTGCAGCGGGTGTGGACATCGTGAGATGTACTTGTAACCAGATCGAGGCGGCTGAGGGGTTAGCCCAGATCGTTCCGAGATCTCCGGTTCCTATCGTTGCAGACATTCACTTTCACTACAAGATGGCTCTTGCAGCTCTAGAGGCCGGAGTAGCGGCCCTTCGCCTCAACCCTGGGAACCTCCGAAAGCCAAATGAGATAAAGCTCGTGGCTCAAGAGGCGAAGGATCGTTCCGTACCGATTCGAATCGGGGTAAACGCAGGTTCGCTCCATCCCGAGCTATACGAGAAGTACAATGGAGCGACCCCTGAGGCCCTTGTGGAATCTGCCATGCGAGAGCTTGAGTTATTTGGAGAGGTGGGCTTTGATCAGGTAGCGATCTCCGTAAAGGCGTCGAACGTGCCTCTTATGATCGAGTCCTATAGGCTTCTTTCAGAGACAACCGATCATCCCCTTCACCTTGGCGTGACTGAGGCCGGTCCTCCTCCTGGGGGGCTCATTAAGTCTACGGCCGGTATCGCTACGTTGTTGGCCGAGGGTATCGGAGATACGATCCGATACTCCCTAACGGCTGACCCCGTAGAGGAGGCAAAGGCTGGAAGACAGCTACTTGAGGCTCTGGGACTTAGAGAGAGAAAGGGGCTCGACCTTATTGCGTGTCCTTCTTGTGGACGAACCGAGATCGACGTCATAAAGGTAGCTTCTGAGGCTCAGGCGGCTCTTGAGGAGCTTCATCTTCCTATCCAGGTGGCAGTTATGGGTTGTGTGGTAAATGGCCCAGGTGAAGCCAGAGAGGCCGATCTTGGTATAGCCGCTGGTAGACACAAGGGGCATCTCTTTATAAAAGGTGAGATAGTCGCTGTGGTACCCGAGGATGAGATGGTCGAGGCGCTAGTCAGAGAGGCTCAAAAGATCGCCGAGGAGGGCATCGAGGCCCGCTTGGCGGCAGCAGATCCGAAGGCCGTCATAGAGGCGAACAAAGACAGGGCTGAACTCCTTCTTGACAAGGGAGATGACGCAAACAACTCTTCTGTAACGATCGAAAAGATAAGACGGAAGACCAAAGAGAGCTAGGAGAAGCGCGAACTAAGGGCAACTGAAGGAGGATCGATTCTTCATCCTGTAGCATTTGCATATGCAGATGAGCCAGTTGGTCCTAAAGACCCTTCGAGAGGCGCCTAGCGAAGCAAAGGCTAGGTCGCATCAGTACCTTCTTAGAGCGGGATATATAAGGAGACTATCTTCGGGTATATATTCCTATCTCCCGTTAGGGCTCAGGGTGTTGGCCAAGGTCTCAAATATCGTAAGAGAAGAGCTCGATAGCTGTGGATCCCAGGAGATACTACTTCCGGCACTTCATCCGGTTGAGATCTGGGAACGCAGTGGCAGAATCAAGAAGATGGCAGACGTCCTAATGAAGGTGGAAGCGAAAAGTGGTGACTTTGTTCTCGGACCTACTCACGAAGAGGCGGTAATAGAAGCGGTATACCAGGACCTCAGCTCGTACTCGGATCTTCCTGCCACCGTATATCAGATTCAAACCAAGTTTAGAGACGAGCCACGCTCAAGGTATGGTCTGATGAGAACTCGTGAGTTCATAATGGCCGACGCGTACTCTTTCGACTCTGACCAAGAGGGAATGAGAAGCTCATATTCCAAGGTGTACGACGCTTACAACAAAATCTTTGCGAAGATGGAGATCCCATTTGAGCCTGTAGAGGCAGACTCCGGAGCCATCGGAGGTGACGTCAACCACGAGTTTATGTCTCCAGCTGAGATCGGTGAGGACTACTACGCCAAGTGCTCTAGCTGTGGATATCGGGCTAATATCGAAGCAGCCACGAGAGGTTCCAAGGACGCAGATGCACAAGGTGTTGGTTCCGAACTACCGGAGCTTTTGTACCACTACACCCCTGAGGCCCCGGGGGTGGAAAAAGCCGTAGAGGCGATCTCTGATCTGGGGGTTCCGACTAAGGCACATGAGATGTTGAAGTGTCTAGTGGCGATAGATGGTGATCAGAGGCTCGTTATGCTGCTCGTGCCGGGGGATCGAGAGGCTCGGGTCCCCTCTGGTATGCGGCTCCTTGAGGACCCGGAGTTCGAGAGGTACCCGTATTTGCATAAAGGGTTCATTGGACCGATGAACGCTAAAGAGAACTCGATCTACGTGGTCGCTGATCTATCGGTTAAGGAGAGATCGCACTTTGCAACTGGAGGTAATAAGGCTGGTTATCACGTAACCGGGGCGGTCCTTGGTAGGGACTTCCAGGTAGATGAGTATCGGTCTTTAGTCGTTGTAAGAGATGGAGATCCCTGCCCACGGTGTGGATCTGCACTTACACTTATTCGTTCGGTTGAGATAGGGCACACCTTTCAGCTCGGACTGTACTACTCCTCGATCCTAGAAAACGCACGCTTTACAGGTCCTGATGGTCAGCAGTACCCCTACTACATGGGCTGTTATGGAATCGGTGTTACAAGACTTATAGCGGTTATCGCCGAGCACTTTCTAGATGACCGTGGACTTATATGGCCGGTCTCCGTCTCTCCCTATCAGGTAGTCGTTGTGCCTCTCGGCGCAGCGAGGTCCAAGGAGATCGAAGAGGTCGCTGAAACGATCTATAGCGGGCTCCTAAAAGACAACGTGGAGGCGCTGATAGATGACAGGAAGCTCTCTCCGGGAGTGTCTTTAGCTGATTGTGATCTAATTGGAGTGCCCTATCAGGTGGTTGTGGGATCGAAGTCGCTCAAGGAGGGGCAGGTGGAGATCAAGGTAAGAAGAGACGGAACCACGACGAAGATGCCCATTGAGGAGGTACCGACACGCATAAGGGAGCTTCTTGGGCGAAGTTTGTGACAGCGATATCGCCTCTCTCCCGCTAGAGTGCTTAAAGCTTAAGTTGTCACTATCTTTGAGAAAAAGCGTGGGCTCATCGCCCGCGTTTTTGTTTGATGATGGCAAATTTGGTCTTTGTTCGGCGGAGAGGAGGAGTGATGGCTGGTTCAAAAGGTTTCAACGAGCCTGTTCCATCTGACAGCTCCACGAGAGTTCAGGAGCTGAAGGACGTATTCGATTCGGTACTAGCTCCAATTGGACTAGAGGTTCTTGAACTTGAGATCGGCAAGCGGTCCTTGCGGGTAAGTGTGGAAGGGGAGGGTAGTCAGGCCATGGACGCCATCGAGAAGGCGTCGAGGCTACTGTCCGATACCGTTGACTCAATGAACTTAGATGGACTTTTTAGTGGAGCCTATGAGTTAGAGGTTTCGTCCCCAGGTCTTGAACGTCCGCTAAAAAAGCTGGAGCACTTTCGTCGTTTCAAAGAGGCGCTCGTGGATATAAAGTGGCGCAATGGCGACGATAATACCGTCAAAAAGGCGAGAGTTCGTGTTGGCGATGTCAAAGGTAGTACAGTTGAGTTCTATAGCGACGACGCCTCTTTGAGCTTAGAGGTGCCGTTCGAAGATATTTTACGTGCCCGAACGGTGTTTGTTTGGGGAGCTCAAGGTGGCAAGCCCAAGGGCACAAAGGCCAAGAGTGCTGGCTCGATCGAGGAGGTAGAAGAAGATGGCGAAGAGTAATCAAGACTTCATGGAGGCGCTGGCTTTAGTTGCGCGTGAGAAGGGTCTCGCCGTCGATACACTGCTTGAGTCTTTGGCGAACGCCCTCGTTGCTGCTTATAAGCGTATGCCTGGCGCCGCTGAGGAGGCGTTCGTGATGATCGATCCAGACTCCGGCGAGATTAGGGTTTTTGGTCAGGAGCTAGACGAAGAGGGAAACGTCGTTCGGGAGTGGGAAGACACCCCTGAAGACTTTGGACGCATAGCTGCTCAGACCGCAAAGCAGGTAATGTTTCAAAAGATCCGTGACGCAGAGCGTGACCTAAAATACGACGAGTATGCGGGTCGTGAAGGTGACGTGATAACCGGTATCGTGCAGCAAAGCGACGCCCGTTATACCCTTTTAGATCTTGGTAAGGCAGAAGCTTTCTTGCCTCAGACCGAGCAGCCTCCGAACGAGCGCTACGAGCACGGAGCTAGAGTCAAGGCCTATATCGTTGAGGTTCGAAAGGGAGTAAGTGGACCTCACATTGTAGTATCTAGGACTCACCCTGGACTAGTAAAGCGGCTCTTTGAGCTTGAGGTTCCAGAGATCGCCTCTGGTGTTGTGGAGATTAAGGCGATAGCCAGAGAGCCAGGCGTAAGAACCAAGATGGCTGTATGGTCCAACGATCAAAATGTAGATCCTGTGGGTTCTTGTGTCGGCGCCAGGGGAACAAGGGTGAGAATGGTGACGAACGAGCTACGAGGCGAAAGAGTTGACATCGTGGCGTATTCGGAGTACCTTCCTGAGTACGTTGAGCGTTCAATTCAGCCTGCACATGTCTTAGATGTCCAGGTAGATGAGGGAACAGGCACGGCAAAGGTGATCGTTCCCAACTCAGAACTTTCTGTTGCGATCGGCAGAGAAGGCCAAAACGCACGGCTTGCGGCACGCCTTACAGGCTTGAAGATCGATATCCACTCGGAGTCGGAGAGCTACGGGGAGATAGACGTAGAGGGCTAATCGAGGTCTCTACTTTTATGGGCCGAATAGGTTGGAGGCTTATATGGAGAGAAGCTGTATCGGATGCCGGGCTAAGAGGGACGTCACAGATCTGCGCCGGCTTCGATACCCAGATCCCAGATGCGGAAGGGGAGCGTGGATCTGTGCGGATTCACATGCCTGTTACCGTCTGGCCCTTAAGCGTAAGGCGTTCGATAAGGCACTTCGAGTGTCGGTACCCGATGATGTGCTAAAGGAGTGGGAAGGTTACTTCACTAACCCAGGCGACGGGTCGGCTTCATCACCCAAATAAAGCTCTAGGCTATAATAGCCAGTCTTATGTAACAAATAACTCGCTTTGTTCATGTTGTATTCGGAGGTCAGGGTCACCAGTTGGTAAAGAAAGTACGAGTTTATGAACTAGCTCGAGAGTTAGGTATTGAAAATAAAGAGGCGTTGGATCTCTGCATAGCCCTTGGAATTGGGGTTAGGAGCCACTCATCTAGCGTTGAGGATCCTCAGGCGGATAGAGTTAGACGGCGTGCTGAACGAGATGGGATCGGCATATACGCCAAATCAAAGTCGTCCTCAGAGGAGGCGAACGCGAGCGGTCCTTCGACCGATGCAGCTCAAATTGAATCCGTAGCTCAAGTTCTCACACCTGAGTCACCCGTACCGTTACAGTCTGAAAAGGCCGAGACGGAAGCAGCGGCAAACATCAAGATAGTGGCGGCAGAGACTACAAAGAGCGATAACGTCTCATTTACAGGTGAACCACCTAAAGACAGGCCTAAACTCGGTGACCTCGTTGCTCAGGAGTCAGCTCGACTTAGCGCAGAGGAACGACTAGATACAAGACCAAAGGATACCCCTCAAGCTCATCGGACACCTCAAGGAGTGCAAGGAGCCAAGCGAGCTCCTCTTAGGCCCTCCGACGTAGCTGCACGAACCAGAGAAGACGGTGCTCCAACCTCTATCTCTGGACGACCTATACCTCCTCCCCCAGGCCCACCTCGATCTGTAACCGGTCGACCTATACCTCCTCCCCCAAGACCTCAGCCAGGATACGAGCGCCCAGGGTCGAAAACGCATGGGACTCCATTTGACGGAGACAGGACAAGGCGAGGCCAACAAGGCGGTGCTTCGAGCCAACAAGGCGGGGATCAGGGAAGGTCTGATCGAGGCCAAGGTGGATTTCAAGGGCGAGGACCTGGCCAACAAGGCGGTGCTTCGAGCCAACAAGGCGGGTATCAGGGAAGAAGCAGTGGACAGGGTCGACCCCCATTCACCGGCGCCCAATCAGGAGCCCCAAGAGACAGACAAGGATTCTCTGGTCCTCCACGGGGAGGCGCTGGGGGCTCTGATCGCTCCTTTGGAACACGTCCTGGCGGTGCACCGGGATCGAGAGGACCCAGTGGTGGAGCTGCGTCTGCACCTATGCCACCGGCTGGCGCTCGTGGAAACGCCCGAGGTGCACGGGGTAAGACGAAGCCGTCTAAGAGAAGGTCGAAGAAGACCTTTGAAGAGTTAGAGCCTACTCAGGTCACTACATACGTACCATCTTCTGCTCCAGTTCCAGAGGGTGAGATAATCATTGAGAGAGGTTCAACGGCACAAGAGGTAGCTCCCAAGTTCAACAGGACACCAGGGGATATCGTTCGATTCCTCCTCCTTCAAGGGGAACTCATAACGGCTACGCAGTCGCTCTCCGACGACATGGTGGAGCTTTTTGCTGCCGAGATCGGTGCACGGGTAAAGCTCGTCGATCCAGGTCAGGAGCAAGAAGCCGTTCTTTCTGCAAAGTACTTTGACGAGGACGACACTGTAGATCCCTCCCTTCTAGCCGAGAGGCCCCCGGTCGTCACCGTTATGGGACATGTCGATCATGGTAAGACCAAGCTATTGGATCGGATTAGAGAAGCCAATGTGGTTGCGCAAGAGGCGGGAGGAATTACCCAGCACATCGGTGCTTACCAGGTCTATCTAAACGACAAGGCGATAACCTTTATCGATACCCCAGGTCACGAAGCCTTCACGCAGATGCGAGCTCGTGGTGCAAAAGTCACCGACATCGTTGTGCTTGTGGTAGCAGCCGACGACGGAGTCATGCCCCAGACGGTAGAGGCCATCAACCACGCTAAGGCAGCGGATGTGCCCATTGTCGTCGCTATCAACAAGATTGATCGGGAAGACGCTGATCCCAACAGGGTCATGCAACAGCTTTCGGAGTACGGTTTGGTTCCTGAGGCGTGGGGTGGTGACACCATCACAGTTCAGATATCAGCGCTTCAGAACCTTGGTATTGACGATCTGTTAGAACAGATCCTTGTGCTAGCTGAGGTGTTAGAGCTCAAAGCCAACCCTTCGGGAAGAGCGACCGGCGTTGTGCTCGAGGCCAACTTGGATGTCGGTCGAGGTCCTGTCGCTACGGTATTGATACAAGGTGGTACTTTGCACATCGGAGATCCGATGGTCGCAGGCATCGCCTGGGGACGCGTAAAAGCTTTAGTAAACGATAAAGGTAAGTCCATTAAGATTGCATCTTTGGCGATGCCTGTGCAGGTGCTCGGATTCTCCGAGGTTCCTAGTGCTGGAGACGAGTTCAACGTAACTGCGGATCTCTCCACCGCTAAGACGATTGCAGAGTCGAGGGAGCAGCGGATCCGGATGGCTGGATACGCCTCTAGGGCTGCTTCAGCAACAGGGGCTAAGCTAGAGGACCTCTTTGAGCAGATCCAAAAAGGTGAGACTGCAACTTTGAACATCATCTTGAAGGCCGATGTTCAAGGAAGTCTTGAAGCCTTGGCGGAGAGTCTTAGAAAGCTTGAACGTCCCGAGGTGAAAGTGAGCATAATTCACAAGGCTGTGGGCGGTATCACTGAGAACGACGTCGGTCTTGCGGCTGCCTCAAACGCTACGATCATTGGATTCAACGTCCGCCCAGATAGAAGAGCGAGGGAGCTCGCAGAGGCACAAGACGTTGAGATTAGAACCTATGAGATCATCTACAAGGTGATAGAGGACATCGAGTCCGCCGTGGTGGGTATGCTTGCGCCAGAGTATGAAGAGGTGGTTACAGGTGACGCCGAGGTCCGGGAGGTCTTTAGAGTGCCTCGAGTGGGAGCAGTTGCTGGATGTTACGTTCTCTCTGGGACCATTACCCGAGGTTCAAAGGTTAGGTTCTTGCGCGACGGCGTGGTGCTGTGGAAGGGATCGATTGCGTCTCTTAGAAGGTTTAAAGACGATGTAAGAGAGGTTCAAGCCGGCTTTGAGTGCGGTATCGGACTATCAGACTTCCAGGATCTCCATGCTGGTGACATAATCGAGACCTACGAGGATCGTGAGATTCCGCGAGTTTAGGTGGATATAAGGTCTTGGTATGAATACTAATAAAGGTTCCCGTAGGAAGGGTTACGATCGGGTGGCAAGGCTAAACCGCGTGCTTCGTGAGGTGGTGGCTGAGGAGATCGAGAGGGAAGCGGAGTACGACGACCGGCTGGTTCTTCTCACGGTGACGGAGGTTGCGGTGGATCCCGATCTAAAAAGAGCGAGGGTGTTCTTCGCCAGTCTTCCGCAGGACAAGGCGGAGGCTTTAGCTGAGGTAAGGGTATCGATTCAGCATAAAGTGGCTACCGAGATGCGCATGAAGCGCACGCCCCTTTTGAGTTTTGAGCTTGACCCGTCTTTGGAGGCGGGTGAGAAGATAGACGCTATCTTGAGGCGGGTGGCAAAGACTGGGCAAGAAGCCGACGGAGACTGATGGTTCGGGGTGTATTCGCTGTCGACAAAGAGAGCGGACCTACCTCCCAGAGGGTATTGAATCTGTGCAAGGATCGACTGCGCACAAAGAAGCTCGGTCACTCTGGGACCTTGGATCCATTAGCTTCGGGGTTACTTGTGGTGGCTGCAGGGCCATCTACCCGTCTTTTGTCCTACATTACAGGTGCTGAAAAGCGGTATCTCGCCCACTTTGTCTTGGGTGTCACCACGGACACATACGACATAACCGGGGTGGTACTCTCAAAGTCTGACGCTTCTGGTATCGGACTATCCGACGTGCTTGCAGCTAAGGCGGCGCTCGAAGGAGAGATACAACAGTGCCCGCCCCGGTTCTCCGCCATACATGTAGATGGCAGACGAGCCTACGATCTTGCGAGGAAAAATGTTGAGTTTGAGATCGAACCCCGTAGTGCAACGGTCTATGGGTTAGATATTGACGAGAACGAAGACGGTTCTTTTCTTATGAGCTGTCATGTCTCAAGCGGAACCTATGTGAGGTCTCTTATATTTGACCTCGGTCAGATCCTTGGGGTCGGCGCAACTATGACAGCCCTCAGGAGGACCCATGTGGGAGCCATCTCTTTGGAGAAGGCAAAAAAAGTCGAGAGTCTTAGCCCAGATGATGTGCTATCCCCCAAAGAGGTATTTCCTCTCGATGTTCATCTGGTCCTTGGTGACGATAGGGAGATCTCAAATATAAGGAACGGAAGGTCGATAGCGCTTCAAGATTCGATTCTGCATAAAGTAGAACCGTCCCCCCTTGTCTGTGGAGTGCGAGCCTTTTTGTACGAGGGAAACACCGTCTCTTTCGACGGTCTTTTGGCTGTTGGGGAGGTCTCTAACGGCCTCTTTGCGCCTAAGGTTGTAATGCCAGGTGGCGGTGCGCCAATAGATAGACCCTAACAAGTACGGGAGAGTCAAGTGCAGGTTTTACATGACTATCATGGTCCTATCCCAGGTAGCGATCGCTCGATTATGACTATCGGAACCTATGATGGCATTCATCACGGCCATCGAAGGATCATCTCAGAGGTGGTGTCACGTTGTCATGATAGTGGCCTTAGCTCGGTCGTTGTGAGCTTCGATCGTCACCCTCTCTCGGTGCTACGTCCTGAGGCGGCACCGTTGATGCTCACCGGTGCACAACAAAAGGCAGAGCTGATCCAAGCTCTTGGCGTTGACTATCTCTATCTTCTCACCTTCGATCAAAGGCGTTCGCTTCAAAGTGCAAGGGACTTTGTCTACGACGTAGTTGTAAATGGTGTAAGAGCCAAAGAGGTTCACGTTGGGTCGAACTTCCGCTTTGGGCACCAACGACAAGGTGATGTTGAGTTTTTAGCAGAGGTTGGTACCTTGGAGGACTTCGAGGTCTACGCAGCCGGGCTTTCTAAGGTATCTGAAGTGTTAGGCGAGAACCACAGGGACGCCGACAAGGCGATATCTTCAACCCTAGTGCGAAAGATGGTGACTGCAGCGGAGTTGCAAGATGCATCGGCACTCCTACACCGTTTTCACTCAGTGAGAGGTGTTGTTGTCGGGGGGGATCAACGGGGATCCGGTGAACTTGGGTTTCCGACGGCTAACCTTGAGATTCCCGCGAATATGGCAGTTCCTCTTGACGGAGTCTACGCAGGTACCCTAAGACCTTTGTCCGGTCAAAGATCCCATCTTGCGGCGATCTCGATAGGGACGCGCCCTACCTTTTATCCCTCGGGCGGGCCGAGATTGATAGAAAGCTTTGTGCTGGACTATAACGGAAACCTATACGGCGAGGAGGTCGAGGTGGCCTTCGTTGAGTTTCTTAGGCCCCAGATCGCCTACGAGAGTTCAGATGAGCTGATCGCCCAGATACATTTAGATGTGGCGGCAGTTAGGGATAAGCTGACGCTCCAGTAGAGGTGCTGTGCAAGGTAATATTTCATAAGGTCTAAGGTCGTTAGTTGCTTTGTACCTGGCTAAGATGATCTAGTTGTTTAGAAGGGTTCAAGCGAACTATACGCTTCCGAGTAGAAAAGGCGTTGAGGGTCGACGCAATGTCAGAAAAAGCAGAGATAATAGCAAACTATAGGAAACACGAGTCAGACACAGGCTCAGCTGAAGTCCAAGTAGCGATCCTTAGCGATCGTATTAATCAGCTCACCGAGCACCTGCGTTATCACAAAGGGGACCATCACACTCGTAGAGGTCTGATGATGCTCATTGGAAGGCGCCGTCGAATGCTGGACTATGTAAGGTCCAAAGATGTCGAGAGGTACAGGGAGTTAATCTCCAAGCTTGGTATCAGAAGATAGCAGGTTTCACAGTCTTAGGTAGCCTCACCTCTGGGTCAAGTGGTCCAGAGGTATTGTTGTATACCTAAGTTTTTGGATTCGCCCGTTAGGGAAAAGATAAAGAGGAAAAATGAATAAAGTAACGACAGTCTCCCACACCTTCTCGGATACCGACAAGACCATATCCTTTGAGACGGGAAAGTTAGCGCTTCAGGCTAACGGTGCCGTCGTCGGTCGGCTTGGAGACACTATGGTTCTGGTCACAGCTACAGCTGCCAAAGGTGTTAGGGAGGGTGTTGACTTCTTCCCCCTTACGGTGGACATCGAAGAGAGGATGTACGCAGCTGGAAAGATCCCAGGATCATTCTTTAGGCGAGAGGGAAGAGCCTCCGATCAGGCGATCTTGACCGCTCGTCTCATAGATCGACCGCTTCGCCCATCTTTTCCGAAAGGGTTTCGTAACGAGGTTCACGTAGTTGGTACGATCCTGGGTGCAGATCTGGAAAACCCCCATGACGTGCTTGCGATCAACTGCGCGTCAGCGGCGCTGATGGTCTCGGGTATCCCATTTGAAGGTCCGGTTGGAGCGGTCAGGATGGCCTTTACCAAACAGGGCGAGTGGATAGCTCATCCCACCTACCAAGATGGTGACGACTCGTCCTTTGAACTAGTAGTTGCAGGAAAGATGACCTCCGATGGAAACGATGTAGCCATCATTATGGTCGAGGCCGGTGGAACGACAAGTTCTTGGAAGAACGTCACCGGTGGAGGTGTGCCGGTAACGGAGGAGCGCATCGCAGAGGGGCTAGAGGCCTCTAAGAGATGGATAAAGGAGTCCATAGACCTACAAAAAGTGCTCGTAGCAGAGGTGGGAGAGCTTCCAGAGTTTGCGTGGGAGCCCCAGGTGGACTACAGCGAAGAGATCTTTGAGGCTGTAGAGGCAGCAGGACTTGAACCACTTCGTTCCGCCAGTATCACTGAAGGCAAAACGGAACGACAGAACGCCATCGATGAGGTTGAGGCTACGGTAATTGAGTCTCTTACTGAGCGTTTTCCAGAAGAGCAATCTCAGATCAAGGCAGCCTTTAGATCCCTCCTTAAGAAGGTAATCAGGGATCGAGTAGTAAGGGATGGTGTGCGCATAGACGGACGCGACCTTACCACCGTAAGACCGCTTTACATAGAGGTCGGTGTAGTTCCAACGGCACATGGTTCTGGACTGTTCCAAAGAGGTGAGACTCAGGTTCTAAATATCTGCACACTTGGAATGCCCAAGATGAACCAGATGATCGACACTATCGGAGTGGATGACACCAAGCGCTACATGCATCACTACAACTTCCCTCCTTTTTCAACCGGTGAGACCGGGAGGATGACGGGTCCAAAAAGAAGGGAGATCGGGCACGGTCTTTTGGCTGAAAGAGCCCTTGTACCGGTTGTTCCCTCTCAGGAAGAGTTTGCATATACTCTTAGGCTCGTCTCTGAGGTGCTGTCGTCAAATGGGTCGACTTCAATGGCCTCTGTCTGCGGTTCTACACTTTCCCTGATGGATGCAGGTGTGCCCATCAAAGCTCCCGTCGCTGGAATAGCCATGGGTCTAATAGCCGAAGGGGGGTCTTATGTTACCCTTACTGACATACTTGGAGCGGAGGATGCCTTTGGCGATATGGACTTCAAGGTCGCTGGAACCTCGGAGTTTGTGACTGCTTTACAGCTTGACACAAAGATTGACGGGATACCAGCGGAGGTTCTTGGCAAGGCACTGCTTCAAGCCAAAGAGGCTCGTCTTTACATTCTCGAGGAGATGCAGAAGGTGATGCCGTCTCCAAGAGGTCAAGTGGCAGCTAGGGCTCCTAAGATCATCTCCTTTGAGGTGCCGATAGACAAGATTGGTGAGATCATAGGTCCTAAGGGTAAGACGATTAACACGTTACAGCAAGAGAGCGGGGCAGAGGTCTCCATCGAGGAGATGGACGGATACGGTCTTGTAACCGTTGGAAGCACCGATATCGAGGTTGCGGAAGGGGTTAGAAGGAAGATCATGGAGATCGTCGACCCCCCCAAAGCGGAGGTCGGAGCTGTTTATGTGGGACGGGTTGTAAATATCACAAAGTTCGGTGCCTTTGTCAACATCCTTCCGGGCAGAGACGGTCTTTTGCACATCTCAAAGATCGGCGGCGGCAAACGCATCGATAAAGTAGAGGACGTCCTCTCTTTGGATCAAGAGATCTCTGTTCGCGTCGATGACATAGACCCTCAAGGAAAACTCTCTTTATCTCTGTCGCAAGAGACTGTGAGCGCTCGGCGGGAGAACGATGTAAGGGAGAATGGCGATACTACGGAAGTCTCCGAAGGCTCTCCTGGTGAGTTGGAAGAGGATTCGGTTTCCAAGGATACGACCGATTCGCCGTCAAAGCCGAGAGTCTCTTTCGAGGAGAGTTTCCAAGAAGAGCTGGTGCAACACTACGGTGATCTGGGACCCGATGTGTCTAAGCATATCGCTCCACAACGAGACCGAGGACCAAGGCGTAGTCCGAGAAGACAGTGACGGGCAAAAGACCTAGCCAATTTTGTTGAAACCTTTGTTCCTAAGTATTAGGTGGGCCCTGTTAGGTATCTTGATGCGCACTAAGACCATTAGAGCTAGATGATCCGATAACAGTCTTTAGAACTGAGGTTGTCTGAGCGAGAAGATCTTCGCTTTAGAGCAGATCCAACAAAGGGAAAGGAGCGACGTAAAGAAGTGTTACGTCGCTCCTTCATCATCTAAAGCCAGTCACACATAGTTGCACTAACGGATCAAGTGGGTCTATCGGGCCGGTCTCGCCTAAAGAGAGGATCTTTGCGACATGGGAATCTCAGAGGTACGACCTAGCAGGTTATATTGACTTGGCTTATTACACCAAAGGCCGTGACTGTCGTCGACGAAAGAGGTTTTAGCTCAGTATCTCAGTAGTCAGATATTGTTTCCTTCCATTTCGTTAATTTGACCAGGTTTTGGTGGCTCTCGGCAAAGGTTGCAGGTCTTGTTTATTAGATTAGGTGTGTGAGGGTAGCTGTAGTAGGTGCGGGGGGCGCCATGGGATCGACGGTCTGTCGTACCGTGGTGGAACAGCCTGATATGGAGCTCGTGGCGGCGGTTGATCCAAAGATGGCTGGAATTGATTTCTTTCAGGTGACCGGCGTCCGTGCAAGGGGTATAGAGGTCGTAGGCGACATAAGCGTCCTTCCTATATTGGGTGTGGACGTAATCGTTGACTTCACTAATGCCCAGGCGGCTCGGGAGAATCTAAGGTTTTTTGCTGAAAATAAGATACGCTGTGTCGTTGGGACCACGGGTTTCGTTGCCAAAGATATCGACAGTTTTACCCACCTGTTCAGAGAGAACAAGGTAGGTGCTATCATCGCGTCTAACTTCTCCATAGGAGCGGTGCTTATGATGAAGCTGTCTGAGATCTCGGCTGCGTTTTTTGACTCAGCGGAGATCGTTGAAATGCACCACGAGCGCAAGGTAGACGCACCTTCAGGGACAGCGATCTCAACAGCTAAGGCCATGGCCACCACAAGAAAAAGACTTGGCAGACCCTTTATCGACGACCCCACCAAGAAAGAGACGATAAAGGGGGCTAGAGGCGCTGAGTCTGAGAGTAACGTCCACATTCACTCTCTTAGAACTGTGGGGGCGGTAGCTCATCAGGAGGTTATCTTCGGTGGTGTCGGTCAATCCCTTACTATAAGGCACGATTCCTACGACAGATCATCCTTTATGCCTGGCGTGGTTATGGCTCTAAGAGAGGTGTTTTCTCTTCAGTCCCTAGCGCTTGGGATCGATTGGATACTCGAGCGTGAGCTTGACGTGTTATTTGGCGGAGATAGAGATGGAGAGTTCTAAGTGAAAAGTTCGTTAGGTTCGCTAATCACAGCAGTCGCCACACCCTTTCGCTCAGATGGAGAGATAGACCGAGAGGTCTTTGAAAGACTCGTTAGGTATCTGGCAGATCACGGGTCTGATGCGGTCGTAGTCTCTGGTTCCACTGGAGAGTCGGGGACGCTGACAGACGACGAAAAGATCGAGCTCGTGCGTTTGGCAAAGTCTACAGCGCCATCTTTGAAGGTGATATCCGGTACTACTACCAACTCCACTAAACACTCCTTAGAACTCGTAGAACGAGCCGAGCGAGCCGGTGCGGACGGAATCTTGGCGGTTACTCCTTATTACAACCGTCCATCTCAGGATGGACTAGTTGCGCACTTCTCTGCGATACTTTCATCGACATCTCTCCCTGTGATCCTCTACGATATCCCTATTAGGACCGGGAGAAAGATTGAGACCTCGACCGTACTAGCGCTGCTAGAGCGGTTTGATAACCTCTTTGGATTAAAAGACGCTAGTCAGACTACTGGTCAGGCTGCAGCTCTTTTGCGACTAAGTGGTGAGAATCTCAGCCTCTTCTCTGGTGACGACGCCTTGACTCTTCCTCTTATGTCGGTGGGTGCGGTGGGCGTAATATCGGTGGCGTCTCACTGGGCTGGACCTGTGTTCAAGGAGATGATAGAGAGCTTCAAGTCCGGTGATAATTTACGAGCCGCAAAGTTAAACCTCGTGCTTGTGCCCTCTTTCAACTTTCAAAGCCAGGACTTCGCGCCAAACCCGACACCGCTCAAGGCGATGCTTGAGGTCATGGGATTTGGAGAAGGCATATGCAGACTACCGCTTTTAGGTGCGTCCAAAGAGCTAAAGGACCAGGCTAAGGAGCTGTTGGATCGGCTGGTGCTTGAGGCGAAAGAGGCTGGGGTGTATCTAGAAGAAAGATGGGAACTCTAACTGTGGGAGAAGTGCCTGTAAGGGTCGGGTTTTTGGGCGGCTTGGGAGAGATCGGCCGCAACTGCGCGTTTATTCGCCAAGGAGATTCGATACTGATCGTCGACTGCGGGCTTATGTTTCCAAACGAAGAGATGCCTGGGGTGGATCTTGTTCTTCCGGACTTCTCTTACCTTTATGAGAACAAGGACAAGGTAGTGGGTTGTGTATTGACCCACGGTCATGAGGACCATACCGGCGGACTCTCCTACCTCCTGAGAGAGTTAGATCTAGACGTCTATGGATCTCAGCTAACGATAAGCTTTGCGACAAATCGAGTGGAGGAGGCGGGTCTTATGAACAGATGCCGCACTCATGTTGTAAGCGACGGTGACGTTCTAGAGATTGGACCCTTTTTAGTGGAGTTTATTCCGGTGACGCACTCGGTTCCTTCGTCGTTTGCGCTTGCGATTACCACTTCGCAAGGGGTTATCTTCCACACAGGAGACTTCAAATTAGATCTTACACCCTTTGATTCGAGAAGGACAGACATCTCGAGAATAGGTGCGATCGGTGAAAGTGGTGTCCGTCTACTTCTGTCAGACTCTACCAACGCAGAGGAGAGCGGCTACAGCGACTCTGAGACTTCGGTTAGGCCAGCACTAGAGACAGTGTTTGAGTCCAACAAAGGAAAGCGGGTCGTCGTTGCATGTTTCGCATCCCACATACATAGAGTTAGTCAGGTCATCGAGGTGGCGATGTCTCAAGGAAGAAAGGTCTTTACACTTGGGAGATCGATGGCAAAGAACGTAAGCCTTGGTGTCAAACAAGGGATGATAGATCTAAAGGGGAGCGAGATCTTAGACATCGATAAGGTCTCGGACTACGAGGACTCAGAGATCTGTGTACTCTCCACGGGGTCTCAAGGTGAACCCTTCTCTGCGCTATCACTTATGGCCTCAGGGGACTCTAAGTGGATGAAGGTTGGAGATAACGACGTCGTAATCATTAGTGCCGACGTAATACCAGGAAATGAAAGTGCGGTAGGGAAGGTCATAGACCATCTATACAGAAGGGGAGCCACGGTCATACACCCAGGTGTCGCTCACGTACACGCTTCTGGACACGCAAAGAGATCTGAGTTACTTACCATGCTGACCCTTACGAAACCGGACTCCTTTGTTCCTGTTCACGGTGAGTTCCGCCACTTGGTGAACCATGCGAAGCTAGCGATCGCAAGCGGTGTAGATCCTGACAAGGTTCTACTCGCAGAAGACGGAGACGTGATCTTGTTAGACGACTATGGCGTGCACTACGACTCGGAGGTTCCCGCTGGATACCTCTACGTCGATGGAGTCGTCGGTGGTGTGGCTCATGGGGTACTTCGCGACAGGCGAGTTCTCTCGGAAGAAGGGATAGTGGTAGTATCTGTAGCGGTCGATCTTGGAGCCAAACAGATCTTGGCGGAACCGGAGATAGCTACTAGGGGGTGGGTTGAGCAAGGCGACGGTGAGGTTATTACGCAACTTTCCAAGGAAGTGGTTGAAGCCCTGAACCGTGCCTTATCGACAGGCAGCAAAGATGTTGATACGCTGAAAAAGGCTATCCGTACAGCGGTGGGCAAGAAGATCTCTACCTTGACAAAACGTAAGCCGATGGTTATTCCAGTGGTAACGGAGATCTAGAGACAAAGTCGCCTGAAAGGAGTTCTAACCTGTGGCAAACTCATCTAGCTCGAAACCCCCAGCTTCTAGGGCATCTGTAAGGTCAAAGAGTCCAGCATCAAAGGGTCAACGAGGAGCGAGAGGGTCCGTGAAAGCCTCAAGGTTTTCCCTCTCAAAAGAGGCATGGTCGGTAGTAGCTCTCATCGGCTCAGTTCTAGTTGCTGTGGGTGCTTATACACATGTCCTTGGTCCTTTAGGGGCCTTCTTCCATGGTTTTCTTGCGGTACTTTTTGGCAATGGTGGATGGGTAGTAGTCGTTCTAGGTGCTGTTGTGTCATTTGGAGTTCTAGCAGGCCTACGCTACGCTAAGTCGTCCTGGGTCTGGCTCGACGTCGTTGTACTGCAGCTAACGGTGGCGTCGATCTACGGCGTCTTACACGAGGTCCATCATCACGGGCACTTCTCCTTTGTTGGGGTAGTGCACTACGGAGGCGTATTCGGTGAGTTACTCGGGTATGTGTTTATCCATCTTGCAGGGGAGACCGGTGCCTTTGTCGTGATCTCTATTATCGCTCTGATCTCGATCTTTCATCTACTTGGTCTGCACCTAGAGAAGATCTCGTCTTTGATGTCTAACGCTTTGAGGGATACTCGCCAGGGAGTTATCTTCACCAGATCTAATAGTTCTAATGTGTCAGAGCCAGAGTTAGATAGTGGCGCTGCAGGGTCAAGAAGAAGAGGCGAGCACGTATCTCCTGTACTTAGTAAAGGTGAACTTGAACCGGAACCTTTGATCTACGACATCCCGATATTTTCTCCACACTCAGACGTTGTGGAGAAAGAATCGAGAAGACGCAGGTCTAAGAGGGGTGTTGAAGACTCTGACCCTGATGTAAAGGAGAAGGACGACGTCATCGATCTCTCTCTGATCGAAGATCTTCAAGATAACGCTCCAGCCAAGACGACAGCGACCTCTGAGGTCGCTGGAAACTGGAGGCTTCCTCCTCGAACGATTCTGTCCAGAGGTTCGAAGCAGAAGCTGGATAAGGCTGAGCTGATAGAGAGGGGGAATGCGCTGCAGAGCTCTCTTGGAACCTTTGGAGTGGGCGTAAAGGTCGTTGGTATGACGGTTGGACCTACTGTAACCCGTTACGAACTCGAACTCGCAGAAGGAGTGAAGGTGAGCCGTCTGCTAGCTCTTCATAGAGACATCGCATACGCTATGGCGGCAACCGATGTCAGGATCTTGGCGCCGATCCCTGGAAGATCCGCTGTTGGTGTGGAGGTGCCTAATAGAACCAGGGAGACGGTGACCTTAGGAGACGTGATGGCCTCTGCCGAGATGTCCAGGGCAACACATCCGCTACAGGTACCCATCGGTAAAGATATCGCTGGATCAACCGTTGTTGCCAATTTGGCTGAGATGCCACATGTGCTGATCGCTGGCTCCACCGGCTCTGGTAAGTCTTCGGCGCTCAACTCCATCCTTACCTCGATCTTAATGCGTAGCACTCCTGAGGAGGTGAGACTTATCTTGATCGACCCAAAGCGCGTCGAACTAGGCCAGTATTCGAGGCTCCCTCACCTACTTACAAGCGTTGTGGTGGATCCCAAGAAAGCCGCTAACGCACTTGCATGGGCGGTCAAAGAGATGGAGAACAGGTACGATCTTCTTGCTGCGGTAGGTGTAAGAGATATCACAGGCTACAACGCTCTTATAAAGGAGGCAAATAAGGAAGGGGTAGATAAAAGAACTCTGTCGATGGAGATCTTTGGCGACCCGACTCACGAGGATGCGATTAGGCCGCTCCCCTTCATTCTGGTGGTGGTAGATGAGCTGAACGACTTGATGATGGTGGCTGCGCGCGATGTCGAGGACTCGATATGTCGCATCGCTCAAAAAGCACGCGCCGTTGGTATCCATCTAATCATTGCGACTCAGAGACCATCAGTAGATGTTATTACCGGAGTTATAAAGGCGAACGTTCCCTCTCGTATCGCGTTCTCTGTAGCCTCATTGGCGGACTCAAGGGTCGTGCTCGATCAAAGCGGTGCAGAAAAACTCGTTGGTAAAGGTGATCTCTTGATGATAACCGCTTCGTCGTCTCACCCTCGAAGAGTTCAGGCTCCTTGGGTCTCTGAGTCAGAGGTCCGCCAGGTGGTGTCACACTGGCTTAGGTTGGGAGGGCCAAGCTATATAGAAGGGGTGGAGGGAGACGGAAACGAGAGGGAGTCAGTCTTTGGTGGGTCTTCTCAGGACGACGAACTATATAAGGAGGCGGTAAGGCTGGTAGTTACCTCGCAGCTTGGCTCGACTTCGATGCTTCAACGCAAGCTGAAGGTAGGCTTTGCCCGCGCAGGGAGAATCATGGATCTCTTAGAACAAGGTGGTATAGTGGGTCCTCCGGAGGGTTCAAAACCCAGGGCAGTTCTGGTTACTCCTGAACAATTAGAGGAGCTTAACATCTAGACATCGCTTCGGATGCGTCAGGCTATGCTGTCGCTTTGTCTGCTTGGGAAACGCCCGAGTTGTGAGAACTGTGGGAGGTATGTGTGGCGAGGAAAGACAAGGGTTCCTGGACAGCGGCTAGAGGCTCCTCGAGGGGATACGGTTCTCACTCCTCACGTGGAGGGTACGCTCTTAGACGAGTATTAGCAGCCTTGATTGTTGTAGCGGTCCTGATCGTTGTGGTCGGCGTTGTCCAACTCCTAAGACCTGTGCCTCCGCCTAACTTTACATCATCTCTAAATGTTCCAGCACTGGTACCAGGACAGGCACCGTCTTTGCCTTGGCCCTCTCAGGGCTCCGCTACTCTGGACATTCAAGGAGTGGGATCGTTTGGTTCACACGGATCAAAGTCTCCCATCGCTATTGCTTCGGTAGCAAAGATGACGACGGCTTTGCTGATCGTCCAAGATCACCCTCTTTCCCTTGGGCAGAACGGTCCCTCGATAACCATCACCCAGTCGGACTACCAAACCTACCTTCAGATGCAAGCTGCGGTGGACTCGGTGATGGCGGTTGCTCCTGGCGAGACCTTGAGCGAGTACCAGATGTTGGAAGGGCTTTTGATTCCATCTGCAGACAATCTGGCGGTTACGCTAGCGCAGTGGGATGCAGGATCTGTGAGTGCCTTTGTGGGCAAGATGAACGCATTTGCTAAGAAACTAGGGTTGACCGGTACGACATACACCGATCCTTCCGGACTTACGCCCACAACTGTCTCAACACCGAAGGATCAGCTAAAGATCGCCGAGTTGGTGGAACAGAACCCCGTGTTGGCTCAGATCGTTGCAGAGCCTCAGGCAACTCTACCGGTGGCTGGCACTGTGTACAACGTTGACTACGATCTGGGACACGACGGGATAGTTGGGGTGAAGACCGGATCTACTCCAAATGGTGGGGACTTTGCCTTTGCTGCCGATGTCAACGTGGCGGGTGGTGCTACCGATAAGATAGTCGGTGTCGTCCTTGGTCAACAAGGGCTACAGCCACTCATTACCGCTTTGGATGCTGCGAAAAGTCTTGTGAAGGCGGCAGCCTCTGTTCCTAAGACAGTTCAGGTTGTAAAAGCCGGTGGGGTCGTAGGGTCGATAACGGTTCCTGGGAAGGGGTCGATCCCAGTACTTGCGAAAGACACCCTGACGGTCCAGGAATGGGCGGGTCTGACCGAGTCGGACAGCTTTTCGATAAAGGTAAAGAAAGCCCCCATCAAAGAAGGACAGGTCGTAGGTACTTTGACGATGATGGTCGGGGAGCAGCATCTAAGCACGCCGCTGATTGCCGGAGCCGCTATTGGATCCACTCCGATTAGCTATCGCCTACTTCATCTCTAGACTCTAACGATCAAGAGTCGAATCTTTGTTGGGGGTGTTGCTTTCTTGATCGTCGAGGGTGTAGTAAGGGTGCCTGGTTCGAGCGCCAATCTCGGACCCGGTTTCGATGTCCTTGCGTTGGCCATAGGCATGTATCTAGAGGTTAGAGCCACGCCCTCAAAGAACTTTAGGGTAACGGCGAACGGAGAAGGCTCTGAGCTAAGGAGCGATGCAAACCACATGGGATCTGTGATCGCTAAAAAGGTTCTTGGTCACGACCATGTTCATCTCGATATTCGATCAGAGATACCCCTTGCTAGAGGTCTCGGTTCATCGGCTGCGTTCTCGGTCGCCGTAGCTACAGCACTTGGAGCTAAGGATCCACTGTCTTTGGCGGTAGGACTTGAAGGGCACCCTGAAAACGCTGCAGCGTCATACGCTGGGGGCCTTGTGGCGGCTGGATGCATCGATGGTGATCCCATCTTCGAAAGACTAGAGGTTGATAGTCGAATCCGTCTTGTGCTAGTGGTTCCAAGGATTCGACTCTCCACGGAAGAGGCTAGAAAGACCTTAGCGCCTTTGGTGCCAAGGGAAGACGCGGTGTTCAATCTTCAAAGGGCGGTACTTTTATCTCATGCCTTGGCAGATATTACAAGACTCCAGCAGGGACTCTTTGACGACAGGCTCCATCAGCTACAAAGGTCGCAGCTGTTTCCACAGGCGATCTCAATCATCGATGTGTTGATCCACTCTGGAGCTATCGGTGCGACCTGGTCGGGTGCGGGTCCGACGATGATCGGTTTTTCCAGCTCCAGTGATGCTGAGTCGGTAGTGGCATGCACAAGGAAACACCTAGATCGATTAGAGATAGATGCTCAGGTACTTTCCGTAGGAGTCGATCACAGAGGCGTTGAAAAAGTACTCGATTCGTGAAAGGGGGACGCTTGTATAGATTGCCTATGAGTATCTACGAGCCCAAAACACTCGCTTTCACTTTAGATTCTGCGAAGAACGATTACGGATCCCTTCTCTTGTACTTCATGGAGGCGATGTTGTCTTGATGGATCGATGGGTTCGGATCCATTTACTACACTTATTTTGCGTCAAGCCAATCTGGCTGCCTTAGCGATTTTTTGTTGATAGATAATCCAGGATCCTTAGTATGTACGCTGCTTGGGCGTAGCCCATATGTGAAGGGTGGTTCAAGAGATGGAGTCGAAGATGGCCGATCTAGTGGATGTACATCACAGTCAGTACAGTCACTGGGAGAAAACCTACCTTGATAATCCAAAGATGTACGGCGAGCAACCCAGCCTTGCGGGGGTCTATGCGACACAACGTTTCATAGAGTCAGGGCTTTATGAAATACTTGAGCTTGGATCTGGTCAGGGTCGCGATACGCTACCTATGTTGGAGGCTGGGCTGCGTGTTAGTGCTTTGGACTACTCTAGCGTTGGTCTCAGGGCGATTGCTGAAGAGGCGAGTACTGCTAAGTTGAGTGACAGACTGATCACGCTAACACACGATATCTGCGACCCGCTACACTTTGAGGACGAGAGTTTTGGTGGATGCTTCTCTCACATGCTTTTTTGTATGGCGCTTTCAACGGCGGAGCTCATTGGGGCCATGGCGGAGGTGCGTCGGGTACTTCGTCCAGGTGGCATATGTATCTACACCGTACGACACGTCGGTGACGCCCACTTTGGGGCGGGAACAGATCTTGGGGACGGAATCTACGAAAATGGAGGTTTTGCCGTTCACTTCTTCGATAGGTCGTTGGTTGAAAGACTCGCAGAAGGGTTCGAGCTTGAAGAGGTCTCGCTCTTCGAAGAGGGTGCGCTTCCAAGGAGACTTTGGCGGATAACGATGCGCAGACTATGACCGGTTTCAAGGTATAGCGCAATAAAGTAAGGCCGTAGTCGTCTAGGCTTGGCCATCATAGTTTCTTTCTAAGGTGTGTTCGATTGACTAAGTACTGGTTTGAGACCCTTGGGTGTCCAAAGAATCAGGTCGACTCCGACCGTCTCATCACCCAGCTTGAAGCTAAAGGTCTGCGCGAGGCGAACAAGGTGGACGAGGCGGACGTGGTGGTTGTAAACACCTGTGCCTTTATAGATGCTGCTCGAGAAGAGTCTATCGAAACCATACTTGAACTCTCGGAGTTGAAAGCGGATGGCGCAAAGCTGGTGGTCACAGGTTGTTTGGCCCAAAGATACAAGTCGGAGCTAGCCGATGCTCTCCCCGAAGTCGACATCGTAGCGGGTTTTGGAGAGGACTTCTCAGCGTCGGTTGCAGTAGGTGTTACCATAGGCCGCAAGGCGAGGGGTGCAGAACGAGAAGCTGGCGCAAGAGACGATCTGCCTGTAATGGATCTCCTGAGGCTCCCACGCAGAAAGGCTTCGCTGCCATGGAGCTATGTTAAGGTTGCAGAGGGTTGTAACAAAAACTGCGGCTTCTGTTCGATTCCGTCTTTCCGGGGTAGACAGGTTTCAAAGTCCATCGAGGAGATCGTCGCTGAGATATTAGAGCTTGAAGTAAAAGAGGCTGTCCTGGTCGCCCAAGATCTAGCAAACTACGGGGCTGATCTGTATGGACGTCCATATCTTGAGACTTTATACAAGACTGTTCAAGAAGTGGTGCCATGGGTAAGGCTGCTTTATATCTACCCCACCGGACTTACAGAGTCGTTGATCGATATGGTGGCCGCGTCCCCTGTTCCGTACTTCGACCTCTCTTTACAGCACGTTAGCGCCCAGCTCCTAAGAAGAATGAAGCGTGTGGGATCTGCAAAGGCCGTGCTTTCGAAGATCGAAAGAATCCGGTCTCTTAGGCCAGAAGCTGTATTTCGTACTTCCTTCATTCTCGGCTATCCAGGTGAGACAGAAGAAGACCAAGAGATACTACGAGACTTCATAGAAGAAGCCCAGCTGGACTGGGTTGGTTTTTTCGCATTTTCACACGAAGAAGGTACCTATGCTGCTTCCTTGGGTGATCATATAGAGCGTTCCTTAGCCGTAGAGCGGATAAACGAGCTGAGCGAGATACAAGACAGGATTACCCGGATCAAGCGGATGTCACTTCTGGGCAAAGAGGTGTCGGTGCTGATCGACAGCGAAGGTAAAGGGCGATCCTTTAGGGAGACCCCAGAGATAGACGCTTTATGTAAGGTGGTCGGTGATGCTCATGTTGGTAGTTTCATAGAAGGAAAAGTGATAGACACTAATGGCCTTGACTTAGTGGTCAAACGGGTCAAAACGCTCTAAAGTATAGTTAGATGACTAGCAGCGTTTATGGTCCCACAGCTATTAGGACACCGGCAAACCTCATAACATTATTGCGTATATTAGCTACGCCTCTTGTAGTGGTTTTCGTCCTAAACGACAAAGGTAGCTACTGGCCTGCGGCGATGTGGTTTGTCCTGGCCCTAACCGATGGTTTCGATGGATTTGTGGCGCGAAAACAAGGTGCGACCCGTTCAGGAGCGTTTCTTGACCCATTGGCCGACAAGCTCATGGTCTTTTCGACCTTTGGGGTACTTGTCTATTTGGGGCGCATCTCTATATGGCTGGTGTTGATCATGGGTGTTAGGGAACTCGCTGTCAGTCTTTATCGAACCTTCGCTCTCAAAAATGGCGTCTCTGTACCGGCAGGCATGCTAGGAAAACTTAAGATGGTGTCACAGCTCTTTGTGATAGAGCTTGCACTCTTGCCAGATTATCGTAGCTTTGCGCTCTTTATCTCTCCGCTTATGTTGTTGGCTACGGCTCTTGCTATCGTATCGGCGTACCAATACTTCCGAAATGCATCTTTAGCGACCTAAGCGCCGATATCAATCGCTTCTGCCAACGCTAGTGCTCATCGCCTGTGTTGCATTCATGGCTTAGAGTTGGTTTGGATGGTAGGCTCCTGTTGAGTTATGGCGTAAGTGGAAACCGTTCTGATCGGTCTTCTTACTCGTTGGAAAGGTAATGTATGCGCGCCGAGATAGTAGCTGTAGGTACGGAGCTTCTCCTAGGTCAAGTCATAGACACGAACTCTGCGATGATCGCAGCCAAGTTGACAGAGATAGGGGTCGACTGTTATTACCAAAGCCGTGTGGGAGATAATCACGGACGAATCGTGTCTGTTCTAAGAGCGGCGCTCGCCAGATGCGATGCGGTAATCGTCTGCGGAGGCTTAGGTCCAACCCAGGATGACATTACCCGGGAAGCCATAGCTGAGGTCATGGGGGTCGATCTTGTACTTGACGAGACGGTCTTGGCCAAGGTCCGTTCCTTCTTTGATCGCCTGGGACGTCAGATGCCCAAGAACAACGAACGCCAAGCTCTCGTGCCCAAGGGAGCAACAGTCATAGAACAGCAAAGAGGCACGGCTCCGGGACTTATATGTAGCCTTGGACACAAGGTGCTTTACGCTATGCCCGGCGTCCCTTATGAACTCGAAGATATGCTGGATAGAGCGGTTCTCCCTGACCTTCTAAGAAGAAGTGGCTCGTCTACAAAGATCCAATCTTTGGTAGTTAGAACATGGGGTCTGAGTGAGTCGAAACTTGCGGAGACTTTGGCACCTGAGATCGAGCGTCTCGATTCTGAGGAGGGTCTAACGCTTGCCTTTTTGGCCTCGGGCATGGAGGGACTTAAGGTGAGGGCTACAGCCAAAGGCCAAAGTGATGCAGAGGTTAACGAAATGCTCGTAGATGAGCGAGGTCGGCTAGAGAAGATCCTTGGCGACTACATCTTTGGTTACGACTCTGAGACGATGGAGTCGGTCGTTGGTGATCTGTTGCTTGCAAAGGGCAAGACTCTCTCTGTAGCTGAGTCCCTTACGGGGGGTATGGTGTCCTCCAAGATCGTGGCAAACCCTGGAGCCTCTGCTTATTTTCGAGGAGGAGTGGTCTCTTACGCCACTGAGGTGAAACAGACCGTTCTTGGGGCTAGGGATCTCCCGGTTATCTCCTCGGAGATGGCTTCAGAGATGGCTATGGGTGTAAAGAGGGTTCTGCAAAGTGACTTGGGTCTGTCGTTGACCGGAGTTGCCGGACCTGAAACCCAGGAAGGAAACGATCCGGGAACGGTCTGGATCGGCATCGGAGATGGCGAGACAAGTTATACCCGTCTGACTCTATTTGGCGGGGATAGGGAGCGTATCAGATGGTACGCAACCATGACCGCCTTAGATCTTCTTCGTCTTTACCTGAAGGAATCTCCCAGATTTCATGCTTAGTGTGTTAGCTGAGGTTATTATAGAACATGTGTTCTAAGATTATCTACCGGGTTTTGTAACTACACATTTGTAAGTTATCTATATAGGATTGTAGATAACCAGCTGAGGAGTGATGATGGATAGGGAAAAGGCGTTAGAGGTAGCTATCTCGCAGATCGAGAAGCAGTTTGGTAAGGGTTCGATCATGAAGATGGGGGAGAGTCCTCAACTTGCCATAGAGGCGATATCTACCGGGGCGATGGCTTTGGATCTTGCCCTTGGTGTAGGAGGTTTTCCAAAAGGTAGAGTTATAGAGATCTTTGGTCCAGAGTCCTCTGGAAAGTCGACCTTAGCCCTTCACGTGGTCGCTGAGGCGCAGAGGCAGGGAGGCAACTGTGCTTACATCGACGCCGAGCACGCTCTGGACCCGATCTATGCACAAGCTATCGGGGTGGACATCGATGAGCTCCTTATAGCGCAGCCAGACACAGGTGAACAGGGACTTGAGATCGCCGACATGCTTATTAGGTCAGGTTCTTTAGACGTAATCGTCATCGACTCTGTCGCAGCCCTGACGCCAAGGGCAGAGATTGAAGGTGATATGGGAGACTCTCACGTTGGTCTGCAGGCACGCCTTATGTCGCAGGCTCTTCGCAAGATTACAGGAACCCTGTCTAGATCAAATACGATCGCCATCTTTATCAATCAGCTGAGAGAAAAGATCGGTGTTATGTACGGCTCTCCGGAGGTAACTACCGGAGGAAGAGCTCTTAAGTTTTACTCATCTGTGCGTCTCGACATCAGAAAGGTCGAAGCCATAAAGGAAGGCACCGAGATAGTTGGTAGCCGTACCCGGGTCAAGGTCGTAAAGAACAAGTGCGCGCCCCCCTTTAGGCAAGCCGAGTTTGACATAATGTATGGCAAGGGGATATCGCGTGAAGGATCTCTATTGGATGTAGGGGTGGAGCTCGGTCTCATAAAGAAGTCAGGCTCTTGGTATACCTACGATGGTGAACAGCTTGGTCAGGGGCGGGAGAACGTCAAGGTGTTTCTTAGGACCAATCCTCAGCTTATGTCTGAACTGGATATGAAGGTTAGGGAGTTGATAAACAACGTCGCTCCAGGGATCCTTACTCATGGGTCGGTTCAGGAGATTCCCGAAGACAGCTTCATGGAGGACTAGCTAAGAGGTATTGTGAGGCCTTGTGGTGCTAGAACCTAAAGCTTAGACCTTTAGGCTAGTTAGACGTGAGTCAGCATTATTTTGTCAAGACCTTTGGTTGCCAAATGAACGTGCACGACTCCGAACGTATTGCAGGGATCCTGTCAGAGGTCGGATATGAAGCCTCTAACAGCATAGATACGGCGGACGTTGTAGTACTAAATACTTGTTGTATACGTGAGAACGCAGACAACAAGCTCTACGGCAACCTCGGTCATCTAAGTGCACTAAAGGCCGAAAGGCCAGGTATGAAGATCGTAGTAGCCGGCTGTTTGGCTCAAAAAGACAAGGAACTCGTTGCCAAGAAGGCTCCTTATGTGGACGTGGTGGTAGGTACCTTTAACCTCTCTTCCATTCCTGATCTTTTATCTCGTGCGGATGGCTCTAAAGCAGAGATGGAGTTCTTAGATGCGCCAAAGGAGTACGACGAGGTCTCTTCGATCGCTATGAAGAGGGAGTCTTCGATCTCGGCATGGGTGAGCATACAGACCGGTTGTAACAACTCCTGTGCGTTTTGTATCGTACCAAGTGTTAGGGGCAAAGAGGTGTCTCGGCCGTTTCAAGACATCGTGGATGAGGTGCGTCTTCTCGCTCGTAGTGGAGTGCGAGAGGTTACCTTGCTCGGACAAAACGTCAACTCTTACGGCCGTGACATTACGCTTTCTCTTCGTAAGGGCGAGATCGAGGGAGATCTTGAGCGTTGGAGTGGGGAGAGGTGGCTCCTGGACCCAAGGCCAAGGGTACGTCCTCTCTTTTCGGATCTGCTCAGGGCGGTAGGGTCTGTCAAGGGCATCTCTAGGGTAAGGTTTACCTCTCCTCATCCAAAGGATATGGTTATAGAGACCTTTGAGGCTATGTCGGAGACGGAGGCGGTCTGCGAGCAGCTACATTTCCCGCTTCAATCAGGCTCTGACCGGGTTCTTTCAGAGATGCGCAGGGGATACAGCTCCGCAAAGTACCTTGAGAGACTCAGATTAGCGCGCTCGATAGTACCTGATCTGGCTGTCTCTACCGACATTATCGTTGGCTTTCCCGGAGAAAGTGATGAGGACTTCAAAGATACTCTTCGAGTAGTCGAAGAGGCGAACTTCGACGGAGCGTTTACCTTTATATTTTCTCCAAGACCCGGAACCAGGGCTGCAGAGATGACGCAGAGCTTCATCGATCCGGAGATAGTCCAGACTCGCTTCGATGCTCTAAAGGAGGTAGTGGAGGTCTCTGCTTTAGGCAAACATGAAGCGAGGGTGGGACGTGTTGAAGAGGTCTTGGTAGAAGGATCTTCTAAGAGAGACTCTTCTGTGCTCAGCGGCAGAACTAGGCAAAACAAGCTGGTTCACTTTGTGCCCCCAAGCGATCTAGAGCTAAGCGAAGGCGACTTGATCGGTGTCCGTATCGGATCTGCCGCCCCACACTTTTTGCGAGGAGAGGTAGATAGGGTAATATCTAGACCTAGGGTAAGGCAGAGCATCGCCCTAAAGCCGTAGGTTTGGGGCGATGCTTGCGCTTTAGTCGGATCGCTTTAGTCCTCAAGGGGCGGGTAGGTGTGATGGTCGGGGAAGTTTCCAAAGAGCTTCTCACCTGGAGGCCCCTCCGTTACTGCTTGTACAAGATACTTGCCACCCACGAAGGCGCCCTTCCACGAGGCTCCTTTTCCACCGAAGGGTTCGGCCTTGTCGCCTCTTGAGCGGACCTGGTTGATGCCGACCTTGTAGGCGTTTACGTCTTGGGCTAACTTAGAGGCGAGGTCGATGTCGTCGCAAGCGATTGAGGAGACTAGTGCTCCGTTCGATACGTTCATCTGAGCGAGCAGTTCTGCCTCTGTATCTACGAGCACGATGGTGTCTACCGGTCCAAAGGGCTCTGCGTGATAGAGGCTGGATGACTTTGGAGGTTCCAAGATGGACTGCGGCGCCAGATATGCGGAGAGATCTTGACCTTCAATGAAGTTCTCAGGGTTCAACTTTCCTCGGTATAAGGGGGTGCCGCCACGTTCGATCGCCTCCTCGACGGTTCGTTCTAGCTCCTGAGCCTTCGCCTTGTTGATAAGCGGTCCGAAGTCAACGGCAGGGATTGGATCTGAAGGATCAGATACCGCCAAGGGGTGTCCTACGTTCAAAGACTTTAGGACCGGGATATACATCTCCAGGAACTGATCGAACAGCTGTCGCTGGACGACAAAGCGGGGGTACGCGGTGCAACGTTGCTTTGCGTAGTCAAAACCTTTCTTCACGTCCTTAGCGAGTTTGTCCCAGTTAGAGAAGTTCCATATGCCCCAGGCGTTCAGTCCTTCTTGTTCTAACATGTGTCTCTTGTCCGTGCGTACCAGCTCTGAGGCGATCTGACCGCCTGTGTCTCTTCCTCCCACAAAGGCAAGGCATCCGATCTCAGGGGAGCGGACCAACACCGAGGAAAGCTTTCCTCCAAGCCCTGATACTAAAGTGACGGGAAGCCCCTCGTCGACCGCAAAGCTCATAGCAAGTGTAAGAGCAGCTACACCCCCATCTGTGGGGGCCTTTGCGATCACCGCGTTTCCAGCCAGCATCTGCACCAACATGGAGTGAGCTAGTACAGAAAGTGGATAGTTCCAAGAGGCGATGTTGGACACCGGTCCAGGTAGAGGACCACGACCTACTAACATCTCGTCGATGTTTTCGATATACCAGTCAACGCCTTCTGTCGTTCTATCGACGGAGACGAGGCTTTGTTGGTAGGGTTTACCTATCTCCCAGACCAGCAGGAGTGCAAGGAGTTCGCGGTTCTCCCGAATCTTGCTTACCACCTTTGCGATGCGCTCTTTCCTCTCGGAGAGAGGAACCTTGAGCCAGTCAAAGTGGTCTTTGACGCAGGCTTGAAGTGCTACGGCGGCCTGGTCGGTCTCAAGTAGGGAGGGCCCTACGATCATGGAGCCGTCTACAGGGGAGTAGGTTGGGTTTGGTTCTCCCTCTTCTCTCCATCTACCTCCCCAGAGATTATTTATCCTACCAGGATAAAAGGCTGAGGGAGCGAGCTTTGCGGCTTGGTCGTATACCTCTGCAAAAGATGTGCCAGGTTTCAAAGTCTTTTTCTTTGAGATGTTTTTAGTCACACATACATATTCGTAGGTGATACAGAAAATCATGCCGAATTCTGTCCTAAATGTGATCGCTGTTCTTGTGATGCAGTGAGCTAAGTGCGTGAAACCTCTTATCATGTGAGGGAGGTGTACAGAGGTCCCATAGCTATAGTAGGCCCAACAGCGAGTGGCAAGACGAGGCTTGCGCTTGATTTGATGGAGCTGCTCCCACACTACGAGGCTGTCTCGGTTGATTCGATGACGATCTACAAAGAGTTTAGCGTTGGAACTGCAAAACCAACAGAAACCGAACTTGCCGGTCACCCTTATCATTTGATTTCTGTGGTCTCGGTAGTAGAAGAGTTCTCACTAGCGGAGTTCATAACTTTGGTCCAGAAGATGAAAGAGGAGATAGAGAGGCGCTTCAAGACGGCCCTTTATGTGGGAGGAACATCCCTTTATCTAAGAGCCGTGGTCGATGGTCTTACACCCCAGCCAACATATAGTGGCCTGCGGCTCTGGCTTGAGACCGTCTCTTTACATCTAGGGCAAGGAGTCCTTTATCAAATTTTGAAGACCGTGGATCCGAAGGCGGCATCGAAGATACTTAGCACTAACGACCGAAGGGTGATTCGTGCCCTTGAGGTCTCTTTGGGGTCAGGCATGCATAAAAGCATTTACGGTGAGGTCTTCTCGAATCCAGATGGTGCGGGAGGAGTGCTTCAGTTTGGGGTGAAGGTCTCAAGAGAGGTGTTGTACAAGCGTATCGAGGAGAGGATCCATCTACAGCTCGAGCAGGGCTGGATCGACGAGGTGGCCGCAGTTATCGAGAGCGATAAGGTGATATCCAGAACGGCAGCCCAGGCTATCGGGTACAAGGAGCTTGCGGCTTACCTTAGGGGAGAGCTTGATTACGATGAGGCCGTTGAGCTTACCGTTCGGCGGACGAAGAATCTGGCTAAACGCCAACTAGCTTGGCTTAGAAGAGACAGTCGCATCCTATGGATCGAGACCCTGGACGAGGTTCTCGAGCGACTAGATGGGACTCAGTAAGTTTGAGTGTATCTTTATGTATGAAAGAGGTAGTTACGCAGTACTCAAAGTATAACGGTTTGGGAAACGATTTCTTGGTTCGACTCCTACAGAGTGAAGGCGACCTAACTAGCTCTGATGACGTAAGGCGTCTTTGTGATCGGAGATACGGATTTGGTGCCGACGGGGTGATCGAGACCTTCGTCAAAGAACTAGGTGGTGCTTATATGCACCTGGTGAACTCTGACGGTTCTATCGCCGAGATGAGCGGAAACGGGGTGCGGTGCCTTATCCACCACTTGGTGAGGGTTCAGGCGATGGAGGCTAAAGACGCTGTAACCCTCGATACGCTTGCGGGACCGAGGAGGGTTCAGGCTCTTGGTTTTGTCGCCCCTCAGGTTCTTCTCTCTAGCGTTGAGATGCCCCGTGCAAAGGTCACAGCTCAAGAGGTTCTAGGCGTGAAGGGGTATCTCGTTGACGTTGGCAATCCCCACTTCGTGATCGAGTGCAAAGATATCTCAGAGCTTAGATCGCAGCCTCTATCGAAGATCGGTCCTGAGCTAGAGGGTGCCTTTGAAGGTGGGGCAAACATCGAGTGGGTCTACCTTGAGAGTCATTCGAAGGTACATCTACGGGTGTGGGAGAGGGGAGCGGGTGAGACTTTGGCGTGTGGCACTGGATCTGTGGCCTCATTTACAGCCCTGTCAGAGGTCGCTACATTGGACGAAAGAGTCGAGATCCTAAATCCAGGAGGCTCTCTCTGGGTAAGTGGGGGAGATGGACTCTCCGATGCGGAGACGCTCTGGCTGGAAGGACCATCTGTTTATGTGGGTGACATATATGCACCTGACTCCAGCGTCGGCCATCTATGACGCTTATTGAACGCTCCTTTCAGGAGAGAATCATACTGGTTGGGGTGGCTTTGGGTGGAAAGAGCTATGAAGAGGTAGAAAGTGACCTCGACGAACTTGCTCTTTTGGTGGACACTGCAGGAGCCTTGGTGGTAGGACGAGTGATCCAAAGGAGGGATCGTCCCGATCCGGCCACCTTTGTTGGCGCTGGAAAAGCGGAGGAGATTCATCAACTCTCTGAAGTGCTAGACGTAGACACGGTCGTCTTTGATGAGGAGTTGACACCAGCGCAACAACGAAATCTAGAGAAGATCTTTGGAAGGACCGCGATCGACAGAACGGCGGTGATCTTGGATGTTTTTGCGCAAAACGCCTCTACACCAGAGGGCAAGGCGCAGGTTGAGTTGGCGCTTTTGTCCTACCGACTCCCAAGGCTTCGAGGGAAAGGGAAGGCGCTCTCTCAGCAGGTTGGGCGAATCGGAACCAGAGGACCAGGAGAGACAAAGCTAGAAGAAGACCGTCGCCGTCTACTTGAGCGTATGTCAGCGCTGCGACGAGAGTTGAAGGCGATTCAAAGCACTAGACAGCTTCAGAGACGATCCCGAAAGAGATCGAGAGGGGCAACTGTGTCGCTCGTGGGGTATACGAACGCCGGCAAATCGACCCTTATGAATCAGCTGACAAATGCAGGCGTATTGGCAGAAGACAGGCTCTTTGCGACTTTGGATCCCAGAACCAGAAGGCTGAGCCTTCCAGGTGGGGAGAGCATCACTTTGACTGATACCGTTGGCTTTATAAAAAAACTTCCCCACCAGCTTATCGAGTCTTTCCGGTCAACCTTGGAGGTTATCTCTGAGGCGGATCTTTTGATCCATGTGGTTGACGGCTCCTCGCTCAATGCGCTTGAGCAGATGAAGGCTGTGCGTGAGGTTCTAGATGAGATCGGAGCAGGTAAAGTGGAAGAGGTCGTAGCCATAAATAAGGTGGACCTCCTTGAAAGTTCCGAGCATATTCAAAAGGTGGTGCCCGGTGCGGTCCTAGTATCTGCCCTAACCGGTCAAGGTGTTCATGAGTTACTCTCTGAGATATCAGGTCGACTGCGCAGAAGAGCGGTTCTGAAGGAGATCTCGGTTCCCCTGCAACATGGAGAGCTCCTGGCTTTCTTGCACAGAGAGGGAGAGATCCTATCGGAGAGAATCGACGAAGACGGCATAAACGTACTTGTAAGGTTGGAACCGGCGTCGCTTGGTCTGCTTGAGAAGATGCTGAGCGAAGTAGATGAAAGGTGATTCAAAGGTGATTCAATCGAGTCAAAGCGCCCCGGTTGATCCTTTTGGGTTGGTCTGATGTAGACGGTGGTGGTAGTTGATGTCTTTGGGGGATGTAGTGATTGGTAAACTACGTAGGCTATGTATTTTCGTTCAGAGTCCTCTACTGGCTTTAAGCTACCTCCATACCCCTACGACCTGCTAAACGGTATAAAGGCGTCGGCGAGGACCTTGTTTGATGAGGTTGTCGACCTCTCGATCGGAACCCCTGTTGATCCACCGCCTCTATTTGTGCCCTCTGCACTGGCAACTTCAGGGAAGGAGAGAAGTTACCCCCCATCCTTCGGTACGCTGCAGCTTAGGTCATCGGCGTCGGCTTGGATGAAGCGAACCTTTGGGGTAGAGATCGACCCAAGTTCAATAGGTGCTACTTTGGGTTCGAAGGAGTTTATAGTCTCACTTCCACGTTATCTAAGACTTATAAATCCAAATAAAAACACGGTTTTATTTCCTCAGATCTCCTATCCTTCTTATGAGATGGGGGCCCTCTTAGCCGGCTGCGTCCCTTTCAAGGTCCCACAGGACGAGTCGGGTCTACTGCTTTTGGACTCTTTGCCAGAGTCGGTGGTTGAAGACTCGGCTTTGTTGTGGCTCAATCTCCCATCAAACCCCACTGGAAAGAACGCAGGGATGCGAGAGGCTCTAGCTTGGGCTTCCAAACACGGTGTCGTTGTTGCTTCAGACGAGTGCTATGCGGACTTTACGTGGGATGGGCGGGCTAAGTCTGCGCTGGAGTTCGGGACTAGAGCGGTCCTAGCTGTGCACTCACTGTCTAAACGGTCGAACATGGCTGGGCTTAGGGTCGGCACCTACAGTGGAGACCCTGAACTCGTTGAGTACATATCCGAGGTCCGTAAGCACAGCGGGATGATGGTTCCAGGCCCCATTCAAGACGCAGCAGCGGGAGCTCTAATGGACGACGGTCACGTCATGACTCAGCGGAGTAGGTATCTAGAGCGACTGCAGATAATGAGCGAGGCTCTAGGAAGGATTGGTCTCGAAGCGCCTCTGCCCGAAGGCGGCTTCTATCTGTGGACAAAGGCACCAGCGGGAGCCTTTGTTAGCGGATTTGACTTTGCAAACTGGCTGGCAAAGGCTGGCGGTTTCGTATCGTCGCCTGGTGAGCTTTACGGCGCAGATGGAGTCTGTGTGCGCATAGCGATGGTGGCAACAACAGAGACGATCAAGGTATTGGCGCATAGGGTTCAAGACGTTCGTATATGAGGAGGACTGAGTGAGTCTAAAGGAAGAGATCGAGTCGCTTTGGGAGCGCAGAGACACCTTAGGAACCGAAGATGTAGATGCCAGAGACTCTGTATTTGAGGCCTTAGATCTACTAGACAGAGGACTGGAGAAGGTTGCCTTCATTGATCAGAACGCAGATGTTGTCGTAAATGAGTGGCTTAAGTACTCTATTCTACTTTCATTTAAAGTGCGCAACCTCGTACGCTATGAGGTAGGACCTTTTGAGTTTTTAGACAGGCTTCCCCTAAAGAAGAACTACTCCGAGATTGGAGTAAGGGCACTGCCTGGAGCCTCTGCGCGATTTGGGTCTTACTTGGGACGTGGCGTGACGCTCATGCCATCCTATGTAAATATCGGAGCGTACGTGGGAGAAAATACCATGGTTGATACCTGGGCCACGGTTGGTTCGTGTGCTCAGATAGGTAGCAATGTCCATCTCTCTGGAGGTGTGGGGATAGGTGGAGTTTTAGAACCAGCTCAGGCGAGGCCGGTTATAGTAGAAGACGATGCCTTCATAGGATCTCGTGCCATGGTTACCGAAGGAGCGAGGGTCGGAAGAGGTGCCGTCTTGGGAGCTGGCACGATCTTGAACCCCTCGATCCCTGTCATTGATGTAAATACTGGCGAAGAGCTTTCAAGAGGTGAAGTTCCCTCTTGGTCGGTGTGTATCTCAGGTACACGAACTAGGAGCTTTCCCGGTGGTACCTTTGGCCTTCCTTGTGTATTGGTGATAAAGAGATTGAACGAGGGCGAGCGCCACAACAAGACGCTTTTGAACGACCTATTGCGCGAGCACGGTGCAGCCATCTAGAGACAGAGTCTGTAGAGGGTTGTAGGAGTGCCTAACTAGTAGGTCCGCATCAGACCTAAAACCTTACCGATAACGCCGTCTCGTTCGTCGCTGAAGTAGATGGTGGAGCGTTCTTCGCTGTAGGTGGAGTTTCTGGCTCTCAGCTTGGGAACTCCATCTCGGTCCTCGTAGACCTTTACGGTTCCATCTTGTCCTCCATTTATAAGTGCTACCACGATGTCTCCGTGTTTCGCGGTTCTTTGAGAGCCGACCACCACCACGTCGTCTTCGAAGATTCCGATATCTACCATGGAGTCGCCCCTAACCTTCAGGGCAAAGAGCTTTCCAGATTGTGAACCTATGAGATCTGAAGGAACAGCAAAGGTGTTTTCAAAGTGTTCCTCAGCTAATACCCCAACTCCGGCGGCTACGTCTCCGAGTAGGGGAACCAGGAGGACCGGCTCGTCACCTTTCTCTGGGGCTAAAGAGTCAGGGCTTTGGGTAATGCTAAGCGCACGTGGTTTTGTTGGGTCCCTCACGATCTGTCCGGCTTTTTCGAGAGCTCGCAGGTGGTACTGGACGGTCGATGGCGACGCAAATCCAATGGCGTCCGCTATTTCGCGTACCGATGGAGGGTAGCCCTGTTCTGCGACTACCTTTTTAATAAAGTCCATAATCTGTCTCTGTTGGGCTGTCGGTAGCTGAGGGCTCGATCTTTTCATAAAAACTATTGTAACTTTAAATTAGAACATGTGTGCGAATCTGTAGTACAGTAGAACATATGTTCGCATTAAATGAAAAATCTTCAACCTATTTCGAAGATTACTCAATCCCAGGCTCTCACCCCGCTAATACTCTCCATGGAAAGATAGGAGAGCGAATCTATCTCTGGTTGTGCTACGGGTTGTTTATGGTAGCACTGGCCTTTGTAGGACTGGGACTTTACTCGCACTTTATCTCCTCCAAGGGCCAAAGCGCCGTTGTAGCTAGGGAGTATGTGGTAAAGCCCGGGGATACTTTGTACTCGATAGCGCTTCGCTACAGTGACGGGTCTGATCTCAACCAATATCTCTACTCCTTGGAACAGGAGGTAGGGCCTAACGCGCTGATTTATCCCGGAGAGATTATACAACTCCCTTCGGCATAGGTGAACTATCATAAAAGCTGTGGTCAGCGGCATCACCTAAAGAATCTTCTGCATGAGCATATAGATTTTATCTGTAGGCCAATGATGGATTGAGTGATAGGTTTGCGCTGCCCTTACTGTTTTAGGGATGAAGATCGGGTTGTGGACTCGAGAACGGTCGATGATGGGGACGCCGTGAGACGTCGGCGCGAGTGTCTGGCATGTGGGCGTAGGTTTACCACATTTGAAAAGGTCGCCGAAGATACAAAGATTGTCGTGCTCAAAAGAAGAGGCGCTAGGGAGAGCTTCGATCGGGAGAAGGTGGCACAAGGCATGAGAGCAGCTTTGAAAAATCGACCCTTTTCGGACTCGGAGATCGACGCTTTGGCGGCCGACGTCGAGGAGGAGATTCGATCGTTCAAGGAGGAAGTAACCTCGCAAGAGATAGGTCAAATCGTCTTACGACGGCTTTTCGAGGTCGATGAGGTGGGGTATATGCGCTTTGCCTCTGTTTACAAGGGGTTTGAGCGGCTTCAGGACTTCACCGAAGAGGCCTCATTTGTCTCTCCGGCAGTGCTTGAGAAACGGGAGGATGATAGAGATGTTGGTGAGTGATGCAAAGGAATTGGAACTTAGGCAGTTAGACGGAGTCCGCAGCATAGGCGCTTGGGTGATGGTCACAGCTCCCAGATCTGATCTCTTTGAACTCCTGGCCGATCCGTCAAAACACGCGCTCTTTGACGGATCTGGAACCGTCAAAGGTTCTCTGCAAGCTCCAAAGAGACTCTATTTGAATGCAACCTTCTCTATGAACATGCGCCTTTTGGTTCCTTATCGGATCACCAATCAGGTAGTTGAGTTTGTGGAGGGTTACTCCATTGCGTGGCGGCATATGGGTAGGCATGTTTGGAGGTACCTCCTAGAAGACGTCGAAGATGGCTCTACCAAGGTCACTGAGATCTTTTACTGGGGTGAGGCGCGATCTCCGCTTCTTTATGAGAGTCTCAAGATACCCAAACGCAACGGAGAGTCGATTGTAGCGACGTTGAAGCGTATGAGAGATCTTTATAACTAGACAACTAGGACCTGCGATTCGGCCCATTTGAGGCTAGAGGGCATCGCTAAAGTGGAGTAGATGTCTCTTCAGTGACTTGTAGATCGAAGGATTTCCGGCAATGGTCAACTCTCCTGAGGGCTCCTCTGAAAATAGAGAGCCTACGGCACCACCGGCTTCTCTCACTACCAGGGTTCCAGCACTGTAGTCCCAGGGCCAAAGTCCTATCTCGTAGTATCCGTCGGTGCGTCCGGCCGCCAGGTAGCAGAGGTCGAGGGACGCAGCTCCGGCCCTTCTTATGTCTCTAACGTTTGCAATTAGGGTTACTAAGGTGTTGGCTTGGCGGAGTCGGATCTTGTCGTCGTATGAGAACCCTGTTGCTATGAGGGCTTTGGACATCTCGGTGGTCTTTGAGACCTGTATCGCTCGATTGTTCAGGTAGCTACCGCCGTTGTAGGTCGCATAGTACACGTCGTCGTGATAGACATCGGTTACCACTCCTACCTGTATCTGCCCATCGCTGTCTCTTGCGGCTATGGAGACGGCATACACGGGAAAGTCGTATATGAAGTTTGTCGTTCCATCTATGGGATCCACTATCCAGGTGATCTCAGACGAGTCGACCTCCTCTGTCTCTTCTCCCATGAAGCCGTCGTTGGGTCGCTCCGATAGCAGTATCTCTCGTATTATGTTCTCTGTCTCTTTGTCTACCTTAGTTACCATATCGGTCGGGGACGACTTGGTCTTGATCTCCAGGTTTTGGTCCCGACGGCTAGCCTTTATGTGTGCAGCGGCTCGGGCGCTGGCGCGCTCGGCAAGATTTAGAAGCTCGTACCTAGATGCAGTGTTCACTCGACCAGATTAGTTGACTTGGACCATTACTGCGGTGGTAGGTTTTAGGCATGGAACTCATGAAACCCTTTGCGACTCAAAATGGTGAGGTCGTAGATCTCCGGTCTGATACTGTAACGAAACCAACCATCGAGATGAGAGAAGCTATGGCGAACGCCGTCGTTGGCGACGACCGTTACCACGAAGATCCGACAGTGGCCGAACTTGAGGCCTACTACGCAGAGCTTGTGGGGAAAGAGGCTGCTTTGTTTGTGCCTTCAGGGACGATGGCTAATCAGGTCGCCATGAGAACGTGGACCTCACCTGGAGATGTGGTATTGGCGGGTGCCAGACAACATGTCCTTCAATACGAGAGGATGGGTAGTGCGATCAACTCAGGCGTTCAGATCGTCCCGGTGAGAGATGACCGAGGGACTCTTAGTGTAAGAGAGCTTGAAGAGCAAAGGGATATCTTCCAGTTTCTTGGGTTGCCGGTCAAGGTAGTCTGCGTGGAAAATACACATATGCCAGCAGGAGGAGTCCCGATAGGGCTAGAGGTGCTCAAAGAGATACGCTCTTTGTTCCCTGAGGCAAAGATCCACATGGATGGGGCAAGGCTGTTTAATGCATCGGTAGCTACCGGCATTGAACCCTCGGAGTATGCACAACACGTTGACTCGGTGATGAGCTGTGTATCTAAGGGACTCGGCGCCCCCGTGGGCTCCCTGCTTGGAGGTAGCAAGGAGTTCATTGAAAACGCATGGAAAGAGCGGGCGATACTTGGAGGGCAGATGAGACAGGCGGGAGTCCTAGCAGCAGCTGGACTCGTGGCTCTACAGTCCATGCGCGACAGGCTTGCCGAGGACCATCGGCGGGCCAGAAAGCTAGCCAAGGCAATTGCAGCTCGTTACGGACTAGAGGTCTTGGACCCCGATTCAGTTCAGACTAATATCGTCGTCTTTTCTCATCCAGACCCAGAGGCGTTTTTGACCCATCTCTCACAAGCAGATGTGCTAGGCGGTTCCGTTGCTCCTGGATATGTACGTTTGGTTACTCATAAGGATGTAGACGACGAGATGATCGATAGAACCATCGTTGCAATTTCAAAGGCCCCGTAAGTGAAAGCTGAGCTTCTTTCGATAGTGCCGAATCCGGTACTGGCGGTCTATGCTCATCCGGACGATGCAGATGTCGCCTGCGGAGGAACGCTAAAAAAATGGATCGACGAAGGATCTGATGTCCATGTGGTCATCTGCACAAAGGGAGAGAAGGGGACTAAAGATCCCGATGCAGATATCAAAGAGGTGGCGGCCAAGCGCCGTAGCGAGGTTGAGGAGGCAGCTGCTATTTTGGGATTCAGTGCTTTGCATTTTCTCAATATCGACGATGGTGAGATCGTAAACGACGAAACCCTTCGTGCTGATATCGTCGAGATTGTCCGCAGCGTAAAGCCAGAGGTGGTTCTGGCACCGGATCCAACCGCTGTGTTTTTCTCCGATCACTACTTTAACCACAGAGACCATCGCGAGATAGGATGGGCGGTTCTAGACGCAGTGTACCCGGCCTGCGGACTGCCAAAGTACTATCCTGACCGGGGAAAGGCCCATGTTGTCTCAGCGGTGATGCTAAGTGGGACCTTGGCTCCAGATGTATTTGTCGACATAACGGGCACTGTGGAAAAGAAGGTTACAGCGGTACTCAGCCACAAAAGCCAGATCTCCGGTGATGAGGAGTCAGTTAGGGACGCCATCGAACACATGGCCAAAGATGCAGGAGGAAAATGTGGGAAAGCCTTCGCTGAAGGGTTCCGCATGGTCGGATCTCTTGGAGTGTTTTAAGGGTTTTTTAATTCTTGAGGCTAAGATCCGGTAGTGGGCTTTCCGCTAGGAGCAGTTCATGCATAATATGCATGATGGCTGTGATTATCGTTTCTAAAATAGCAGTTAGGTACCGGTGAGTTATATACCCATAGACGTAACTGCATAAATTAACTACGAAGGGCTCTGTTAAAAATATTCCTTCAATTCGGATAAATAAAGATCGATATATCTGTGGGATTATTGGGTAGTCAATTGTGCGTTGTTCGTAGTAAAGTTAATTTTAGGGAATTTAGTTAGTCCTGTAGATTTTGACCAAGGAGGAGTTATGCCGCTGTCAGAGAACGAGTTGCGGGTACTCTCAGAGATAGAAAAGAGCTTCTACGAGCACGATTCGGCCTTCGCTGACCGTATGCGTTCCGAGACCGTCTATAAACACTCGGGTCGAAATCTAAAGTGGGCTTCGTTGAGTTTCGTTCTTGGCTTCGTATTTACGGTTGCTCTGTTTACGACATCGGTCCTTTTAGGGTTGATTGGGTTTTTGGTCATGCTCGGTTCAGCGCTTGTCTTCGAACAAAACTTGAGGCGTATGGGCAAGGCAAGCTGGCACGAGATAAAGAACTCTCAGGGACCAAAGGGTTCTCCCGTTGCCAAGTTTGGCAGCAAGCTGAAGGGCAAGTTCCCCAAGACTGACAAGTAAACGTCGTTTGAACATCTTATCGATCGATATCGGTGGCACCAAGTTTCAAGTTGCTGTTGTAACGAAAGACGGTGAGATAGTTCGCTCTCAAAAGGTTCCAACTCCAAAGTCGTACGACGGAGAGGAGCTCTTTGCGGTTCTCTGCTCAGCTATAGCAGAGGTATCGTCTAAAGAAAGTTATGACGTTGTAGGAGTCGGCTGCGGTGGTCCGATGTCTCCCATGGGCGAGTTTGTTTCGCCACTAAATATTCCGGGTTGGCGTAACTTTCCTCTTCGCTCCAGGTTAGAGAGCATTGCCGGTCTTCCTGTCTTTATCGACAACGATGCCAAGGCGATAACTTTGGCTGAGGCCTTCTTTGGCGGCGGCAAGGGAAAGCGCAACTTTATGGCTATGGTCGTCTCCACGGGCGTAGGTGCAGGACTCTACTGCGACGGTCGGCTCATCGATGGAGAGTCAGGTAATGCAGGACATCTCGGCCATGTCATTGTAGAACCAAGTGGTCATCTCTGCGCATGTGGATCTCTTGGGTGTCTCGAGGCGGAGATATCCGGTCTTTCCACGCAGAAGATCCTAGGGATCACCGCAGATCTAGCGCCTAAGTCGTGGATTATAAGAAGTGGTGACCTCTTGGCAAGAGCGGTCGCTTCGGCGGCGGCTCTTTTGGACTTTGAATGTGTATTTGTCGGCGGATCGGTAGCGTTGGGGTACGGAGACCTCTTCTTTGAAGAGGCAAACAGGGCACTAAAGCGGTATGCGAAACTCGAGTTTTCTGAGAAGGTAGAGATCCTTCCAACCACTTTGGGTCCTGACTTTGCGTCTCTCTCTGGTGCTGCGGTCGCCCTTTATAGGAAGGGAATAAATTCCCTTACCTGATGTGCAACCGATTCAACCCTGCGCTAGCGTTTAGGTATGGACATCACCTATCCCGAAAGTGCTGAAAAGTTCAGAGCAAAGGTAAGAGATTTTCTAGCTTCCAATCTGCCCAAGGACTGGAGGGGCGTGGGAGGGCTATCCCGGGACGAAGCGGCGGACTTTACTGAAAAGTGGCGTAACGTCTTGTATCGAGAAGGCTACCTTGCGGTCGGCTGGCCCAAAGAGTACGGCGGGGCGGGTCTCTCTCAGTTGGAGCAGGTGGTCTTGGCAGAGGAGTTTACCCGTGCTGGTGTGCCTTCAGGGGGCCCTAACGACGCTTTTGGGATTCAGATGCTCGGGAATACTTTGATACGTTGGGGAACCGAAGAGCAAAAAAAGAGGTTTCTCCCACGGATCCTTTCGGGTGAGGACAGGTGGTGTCAAGGTTATTCGGAGCCTAACGCTGGATCTGATCTTGCAAATCTGGCCTGTCGCGCTGTGTTAGACGGAGACGAGTGGGTTATAAACGGTCAAAAGATATGGACCTCTGCTGGTCATTTGGCCAACTGGATATTTGTGTTAACACGGACCGATCCAGAAGCGCCCAAACACAAAGGAATATCATTCTTGCTCTGTCCGATGGATCAGCCTGGAGTCGAGGTTAGACCGATCAAAATGATCTCCGGGGAGTCCGAGTTCAATGAGGTCTTCTTCACAGACGCACGGACCTCCAAGGACAACATCGTAGGTGCTCCAGGAGAGGGATGGTCTGTGGCTATGACTTTGCTTGGTTACGAGAGAGGTGAGGCTGCAGCGACGATACCGATTCGTTTTCGTGCTGAGCTAGACAGGCTCTTGGAGCTAGCGAAGGAGACCGGTGCGTCGTCCAACCCTGTCTTTCGTGACCGCCTTGCGTACTGTTACTCAAAAGTAGAGATCATGAGGTACCTGGGGTATAGGACGTTGACCAGTTTCCTAAGCGGGGGTGCTCCGGGTCCAGAAGCTTCAATCTCAAAGCTTTACTGGAGTGAGTACCATAAGGTCGTAACAGAGCTTGCGGTCGATATGCTTGGGCTAGAGGCTTTAGTGCCGTCGGGACGAAAGCCTACTTCAGCGTTTCAGACAGACGATATCGGAGCTCCAAACTCCTCAAACTCCTGGGTAATGACGTATCTAAACGCGCGAGCAGGTACCATCTACGCAGGAACTTCCCAGATTCAAAAAAATATCCTTGGGGAACTAGTTCTTGGACTTCCAAAGGAACCACGCTTAGATAAAGGCCCCTGGAACGCCTCTAGCTCAAAGTAGTCTTTAGAGTATGAGTCCAGCCAAGATAAAGTTGTCAACCCTCAAAGAAGGGGTGGTTCAGCTATACCTTCTAAGTGGACTAGCGACCCTATTTGCAGGTGGCGATCTCAGTCAACTAAGGAAGTACCGAAAGTTTAGGATCGAAACCTTTGCGGGAAAAGGCGGTAAAGTAAGGTTTAAAGACGTCATCGAGTTCTTGAACTGGTGTCACCTTCAAAGGCAGTTATCAAAGTAGAGGTGTTCTGTGCAGGAAAAACCAGTTTTTGTCTGCTATGATCTCATGTAGGTGAGTATATGGACGTAATGCAGGTACGCCGAAGTTCTAGTTTCTTTACTGTATTCTTGCACCTAAGCAGGAGCGCGAGGTAGCGTGTCCAGGGTGCTCGTGCTAAATGCGACGTACGAAGCACTCTGTTTAGTCTCTACGAAGCGAGCCATTGTTCTTATGGTCACGGAAAAAGCAGATCTTGTAGTAAGCACGGGTAACGACATTCATTCAGCTTCCCTCACCGTCGCAGAGCCGTCAATCGTTCGTCTCAACTCTTATGTTAGCGTTCCGCGTACTCCCAGGATCGCTCTTTCAAGGAGGGCGATATTTGCTCGAGACAACTACACCTGTCAGTACTGTGGAGCACCTGCGGAGAACATAGACCACGTCATCCCGAGGTCTCGCGGAGGGTTGCACGTGTGGGAGAACGTTGTCGCTAGTTGCAAGCCGTGCAACTCACGCAAAGAGGATCGATTGCTATCAGAGTCCAACTTTGTGCTTAGAAAGGCTCCAGCTCCCCCTAAAGGCAGGGCATGGGCTATCTCCCTAGGGGTAGTCAGACCCGAGTGGGTTCCTTACCTTGGCGGTAGTGTGCAAAGTCAAAGCGCAAGGATTGCATAGTGTATACATAGTCGGTATAAAGTTGTCTGACTTGCCGTCCGAATAACTCATGACAATGTGCTTGTTAGGAGTTATTTGATGTCCTCGGAGCTTTCAATTTCAGGGTCTTGCGATGGATCCTGCAAAACAGAACCCTTTGACCTAGAGATTACGATGGCGTTTCAACCCATCGTCGATCTCAGAAAGCAAGAGATCTTCGCATATGAGGCACTGGTAAGAGGGGCAGATGGAAGGTCTGCGGCTGAGGTCTTAGCTCTTGTGGATACCAACAACATGTTCTCCTTCGATCAGCGCTGCAGGGTTCTTGCGATAGCCCAGGCAGCGGAGTTGAAGATGGACACGAGGCTGAGCATAAACTTCATACCAAACGCTGTTTATGAACCAAGAAGCTGTATCAAAGCGACGCTTGCGGCGTCCGAAGAGTTTTGTTTTCCCAAAGAGCGACTTATCTTTGAGGTAGTTGAGGGCGAAAGGGTAACCTCAAGGCAGCACCTTGCATCGATCTTTTTAGCTTATGCCTCATTTGGCTTCATGACTGCCTTGGACGACTTTGGTGAGGGGTTCTCTGGTCTGAATCATCTCGTCCGGCTGAGGCCGGACCTTTTGAAGATGGACATGATGTTAGTTCGAGACATAGACACTGACCCAAGGAAACGAGCCGTAGTGGGGGCTGTAGTGCGGTTGGGGAGAGAGTTGGGGGTAGGGGTTGTCGCAGAAGGAGTAGAGACCGAGGAAGAGGTTGCAACCCTGCTTGAGATCGGGGTGACGTTGTTTCAGGGGTATGTCATAGCTAGACCGGAGGTTGGAGCTCTTCCTAAGCCTCGTCTATCCTTTTAGCCTTCGGCTACGACGGCGACAAGGAGATGCCATGGCGCTTTGATCCCTGTTCAGCTATCGTATGGTCGATGAGTCTAGCTGTGCTTTGTAGATAAGATCTGTCTTTGGTTCGGTTGTACAGGGAATGTGAACTAAGGCTTTTTGTGGTTGTCTAATGGCAAGCTTCACCTAGGATATTTCTGCTCCCAAGACGATGGGTGTCTGTTCTTTGAGTTACCATCTAGGTATGCGAACTCAAAGATCGCTAACCGATGCTGCGTCAGCCTTCTCCTACCGTCCAACGGGAGATACTCCGTGTGGCATTGGCTTTCGCACCTTCCGTTCCACCCTTACCCTTGGAGCAGGCCAGGTCAGGTACCTAAATCAAGCTACGGATCTGCTGAGTGAACTAGGCACCGATGTCGTCGTCAGAGACAACGGGGGAGGGGCTGTATGGATCGAGCCTGAAGCACAGATCTGGGTGGGGATCTACCTACCCTCGACAGAAGGGTTTTTGACTGAGGACTATAGGGCCGAGCTCGTGCGAATAGGAGAGGTTATAGCTCCAGCGCTTGTTAGCTTTGGACTCAGTGACGTCAGGGTTGTGCGGTCTCCTGACCTGTTGGGGCGTGGGAAAGAGCTATGTTTTGCTGGCCTTTCCTATGGTGAGATAACGACCTCTGGCAAGAAGATACTTGGCCTTTCTCTTAGGCGAACAAAGAGATGGAAGATATTTCATCTGATGGTGCCTGTCTATGAGACACAGGACAAAGCTGCGTCCGTGCTTCTACGCCTCGGTAAGGAGGTTCCATCTGCTGTTACGTGGAGCTCTCTGTCTGTAGAGATCGACGGACTAAAGGAGTCTGACCTATCTCAGTTAGAAGAAGACATTCTCCAAAGGATCGACTCGAGAGTTCTATAGCTCCAGCTCTGGCGAAACCTCGCAGATCAATCGCAGCGAGCTAGTCCCCTATGTGGAGTGCAACTTACAAAGACCGGCTACCTAGCATAGGGCATGCTCCATACTCCCTATTTCCTCCTCGATCAACGTCTTGAAGTGGCGTTGTTATCGCTTTGGGTGGTCAGTTGTACACATTTAGAGGTATTTTTTCGCAGAAATGATTGCGCGGTGGTGGATTGTGGTTTATCGTGGATGGAAGTGGGTGATTGGGAAGGTTTGAGGTAGCCGAGTGACTGAAGGAGTGCAGAGGCCAAGGTTCTTTGGAGCCTATGCGCATACCCTTGACCCAAAGGGCCGAATCACTCTTCCTGCGCGATTTCGGACTTTCTTTGAAGACCGATGCTTTATCACTCCAAGTCAGTACGGGGATCCATGCCTCGTGATCTGGACGCCGCAGGACTACGAAGCCTTCACAGAGAAGATCAACCCAGACTCCTGGGACGACGCTGCAACGAGACTTCGCTTACGCAGCTGGCTGAAGGGAACATTTGAGGTCGAAATAGATAGAACCGGTCGTATGCCGGTACCGGCTCCACTTAGACAAAGCGCCTCGCTGGTCAAAGAGGTATCTGTCCAGGGAGTTCTCGAACGTATCGAACTATGGGACCCATCGGTCTGGGAAAGCTACTCAGCTCAGGAGTCATCCATAGAACGCGAGGGGAGGTGAGGAGCTTGACGACAAAGGAGTATCACCGTCCTGTGATGACTCAAGAGGTCCTTGACGTCTTTGATCTTGCCCCTGGAGGAACCTATCTAGATGCGACTCTGGGCGGAGGGGGACATACCGAGGCTCTTCTCTCCCATAGAGACGACCTATATGCAGTGGCCGTAGATCGAGATGAAGAGGCGATCGAAGCTGCCACTAAGAGGCTAAAGAGATTCGGCGGACGTGTGGAGATCGTACACAGCGATGTCGCCTCTTATGCGTATAGTGTCTCTCGTGACTCCAAGGCGGCCCGGCGCTTCGTGGGGGTGATAGCGGATCTTGGGGTATCGTCCCGACACTTCAACGAAGAGGAGAGAGGATTTTCTCTCACAGGACACGCCATACTCGATATGAGGATGGATCGAAGTCAGAGTCTTAGCGCATATGAGGTTGTGAACCAGTACTCCCAGGAGGAGCTAGTCGCAATTTTTCGCAGATACGGTGACGTCGCCTTTGCTGGCAGAGTTGCTAGAACTATCGTGGAGAACCGACCTATCAGCTATACCGATGAGCTTGCGGAGCTGGTGCGCAAAGCGATCCCTAAAAAGGCGGTATCTTTCCACATACACCCTGCAACCACCGTTTTTCAGGCTATTCGAATAGAGGTAAATCAAGAGTTCAAGCAACTTCAGGAGTTACTTGAAAGTTGCAAGTCCCTAGTCGTTCCAGGTGGAGTGGTCGTTGTTATCTCCTACCACTCAGGAGAAGACCGGCTGGTGAAGTTGTTCATGAGAGAGGCCACGACGGATAGATGCTCTTGCCCACCCCAGCTTCCATGTGTGTGTGGAAAGACGAGATGGGCCAAGGCATTGACGAGACGGCCCATTGTTGCGACCGAGGACGAAGTCTCTTCTAACCCAAGAGCCAGAAGCGCAAAGCTGAGGGCTATTCAGAGGTTACACCAAGAAGAAGTGAGAGGTATATGATGGCAAAGTCTCAGTTTGACGTTAACCAGAGTTCTAAGGGCTACGCTACCGATCGACTGCAGCCGAGGTCTCCTGCTTATACTCCACCCAAGCTCAAGGTGCTTGAGAGACATCGCCGCATAGATCAGATTCGTAGCCGAATCACCCCATTTCTCCTTGGGTCCGTTGTTCTTGCCGCACTGTTCGTCGCTGTCTTGGCTCGCGCAGAGATGGCGGCCATGCAGCTAAGACTTCAAAGTGTGCAGAGTCAGATCGCTAAGGCCTCTGATCAGCAACAGAGTCTTCTCCTAAAGGTCGGGCAGCTCTCTTCTCCAAGTCGCGTCATAGCCTATGCGGAACACAGGTTGAACCTTGTTCCACCCACTCAGAGCTCAGTTGTGGGAGGATCCTCAATCTCTGGTGGTCAAAGTGTGACGAAAATCCCTCTAGCTCAAAGCCAGGTACCCCTACCAGCAGGATATCAGGTGGCACCAAGTAGCTCAAGGAGTACGAAGGTTGGCTAAAAGATCTAATACTTCGTCTTTGAGAAAAAGAGTTTCTGTAACGATAGCAGGCTCTCTTATAGGCTTTCTATTTCTCTTTGGGCAGTTGGTTAGAGTGACTATGCTCCCAGACTCTCAAATACTTGGCTATGCAAACTCAGAGGTACTAAAGACCGTGACGATCCCTGCGGCGAGGGGGGAGATCGAAGACCGTTATGGAAAACCGCTAGCGTTTTCGGTTAATCTCAAGTCGGTCGTTGCTGACCCACAGCAGGTTACCAATCCAGAGGCCGAGGCTGCGCTGCTGTCGCCCTTGCTTGGGATGGGTCAGGCCCAGATACGGGACCTTCTTATTATGCCTGGTCAGTTTGAGTACATCAAAAGACTCGTCCCACACACTATCTCTGCGTCCTTGCAGCAGCTAATAGATGAGTCCAAGTTACCAGGGATAACACTTATCCAAGAGAGTGAGAGGGTTTATCCGCAGGAGCCGCTTGCTGAGGCTGTGATCGGTCAGACAAACACCTTCGGACAGGGTATATCTGGACTTGAGTACCAATACAACTCTCAGCTACAGGGCACTTCGGGTTCAGAGACCTACAAGGTTACCAACACCAACATCGCTGTTCCAGACGGAGTAGTGTCCTATAAGCCTCCCGTTCCGGGATCGACCCTAAAGCTTACTTTGGACTCTACGCTTCAGTACTACGTGGAGAAGGTGTTAGCCTCTGAAATGGAGGTCTCAAGGGCGATCGGTGGAACGGCCGTTGTGATGGATGTGAAGACCGGCCAGATCTTAGCGATGGTCTCTCTAAGTGCGCCGCCGCTCCCTGGTACTCCTGCTACTCCCAAAGGATTCCCTCAAGGTGCTACCCCGGTAGACGCAACGGTGTCGCTTCCCACCGAGTCGTGGGTCAATACTGCGGTCGATAGCGTCTATGAGCCTGGGTCCGTGGCTAAGATAGCGACCTTTACTGCAGCCCTGGAGCACCATGTAATTACCCCGACGTCGAAGTTCCTCGTTCCGGACCAACTCTACATCGATGGCGCCCGCTTTCACGACGCTGAACCGCATCCTACAGAGATCATGCCCGTGGGACAGATCCTAGGGCAGTCATCTAACATCGGCACGATCATGATCGCTGAGAAGCTTGGCAAGTACATCATTACAAAGTCGTTTGCCAGATATGGATGGGGTCAGAGCACGGGACTCAACTTTCCAGGGGAGACCTATGGGTTCTTGAAAAATCCTGCGACCTGGTCAGGAACTGCTATCGGTTCAGTCCCTATCGGCCAAGATGAGGCCGTTACCCCACTACAGGTTCTGGACTCATATAACGCAGTGGCCAACGGTGGAGTGATGGTCACTCCAAAGCTGGTTGAAAAGATCATCGAACCAAACGGTCAAAGCATAACGCCGTACTCCAGACCACCGAAGCGGATCGTCTCAGCGAAGGTAGCCTCGGAGATGCGATCTCTATTTGAAAATGCGGTCAAAGCAAACGGCACCGCACCAGCGGCGGCTATCGCAGGATATCAGGTTGCGGGGAAGACAGGAACCTCCCAAAAGCCCTGGCCAAGTTTGCCGGGATATCAGCCCGGAGCGTTCTGGGGCACCTTCGTCGGTTTCGTTCCTGCTTCTAATCCGGTTCTCTCTGCCATAGTGGAGTTGAATCAACCGACGCCGATATATGGAGGATCCGTAGCGGCACCAGTGTTCTCTCAGATCATGACATATGCCTTACAGCGCTATGGTATCGAGCCAAACGGAGAGATAGTCGGAGCTGCACCCAAAGTAGTTCCCAACATAAGTACCACGACTTCTAAGGGTGGTAATGGTTCAAGCTTTCCTTCCAGGGATACAGTAGGCGGGGCAGGATGGCTACGCTTTGCTCGGTAGAGTTAGAGGGTCGAGAACGGTTTTATCTTGAAGAAGCCGACGGATTTGACCTTGGGGATGTTTTGTTATCGAGTGATGATAGAAGTCGTGGTATCGATCTAAAGAGTTTGCAAAAGGCTGTACCGAACTCCCGTTTGCTCGGTGGCGGTGAAGATCTTTTTCTCAGGGAGATTTACCTCGATCATCACGAGGTGACGCCTAACTCTATCTTTGCGGCTGTTCGTGGCGACAGACGGGATGGACATAACTACATCGATGAGGCGATATCCCGTGGAGCAACTGCAATTCTTCTAAGCGACGAGCGCAAGCTTTCTGTTCCTCAGCTAGTCGTTCCGGAGTCGCATGTAAGACGAGAGGTTGCGCGTGCCGCTTCGCTCATATACGGCGAGCCTTCCAAAGAGCTAAGGGTTATAGGTGTAACTGGAACCAACGGAAAGACCACGGTTGTCCATCTTCTCTCCCAGGCACTTGAGCACTTAGGCGAGCGATGTGGTGAACTTGGAACCCTCTGGGGTCGCCTCACTACGCCTGAGGCTCCCCAGCTTCAACGGCGGTTGCGGGAGTTTATCTCGGAGGGGAAAAGATTTGGAGCCATCGAGGTGTCCTCTATCGCGCTGGATAGACATCGAACCGACTTCGTGCGCTTTGAGATTGCGATATTTACTAACCTTTCCCAAGACCATCTAGACGTGCATGGCTCTATGGAGAACTACTATCAGGCAAAACTCAAACTCTTCCTGGACCCTACTTCCGTGAAAGAGGCGGTCATTTACTCCTCGGACCCCTATGGTCAAAGGGTTATTCGTGAGGCAAACGTCCCCCTTAGACCGGTAGGGATGCAAGACGTTGAAGGCTATCGCCTAAGTGGTGAGGGAACAGAGTTCACCTATCGAGGTAGAAAATTTCACTCGCCTTTAGTGGGGGTTCACAATCTTGCAAACCTTTTGGTTGTGGTTGCAACCCTAGAGGGGCTTGGGTTCGGTCTTGATGAGATAGCGGAGTCTTTGGAGGACGCAGGAGAACCTAAAGGCCGACTGGAGTTTATCGATGAGGGGCAGCCTTTCGACGTCGTAATTGACTATGCGCATACTCCGGCAGCGATGAAGGCGGTGCTAGAGGCGCTCTCTCTACGGCTGGAGGTAGGTGGACGGCTGATCACGGTCTTTGGTTGCGGGGGAGATCGAGACCGCTACAAGCGGCCTGAGATGGGCAGGGTGGCGTCCACGCTCTCTGCGCACGTGGTGATTACTAACGATAATCCTCGCAGCGAAGATCCATCTGAGATAGCTGCTGAGGTACGCTCTGGGGTGGTCCCAGGGGCTGAGGTGGAGACGGTTTTAGATAGACGGGAGGCGATCGCTAGGGCGATCCGACTCGCTAGACCCGGAGACGTCGTTCTAATCGCCGGTAAAGGCCATGAGCGCCGTCAGATCATAAAGGACGAGGAGATAGCTTTCGACGACACCGAGGTGGCAAGAACCATTGTACTGAGCCACCTAAGGGAGTCTCGTTGATCTCGATACTTGTAGCAGGAGCCGTCTCGCTGTTAGTCTCGAGCTTTGTGATGCCCTACCTCATAGATCGCTTTACCCAAAGGGGGGTGGGACAACAGATTCGAGAAGACGGCCCCAAGGATCACATGGTTAAGGCGGGCACCCCTACCATGGGTGGGATAGCGATTATTTTGGGGATGGTTTTGGGGTATCTGGCCGCCCATGGAAACCTCGGCGAAGGTTTTACTCGGGACGGCTTGCTCCTTGTATCTTTGGCTATCCTTACTGGCTTTACCGGATTTTTAGATGACTTTATAAAGATCCGAAACCGGCGGAGTCTTGGGCTGACAAAGGCTGGCAAGTTCTCTATGCAGTTTCTCATAGCCCTAGCATTTGCCATCGCAGCACACTACTGGGCTCACGTGCCTACTGAGATCACCTTCGACCGTGAAAGTAGCTTCAACATTCAGCTTGGAACCGTCGGTTGGATAGTTTTTGCCACTTTAGTGGTGGTGGGAGCATCGAACGCAGTCAACCTCACCGATGGACTGGACGGTTTAGCGGCGGGCTCATCGATCTTTAGCTTCGCAACTTTTGCAATCCTCGGATACTGGCAGTTTCGTCATTTTCCAATCTACAAGGTGCCCCACACCTTAGACGAGGCGATCGTATCGGTCTCGATGGTAGGAGCGCTGGCAGGATTTTTGTGGTGGAACGCACCGCCCGCCAAGATATTCATGGGAGATACAGGGTCCTTGGCGATAGGTGCAACACTTGGAGGACTAGCCCTTGTCATGCAACTTGATCTTTTGCTGGTGATATTGGCAGGTCTATTTGTCATAGAGACGCTCTCTGTAATTGCGCAAGTATTTTCATTTCGGGTTTTTCATAAAAGGGTTCTTCGAATGGCTCCGATCCACCATCACTTTGAGTTGCTTGGATGGCCTGAGACGACGGTGCTAATCAGGCTTTGGATTTTGGCCGCTTTGTTTACGGCACTTGGCTTGGGTGTGTTTTATGCTGACTTCCTTTCGCTTGGGACGACGACTCTAAGATGAGAGGTTCACCACTCGATCTAAGAAGGGTTTTGGTCGTAGGGGCTGGGACCTCTGGGCAAGGCGCCGTTAGTGCGCTTGGCGAGATTGCAGCGGCTATCTGTGTCGTCGATGACGGCGTGAAAGGGTCGTCCTGGACGCCTCAGTCTTACTCAAAGGTTGTGTTTTTTGGAACACAGAGGTCGTTCCTTCAGACCTTCTCTAGCAGTTGGCCAACGTTGGTTGTGCTTTCGCCGGGATTTACTCCACTGCCGGAGCTCATCTCGAATCATACCGAAGTTATAGGGGAGGTTGAGCTAGGATACCGGCTCTCTAAGGGGACTTTGATAGGAGTGACCGGGACTAACGGCAAGACCTCGGTTACCCAGATGATATCAAACATGTTGGACCTGGCGGAGATCCCAGCCGTAGCGGCTGGAAACATAGGGGTTCCTTTTTCAAAGGTCGCCACTCAAGATGGGATCAAGGTCGTAGAGCTAAGCTCCTTTCAGCTGGAAAGAACTACAGAGCTTCACCTAGACGTCGCAATCTGGACCAACTTCGCCCCAGATCATCTAGATGTTCATGGTTCTCTAAAGAACTACAAGGCTGCAAAGGAAAGGATCTGGAATAACCAAGGGAGCAAAGACCTAAGAGTAATTAACGCAGATGACGCGGAGGTTCTATCTTCTGAACGGTCAAGCGGCGTGAGGGAGGTGTACTTCTCCTTGGAGAAAGAAGCTGAGTTCTGCGTTGTAGGCGGTGAGATCCTGATGACCCCTCAGGGGCCACTCGCAAGGATCTCTGAGCTAGCTAGACATATTCCCCACGAGACAGCAAACCTGCTTTGTGCCGCAGCTGCAGCATTAGAGGTTGGAGCACCGATGGACGCTGTCTCGGAGTACGTTAGGTCTTTCGCTGGCTTTGAGCACAGAGTGGAGTTTGTCGCCTCTATTGAAGGTGTTCAGTTTTATAACGACTCCAAGGCAACCTCGCCCGCAGCGACTATTGCGGCAGTGGAGGCGTTCTCATCGGTAGTGCTTCTAGCTGGGGGTAGAAACAAAGGCCTTGATCTTCACGAACTCCTAAAGGTAAAAGACCGATTAAAGAAGGTAGTGGTCTTTGGTGAGGTTGCTGAGACGTTAGCACAGATCTTCTCTAGCGAACATGTCGCTTGTGAGATGGCGTGGTCCATGGAAGAGGCGGTCAGGAAGGGATACAGCTCTGCTCATCGAGGCGATGTCGTGCTTTTGTCGCCGGCAAATACGTCTTTTGACTGGTACGAAAACTACGGCCAGAGAGGGCTTGACTTTAAAGACAAGGTGTTCAAGGTGGCGGGAGGGCGCTGACTTATGAAGGGAAAGCTACGGTTATTCTCTGCTAACTCCACAGAGCTGGATATCTACAGAGCTGTTTTTTGGATTGCGCTGTTTCTTGTGGGTTTTGGGCTTGTCATGGTGTTCTCTGCCACTTACTTTGTATCGGTCGCCAACTCTTACAAACCTTACTCCGCCATTACTCATCAGGTTATGTGGATAGTGATCGGACTCTTTCTAATGGTACTGTTCTCCAAGATCTCGCCAAGCCGCCTGACAAAGCTAGCTCCAGTGCTTTTGCTTGCGACCATCGCTGCCCTTGGGGCGGTATTGGTTCCCGGGGTTGGTCAGAGCGTATACGGCTCCAGCAGATGGTTGGGGTTCGGTTCCCTTCAGGTGCAACCTTCGGAGTCGGCAAAGTTGGTACTGGTTTTGTTTGCTTCCTCACTGCTTTCAAGGCGCGATTCATCGTTACCCTTTAGGCAGCGTAGCTTACCGGTCCTAGTGGTTGCGGCTTTGATGTCTGGACTTATTGTTATAGAGCCAGATCTTGGTACCTCTGCATTGGTAGGGGTGATTGCCTTTGCGGTTCTTATCGGTAGCGGTACCAGATCTAAAGAACTCTACCTAATAGCAGGAGGAGGAGTCCTAAGCGCCGCTGCCCTTGCGGTTGCGAAGCCTTACAGGGTTCAAAGAATTCTAGCCTTCTTACACCCTTGGACTAATCGTCACACCTCTAGCTATCAAGAGGTTCAGGCTCTTGCGGCCTTTGCCACCGCACATCTCACCGGTGTTGGAGTTGGCGTCGGCCAGAGCAGCTACAACTTTGTTCCAAATGCGCAGACTGACTTCATATTTGCCGTGATCGGTCAGAACCTCGGACTCATAGGAGCTCTTTTTGTTCTCTTGGTATTTGTAGCGCTCGTGGTGCTGTTGTTTCGGGCCTCGACCTTAGCAACTAACAAGATGGATGCGGTGTTCTGCTACGGAGTCGCCTTTTGGGTGGGAGCACAGGTGTTTCTCAACGTCGGCGCCGTGGAGGGACTCCTTCCTGTAACTGGGGTACCCCTTCCACTTGTTTCGGCTGGTGGCTCCTCAACGGTTATCTTGCTCGTAGCTTTAGGCCTCGTTAGAGGATCGCTAGCGAAGGCGGTCAGAAAGAATCAAAGTGGCTCCCCACGAAAAACCACAGCCGAGGTTACACAGTGAAGCTCATTGCGTCAAAAGCCATAATCCATTACATCAATAGCCTCCGTCTAAGTGGCGGCTCGGCTAACTCTATGGTCGAGTAGGAGTGGCCGTGATAGATCTAAAGCGTCGCACTTCATCTAAGAGCCGTAAGGGTGTTATGGTTGCCGCCGGAGGTACGGCGGGACATATCATGGCGGCTGTCTCGGTCGCGGAGGCACTGATGTCGAGTGGCTGTGACTCGATCACTTATCTAACCGCAAACACCGACATAGATAGAGAGCTTCTTCCTGAGAGCCAACACGACGTAGTCCGTTACAGAGCTCATGGGCTCTCGGCTAAGCGATCACTTAGACATCTCCTGCGATTTATCTACGCAACCGCCAAGGCTTCAGTTGCGATATTGATCCCAATCACCAAGCGAAGACCCAAGGTGGTCGTCACCTTCGGAGGGTTCTACTCGTTAGTGGGTTCCATCTGGGCCAAAGTGCTAGGGGCCAATGTAGTGGTTGTGGAGCAAAATGTGGTGCTGGGTCGTGCCAATCAGGTAGTTTCCCTCTTTGCTGATAAGGTGCTTCTGGCCTTTGATACGACTGAGGTACCTGGAAGAAAGAGGGATGTCGCTCAAGTTGTCGGCAACCCTATAAGGAAAGAGGTCGTCGAGCTTGTAAGGGCTAAGGAGGGAGCCAAAGCGGCTGCTAGAGCAGCCCTTGGTGTCGATGCATCCCAGGTTTTGCTCGTTATTACAAGTGGGTCCCTGGGGGCTAAATCGATCAACTCTGCCGTTTGTAGGGTCTTAGAGTCGTTTGAGGATCTAATGAGGAATACCCCTAGTTCTTTTCCTTTGAAGGTGGTTCACTTTCAGGGAAAGAGAAACGGGGTAACCAATGAGCTGAAAATCCCTCTCGTCTTCGTCGAGTATCTGGAGAAAGACTTTGATCCAAACCTATACCTCTGGCTTGCAGCGGCGGACTTGGTCGTCTCAAGAGCCGGTACGTCGACACTGTTTGAGCTTTTTTGTTTGGGAGTGCCATCCGTCTTCGTGCCGCTTCCCGACGCTCCAAAGAATCATCAGTGGCTAAACGCCAACTACGCCAGAGAGTTGGGTGCTGCGGAGATGGTTGAAGAAGGTCCCAATCTCGCCGGAAGACTTACGGAGGTAGTCTGGGGACTGCTTCTCGATCAAAAAAAGCGGATCTCGATGGCAGAGGCTGCAAAGCACCGTGGACGAACGGATTCAGCTGATCGGATTGCAGCTTGTGCCCTTGGGCTGTGCACTGGGTCTGCTTCGGGGATGGAGGGTAACTAGAGATGTTCGATAGCTCTGAAAAGGTACACATAGTCGGAGTCGGCGGCTCAGGAATGTCGGCGCTGGCGACGATCCTTTTGCAGCGAAACATTTCAGTCAGTGGCTCTGATCTACGAGACTCGGTGACCCTGGATCGTCTTAGGGCTGAAGGAGCAGAGATCTACTTGGGCCATAAGGCCGAACATGTAGATGGGGCAACTATCGTGGCGTACTCTAGCGCCATAGCGAAGAACAACCCTGAGATACTATACGGCGTCTCAAAGGGTCTAAGGGTTCTAAGTCGCGCAGAGCTTCTATCTGAGGTCGTGTCCGATCAAAGTGCAGTGTTGGTCGGGGGTACCCATGGAAAGACGACCACCACTTCCATGCTCTCTTTGATTCTCCTAAATGCAGAGTTTGACCCTAGTTACCTGGTAGGTGGTGAGTTAAACGAAGTAGGAACCTCCGGTCGCTCGGGCGGAGGAAGGTACTTTGTGGTAGAGGCAGACGAGAGCGATGGAACGTTTCTGAGGATAACGCCTCACCTTTCGGTTCTAACAAACGTTGAGGTAGATCACCTAGAGCACTTTGGTTCCATAGAGCGCCTCCATAGCGACTTTCGCTCCTTTGTCGAGGCGTCGGAGACTCCGGCGGTCGTTTGTGTCGACGACGAAGGGGTTCGAAAGGTAACGGAGGGTTTATCTGTACTTAGTTACGGGACGAGCAACGATGCTCACTTGAGGATTCGCAACCTCGCTCTTGCGCCACATTTAACCACCTTTGAGCTATTTGTGGGAACGAAAAGGCTTGGACAGATAGACCTATCTGTTCCGGGAGTCCACAACGCTTTGAACGCTACCGCTGCGGTCGGAGCGGCGATGCAGCTGGGAGTAGAGTTCGAATCAGCAGCAAGGTCCTTGTCGAGATACCTTGGAGTGGCTAGGCGTTTTCAGTTGAAGCGGGTAAGAGACGGGGTGCGCTATGTAGATGACTACGCGCATCTGCCTACGGAGATAAGGGCGACGCTCCAATCTGCCCGACAGGTATCACCAAATCGTGTAGTAGCGGTGTTTCAGCCTCATCGCTTCTCCAGAACCAAGATCCTTGGCCGTGAACTTGGCGAGGCCTTAGGAGCTGCAGATCTAGTGGTGGTAACGGAGGTATACGGTGCTGGGGAAGATCCCATACCGGGTGTATCGGCGGAATCGGTCTTCGAAGGTGCAAGGTCGGTTCTAGGAGAGAAGGTGACCTATGAACCAAGGCGTTCAGAGCTCGCTAGGACAGTCAAAGCACTGCTTCAACCTGGTGATCTGTGTTTGTCGTTAGGGGCCGGTGACATATCGCTACTAGAGAGTGAGATCTCTGCGCTGGAAGGCTCGATCTAGGGGTGAAGATGAATGCTTACCTAGGTGGCGGCTATGGACCTCAACTACTTGGGGCTTTAGATGAGTAGGTGGACCGAGGATCTATATGACCTGCTTGGTAAGCAGGTGTCCGTACAGGCTGAGTTTGGGGCGCTTACGACCTATAGAGTCGGCGGCAGAGCCAAGGCCTTGGCGAAGATCACCGACGTCGACTCTCTGTACCTGCTAAGTGACTATCTGATGGGCTGTCGTGGTGAGTTTCCTGTAATGGTGCTTGGCAACGGATCAAACATGTTGATCTCTGACGCAGGTTTTGATGGGCTAGTGGTGAAGTTGGAGGGAGACTTTGACGAGATTACTCTCCATAAAGACACTACGACCATTCGGCTCGGGGCAGCAGCTCTTCTCCCTGTAAGTGCAAGAAAGGCTGCTGCCGCCTCTCTTTCAGGTTTTGAGTGGGCGGTCGGTGTGCCAGGGAGTGTCGGAGGGGCACTAAGGATGAACGCCGGGGGGCACGGTTCTGAGATCGCTGACTGCATCGTATCTGCTACTGTTTTGGAGCTAGGAGGCGGAGCTAAGGCGAGAGAGCTTCACCGTTCCGAGTTGGCTTTAGGGTATAGGCGTTCAGCGATTAAAGACAACGAGGTCGTGCTCTCTGTCGATATCTCCCTTGCTAAGGCCAAAGACCCTGATGCTCCAAAGAGGCGTCTAGCTGAGATCGTAAGGTGGCGCCGGGAGCATCAGCCCGGAGGTCAAAACGCTGGCTCGGTGTTTGTAAATCCGAGTGGGACGATGAAGGCGGGCGAGCTGATTGAACGGCTTGGACTAAAGGGTTTTCGAATCGGTAGCGCTTATGTGTCTGAGAAACACGCGAACTTCATTCAGGCAGATAGCGGAGGCAGCGCAACGGACGTACTTAGCGTCATTAGGGAGGTGAAGCGCCGGGTCTTTGATGGATTTGGCGTAGAGCTTGCCACCGAGATCAAACTTATAGGTTTTGGGGAGGAGGCCTCATGATGCATGGCAAGATAAAACAGCGCCGAGCATGGGTGCTGCGTAGGGCAAAGAGGTTTCGTCGGTACCTATTCACCGGCTCCCTTGGGGCTATGATCCTTGCAGGGGGAGTTTATGGAGTTGCGCAAACGCCGATCTTCGATGTTAGGGAGGTGGCTCTTTCAGGTGGGAGCGTAGGGGTCAGGGCGTTAGTAGACGCACAGGTAAAGACGCTTATTGGCAAGAACATCTTCTCTGTTAGCTCAAAGGAGGTTGCGAGCGCTCTAATGCGGTCTCCTCTCCTATCCGAGGTATCTGTGAAGAAGCACCTCCCCTCGAGCCTCGAAATCCATGTCGGAGTTAGGGTGCCGGTAGCTACCCTTAGGGTTTCAAATAGCCATCTGGCTGAGGTGTCCTCTGACGGTACGGTCTTTACACAAGTGCCCATCTCGGCAACATCTTCATCACCTCTTCCAGAGCTCTGTGTTCTAGGAAGTTCAGGGTTTGGAAACTGCTCACTTTATCAGGACCCGCTGTCGATAGGGGATAAGGTGCAGCCCTATCTGTTAGCCGCTATCTCTGTGGCGAGGGAGATGACCTCTTCCGAGCTCAATGCCTATCGTTATGTGGGGGTATCTATAAGTGGCGATCTGTACCTCTCAGATGGTGGGGATTTTGTTTGTAAACTCGGCAGCGCCTCAGATGCCTCAGCAAAGCTCAGGATCTGTGATGCAATGAAGCTTACCTTTGGTAGCAAAGGTGGGCCGTCATATGTAGATGTGACGTCACCTTCAAATCCGACAGCAGAGCCGACGAGCTGGATTAGTTAAAGGTCAACTTTAGGGTTATACGCTGGAGTATTGTTAGCTAGAAAGAATGCGCAATGTGAAGGCCGAACCGTAAAGTTAGGGGTAAGATCTTTGGATAACTTTACCGCTCACTCAGAGTTCTTCTTTGGACTCCGTGAGAGGTCTCTAAGATTTGGAAAAATTGGCACGAAGGCGGACTCAGATGGCAAGCGATGCTCAAAATTACATTGCCGTAATAAAGGTTGTTGGTGTTGGAGGCGGTGGAGGAAACGCAGTCAACCGTATGATCGAAGCGGGTCTAAAGGGCGTGGAATTCATAGCGGTCAACACAGACGCACAGGCTTTGCTCATGAGTGACGCTGACGTTACCTTAGACATTGGCAGGCAGCTAACTCGTGGTCTAGGTGCCGGTTCTAATCCGGCTGTAGGAGCTGCAGCTGCGGAGGAGCATAGGGAAGAGATCGAGGAGGCTCTAAAGGGCGCCGATATGGTATTTATTACAGCTGGGGAAGGCGGAGGGACGGGAACCGGCGGTGCTCCAGTGGTAGCTCAGATCGCAAAGAGCCTTGGAGCGCTTACTATCGGAGTGGTAACCCGACCCTTTGCCTTCGAAGGTAGAGTGCGGGCTCGACAAGCCAATGAAGGTATCGAGAAACTCAAAGAACATGTAGATACTCTGATCGTGGTCCCTAACGACCGTCTCATGGATATCGCAAACGAAAAGACCACCATGGTGAGCGCCTTTAAGATGGCCGACGACATCTTAATGCAAGGTGTTCAAGGCATAACCGATGTAATTACAACTCCAGGCATCATAAACACGGACTTCGCAGACGTGAAGACCATCATGGAGTCTGCGGGAACTGCGATTATGGGGATAGGGACTGCCACAGGAGAAAATAAAGCGCTTACAGCAGCCAGAAACGCCATCACCTCTCCTCTTCTTGAGTCTTCTATTGAAGGAGCCAAGGGTATCCTCATAAACATCGCCGGAGGTCCTGACCTTACCCTATACGAGCTCAACGACGCAGCTAAGATAATCCACGACGCCTCCGACAGCGATGCCAATATAATCCTGGGTTCGGTGATCGACGACTACCTTGCAGACTCGGTTCGGGTAACGGTTATCGCAGCTGGCTTTGAAGGGGCGGGTCAGATAGACATAACAGGTGGTTCTCGAAACAACGCAAAAAAATCAGACAATATCTCTTACATTACCTTGCCCGATGAACCCAAAAAGATTCATACCACAGTGTCAACTCAATCTAGCTTTGACGACGACGATGACGACGTTCCACCATTTTTGAGGTAGCCTAGGTTGCGCATCGCACCCTTTAGCGATGGACGGGGAGTGTGCTTTTACTCCGAGAGAACGGACGGCGACGTAAGAGCACAGTTTCTAGGATCAAAGGTTCGTTCGAACTCTGATCTTATGAAGAAGATCTACTCAGTCATCATCAGAAAGGACGTGGTTGTCGTCAAAGCATCTCAATGTCACTCGAGTGCGGTCGCTCCTGTCTCTACTAAATGGGAGTTGGTGCCTGAGGTGGATGCTCTTGTAAGCAAGGATCCAGCGATCCTGCCCTCGGTTATGGTGGCTGACTGTGTCCCAATCGCTTTATACGCCCCCAAAGAGGGCGTATTTGCTGCGGTTCATGCGGGTTGGCGAGGCCTTGTCAAAGGGGTGATATCAAACGCCGTGGATACGATGCGGTCTGACTACCACGCCACCGATTTAGAGGCGGTTGTCGGCCCTCATATATGCGCCCGGTGCTATGAGTTCGTAGGTGAAAGTTCTGAGACGGTGAGGTCTGTATTGGGTGCAGACTGTTTTACAAAAGATGGAGGGTCACATCTCGACCTTTTTGCGTGCGTTGAAAAGATATTGGATACTAAAGCGGTTGAGATGATCTTCGAGGAAAAAGACTGTACACTCTGTAGTGGAGATTTTTTCTCTTATAGGGGTGGTGACACCACGGAGAGGATTATTTTGGGGGTTGGGGTTGTCGGAGAGTAGTCAAGGGTTCGGGCTTCCCTCCACAACTGAGTTAGAGACGAGGTTAGAAAAGGTTCGAGAGAGGATAGCTGCGGCGGGGGTGGCGAAGTCGGTGCGTTTGATCTGCGTCACCAAAGGCTTTCCGCTTGAGATGGTAATAAAGATGAAAGAGCTTGGGGTGTATGACTTCGGAGAGAACTATCAACAAGAGCTCTCTTCGAAGGCGGTTGACGAGGTGCAGGTCCGCTGGCACTTCATCGGAGGTATTCAGCGTTCAAAGTTGAAGAAGATCACAGAGGTCGCCTACGCTATCCACTCAGTGTCTCGTATGAGCGAGCTTCACGATCTGGCTAACCTCGACTACAGGGGAGAGGTGTTTTTGCAGCTTCGTTCGGACGACGTAGCCGGAAGAAATGGATTTGACCGCAGCGAGCTTGAAAGTGCTGTCAAGCTGTGCAAAGAGTTGCACATTAATTTGGTCGGACTGATGGGTGTTGCGTCCCTCACAAGTGGGTACCGGGCACCGGAGTTCTTTAGACTGTTACGAGATCTCAGTGATGGGTTCGGTCTAAAGAGATGTTCCATGGGTATGAGTGACGACTTCGAGTTAGCACTTGAGTATGGGGCCACCGATCTGCGATTAGGTAGGGTTTTGCTCGGGCCCAGGCCCAACCCTAAGGCAGCGTAAGTTTATTTGGATCTAGTAGATAGGGGAGTTGTATGGCATCCGTTGTTCATAAGGCAATGGTCTGGCTCGGAATTACCGATGACGAAGAGGAGCTTGAAGCTCCGGTTATTCGGTCGCAGCAGTACCGGGAACCTCGCTCGGAATACAACTTGGGGCAGGAACCTAGGGTCAGAGAAGAGGCTTTTGTCTATGCCGGAGCATCTAGAGCTGCTGAGGAGAGAAAACCTCAGTCCAGGGTCCAGCTTCTTACTCAGGAGCCTCCGCAAGTTAAGGAACATTATACATATCCAGCACCACAGATGCCCAGCTCCCAGGAGCTACACTCGAAGGTGAGGGAGGTTCAGGAAGAGCCTACTCAGGTGTTTGAAAGACGTTCGAACGTAGTTAGACCTCTAAAAAGCGACGGTCCCAAGGTACATCTCGCCGTTCCTTCAAAGTTTGCCGACGTGCAAGAGATCGCCGATCACATGAAAGGTGGCCGTCCGGTAATCGTGAACATAGAGGGGCTTGATACCTTGATCTCTAGGAGAGTTATAGATTTTTGCTCAGGTCTAACTTACGCGCTTGGGGGTAAAATAAAGAAAGTAGCTGAGCAGGTCTACTTGATAACTCCGGCCAAGGTTGAAGTTACTGAGGAAGACATGGAGCGTATTACAGAACGAGCAGTACTTCGAGGTAACTAAAATGGGTGGGATACAGTCCCTAATTCGTTCCTTATTGGAACTTTATGTCATAGTCATCGTGGTTCAGATTGTACTATCGTACTTTCCGTCTCCACCTGAGTCGGCTCTGTATAAGACACAGATGTTTCTTAGTCGATTTACAGAGCCGGTTCTTGCGCCTGTAAGGCGGGTTATGCCGAGGATCGGGTCTGGGCCGATGACCTTTGATCTGTCGCCATTGGTGGTCATTTTGTTAATCCAATGGGTAATCGTGCCGATAGTATAGCTGGTGAGACTTGAGGGTTCTCGGCCCGAAGGAGGGAGTATCGGTGGCTATTAGTTCGAAACAGGTGCGTGAAGTGGAGTTCCGCGAGCGCATGCGCGGTTACCATCAAGACGACGTTGACGAGTTTCTAGAGCAGGTAGCCCGGGGAATCGACGTGCTAGAGATGCAACTTCAAGAGGCTAAGGCCAAGTTGGCTCGCTACGAGGCAAATCCTCCTATTGTTACCAAGACCACATCTGTTCCAGCTACAGAGGGACGTGTAGTCTCTAGCAACGCTTCTGAGCCGTCATCGTCTGGAAACGACCTTATTCAAAGAACACTTCTTCTGGCTCAAAAGGCTGCAGATCAGGCCGTGGAAGAGGCCAAGCAAGAGGCCGAGCGTATCCAAGAAGAGGCAAAACGGCGCTCCGATGAACTAATTGAGCAGGCGAACCGGAAAGCGAACCAGCTCGTTGAGGAACGAGCAAGGGTACTAGCTAACGAGGTTAGCTCTCTCGAGCAGCGCCGCTCTTCTTTGGTGGAGGAGATCCGTACTCTGGCTGCGTCTGTATCTACCGCAAAAGAAGAGATGAGAGCATCTCTTCTCGACTTAGTCTCGAGGCTCGAGAGTAGCCTTGACATACCTCTTGACTCGACCTTATCTGCAGTATCTGCTAGTCCGAACGCAGAGTCTGAGGTCAAAGATGCCTTCGTAGAGGAGCAGTTTCAAGGGTCTTTGCTAGACACTGAGAACACGGACCGTGGTGCCAATCATAGCTATGATATCGGCACAAGTGAGTTTTCACGACTCAGAGATGACGACACGGTGATATTTCCGGTAACCGATAGTCAGAACCTCCAAGATGCAACCGTCACGGACGCCGATTTTAGTTTTGGCCGCCCAAGTTTTCACTTACTTGACGGTGATGGACCATCGGCACCAGTATTGTTCGACGATGAGGATCTTTAACTTCAGATAGTTCTTAGGCGTGACCCGATCGTAGCTTCGACTAAAGCTTGGGGGTTACCAGCTCTGCTTGACCTGGTTCTATAGGCTGGACGGCCTCCTGTTTTCGGTACACCTATTTTATGGGCCGTTGCTCTTGTTCTAGCCTTTGGACTCTATGGAGCTTCTGAGGACAAGTATCTCTCTGGATAGAAGTTCCGACAGCTCGCTGATCGAGCAAGAACCATTCTCCTAAGTTGTCACATCTTGGTGTCAAGAACTTTAGCGGACTCATAGATACATAGGGAGCCATGAGCTTTAGGTGGTGGTGTTATAGTTCTTACAGCTAGCGCTCAGATACCACTTGGGCCTCGGTGACCGAGGAGAAAAGCGGTTGTGTCCCGATAGTTGTGCAAATTCCACGAGTGAATTGATTTGTTTGTGGTGGCCATGGTATCTAGGAATTAT
>NZ_FQUL01000002.1 GCF_900128965.1 Ferrithrix thermotolerans DSM 19514
CAAGAGATGGATTAGAAAGGTCACTAGAGACTGGGGTTCAACTAAAGGAACCTGGACTACACCTCCTGGAGATAAAACAGCAACTCCGCTACTAGCTATGGGGACTGCGTAGTAAAGACGACCACTCAGAGATCTACAACTACTTTTGAGAACTCTATAGGAGGATGTCAAATAAGTCAATAACTGGAAATCGCATGGAAATAACGCCCCTAGAATATAAAGTAGTCAAGCGTCAACTACCTTGACACTTACCGGTCCTAGACAACAACGAGAGCCATCATAACGATGTAGATTCCCCTTGTTTTTTGTGACCCTGTAGGAGTGGTGTCTCCACTGAAGCTTTTTTGCCCAATGGACGGTTGACGGATAACTCAGTTACACAGGACAACTATCGAGCGGTTATGGAATTAGCTCACCACCATAATCACCCCTAGAGGTGACACGAGGGTCCAAATACGGATGTAGCGTAGCTACGGCTATGGTTCAGCCGCCACGCACATGTTGCACTTTGGAAACAATCCTTGAGGAGAGATATGACCACCACAACAGAATTAAATAGAATCGCCCTGCAGATGGTCTCTGGCGGTAAGGGAATTCTCGCTGCCGACGAGTCGAGTCCTACCCTTTCAAAAAGGTTTCAAAAGTTAGGAATAGAGTCCACAGAAGAGTCACGAAGACAGTGGCGCGAGATGCTGTTTTCCGCTCCATCCCTATCCAGCTACATATCGGGGACCATACTCTACGACGAGACGTTCAACCAGTCGTTTGCGAATGGAAAATCTTTCCCAGACGCCCTAATAGAGCTCGGTATTCTTCCGGGCATTAAAGTTGATACAGGCGCTAAAGACTTTCAGGGGTTCCCTGGCGAAACCGTTACAGAGGGCCTAGACGGTCTGGGGGCACGTCTCGAGAACTACAGGTCCAGAGGCGCTCGATTTGCTAAGTGGCGTGCCGTCATAACCATTGGTGACAACACTCCGACCACCACAGCCCTTGTTGCAAATGCACACGCCTTGGCTCGTTATGCGAAGCTGTGCCAACAAAACGACATCGTCCCGATCGTTGAGCCAGAAGTTCTAATGAACGGCACGCATACCATTCAGCGTTCATTTCGTGTAACGAGAGCCGCTCTGCTAGAGACCTTCGAGCAGCTTGCACTCTTTGACGTTGTCTTAGACGAGATGGTTCTAAAGCCGTCGATGGTAATCTCAGGCGATAAGAGCGAGGTTAGAGCTAGCGAAGAAGAGGTAGCCATTAACTCTGTCGAGTGTTATCGGCAGTGTGTTCCCGCAGCAGTAGCTGGAATCGCTCTGCTTTCTGGAGGACAACCCGACTCACTCGCTACTTCCCACCTCAACAAGATGAACTCCTTATACAAAAATCTACCTTGGCCCATAACCTTCTCCTACGGTAGAGGTCTGCAGGACGAAGCGATGAGTACATGGCTTGGGGACCCGAGCAATGCAACAAAGGCTCAGGCTGCTCTCCTCAAGCACGCCGAGGCCAACTTCAAAGCAGCACGGGGAGAGCTATAAAAAGGCTACCGCCAAAATCTAGGGCATTGCAGCTACCGACCCCTCGCCTTCCATAGGCTGAGGGGCCGTATGGTATTTTCGCTGAACACAGGTAGCAGAGGGAAGAGAAAACTCTGTGAAACAGAATGCCATCTACTTCAACTTTGAGCAGCTGGCAGATGAGCAAATACAGTCGTTCCACCTCCTGGACGTGAGTACACGTCCAAACGACCACCTAAGAGCTCTACCCTTTCTTTCATACCTAGTATGCCAAAGCTCTCAAGCTTTCGCGCCGCTGATGCATCGAAGCCTTTACCGTGGTCCAGGACCGTCAGGACTATCTCATTGCCAAACTTCTTCAACTTGATCGTTGCTGAAGTGGCACCTGAATGTTTGTTGACGTTGGTGAGAGCTTCCTGCGCAACGCGATACAGGGTCACCTCGACCTCAGGGGAGATCTCTCCTATCTCACCCACATCCAAAGAGATATCAAGCGATGGGTAGATTCGCTTCAAAAACTCAAGAGCACCTGGGAGACCGAAGTCGTCAATCACGGTCGGTCGTAGCGCCGAGATCACCCTGCGCACCTCACTAACAGCCATATTTGCAAGCTCCTTCGATCTTGTAAGCTCGCTTATGAGTTCTTCTTCTCCTCTTGGAGCGACGGAGCTTGCTGCGTCAAGATGAAACATAAGCGAAAGAAGAACCTGGCCCACACCATCATGAACTTCATTAGCTACTCGCCTTCGCTCCATCTCGGTAGCCGAAAGCATAGACTTGGCAAAGCTTGAGATCTCAGACTCCCGTTGCAGGATTCGTGCATGTAACACAGCATTTTCAACTGCGCCCGCAAAGAGATTCGCAACGTCTTTCAGTGGATATACACGGTACTCAAGGTCTTCTACCGACTCTCGCCAGTGCACATTGATCACGCCCACCGCCACATCACTACCTCTTAGCATTGGGACCGATATCAGGCTCTTGTAGTCTTCCCCCTTAAGTTCTGGGATGTAGCGGTAGCGTCTGTCTTCCCACTTGTTTGGCACTACAGCTGGAACCCTATTTCTCGCTACCCACCCAGCTATTCCCTCGCCTAAAGGAAGCTCCACAGCCCCAACTTGCGAGTCAAATGGAGGCGTTGCTCCAATTAGCGAGACCGTTCCCCGTTCGGCATTGACCATATGGACGAAACAAACGTCCGCCTCTACCGCCTCAGCGACCAGTTCGGCTACGCGCGCAGCTAGCTGACTTAGGTCAAGCTGCAAAGACATTGCTTCTGCGATCGCCCTCACTAGCCGAAGCTGCGACGAGCCATAGAGATCTGTTGTTGTCAATGAAAAACTCCCTCACGAAGTGCAACCGCCACAGCTTGGGATCGGTCCTTTACATCCAGCTTCCTGTAGATCGATGAAAGATGCGTCTTGACGGTTTCCTCACCTAAGACCAGTTTTTGGGCGACAGCTCTATTTGATAGACCCTTTACGACGAGACCCAAAACCTCTGACTCTCGTTGGGTAAGACCCAGGTGGGCTCCAGGCCAGAACTCACCCGACTGAAGGCGCGCAGCAAAGAGTGCAACTCTCCCGGCGATCGCTGGGTCAATCACGACTTCGCCGCTAGCTACCCGTTCAAGGTGGCCAACGAGCTCCTCGCCTCCCATCTGCTTGAGCAGGTAGCCCTTGGCACCAACCCTAAGAGCCTGGAACAGGTATTGCTCGTCGTCATAGACAGTGAAGAAAACGACCGGAAGATCCTGGAACCTCCGACCGACTTCAACGCACAAATCGAGTCCGGAATCACCTTTCAGGCGAAGATCCGTTATTACAACATCAATTGCTTCTCGATGCTCCTCGATGCCCTTTAGAGCATCCGAATATGACATGGCGGTGCCAGCTATTGAGACCCTTGGGGCAAAGTGCTTCAACATTGATTCCAAACCATCGAGAATTACCTGATGGTCATCGACCACGAATATACGCAACAAAAGCGCCCCACCTCGTAGACAAGTTCTCAAAGAGAACGTTTCGCCAACTGATATAAAAAGTAAGGATAACCTAGATCAGGCAGTCTTAGTCATAAAAGATCTAATTTGTGAAAGCACAAAGGACGCACTCAGGCGTTGAGTTAACTTATCTTCCAGCAGGGCCCAAGTGAAAGATTGAACCGCCCCGGGGTTTATGGATACTCAGTCATCTGTGAGCCAAGCGGTCCACAGCATGCTCTTAGGCATAGTAGAGAGCCTCGTACTCGGTAGGCGAGATTATCTTGATCGCAAAGTGCAGCCTGGTTGTGTTGTACCAGTGCACCCATTTGCAGGTCTCCCATTCAACGGCCCTCTCGTCTCTGGCACCCCCACTGCCCTCGTGAGCTCGGTCTTGTAGAGGCCATTCATCCTCTCTGCAAGCGCATTGTCGTAGAAGTCGCCGGTGGTGCCACCGAGGGTCGAAGACCAGCGGCGAAGAGAGTGGCCGAGTAAGAGACTGAGAGGTACTGCACGCCTCGATCCGAGTGATGGACGAGCTCGTCGGTGCGCCCTCGTTGGCCAAGCGCCATATGCAGGGCATCAGTGGCGAGCTCGCTTGCAAGCGACCAAGAGACCTTCCACCCGATGATCATCCTTGAAAAGACATCGGTGATGAAGGCGGTGTAGGCTCATCCGGCTCGTGTCTTGCCATAGGTGATGTCCCCACAGCAGAGCCGGTTCGGCCCATCTAGCGTGAACTGTCGCTTGACGAGGTCCTCTGGCCGCGCTCGCAACTCATCAGCAATGGCCGTGCGCAAGTGGCCCTCGCCCCGGGTGGCACCATGAATGCCTAGTTCGTACATGAGCTGCTCCACGGTGCAGCGAGCCACCTCGTGGCCGGCGCAATTAAGGGCCACCTAGAGCTTCTTGGCTCAGTACACGCTATGGTTCGCCTCGAAGGTCTCGGTGATGAGGACCTTGAGATTTTCGTCTCGGAGGGTTCTATTTGAGGGCGCTCTCCGCTCATAGGCGTAGTAGGTCGAGGGGGTGAACTTGAGCACCGTGCAGATCGGCCGGACCCCCAGCGTGACCTGTTGGCGTCGATGAACGCCACTACTTGCTTCGTCTAGCTCCTGGTCGACCATCCAGCTCGGTTGCGAAGAAAATCGATGCTGCCTTGAGGATCTCATTTGCCCGCCTAAGCCTGGTGTTCTCTTGCTCGAGCGCACGCATAGGATCCTTGGCCTCCCTCATCATCTCGTCATGGTCACCGGCATCGATCTTCGCCTGACGTACCCAGTGGCGCAGGGTCTTTGCGCTCATGCCAAGCTTGTTTGGCATCGAGGCGATCGCCTCTCACTGCGAGGGATACTCCCGTTATGGTCGTCCACCATCTGTATCGCCCTCTCCCATATCTCTGCTTCAGTACCTCTTTAGTTGTGCCATCGTAACTCCATCCTCTTGGGAGTAGGAGTCTCTATAAGACCCGGGGCGGTTGGCGGACCTATCACGACAACTCTCACCATATAAATCACCCCAATAGGTGAATAGACGAATTTCTAGTTGAAGTAGCTTTTTAGGACAACATCTAGGTCAGGATTAGGCTTGCAGATCCCTATACACAGCGGTATAGAGGCTAGCCACCCAAAAGTTTCTTCAAGTAGCAGGAGGTCCCAAAGTGGCATCAGAACGTATCCAGATCGTACCCTCGGTGCTCCCTTGTGACTTCGGTGCGTTAGGTTCAGACCTTGAGCGTTTGGAGGACGCTGGTGTGGACAAGATCCAATTTGACGTTATGGACGGTCACTTCGTGCCCAACCTGACCTTCGGAGCCGACGTGATCAAGTCGTCTCGCAAATACTCATCACTTCCTTTTGAGGCGCATCTGATGATTGAGGCACCCGAAAATACCCTAGAGCGCTACGTGGATGCTGGTTGTGACCTGGTAATCGTGCATGCAGAAGCCACAACACATCTCCACAGAACGCTTAATCAGATTAGAGGGCTAGGAGCTAAATCAGCGGTTGCATTGAACCCCGCTACACCTCTTTGCGATATCGAATATGTACTTACGAGTTGCGACATGGTTCTGATAATGACAGTAAACCCTGGGTTCGGTGGGCAGGCCTACATAGCGGAGATGGAACCAAAGATCGCAAGACTAAAAGAGATGCTTGAGTCACTAAAACTTGACATACCCATAGAAGTAGATGGTGGAATTTCACCAAAGACCGTCGAGGGAGCTGCTCGTGCCGGAGCCACACATCTGGTATCGGGCTCTTCTATCTTCAGTTCTCCTCTCGGACTAAAGGCAGCCGTAGCGGAGTTGCGAGAGCTCGCCGAGACAGCCTCAAAGTAGGTTTATGTGACTTTAGGGAAAGGTAACGACATCACGATGGAACATAGCGATCACTATCGAAACGAACTTTTAGAAAACGATCTCGAACTACTGACTGCCCTAAGAATGCTGTCGATAGACCAGGTTGAGGCGGCAAATTCGGGTCATCCAGGACTGCCGCTTGGAGCCGCTCCAATCGTCCATACTGTCTTTTCTAGATTTTTGCGTTACGATCCTTTTGATCCAAGTTGGGTAGGTCGTGATCGATTTGTACTAAGCGCCGGGCACGGATCTGCATTGCTTTACGCCACTTTGTACTTATACGGATCCAGCCTAGGAATGGACGATCTTAAGCAGTTCCGCAAGCTCGGTTCAAAGACGCCGGGGCATCCTGAGTTCGGCCACACGCCTGGGGTTGAAACCACGACCGGGCCTCTTGGTCAGGGAGTTGCCACATCCGTAGGGATCGCCCTTGCACAGAAACTACTTGCAGAACAGGCCTTTCGCTCGGATCCACTTGGCAGCGACCTTCTCAACCAAAGGACTTACGTTCTCGCTTCCGACGGTGACTTGATGGAAGGGATCTCACACGAGGCCGCATCCCTCGCTGGAAATCTCGGACTCGACAATCTCGTTGTGCTCTTTGACTCCAACAACATAACTATCGACGGACCAGCTTCCCAGAGTTGCACCGACGACGTAACTATGCGCTTTGGAAGCTACGGTTGGAAGACCTACGAGGTACACAACGGCAACGATATCGAAGAGATAAGCCAAGTGCTTCGAAATGCCCTGGAAGAGCAGAACTCACCGGTACTGATTGAGGTCAAGACAACCATAGGATCAGGATCACCAAACAGAGCCGGAACGTCAAAGGTCCATGGATCACCCCTTGGCAAGGAGGAGACGGCCCTCACTAAAGCGGCATATGGATGGAGCTATGGATCCTTCGAACTCCCAGAACACCTAGAGAGAGTCCTCACCGAGTTCAAATCTCGTCGCCAACAAGACCGTCAGAGGTGGGAGTCGGCTCTGCATGACCTCGGAGAAGGGCTATATAACCGGGTAAACGAGTCCCTAAAGACCAAAGAGCTTCAAGCCCTACCCACAACTGTATTCAACACTGGGGCAAAACTCGCCACCCGAAAGGCATCGAAAGAGGTTTTAGCTGACCTCTGCGGACAAGACCATCGGATAGTAGGGGGAGCGGCGGATCTAGCAGAGTCAAACGGGGTTGACCTGGGACTTGAAACAATCAACCGATCTTCACTGGCCAATCACACCTCAGGTCAGCTTATTCATTTTGGAATCAGAGAACACGCCATGGCTGCTTGCGCAAATGGTCTGGCGCTATCAGGAAATATAAGACCATTTTGCTCTACATTCCTAGTCTTTTCAGACTATTTACGACCGTCGCTCAGGCTTTCTGCCCTTATGTCGCTTCCCGTTATCTACATCTTCACCCACGACTCGATAGCTCTTGGTGAGGACGGTCCCACCCATCAACCCGTGGAACATCTAAGCGCCCTTAGAGCTATACCTAACCATATCGTTCTTAGACCTGCGGATGCTAACGAGACAAAGGCTTGCTACGAGTTCATTACCAAGCTAGATAGTTCTCCCGTGTCGCTAATCCTAACCCGCCAGGACCTCGAGATCCTCGAACCAACACCAGGACACTGGCTCTCAACACAGGGGGCAAGGGTTGTACAAGGTACAGGCACTGACCAACTCACCATCGTAGCATCCGGTTCCGAGGTCCAGCTTGCATTGGAAAGTGCACGTCTGATCGAAGATCGATTTGATGTGAACGTACGCGTAGTCTCAGTGCCGTGGAGGGAGAGATTTCTGTCTCTTGAACGTGATGTCTTCGAACAGTTGGTCCCGCCGAATACGCCCGTGATAGTGATCGAGGCCGGCATCGAACAGGGGTGGGAGTCCCTCTCTTCACGTGGAACGTTTATCGGAATGAACTCATTTGGAGCCTCGGGGAGCAAAGACAGTCTGTTCGAACACTTTGGATTCACCCCGAATCAAGTTCTAGAAGCAGCCTCCGATCTTCTTTCAGATCAGCCTTCGAAGGTAGCAAACGATCTGCTACTAGCGACGGAGTTGGCAGCCCTTCACTGTCAGGACTACGTCGGCAAAGGTGAGAAGAATCAAGCTGATCACGCCGCAGTTGAAGCTCTAAGGAACTCCTTAGCGTCAGCTAGCTTCACAGGAACGGTTGTGATTGGGGAGGGTGCCAAGGACGAGGCACCAATGCTATATGAGGGAGAGGTGGTAGGTAGCAGCTCCCAAGACGCCCAGCAGCTTGATATAGCGGTCGATCCCCTCGAAGGCACGAACTACGCTGCCAAAGGAACCGACGGGGCGATATCGGTCATAGCTGTAGCAAAGAGAGGCTCCATGCTTCCGATGCCGGCCTATTACATGGAGAAACTGGTAACACGTTTCGGTAGCTACGATGAGCTTTCTTTAGACCGGCGCTTGATCGAGAACCTTGAGGTCATCGCTGCACACAAAGGGGCTCCCCTTTCTTCACTTTGCGCATATGTATTGGACAAGCCAAGACATAAAGACGCTATCGCAATGATGAGAGGCGCTGGAGTTAGAGTAATACAAGCTTCCGACGGTGACGTATTAGGCTCGCTTCGAGCACTGCTTCCCATGGACACCGTTGATCTACTCTATGGAATCGGTGGTGCACCCGAAGGAGTAATCTCAGCCGCCGCCACCCGAGGTCTAGGCGGATACATGATCGCAAGACTAACACCTCAAAGCGAGGAGGAGACAGCCTCCCTAGCATCGTGGAACCCAGGTTGGAGCTCGATGCGATTTACAGCAAACGACCTGGTATCTGAGGAATCAATAATGGTCGCAACTGCTGTTACATCAACATCTATCATCCGAGCACCTGAGCGGTTGGACAACGATGACCTACTGCTTCACTCCGTTGTTGTGGAGAACGGAAGAATCAAATTCATCTCAAGACCATCAAGTTCTATGGAGGAGTAAAGATTTGCAAACCCCTGAAGTAGTTCAAAGTTCACTTCGAAAGGATCGTCAAGTGCCCTACCGCCAAGCCCAGATACAAAAGCACAGTACAAAAGGTGGTCCATTGCATGTGCCTATGCTGGCCATTGCAGGCGACTCTGCCACCGGTAAGACAACGCTGTCTCACGGACTAGCCAAGGCCTTAGGACCTGAAAAGATTACTTGGATGTGTACCGACGACTATCACAAGTACGATAGACAGGAACGCAAGGATCTACCCTTTACGCCACTTCACCCTGACTGTAACTACCTGGAGATAATGGAACAGCACCTCCAACTCCTTACCCTCGGTCAACCCATACTGAAGCCCATCTACAACCACGACACTGGCACCTTAGACCGCCCAGTACTCGTCCATCCCGCCCAGTACGTTATCGTGGACGGCCTATTTCCACTTTGGTCAAAGTTGTCAAGAGCTTGCTTTGATGTAACCGTATTCCTAGACCCTCCTGAACACATAAGACGGCAGTGGAAGGTATATCGAGATGTGACCAAGAGAGGGTACACAGAAGAGCAGGTGCTACGCGATCTCGATAAAAGAGAGCCAGAGTCCGAGGCCTATATCAGACCTCAACGAAAACATGCAGACATTGTCATTAGGTTTGCTCCAGTTGAGGGCGCAGCAGACTCAAAGGCGTTGAGCGCAACGATACTGCTTAGACCCACCATACCCCATCCCGACCTCTCCGACGTACTCTCTAATGACTCCAAGGGTGCCCTTCACATGAAGCTAATCAGAGATGACGACGGTAAACCGGTGGACGCTATTCACGTCCATGGTCACGCTAATAGAGAGGCATCGAGAGAGGTGGAAGAGGCGATCTGGTCCAAGCTGGGGATCGACGCTCCTGTGCCTGACTGTCTTGGAGAGATAGAGGGCGGTAAGCGCAGTGAACCCCTTGCAATTGCACAACTCATCTTGCTTTATCATCTCCTGTTGGTGTCCTGATACCTAAAATCGTGCTCACCGTCCAACGGACACCTCGGTGCCGATGGTTACTTTGGTTTAGGTTGATTCTTAGGAAGATGAATAAAGGCCAACACAGACACAGTCCTACCAAAGTGGCTGTGTCTGTGTATTTTTGTCTAAGGATCAGCTGATGAACTATCGCCGTAAACGGGTCGCTACTGCGCTATGCTGAGCGGTCGAGTCGATATGAATTCAAAGCCCGCACATCATAAAAAGTCTTCGGCAAGTAACAATAGGGCGGTACTAGCTCTCGCTGCAGGTGTCATGCTTTTCGGAGTCCTCTTTGGATCTCTAGCTCTTGTAGAGTCGGGGTCCACCAATTCAGCCACAAAGGCACCCACCACTAATTTGCTTGGGCACCAAGCTAAAGGGCGTAGCGATCGAAGCATCGCCAAGATTGAAACCTATCTGTCCTCATACGGGGTTGTCTCATCGCAGATCGTCGCTCAAAATCAACTTCCCGGAACTACTTCATGGCAGCTAGCTAACACAGGTGCACCTGGATACGTCCAAGGATTCGCTGACAAAACGTACGCCAGGATCGGCGAAAAGGTCACTTTATACATCTCTTCAACAGCCCCCACTTATCAGGTATTCGCCTATCGCATGGGTTATTACCAAGGCAAGGGAGCTCATTTGGTGTGGAGTTCTCCTATGGAGAAGGGATTTGTCCAGGCCTCCTGCCCCCTGACACCTGTGGTGAATATGGTATCTTGCGACAATTGGACTCCATCTCTCACTGTAGATATCACCAAGAACTTCTTTCAAGGTGACTATATTTTCAAGCTGGTTGGTTCTCAAGGCCAGCAGTCCTGGATACCCCTAACGGTTTGGGATCCAGCGTCCAACGCTACCTACTTGATAAAGAACGATGTTTTTACATGGCAGGCCTGGAACCCGTACGGTGGTTACGACTTCTATGTAGGTCAAGGGTCGTGTCCCTCGAACCACTACCCCCTCTGCAGCCGTGCGAGAGTCGTCTCCTTCGACCGGCCCTACGCTTACGGCGGTGGAGCGGCTGACTTCATGGTCAATGAGTATCCTCTCGTCCGATTTATGGAGAAACACGGCCTGAACGTCGCATACGCAAACGACCAGACCGTTATCGAACACCCGAACATCCTCGAAAAACACGCAGCCGTTCTATCTCTAGGACACGACGAGTGTTGGTCATACAGGGAAAGAGTTGCAGCCACCAACGCTCAAAATCATGGAGTTAACTTCATATTCTTCGGTGCTAGCGCAATGCTTCGCCACGTTCGACTACAGCCTTCTCCGCTAGGACAAAACCGTGAAGAGGTGGACTACCGCAACTCCTATAAGGATCCCCTGTACGGCAAAGGCAATCCGCTGGAAGTTACAGGTAACACATGGATGTCGCCGCCTGCGTCTTGGCCTGAAACTGGTTTTGTTGGAGAGTCATACGCTGGTTTTCTGCTAAATGGAGCCACTCCTGCCCCATTTGTGGTTGCAGACGCTTCGGCTTGGATCTTCAAAGGCACTGGCTTGAAAGATGGATCAGCAATACCAGGGGTGTTACAGTCCGACTTTGACCACTTCTACACCCCAAACCCTCATCCGAACAATCTTCAGATACTCGGACACTCCCCCATACCGATCAGTCGCGTCGTCACAGATCTGGGAACGCAAAATGGGTACGCTTACTCAGATATGACTTACTACACAACGGCAAACTCAAACGCAGGTGTATTTGACTCGGGAACCAACAACTGGATCAACTCCCTAAACTCCTGTGGCTCGTCGACTGCCAACTGTCCCGCAACTTACACCAGAAAAATAACCGCAAATCTGCTTTGGCTCTTCGGTCAAGGGCCTACGGGCGAACTAGACCCGTCGACGGCAAACTTTTCTACCTTCTACCCCTCTTAGACGCCCATTTCCAAAGGTCTACATAGACAACTTTGTTAACTCTAACTTGAGAAATAGTCAATATCCACCGCACGCTACCTAGGTAATCTACTTATACGAGTCACGATAACCATTCAACACCCAACTACAACGCTTACTCGGGTTGAATTGGGTCACTTTCGGCTTCAAGATAGGCTCAGAGAACCTCTGCAAGAAGCATATGGACAAGAGGGAGTCCGACTTTATCCGCAACAGGTCACCGAGGATCCCAACTTACGCGCCTCATAAAGGTACAGCCGAAGATCCCAAAGAACTAGCGCTTTGGATCCCCAAGCATCTATCCGCCAATGGAGAGCTTTGCCAAAACTCTATCACGGATCTCGCTCGGCACGTCATCATCGCCCTCACAGAGGTCGCCCAAGACTCTTCTAAGCCCCACCAAAGATCTGTAAAGCGGGGGACAAGTTGTACAACTACTCAAGTGTTGTTCCAAAGCGTTCCTTTGTCGCTGAGCAAGGGAGTCGTCTAAGTAGTCAGAGATCATCTGCCTACTCTCCCAACAACTAAGACTCCCGGTATCGGTAGACAACTTCGAAACATCTACACTCTTTAGTGCCGTTAGGAGCATCATCCTTCCCCTAAGGATTCGCTGCTTTATCGTCGACAAGGAGGCGCCACAAAGCTGAGATATCTCCCTGGCTGATAGACCCTCTGCGTCATGGAGGATTATTGCCGCTCGATAGTTATAGGGGAGGCGCCTTAAGGCTTCTCTAACCTTCATCTGTGTCTCTTTCCGAATCAGATCGGCCTCAATGTCAACGCTGTACTCCGAGTTCATCCACTTACCTACAACTTCATCAACACTTAGCTCCTTTGAGTCTGAGCGCACCTTATCCACTGCGATGTGATAAAGGATCGAATGAAGCCAGGTTGCCAAAGAAGACTCTTGACGGAACTGGTCCCGTTTTTCCAAGGACCGAACAACCGTCTCCATGACCAAATCCTCCGCATCGGAGGAGTTACCTGTTAGAGTTACTGCATATCTCAGCAGACCGTCGATGGTATCCCCAAGTTGTGAGCCAAATACGTCCAAAGGCGACACGCCGGCCCCTTGAGACACCATAGAAACTTCCTCCCTTCTACCGCAGTCGCCCACACGGACGGAACATATGACTATATCCCCTTCACTTAGTTATAGCGAACTTCGATGAAGGGGTAAGGTCCCGCGGTAATAGTAGCTACTTTGCCCTTACAGATTCTCTGCTAACCGACTTTGTGGTATCGATGTGAAGCAAAGTGTAAAGAGGGCAGTAGCCACTAGCTCCCGTCACAACGAGCACAGCCGTCACAGCCAGCGCCACATAACTCCAGATACTTCCGAATCCGACGATAGCTGCCACCACAACCAAGAAAGCCGCCAAAGCGAAGCGGATATTGCGATCTGTCTTGCCTACTGTCTTTTTCATTTCTACTCCTTTTCCTAACTCTTTACCACATAGACGGAAAAGCGATGGTAAAAGATACAAAGTCAGTCACATTTGTTGTCTCATCAGCAAACAACTCGTCTATCCCTTATCGTCACCTAATGTTGCGACGCAGATCTCAGGGTTGATAAGGTACAGTTGGTGAGGTTAGGACAGCTTTAACATGCAGCCAGACATGACACCAGCCCTTTAGCCGTGTCTCAACCGCCAACTCTTATGAGTTGTATTGGGATCTTGCATCGCCAGTCGATGTACTTGAGTTGGTAGCGACGTAAAGCTATGCCTAGTCAGATTCGAGATCTTCGGAGCTAACTCTTAGAAGACACTGCTCGACTATAGCTGACCTCCACCGACGAGGTAGCCCACCAGATAGGTCAATGCACTTGCGAGGGCAGAGAGACCTAGCTGCCTAAGCGCTGAGACTGCATAGGAACGGCCGGTAAAGTACGCCAGTGCCGCACCCACTACTAAAGAGGCGACCGCCGTCATGAGGATCGAAACCGTTACCGCCGTTGCGCTGCTGAAGAAGAGCCAAGCCACCAAAGGCACGAAGGCTCCAACTGCAAAGGAAGCAAACGAAGACAACGCTGCCTGCCACGGAGATCCCAAGGAGCCCGTACCCACCCCTAGTTCCTCCATGGCATGAACCTCTAAAGCAGTTCTTGGCTGAGCCATGAGAGCCTTCGCCACCTCCATCGCTAGTTCCTTAGACAAGCCTCTTCTTTCATAGAGGTTTGCTAACTCCTTGGTCTCCCCGGCAGGATCACGCCGAATCTCCTCTTCCTCAACTGCGATCTCTCTACTTATAAGCTCACCCTGCGCTTTCATGGATATATACTCGCCGATAGCCATCGAACAGGCTCCTGCCATCAGTCCTGCAAAACCCGCCAGCCTCACTGCCGCTGCTGACGGATGAGCCCCAGCAACTCCCAAAATCAAAGACACGTTAGTAACCAGACCATCAGAGATGCCAAAGACGGCCGCTCTTTGAGCACCGCCTGTTACATCGCGATGACCACCGTGTATATCTACCTCATGTTCATCTGCGGACTCTGCCTTCATGGCTCCCTCTCTTTCCCCGATTCGTTGTGTTTCCCACCCTTGTATGTATGTCAATGCGACCTATGACCCTCATACAGAGCCGATGACCGTAGCATGCCATAGGAAACCTCGTTTAATAAATCCTTGCGTAGTACCTAAGAGCGCTCATAAAATCATGTGTCCTCACGCATAGCATGAAGAAAAGGTCGTAACCTTCGCCGCATCCCTGCACGATGTTTAAAGCTTACTAAGACAACACGTCATGGTGGCCAAGATGAATTAAACTTCAAACAAAATTTACTTTCTTGTAGGCCATAAGAGGGGTTTTCGACCTCGATCCATCTCCTCATCAAGGCATACCCGTTGGAAGCTGCCACAAAGCAGGTGGACCAAGATAGGGAGGTCTATCTTCAAAGGTCGCATCCAATAGTCTCGGTAATGGGCCTTAGATGTTTCCAAAGTTGAATCTATATACTTCAAGGTGTGCAACTCACCCCAACTATGAGACATCGGAACTTGAGAAAACATGAGATGTTGCAGAGATCTTGCCTCATGGTTTTCGCTCTAGTTCTTGCGGGATGCGGTATCAATAAAACCGTTTCAACATCAACTTCTTCAACCTCTACAACTTTGGTAGGACAGGTAGCAAACCCCTTCACGGTTGCAAACTACCTGAGGCTAACAGGATGGGCGAACTACTCCTTTATCTCAACATCGGGTGCTAACACAACCACGCCCAACAAAGTGATTGGTGAGGTGTATGACCCGTCAAACTTCAGGGTTTATATCAGCTCTACCGGTGTAACCACTATTGCTGCCAGTGGTACAGCCTTCGACGTGGTTCACAACAGGGTTACCGAGATCAAGCTTCCAAAGTACTATCTAAACCAGATGGGAGTCGGCGCAGCTGCATCGTTGTTTGTCAACGGTCTTCGTTCTGTCGGTGAGTACTTGCAGCGTGATGGTTCGTGTACGGTCTTAGGTCGCGTCGGAGATCTATATCTAGAGGGCAACATGCTAGCTAAGGTCTCTCTTACCACCCGGGCGTGCATCGACAAAGAAACTGGGGCTCTGTTGTCGCTAGAACAAGGGCTAGGCGGGGTGTCGTCGCCACAGTCCCAGACGTATCGATTTGAAGTAACCAGCATCGGGGAAACAAGCCCAATAACCCCCCCAAAAAATCTCTAACAGAGATCTATACCCACAGATCTCACATCGTTGCGTCAGCTAGCTGACAGCCAAAGCAAGATTTTTTGATATTTACGCCCTATGGATATTCCCAGCTCAGGTACTTAGTCCGTTGCATAATTAGGACAACCAAATCCTTTGCGAGCGCAAATCTCCCAAAACACCTGCTATGGTGGTTTCGATGTGCGTCGAACCGGATGACCCGATCAGTCGAGAACAGGTGGACAGCAGATGAAAAAGACGATAAAGGTGCTTGCACCGGCGCTAGTCGCTATTGCTCCCTTTGTGCAGCAAGCTTCCTCAGCCCCTAGCGCTCAGGCGCAAAGCATCTCTTCGTTGCAGGCGGAAGCATCAAATATTGCCAGCCAAATTGCTCAGCTCAACAACGAGGTCGCCGTATACGCCGAAAAGTATGACTACGCCCAGAGTCAGCTGCAGCAGATTAACGGCGATATCTCACAGGTAAAAGGGCAGATCATCTCCGAGCAAGCCAGAGTGAAGGCGATAAAGCAACAACTCTCCCAAGAGGCTATTGATAGCTATATGAACATGGGTGGTGCGTCTACTGTGATGACAGTGCTACAAGGCACTGAAACGCAGGCGACGCTCTCGCAGTCGTTCCTGTCCACTGTATCTATGAATCAGCAGGACTTGGTTACCAGCTACCAGCAGGCCACGGCGCAACTTGCTCTCGAGCAGGCCAAGCTGGCATCTGAGCAATCTCAGGCACAAGTCGAGCTAAACCAGGTTCAAAGTGCGGCTCAACAGGCGCAAAGTGCAACTACTCAAGACCAATCTCTCCTGGCCAGCATCAAAGGCCAGATCGCTACCTTGGTGCAACAGCAGCTGCAAGCGCAACAAGCTGCTAAGGAGAAGGCTGCACAGGCAGCCCTTGCACAACAACAGGCTCAGACTCCGCCACAAAATAGCACACCTGCGGCCACCCAGCCCAACTACAGTGCATCTTCTACAAGCGGATCAATATCACAAGCGATGCAGATTGCCGTCAATGCAGCTCTCAGCATGCAGGGAAAACCGTATGTATGGGGAGGCGCAAGCCCATCGACAGGCTTTGACTGTTCTGGATTAGTTATGTGGGCGTATGCACAGGCGGGAATATCGCTTCCGCATAACGCAGCGATGCAGTACGAGGCGACTCAAAGAATAAGTTACTCTCAGCTACAACCGGGCGATCTCATTTTCTTCGGTATGTTGCCTTACCATGTCGCCATCTACATTGGCGGGGGCATGGAGGTCGTAGCTGACGATCCCCAGTGGCCAATCCACGTGGTACCCATTAGCTTTGACGGGACACCTTCGGCCTTCGGGCAGGTAACAGGGTAGCAACGACCAACTACCTAATGACAGGATCTGCCTTGTAAGGTACTTGCACGGAGCTGTAGCGATGAGAGATTCGACGCATCACCCACACCCACCTTTAGAACAGGATCTCTGATCATAAAGATGGCGGTCAGGGCTCTGAAACAAGTATGGCACCCAAAAATACACTAGACAAACTTGGATCACTTCAACTATCTTTGGGTCAGGCGCTGTAGGACGCTACCCTAGTCAATAAACACGGTAGGTTAGTACACGTGATCTCTGCTTCTACAGACGAGGACTGGGAGCTGGCTAACGAGGCTCTCAAGAACTACGACACCCCACCAAGCGCTAAAGTTGAGTTACTAAACGTCTCCGAGAACAAGACCTACAAGATCTCCTTCGATAACGAGCCGAAGTTCGTAATCAGGTTACACAGAGAAGGGTATCACTCTAGAGCTGAGATACAATCTGAACTCACATGGATTCAGTCGATCCATGGATCGAACACGGTGTCTGTACCTTTACCTATCTTGAATCGCAAGGACGAGTTGATCACTACGATCCAAACCCCCTCTTCAAATCACCGTCGCTTTGCAGTAGCCTTCAACTTCGTAGAAGGAGTAGAGCTCGAGGAGGACGACTCGGCAGATCACTTTGAGACTCTCGGATCGATAGCAGCCCAACTTCACAACCAAGTTATAGCGTGGGAACCACCGAGAGGCTTTCGTAGATTCTCGTGGAGACTGAAAGACGCCTTTGGAGCAAACCCGAGATGGGGCGCTTGGTCCAAAGGTGTGGACAAAGAAAAGTACCCTTACCTCAAAGAGGCCGTAGATAACGTGAGCAGAGATCTCCATCGATACGGAGTCTCCTCAAAGGTATTTGGACTCGTTCACGCAGATATGCGTCTATCAAATGTGATATGGGTCAAAGAGAGCTACTCGCCTACCCTCATCGACTTTGACGACTGCGGTTACAGCTGGTACCTCTACGACTTAGCCACTGCTATAAGTTTTTTCGAACACAAAGACATCGTGCCAGAACTTATAGGACGATGGATCGTTGGGTACGAACGCATCAGAAAGCTTGACAACGCTGATAAAGAGGCGATCTGGCCACTTGTTTTATTTCGACGTTTCCTATTGCTTGGATGGATGCAAACTCATCCTGAGGTAGAGATCTGCAAGCGACTTCAAGGAGAATATTTGGACGGAACGCTGCATCTTGCTATCCGCTACCTCGAGCACAAGCTTCCAAGTTTTTCTCGCTCGGTACGATATCCATGATGTTGCACCTGAATTTGTAACACCGATTGTGTACGATTAATACTGTAGATGCAAGATAACGACATACAACCCACGAACATAGAGTCTCGATCCCGCGACCGCAGGGGTGCAGAAGAGATAGCACTTCTAATCTCTGACCTCATCGCCTCAGGTGAGATCGGACCTGACAGAAGGATCGGTACAGAGAGGGAGCTTGCAAGGCGCTTTGGAGTGACACGGAATCTATTGCGAGGCGCTCTTAGCATGTTAGAAGAATCTGGCACCATTCGCAGGGAAAAGGGGCGCAACGGGGGTACTTTCTTAAACGACAAGAGACTTGAACGAGACCTCTCTTCTATCGTGGGTCTTCCCCAGTTACTAAAGGCGCAGGGTATGGTGGCAGGAACCCGAGTGATTCGAACCGCTCTCACTGAAGCTGACGCTCTCGTAGCCAATCAACTCGCTATCGATATAGGTGACTACATCTTTGAGATCACTAGGATAAGGCTCGGGAACGGGCTACCAATCTCTCTCGAACACATGGTATTACCGGCCGACAGATTCCCGGGCCTCTTAGACAAACCACTGGGCGGTTCTTTGTATGAGTTACTCGCAAGCGACTACAGCGTCAAGCCTTTGGAAGCCACAGAGAGGATCGAAGTGCGGCCAGCCGAACCATCAGAGAGTCAGATACTCTCGGTAAGCACAGGGTCTCCCCTATTTTATGTAACGCGCATAACAAAGGATGTAGACGGACAGCCATTTGAGCTTTCGCACGACCTATTCAGAACCGATCGCGTCCTCATATACGTAAAGTCCTTCGGATCAAACTGATCGTGATAGAGACCGGGTCGAGACGACCTGCAAGGAAGTCGCCGTGAACCTCAAATCCTTAGTCTTAGCGATAGTTGCGCCCTTACCAGCAAAAGACGACATGCGTCTTTTACGAATCTCTACCTTGGTATTTGGTCTAGCCCTCTATGGCTTTGGATACTCGCTCATCGTTCTTGCCCGTCTTGGGCTCGACCCCTGGAATGTACTACAGGTCGGCATCGCAAAACAGGTCAGGATCCCGTTGGGATTGTCTGTAGTCCTAGTAGGTTTTGTCGTTCTGTTACTCTGGATTCCTTGCAGACAGCGTATTGGTATTGGAACGCTTCTAAACGTGGTGATAATCGGATCGGTATTACAGATTTCGCTTGGAGTTGTACCAAAGCCTGGTGCGCTTTTGTATCAGGCATGTTACCTAATAAGCGGTGTTGTTGTAGTCGCAGTCGCCACATCGCTATACATCTCCACAAACCTAGGACCGGGACCCAGGGACGGCCTAATGACCGCAATAGCAGCTAGAGGACACTCTATCAGGGTGGTTAGGAGCCTAATAGAACTCACAGTTTTAGTGCTCGGATGGATACTTGGAGGAAGTGTCGACGTAGGTACGTTGATTTTTGCCCTCAGCATCGGACCTTTGATCCACCTTTTCCTGCCTCTATCGAGATCTCTTTTGTATAAAGAACCGGAGCACTCATAACATAGGCCCTACAGCACGCAGGCACCCAAGGACCCAAATCCGCCCACCTACCCATTGTCCGAGAGAGAAGCCTACTTTGTCGCATGAACCAAAACATCAATCACTGATTGACCGACTCCGCACTAGAAACATGCTGGTCTTCGTAGAGGATGAGTCTGTCTATGAGAGTGATTCGATGTTTTACCCCAAGACGATGAGTGCAATGCCTACCGCCACTCCCAGCCCCGCTAAAAGACGACGTAGAAGAGACCCTTCTTTTAAGATGTACGCTCCGTAAAGAGATGCAAAGACCACACTACTCTCTCGAAGAGCGGACACCTCCGCCAGAGCCACACGACTCTGCGCCCAGACCACAATCGCATATGCAACTACAGATATTGAACCTGCTGTCAACCCTAAAGCAACATCTCGTCCTTTAGGAACTCTTCTTATAGGGGAACGAAGTCGGACAGCCGACAACACGACAGCTACCAAGGTTCCTTCAACTCCCATTAGCACTGCCACGTAGGTTAAGGGATCTGCGATCGACCGCGAGGCAACTCCGTCTATCAAGGAGTATCCAGCAATAGCACCACCAGTTAGCACTGCGTAACCGGCTCCGTTCCCCCTTGGCGCAAAGTAGCCATCCCTCTCAAAAGCAAGGGAGGAAAGAGCTACGACCACCAAAATAATGCCGCTTGCGGCCAACAGCGACAGTCGCTCCCCGAGTATGAGGTAAGCAAAAAGTGCGACCAAGGGTGGAGCAAGACCACGCGCTATTGGGTACGTCCTGCTCAAATCTCCCTGTCGGTAAGAGGATAGGAGAAAGAGGTTATATGCGAGATGAATTACAGAAGACATCAGCAATAAGACCCATGGAAAGTTACTGGGGATCTTGAAGAACAACAACAAGACTGCAGCAGAAGGGATAACTGCAATATTCACAAGCCAAAATGCAGTAACCTGATCGGGGATAATCTTGGCCAAAAGGTTCCATGTTGCGTGCAAGACAGCAGCTAACAACACGAGATACAGTATCCATGGTGAACCCTGCGCTAGCACCTCATAACTTCATCTCAAAAGCGCTTATCGAAAGCCATCTCAAAACAACATAGCGCGTAATCGCCATTCAGGTTTAGCACCCAAGTAACCATACGAAAGATCGCCCGCCGCTACAAGGACTTACGTAGCGGATCCTAAAGCGGTCGCTACGTAGTCCATCATTTATCCACTTTGAAGGATCATCGTTGTAAAGAACGATGAAGCCTATCCACCTAAATAGGGATTAGACATCTAGTGCTTTAGCTCGCCCTGTGTTCTTCCAAAACTCCGCTCTTGTGTCTCTGCACGGTATTGAAGTAAACAAGTCCCGCTACGAGCACAACGCCTACAAAGATAACGCCGCCCCAAGCGTCGTTACCAGGACCGTAGATCACGGACCTTGGCCATAACAGATTTACGGTCATCACCACACCGTAGATGGCAGCGAATCCGTTTACAATAACCCCCCAGCCCCGCATATAAAACAGTCCGCCTTCTCCTTGATCCGCCGGCCATCCCTTCAGCCTCTTGGAGAGCAGGGGTATTGTGACGAGGAAGTACGCTATGTAGACCAGCACAACGGCGACGCTCGTGACGATGGTGAACAACTGTGGCTTTCCAATGTTTACCAGCAATATAAGCGCCGCTAACAATCCACTTACGATTGAAGGCACAACCGGGCTTTGTGCTCTAGCGGACACGTGCGCTAGCTTCGATCCAAAGGGTAGGTTGTTGTCCCTAGCCATCGTAAAGGTCATGCGGATCGTCCCAGTCTGAATCGCTAAGGCACATACAGAGATAGCAACAGCAACATCGATGAGCAGAAGCTTTCCGAGTCCCGAACCTAAGGCCCCTTCAATTATTAGAGGCAAACCACCAGCTCCAAGCTTTGCAGGATTTAAAGTCGGGGAAGCCAACAAGGCAAAGATCAAAATAAGCAATCCACCTACTCCACCGGCTAGGAGAGATGTTATTATCGCCCTTGGAGCTCTGCGGCGAGGATCTTTGGTCTCTTCCGCCAAAGATCCAGCCGTATCGAATCCATACATCACGTACGCTGGCATTATGATCGCCAAAATAAGTCCAGCTCCATAGCCAAAGCTTGAGTACCCAGGTAGGCCAGGCCCGGTTCCCTCGGTCTTTAGGAAGATCGAAGGGCTATTGTGCACATGAAGGGCCAATAGGATCACAAAGAGAGTAACTCCAATTAGCTCCGCCGCTACTCCGATGTTGTTTACAACTGACATCACCTTAACCCCAGCTGCGTTCAAAATGGTTGTGATGGTCAAGATTACTACCCCAAGGAAGACAGCGTTTTGAGAGGTGTTCTTAAAGACCTCAAATCCGGACCACACAGGAGGTAGAACTATCTGTAGTGCAATAGCTACCGCTGCTAAGGTCACTACCGACCCTATCAGCATCGTCCACCCCGTCACCCACGCAACAGCCGATTTGCTAAGCTGCTTGGACCATTGATAAACCGATCCAGCTATTGGAAACCTCGCACTTAGTTCAGCAAAACAATACGCAACTGCCATCTGGCCCAAGAATACAAATATCCACATAAATACGATCGGGGGTCCGCCGAAACCGTACCCGAAACCGAACAGCTCGAACATTCCTGTAAGGACCGAGATGTAGCTATACCCTGCAGCAAACGCGGAGAAGGTTCCAAGAGACCTATGCAACTTCTGTTGGTATCCGAACTTCGCTAGATCTTGGGCATCGAGATGATGTTGAGATAACTCTGTATTTTCCATTCCCCACCTAACTCTAAGACTGACATCTTGCACGCACCATCGCTTTGACCCCTCAAACTTGGAACCTCGTGGTGAAGTTTTGAAACTGTGGATAGCGTTGGATATGCAAGACCTTACTCATACACTTATATGTTTTATTACGATGTTGAAGGAATTATACGATGCATTAACACTTCGGTCAACCAATTTCAGAAAGTTTTCACACCATAAACCAAATACAGTACGTAATAGAGAATAGTTTTCCAGCTAGATCTGCACGCACGCCCACGTCATGACTTAGACCTTATCTCGTCGTATCACTAGCTCATCAAAGAGCCAAGAGCAGTTTTGCAGTGAGATACGGGCAACGCTTAGTTCCACGAAAGCAGGAAGTTGCTTACTTGAAAGCGTCCCGAGAACTGCTATCGGTCTCATGCCAGCGGCCCACGCCGCAGTTAGTCCCGGCATCGAGTCCTCGAAAACCACGACATTACACGGTTGTACTGAGGCGTCAAGGCATCGGAGTCCTTTCATGTAGCCCTCGGGATCCGGCTTACCACAGGTCACATCGTCGCCAGCAATCACGAAGCTCATGGACTCCAAGAGACCGACAGCATCTAAAGCCACATCTACCTCTTCATGTACAACTCCAGTCACCACGCCAACAGGCACATACTCCCCTACCTGTTTCACAAAACGCACTACCTCTTCGTATATGCAAGGAGACTCTCTCACCGCCGCCTGGTAAAGCTCTACCTTTTCCTTCACTACCATCTCTTTAACAGAGTCATCATTGGACCCAAGCAGATGAAGGAGACTGGACACGATCTCATAATCGCTGAGTCCCGCAAGCCGATCGAAGTAGAACTCCTCTTTCAGGTCAAAGCCAAATCGTCTTGCGAAAATCTCCTGAAAGAGTCGATAAAGAAGCCCTTCGTCGTCAGAGAGTGTTCCATTGAAGTCAAAGATAACTGCGTCTACAGCCACTACATCCCCTTACTAAACAATCTGCGATGTGCGTTCGAACACTTATATCTACTCATAAAGATCCTGTAGAAGTGCTTGGAAAGAGGGATCCTTTAGCTCTTCCTCCGCCCTCAGATACTTCTCCATACCCCACTGCCAAAAGTCAAAGTCGATCTCCGCAACAGCATCTTGGATGGAGGCCCAAAGTGTCCAACCGTACTTCGACATAACACCCCAAGCTCTAGCTCGCGCCACCTTGGCTCTGCTTGCTCTGGGGCCCCAATACAGCCTTACCAGCTCGTCCAACGCATCTGCATCCAGGTTTGACTCACTCCAGATGTTGCCCAGCTCAAAACTAGGCTCATTATTCCCGGAGTACTCGTAGTCGATAATCCATATTCGCTCGCCATCGTCGATGAAGTTCTCTGCCAAGAGGTCGTTGTTACAGGGAACCAGGTTCTCTTCTTTCGACTTCATCACCTTCTCAAGCAGACTCACCTGATCGGCGTGGCTCAGGTAACTTGTTGGAAGACGAAAACCGCGCTGTTGCACGATCTTTAGGTACTGACGTTGCACCTCGAACATATCGAATCGACCGACAAATGTCGGACCGCTGTGCAACAATTTACATGAGTCGACCACTTTGGCTAGAACCTCATAGTTATGAAGATCAGATGGGCACAGAGTTTTCCCATCTTGGTACCTCACTACTAGCCCCATGGGCTCAAGGGACCTCCCAAGAACCTCCACACCTGCGCCTGATTGATAGGCTGCCTTTGAGTTTTGATACTCGCGCTCTCTGTCTATTGAAAGCAGCGATCCCTCCTCGGTAAAGACCCGGACTACAAAATCCCCAATGTCTGTGCTAACTCTGTAGTTCATATTGGTAAGGCCGCCTGATAGAGGGGTACAGGAGGTCACAACTACACCACCGGGGAAAACATTTTGAAGAATAGAACTTACCTTCGCTGGGACAGTAGCATCTAAGTCAATCTCGCTCATCAGATCCCCCAATCCTTTGCCTGTTGGCACGATCGAAGCTAAAGTACTAGTAAGGATAGTACCTAAGACGCCGGCGAATCAGCGATCACCAACCATTTATGCACAATTGCCACAGAAATCCAACCAAATGTCTTTGCAATTGACGGGAGTCAGGGTTTTCTCTATCTTGGCGAGTGTGAACCAGGCACCCCAACACCTCTAGCATTCACCTCGAATTCCCAAGCCAAGTGGGTACTGTATATCTTTTCACAGGGAGTTAGATCTCTTTGAGACATAGCTACGCAAATGCGTTATAGTAGACCAAAGAACCGATATTTACCAACCTAACAACACAAAGGAGAGCCCGAGTGCCTGACTCTGATATTCCAACCGCCGCAAGAGTTGTAATAGTCGGCGGCGGCGTAGGAGGAACGTCTATCGCATATCACCTAACGGAGATGGGCTGTAACGACGTTGTGTTATTGGAGCGTGACGAGCTAACCAACGGCTCAACCTTTCATTCCGCAGGCCTAGTGGGTCAACTACGGTCATCGGTAACACTTACGGCGATGATGATGTACTCTGCGGAGCTGTACCGAACGTTGGCAAAAGATCCGGATCTGCATCCAGGCTGGGTGCAAAGTGGAGGTATCCGTCTAGCTAGCACACCCGCCCGCCTCGAGGAGCTGCAGCGACAGGTCGGATGGGCGAAGACATTTGGACTTCCTCTCGAAGAGATCACGGTAAGGGACGTACAGGAGATGTTTCCACTTGTAAATCCTGAGGGTATCCTCGGAGCCACTTACCTCGCTACCGACGGATACCTGGATCCCTCCCAGCTAACCTACGCATTTGCAAAAGTCGCCAGAGGAAGGGGAGTGGAAATACTAACAAGAACACGAGTACTTTCGATCGGCGTCGACGAGAACAAGGTGTCGTCCGTCGTAACCGACAGGGGAACGATCAAAGCTGAGATCGTGGTCGACGCAGGTGGAATGTATGCGGCTGAGATAGCTCGAATGGCAGGCGTCAGAGTACCGATCGTTCCGATGTCGCACCAGTATCTGGTTACAACTGGCTTTAGGGAAGACGCCAACAGCAAGCGACTTCCCACATTGAGGGATCCGGATCTCTTAGTATATTTTCGAGAGGATGGGGAGGGTCTCGTCATGGGAGGTTACGAGCGACACTCAAAGCCATTTTCTCTCAATAGTTCCTTAGTCGACGAGATACCCAAAGACTTCAATGGCCAACTGCTGGTCGAAGACTGGGAACGATTCGAAGAGATAACCAAGAACTCGATCATCAGAGTTCCAAAGATGGCCGATGTAGAGATTCGCAAGCTCATCAACGGACCAGAGGCGTTCACCCCAGACAACGAGTTCTGCTTGGGTGAAACAGAGGTTGAGGGCTTCTTCGTAGCTGCCGGTTTCTGTGCTCACGGAATAGCCGGAGCCGGCGGAATCGGCAAGGTTATGGCGGAGTGGATCCTCGATGGCGAACCCTCTATGGATCTTTGGGAGATGGATGTGCGCAGATTTGGACGCCAGTACAGATCACCAAGCTACACACTAAAGCGCGTCACGGAGAACTATGAGACGTACTACGACATCCGCTACCCCAACGAAGAACGTAAAGCGGGTCGTCCTCTTAGGCGATCACCCATGTACGATTGGCACAAAGACCATGGCGCTGTCTTTGGCGAAAAGTCAGGTTGGGAACGTGTCAACTACTACGCAAGCAATGAGGACAGTTTCTATGAACATATGAGACCAAGAGGATGGGCAGGAGAAAACTGGTCCTCTGCAATAGCCAAAGAACACCTAGCAACCAGAGAGAGGCTCTGTCTTTTCGATGAGTCATCCTTCTCCAAGTTTGAGATCTTTGGGCCTGGCGTTACCGAGTTCTTGGACATGATGTGTGACAACAAAGTGACGGGGCGTGTTGGAAGAATCACCTACACACAGATGCTGAACCGCAGAGGTGGAATCGAGAGCGACTTCACGGTAACTGCTCTTGAAAAAGACAGATACATGATCGTAACCGGGACAGCCTTTGGTTCCCATGACGCTGGATGGATTCGCAAGCATATGCCTAAGGACGGTTCGGTCTTCCTAGAAGACGTTACCTCTAAGTACGCCTGTATCGCTCTTTGGGGTCCGAAGTCCCGGGATGTTCTCAAACGCCTCACTCCCACAGACCTTAGCAACGAATCCTTCCCGTACATGTCTTTCCAGGAGATCACGGTAGGAGACACTCCAACGAGAGCCCTTAGAGTCACCTACGTCGGCGAGCTTGGTTACGAACTCTACTGTCCGACAGAGTACGCCCTTACGCTTTGGGAGACACTTATAGAGGCTGGCAAAGACCATCAAGTTGCCGTCGGCGGGTATCGTGCCATCGACTCTTTGCGTCTTGAAAAAGGCTATCGAGCTTGGGCGGCCGATATCGACGCAGACTCAAATCCATACGAGGCGGGCTTGGACTTTTGCGTCAAGTTGGGAGACAGGGACACCTTTATGGGTTACGATGCGCTCATGCGAGCAAAAGAGAAGGGCCTCGAGAAGAAACTGTGCTGCTTAGTTCTCGAGGATCTCAACTCGGTTGTACTTGGGAACGAGCCAGTCCGAAGTGCGGGTAACATCACAGGAAGAGTGACCTCCGGAGGCATCGGCTACAGCGTGGGTCACTCGATTGCCTACGCATACCTGCCCGTTTCTCTTGCAAAAGATGGAACAGAGGTAGAGGTCTTTATATTCGGTGAGTGGATTCCGGGAAAGGTGTCTAACGAGCCACTACTCGATCCAGGAAACTCAAGGGTTCGATGAACTCTGTAACCTAAGTGCACGGATAAGCAAAGGAGAGACGGATGACCACCACATACACAGCTACTAACTCCTTAGGGACCAAAGAAGGCAAAGGTAGCTCCGCATCAAGCGGGCGAATAGGCACAATCTTAGACGCTGTAGGTAACACGCCTTTGGTCAACATAGAAGGAGTATGGGTAAAGTTGGAGTACCTAAACCCCTCAGGCTCCATCAAGGCTCGCATTGCAAAGTACATGGTAGAGCGAGCTGAAGCAGAGGGATTGTTAAAGCCGGGATATACAATAGTCGAAGCCAGCAGCGGGAACACGGGTAACGCTCTATCGATGGTAGCCGCAGTGAAGGGCTACAAGATGATCGTAGTCATGCCGAATAACATGAGTCCAGAAAGACTTGCAATGTCAAGGGCCTTCAACGCCGAGGTGGTCACCGTGGGAGACTTCCATGTCAACGATGCCCTTACCTTAGCTAAGGAACTTGGATCTCGCCCTGGCCACTTCTCTCCTTCTCAGTTCGAGTCAGAGTGGAACATAGAAGAAAACGAGGTCATATTCGGTCCAGAGATCGTGAGAGACCTGCCAGAAGGAGTGGTTCCCGACTGCGTCGTTGGCGGAATCGGCACCGGAGGGACGATAGTAGGAGTTGGGCGATACTTCAAGAGCATAAATCCAAACTGCAAAGTAGTAGCTTTAGAGCCGAATGAGTCCTGCACCATACTATGTGGGGAGATCGGTAAACACCTCATGGAGGGGATATCAGACGGATTTGTACCAGAGATACTAAAGCGCAACATAGATGTTGTGTCGGAGGTGGTAACCGTCAATAGCGAGGACGCCATAGTCGAGATGAAGCGCCTGGCACGAGACTACGGCATATTTGTAGGTCCAACCTCAGGAGCTCATCTTCTTGCTGCAAAGCAGCTAATGGACAAAGAGCCAGACCTAAAGACGGTCATCACTTTCTTTTGTGATGAGGGCGAGAAGTACATAAATCAGTATTACATGTAAATGACCTAAAAGCATAAAGGATACGCCCATGTCCAACGAACACGACAGCTCAATTACGACCATAGATGCCGGAGCGATTGGGTGTGCGAGCGTCCTTTATCTTGCTCGAGCCGGATTTAGAGACATTTAGATACTTGAGCGCTTTCAAGCAGCAACCTTCACCACGGCTCAGGCTACTGGACATATAGGTCAGATTCGCTCTGCAAAGGTGCGGACGCTTTTAGCGTTGGGGCCAGTAAGGACGTTCTCACAGCTGAAGAAGGAGACAGGGTCAGATCCCGATCGAAGACTAACAGGGATTACTCGCATATCTTTGACATACTCTAGGGACCTAGAGTTCATGCATATGCCTGAGATAGCCCATTTGTTGGGGCCTAAGGTAGAGTGTCTTGGCCGGAGGCCGTCGAGCGACATGATGCCTCAGCTAAAGATGGACAAGTATCTTTTACATAGTGGCGTCCGACCGACGGTTATCTACAGCCGAACAGCCTGTTAAACTCATATTTTGCAGAAGCAAACGCTTTCGGAGTCACTTTAGCCTCTTACAGCTATGTCACTTGCATTCACCTGAAAGACGAAGCCGTAGTTGGAGTTGAGACTCTATCATCTTCGGTAGCGACAGAAACCGTAATCAACTGTGCAGCGCCTGGCCAGAGGATTCACATCTCTTGTGGGAGCCGATCTTCCCGTCGTCCCAATACAGCACCAGTAGTTCATTACCACACCCCTACCCAAGTGGCACTCTAATCTTTTGGTGCTCCGCATACCTGATCTCCGTCTTTACGTTAGGTCTGAGATGAACTCGATACTCTGCGGCGGATGGAAGGTAGAGTCTGAAGTGGTATCCGCCTTCGATCAAGAGGCAATTAGATAAAGATTCAGAGGTCGCTCATGACGTACCGCGCGATTTTCATAGAAACCTTTGCAGCGTTGTGGAAGGCATCGAGCATATGGCATAAGATCGGTCTTCAATGGATATCCTGCATTTACACCGGATGATCGCCTTCTGATGGGACCGCTTGAGAGAGTACGAGGATTTGTCGTAGCTCGGGTCAACGCTCACGAAGTATCTAGTTCTGCTGGCATCGCAAGTCATCTTCTAGAATCACTGTCATCACTCCCCTCTCCATATGTAAGATCGCTCTGATCAAATAGATTCGAGGGTCAATCCGTCTCCTCCCATGAAAATCTAAAAAGAAACACCTCGCGCCACTATGAAACCTACTCACCAACACCATCTATGAGGTACAGAGCAATAGTCCCTAGTTGTCAAGACAGATGCACTCATGTGTCCTAGCTCCTAGGCAAACCCGAATACTTAGCTCTCATGAGCGCTAAAGGACTATCTGCTCACTTAGAGCTTAGATCACCAGCTAGAGACAGTAACGGTCTTGAAGTAAATAAATCCTTTCAACAAGACCCATTAAGATGGATAAAACTTTCCATTTAGGCACATACGTTTTTTTATTCGCTGTTATTTGCTGGATAAGATAGGCGCCGGACTGCGGTCCTTAGATGGGAGTCACGTAGGCTCCAGTTAGACCTCCGTCGATAAGGAAGTTTGCAGCGGTTACAAACGACGCGTCGTCAGAAGCTAAGAACGCCACAGCTGCAGCGATCTCCTCGGGTTCTCCAAAGCGGCCCATGGGAACATGAACCAACCGTCTCGCCGCCCTTTCGGGATCCTTTGCAAAAAGCTCCATCAGAAGAGGTGTGGCGATAGGACCGGGACTGATAGCGTTTACTCGCACGCCAGAGCGCGCAAACTGGACGCCGAGCTCCCTAGTCATGGCCAGAACACCACCCTTAGAGGCGGTATAGGAGATCTGGGAGGTTGCCGCACCAACGGAGGCAACAAAGGACGCCGTATTTACGATACTTCCTTTACCGCGCTCAAGCATAGGTGGAAGCACTGCCTTACAACATAGATAAACCGAGGTGAGGTTGATCTCTTGAACCTTCCGCCAGGCATCTAGGTCTGTCACCAAGATAGAGTCGTCTTCCGGTGGAGAGATGCCTGCGTTGTTGAACGCCACATCGATCTTGCCAAACAAAGCCAGGGTCTTAGCTACCATCGCGTCTACCGAGTCCTTGTCTGATACGTCAACATGGATGAAGGTCGCCCCCAACTCATCGGCCACCTTTGGTCCGTTAATCTCATCCATGTCGGCTAGGACTACCTCAGCGCCCTCTTCTTTGAATCTGGCTACGGTTGCCTTTCCAATTCCACTAGCGCCGCCGGTTACTACTGCCACGCGCTCATCAAAACGTGAGATTGCCATCTCAACCTTTCATATCTCGGTACTAATAAAGACGTTTTTGATCTCGCAGAACGCATCGGTTGCGTTAGGGCCAAGCTCCCTCCCGAGACCGGATCTCTTGTATCCCCCAAAGGGTGTCCAATACCTCACGGAGGAGTGTGAGTTCACAGACAGATTCCCCGACTCAACTGCCTGCGAGACCCTTAACCCTCTACCTAGGTTGGAGGTCCATATGGAACCCGATAGTCCGTACTCCGAATCATTTGCAAGGGCTATCGCCTCTTCTTCGCTCCTAAAGGTCTGCACCGCAACTACCGGCCCAAATATCTCTTCCTTTAGAACCTTGGGATCATCGGTCCTTAGTACAGTTGGTGGGTACCAGTACCCTTTACCTGTAGGACAACTACCTCTAAAGAGGACATCAGACTCCTTAACATAGGAGTCAACTCTCTCTCTATGGGACAAGGATATAAGCGGCCCCATCTCCGAGGTGTCAAGGAACGGATCTTCAACCTTTACAGCCTTTACGGCCTTTTCAAAGATATCCATGAACTCATCGAAGACGCTGTCTTGAACCAGTAGCCGTGAACGAGCACAGCAGTCTTGCCCTGCGTTATCAAAGACTGAATACGGAGCGGAGGAAGCGGCTTTTTCAAGGTCGCAATCCTCAAAGACTATGTTTGCGCTCTTTCCACCAAGTTCAAGGGTCACAGGTTTGATCTGAGGAGCTGCGAGCGTTTGGATACGTACGCCTACCTCCGTAGATCCAGTAAAGACGACCTTCTTTACCAGGGGATGTGTAACTATGGTCTCCCCTACTACACGCCCCGAACCGGTAAGAACTTGAAAGACGTGCTCTGGAACTCCTGCCTCATAAGCCAACTCAGCTATCTTCATCGCAGTGAGTGGGGTGATCTCTGCAGGCTTTAATACGACGGAACAGCCGGCGGCCAGGGCTGGAGCAAAACCCCATCCAGCTATCGGCATAGGGAAGTTCCATGGCACGATCACACCAACGACGCCCACGGGCTCTTTGAAAGTCATATCAACCCCACCTGGAACGGGGATCTGAAGGCCTGTAAGCCGTTCCACCGCTCCGGCGTAGTAGTGGAGGACATCCTTGACGTTGTTCGCCTCCCACCGGGCGTTCCCAATCGTGTGTCCAGAGTTTCTCACCTCGAGCAACGCTAGTTCCTCAATGTTTTGCTCCACCTTACCTGCAAAGCGGCGGAGCAACTCGGCCCTCTTGCCTGGAGGCAACGCTCGCCAATAAAGAAAGCCTTCGTGCGCTTTCTCAATCGCTTGTGATGTAGCCAACTCATCCAGAGCCTCAACCTCAGCTATGACCTCTTCGGTAACGGGGCTTACAACTTCAAACATAGTTACATCCTCTCAAAGCTTCTATAAAGCTCCCAGTCAGTTACAGCCCGGCTGTAAGCAGTGATCTCTGTTCTCGCCATATTTGCATAGTGTTCCTTTACCTCGCCTCCAAAGGCTTCGGCTACGAAGGTAGAACCTTGCCAGAGCCTTAGTGCCTCATCCATAGTTGCAGGGACCCGCCTAATATCAGCGACGTACGCGTTACCAGCGAAAGGATCTTCGAGTTTCATCTCTTTATCCAGGCCATCCATACCGGCCGCCAACATAGCCGCTATAGCCAGGTAAGGGTTTGCATCACCACCTGGTACACGATTCTCCACTCTCAGAGACGCTCCGTGTCCTATAACCCTCATAGAACAGGTTCTATTATCTCTTCCCCAGGCGATCGCAGTCGGCGCAAACGACCCTTCGACAAATCTCTTGTAAGAGTTGATGTTTGGCGCAAAGAACAGAGTCAGCTCTTCTAGGTGGCTTAGAAGTCCTGCCAGAAACTGCCTTCCAAAAAGGCTGAGTTCTGAAGGGTTGTCCGCATCTGCCATGATCATTTTTTGATCCGTTGTCCTGATAGAGAGATGGGTGTGACAAGAGGATCCTTCTCGTTGGTTAACTTTGGCCATAAAAGTCAGGGCCTTACCAAAGCTCGCAGCGATCTCCTTCGCCCCCAGTTTGTATAGCACATGGTTGTCACAGGTAGCGAGAGCCTCTGCGTATCGAAATGCGATCTCATGTTGACCGAGGTTGCACTCTCCTTTTACGGACTCCACATACAGACCAGCTTTCGTCATGGCAAGCCTTATCTCACGCAGCAGTGGGCCGACCCTGTTGACTCCCATGATAGAGTAGTCAACGTTGTAAAGATTTGCCGGTTCAAGGTTCCTGTAACCCTTTTTCCAAGCCTCTTCGTACGTGTCATTGAAGACGATGAACTCCAGTTCGGTACCGCACATCGCAACGAGTCCACGATCTCTAAGCCGCTGAAGTTGACGTTTCAGAATCTGACGTGGGGAAACTACCACATCCTCACCGTCAAGCCACACAACATCTGCGAGAACGAAGGCAGTCTTGGGTTGCCATGGAAGGTATCGCAGAGTCTTTAGATCAGGCTTCATGACGAAGTCTCCATAACCGGTTTCCCAAGAGCTCATTGAGTATCCGGGAACGGTATTCATATCGACATCTACAGCTAGGAGGTAGTTGCAGCCCTCGGTTCCATGCTCTACTATCTCCTCAAGAAAGAACTCAGCCTGGATCTCCTTACCCGTAAGCCTCCCCTGCATATCTACGATAGCCACAGTGACGGTGTCGATAATACCCGCTTTTATATCGCTGCGGAGTTTTTCTATCGATACGACTCCGTCTCTTTGTGCAGGGCCGTCGTTCACGATTCCTCCCCGTGTCCTCGATCTTCTACGTATAGAACCTTCCTCGGAAGTGTATCACACATTACCGGGACCTGATCAACCATTTAGAGTAAATTATCCAACCAATAAATAGACAACAATGATCACTGAGTTCAGCCATATATGTTGCAGTTGCACTCAACAATACGTATTGGACGTACGAACCCGACCCACGTCTTGGTCTCCGACGCAAGGCCAAATAAAATTCGCCTTAGGTGAATCCTGACAAAGGATTGGCCCCAGAGTCACCGCCAGAGAACTTAGTTGACGGGACCATCAAAGTCTTGATCCATCTCCATGAAAGAAAGGAGCTTCGCTTACGTGCCGTGCAAGCTCTCTTCGAGCAATAGTCATCTTATGAACCTCATCGGGTCCGTCAGCTAAGCGTAGGGTTCTTTGGTGTGCCCACATCGTGGCCAGCGGAAAGTCATCTGAAACCCCACCCCCACCGTGAACCTGAATGGCACGATCGATTACTTTTAGTGCCACGTTTGGAGCGACAACCTTGATCTCAGATATCTCGATACGTGCACCTTTATTTCCAACCTTGTCCATTAGGTAGGCGGCGTTAAGGGTCAGTAGACGTGCCTGGTCTATCTCTATTCGTGACTCCGCTATCCAATTCTGCACAACACCTTGCTCACTTAGGTGCTTCTTGAAAGCCGTCCTACTTTGGGCCCGCTTACACATAAGATCTAAAGCTCTCTCCGCAGCACCTATAGAACGCATACAGTGGTGTATTCTGCCTGGCCCTAATCGAGACTGAGCGATCTCAAAACCACTCCCTTCCTCACCAAGAAGGTTTTCTCTTGGAACACGTACGTCCTCAAAGAGGATCTCACAGTGACCCTCTCTATCGTTATATCCAAAGACCGGAAGTGATCTTAGGACCCGAACACCAGGTGTATCCATCGGAACCAGAATCATCGACTGCTGTCTATATGTCGACTCAGACGGATCGGTCTTACCCATTACAATCGCAAGCTTGCACCTTGACGAGGCCGCCCCAGAGATCCACCACTTGTGACCATTAATCACATACTCGTCACCGTCTCGTCGAATTGAGCACTCGATGTTAGTGGCGTCCGAAGAGGCCACAGCTGGCTCAGTCATCGCAAAACAAGACCTAATCTCTCCCTCCAGCAAAGGTGCGAGCCACCGTTCTTTTTGTCTCTCAGTCCCGTACGCCGCAAGAATCTCCATATTGCCAGTGTCAGGAGCCGAACAGTTCATCGCTTCTGGGGCCAGAAAACTCATTCCCGAAAGTTCAGCTAAGGGAGCGTAGTCCAAGTTGGATAGTCCATCGGTCCACTTGGTTTTGTGCGGAAGAAACAGGTTCCAAAGACCGAGAGAACGAGCCTCAGTCTTGAGATCCTCAATGATCTGGGGATGTCCGTGAGGATCGCCGGATCTATCCATCTGGTCCTTGTACACGGACTCCGCCGGGAAGACCGATGACTCTAAAAACCGCACTAACTTCTCCCGATATCTTTGTGCCGTATCGCTAAAGTCAAACTCCACTCCGATCCTCCCTGTTTACTTACACAACCCTTGAAATTAGCAGAGTTGAATAAAACTGGACAGTCAGATAGGCAAGAATCGTATGTAAGGCGCTGATAGATGAAGGAGCAAAATTGTCTAGCTACAGTGAGGTGGTCGAGCAGCTAACAGCACCAGGACAGCGGTTCGAACTTACAACCGCAACGGTAAGAGGAAGGGTCATGACGGTCTTCAAAAATACGCCCACGAGCCTCAACCAACTGTTGGAGATGGCTCGAGGGTACGCTGGCGCACCATTCTTAGAGTACAAGTACCGTAGTCTGAGTTTCGAAGACGTCTTTAGGCTTTCAGACACCCTCGCAACATCCCTGGCGAAGAACTTCGACGTCAGGCCTGGTGACAGAGTGGCAATCGCTATGAGGAATCTTCCGGAGTGGGTGATCTGCTTCAAAGCAATCGTATCGCTGGGCTGCGTCGTTGTTCCCCTGAATGCTTGGTGGACAGCGGAGGAACTGACCTATGGACTAAAGGACTCGGGAGCCAAGGTGGTAATCTGCGACACAGAACGAGCAAGAAGGGTAATCGGTGGCTTACAACCTCTAAGTGAGCTGCAGGTGATAGCGGTTCCAGACGACGGGTCTATCCCCGAAGGAGCCATTGACTTTTCCGATGTTACAGAGGGACCAATCGACCTTCAAAGCACAGAGGTCGGCATTGACGACGATGTAACTATTTTGTATACCTCAGGCACAACCGGAAAACCAAAGGGCGCCGTCTCGACTAACAGATCCACAGTATCAGCCCTACTCGGGTTCGCTCTTCGCAACAGCGTCAACGAAGCGTTATATCCATCTAAGGATCAACCGTCAACTCCTAAGAGTGTCCTGATAGGGGTTCCGATGTTTCACATAACTGGCTGTATCGTAATGCTCACCTCATTTATAACCGGCGCCCGCTTATCGCTTATGCATCACTGGGATCCTGCAGACGCTCTAGAGATGATCGAGAGGAACAAGATAACCAACTTTGTTGGCGTCCCTACGATGTCCTGGGATATCCTCGAAGCGGCAAAGTACAGCACATATGACATCTCGAGCCTCGAAAGTATCGGTGGCGGAGGATCCCCCGTACCACCAAAGCTGGTGGACCGCCTATCCGGAGAGCTGCGTACAGCAACTCCTGGATTCGGCTACGGCCTCACTGAGACAAATGCATTCGGCCCGGGAATTGCAGGAGAAGAGCTCAGGCATAAACCTTCTTCGGCTGGGAGATCCCTGCCCATCATGGAGGTAAAGATCGTATCGCCCCAAGGAGAGACACTGCCACCAGGCACCTCGGGAGAGATCTGTTTCTACGGAGCCCCAGTAGTAAGAGGATATTGGAACAAAGAGGCCGAGACTGAAAGTTCCTTCCCTCAGGGATGGCTTCGCACCGGAGACGTGGGATACCTGGACGAAGATGGATACCTCTACCTCGAAGACCGAATCAAGGACGTAATCATAAGAGGTGGAGAAAACGTCTACAGCATAGAGGTAGAGGGCGCTATCTACGAGCATAGGGCCGTCAATGAAGTAGCCGTCTTTGGCGTGCCTGACGAGCGACTCGGCGAACGAGTAGCGGCCTGGATCTCAGTTAAAAATGGAGAAACGCTCAGCGAGGAGGAGATAAGTGAGTTCCTAAAGACTCGTCTCGCCTACTTCAAAGTTCCCGAGTTCTATCTATTTTCGAAGGAGCCACTCATCCGGGGAGCCACGGGCAAGATTCAAAAACGAGAGTTGAAGGCAAGGTTTATCGAACAAAAGGGGTTAGAGACGTCTTGACAAAGTGCAAGATTTCCAAAACAGCATTAAGGTGGGCGAGATACCTTTACGCCTTGGCTGCAGAACCTCGCCTAGGTGATCGACGAGATGCTTCGTGAACATAGTATCCATCACTGCTAATAGGCTGAAGTAATGACCACTTCGATCATAGGCACCCGAGTACAAAGAGTTGAAGACCCAGAGCTTTTGGTTGGAGGAGCACGTTACGTCGACAACATAGACGCAACCGACCCCTTGCACCTATTGTTTTTCCGCTCTACTCTTGCTAGAGCCAACATCGCATCGATCGACATAGAAAATGCCCTACAACACGACGGAGTTGTTGCAATCTACACAGCGTCCGATCTGGACCTACCTGCGCACCACTCCTTTTTCCCTCTCAACGAAGAGATAAGGCGCCCACCACTGGCTAAGACACAAGTGAACTTCGTCGGCGAACCTATCGTAGCGGTAGTTGCCACCACAAAAGAAGCTGCCTTAGATGCCATGGAGTCGATAGAGGTAAGTTACGAGGCGTTGGAGCCTGTGATAGGTTTAGAGAGGGCGGTGTCAGAGGCGGCTCCACAGCTGGATCATCGAGCACCAAGAAACGTGGCTAGAGGCTACCGTGACGAGGGCTTTGAACACGCCCTGGATGGGGCCGATGTAGTTGTGCGAGCCAGAATCGTAAATCAACGGGTCGCCGTGTGTTCAATGGAAGGCAACGCAATACTCGTAGATCCACTCATCAACGACCCTGATCTACTAGTAAATATCTGGGTTTCGACACAGATGCCTCATCAATTTGCGTCCATAGCAGCCTCAATACTTGGATTGAAAGATAGTCAGCTCCGTGTGGTGGCTCCCCATGTAGGTGGTGGCTTCGGAGGAAAGGCTGGGGTGACGGCCGAACACATCGTCGCCATTGCATGTGCGATGAGACTGAGGCGACCCGTGAAGTGGGTTGAGAGCCGTTCCGAGAATATGGTAGCGATGCCACACGGTCGGGATCAGTTGCAGTACGTTGAGATGGGTCTCACCCGAAATGGCAAAATTACAGGGTTGAGATGTCGGATGCTCGGAGACGCTGGAGCCTACGGTGGTTTTGGCGGTGGTTTGGTTCTAGGAAGCACCAGGACCATGAGTCAAGGCGTCTATGATATTCCAAAGGTCGCCTATAGCGCCGCAGCGGTGATCACAAACACTACGCCAGTAGGAGCATTCCGAGGTGCAGGCCGCCCCGAGGCGGCTGCTTTTTTGGAACGGCTTATCGACATCGCCGCTCAAGAACTCGGTATCGATCCCATAGCGATACGAAAGAACAACTTCATCGAGCCGGGCTCGTTCCCATTTGCAACGAAAACTGGGGTCGTCTATGACACTGGGGACTATGAGCGGGCGTTCGATACACTACTTAGCCACGCTGGATATGAAGAGCTCCGCAAAGAACAGCAGCGTCGCATAGACCAAGGTAGCTCCAAACTCCTTGGTATTGGAGTCTCTACCTATGTCGAAATCACCGCTGCTGGCTCAGGAGAGTTCGCCGACGTCGAGATTAAGAAAGATGGGCGGGCGCAAATAAAGGTCGGAACCTCATCTCACGGTCAGGGACATGCAACCGCCTTCGCCATGTTGGTATCACAAGAGTTGGGGGTGGCGATCAGCGACATCGACTTTGTGCAATCCGACACTGCATTGGTCCCACGAGGAAACGGAACCGGCGGCTCCAGATCCCTGCAGCTCGGCGGCTCCGCAGTCGCAAAGGCAGCCTCAGAAGTAAAGACGTTGGCTTTCCAGGTTCTCTCAAGACGACTTGAGGTCGCCGAAGAGGATCTAACGGTTGTAGCCAGTGGCGTTGAGGTCAAGGGGGTCCCATCCTCAAGGTTGAACTGGCGTGAGATCTATAGGCTAGCCGACGAGGAGGGCGTGGACCTAAAGTCCGAGTTCGACTTCACCTCGGCCGGTCCAACCTTCCCCTTTGGGGCCCATCTCTCCGTCGTTGAAGTAGACCTAGAGACCGGACGCGTAACTCCCCTGAAACACTTTTGCGTAGACGACTGTGGCACGGTCATAAACCCTCTACTGGTCGAGGGTCAGCAGCACGGGGGAGCTGCACAAGGCATAGCCCAGGCTCTTTACGAGCATTTCCAATATCAAAGTGACGGAACACCCCTAACCACCAACTTCTCCGACTACGCAATTCCTGCAGCTAGCGAACTCCCAAACATTGCTACGTACCGAACCGAAACTCCCTCACCAAACAATCCACTAGGGGCAAAAGGTATTGGAGAGTCAGCAACCGTTGGAGCTACGCCTGCAGTCCAAAACGCAGTCGTCAACGCACTGAGCCATCTGGGTATCAGGCACATAGAGATGCCATGCACTCCAGAGAGAGTATGGCGCGCCATAAACGACGCCAACCATCCACCTCTATGGGTAGACCCTCCTAATATATTTTCAGATCTTCCCATTCGGACGTCGCAAGAAGCAGAGGACACCGAGGAAGTAGATATCTAAATTGAATTAGCCAAGCCAAAGCATAGAGTCCACCATCTAGAGGTCGATAAGGAAACCGGAATAGGAGCCTGAAGTTTTGCGGGAAGTGGGCATTTCAATCTAGCTTGAGGATGTTTCAGAGAGCACAGAGGTGCAAAATGAACAACGGCGCGCTGCCAGAGGTATCACCGAAAGACACTCTGGACAGGTCTTGGTGGAAGGAGTTTCCGTGGTCTTTGCCGCTCTTCGGGCCTGCAGCCTGAGAATCGGAGCAACGACGATGAAGTAGATAGCAGCCGCCGTGATGATGAACGTAATTACGGCGTTGACAAAGTTTCCATAGAAAAACTTGGAGTGGCCGACGCTAAAGGAAAGGGCGCCAAAGTTGGCACTATTGCCAAATATCCCGATGATCGGAGTTATGAAGTCCACCACTAATGCTTTGACTAGCGCAGCAAAGGCAGTGCCTATGACAACCGCAACCGCAAGATCTATAAGATTTCCCTGCATTATAAACTTCTTAAATCCGCTCACAACCATCTCTTTCGCCTATTAGTTCCAAACCATCTTCACCTATTTTCACCTATGATACTAAAACTTCTTAGCTGCAAGCCCCAAAAGTAGACGAGACCTCCAAAGCTTTAGAGATGCAAATACTCAACAAGAAACAGACAGCAGAACACAAACAAAACTCGCAAGTTGATCCACGGACCTTGTAGAGGGTCGTATGGGTTACAACATAACACACCTTGCGACGGTAGCATATGCAGGAAGATAAACGGAAGCTCTACTTCAAGAGAGATGGCATTGCCATTTTAGGTGCAGAGAGACGGCTCAATGAGATTAGCAGCGAAAGAGTTAAAACGGATTGAAGCTAGCACCAAAGAACATACCGGGAGCAGCCCTCGCATTCTCAGTAGTCATGTGGGGACTTACGCCGGTCGGCACAAAGTACGCACTGCAGTACGTAAGCTTAAGCACTCTCCTATTTGCACGCTTTACAGTAACCTTCGTTGCGAGCGCAATCGCACTTCTCTTTCTCCAAGGTCGCACTGGGACGCTGTCGCTTTGGGACTACGCGAAGATCTCCCTGCTATCCCTGATTGGCGTAACAGGCTATCAGTTCTTCATAACCTCAGCGCTCGATCGGTTAGCAGCTAATGTCGGCGGAGTTGTGTTGGGTCTCGAGCCGGTTCTCATCCAAACGCTTACCTACATAGTCGCCAAAGATCGCCAGAGGCTCAGATTGCGGCTGGTCCCTCTCGCACTTGGACTCGCCGGCGTGGCTTTCATATCACTAACGCCTTCTCACTCTGGCTCAGTAAACGCTCTTGGAGTCCTCCTAGCCTTTATCGCCGCGCTTTCCTGGTCTATATTTGTTGCGGCTAGCCACCATACCATAGAGAAGGTGGGGTATGAGAGGTTTTCGCTACTCAGCACCGCAGTGGGATCTCTGGCCATAGCCAGCGTTGTCGGCCTCACAGAGCCCCATCTAAATGTTCTGATTGAACTGCACACTTTACAGGCAGCAGCCACCATCTTGGCTCTCGCTCTCCTTGCAACAGTTGCCGCAATGATGATGTGGAACTACGCTGCTAACAAGGTATCTATTCAGATACAGGGCGTTACCTTATACGCAATACCTCTCATCTCCGCTCTCGGAGGAGCAACATTGTTAGGTGAGCGCATCTCGACCCATCTGATCCTGGGAGGGGCAGCAGTAATGCTATCCATCTATCTCACTTTGAGGTCATCTTAGGATTAGTCCATAAAGCGATGAGAGCTAAGATGGACTTGCTCACCAAATGAGACACTGAACCCCGCTTACCCATGCGGCCTGTATCATAGCCCCTTGTTCGAACTGCATCGGCGATACATAGTCGATGCTCCAATGAAGCCTCTTACAGCTGTACCACTTAGATCCCCTCAAAGATTGCGGTTCTTGCCTCCTCTCGTGTGTTAAATTCGCTTCGGTAGACGAGCTCCTTTTTGAGTGACGCCCACAAAGACTTACGCCATAGCGTTGTCAAAACTATCCCCAACCGCTTTCATCGATTGGGTAATGTCAGCAAGTCTCAACATTTCTTGCGAAGTCGTCACTTATGTACTAGGAGCCATGGACGCTGAGTGGAAGATGGTATCGGGCAAAAGTGCTCTGCCTCTGACGGCTTATCTCTGGTTAAGGGCATCGACGAACACTGAAGTGTCCATCGCATCGCTCATCTGGTAACCAACAATCCTCCTCGAACAGGCATCCATGATCAAAACCAGATAGAGCCACCCCTCCAAGGTTTCAGATGTAGGTCAGGTCGCTGAGCTTGGAGCATGTCGAGTACATCAACGCTGAAGTTCCGCATAAGAAAGATCATCGCTCTTTCTTACATGACGATCAGGCCTCGTCTCCGATGGTATTTAGGCGATCCACAAGCCCCCTCAATACCAAGCTCAGCCATCAGGCGGTCCACGGTAGCAACCAAAACGTCGATTCCACGGACTTAGAGCTCATGTGTGAGCCTTGGTGCCCCATAGATGCCCCTGTGTTAGCTCCGGGAGGCCTCTAGAACGCGCTCTTTGAGCGTTTCACAGGCCCTACAGACGGCCTCATGGACTTGGCACCCTTTGTTGTCCATGGGGTAGTAAATAGAGTGTAAGACCTGACACACTCTATCGAGCACTGAGACTAGAAATTCGGCCTTCTGGATATCAATGAACTGGTAGATCAACTCTCGCCGGTCTCCTTTACCCAATCGGTGCGAAAATCGTTGTAAGATTTCACATCCCATTCTGAGCTGCTCGTTTCACCTTGGGAAAGCCGACGGATTTCCGCATCCTGATCTGGGGTGCCCCCCGCTTCTTTGTGCTCCTTAGAGGCTTTGTCGAGCCTTCTTCGATAGGGTTGCCTACAAGATGCCAAGATCCTCAGCTACCTGCCTCAGGGACAGGTTTTAGCTCTCTAGGAGTCTGAGTGCGTCTCTTTTTGGAATTCGTCGTCAAAAGCGTCGATGGGTCTTTTCTTTTTTAGTTTTCTGTTCTTGGCGTTTCACCCATACCTATATTCTCCTCGTTCTAAGGGTGAACCGTGTCGTATATCGTCAGTGGTTTCAAAGGTGTAGCAAATAAGTTCCTGGTGAGGAAAGCGCCCTATCCAAAGACACCCTTTGCGCAAGGGCGACCTTGAGCTTTCCGCATGGTCTCTGTTACAAAATCTAGCTTTGCGAGATAAAGTTTAAGTTGGAGTTGTTGTATCAGATTGACCGGTCGTTGCACCACGTTGTAACCTCATAACCCATGCAGGAAGATACTCGTCCAATAGATCCATCTAAGCAGGGACGAGTGCCTTCTTGAAACCATAAGCGCTTCTAGCGTGACAGATGTCTTCGGAATATACAACACGGGAATCCGTTGCCTTCAAATACGCTGTGTAGCATGACACCGAATACATCAAGACGGACAACAAGCCAAACCTCCGGCTCCGTCGATCCAAGTACTAAGTTAGCTTCGCTCGAGACACGTCTCTCTGACGCTTTCACACCTAATGGTCATTTTTTAGATACGGCGACCATCGGCCTCCCTCCAAAGATAGCGATAGAGAAGATGGACGAGGTCCTAAAGGGGTGGCAGGAAGGAACCCTGTATACCCCAGACTTCGACGTTTCGGTTAGGAACTCCCTGACACACTTCTCCGAACTCGTCGGTGTAGAAGCAGTCAACTGCGCAATCGTCCCACAAGTATCGATCACAACCGCCATGGTTGCTGGATCTTTGCCTGAAGGTTCAACCGTTCTCCTCGCCGAAGAAGACTTTACGTCTGTTTTATTTCCGTTTTTTGTTCAGGGTGATTTAGGTCGACTAAAGCTAAGAGTCGTTCCACTTGAAAGACTCTATGAATCGATGACACAGGAGGTAGACCTAGTAGCGGTAAGTGCCGTTCAAAGTGCGGACGGTCGAGTGGTCGACTTGGAGATACTTTCTAGTCTTTGCGAAGAACACAGTATCAAAAGCTACCTCGACCTTACACAAGCTGCGGGGTGGAAACAAATTCCCGGATATCGCTTCGATGTACTAGCCGCTAGCGCATACAAGTGGTTATGTTCACCGAGAGGCACAGGATTTATGGCGGTTAGTCCGTCAGCCCAGGGTTGGCTAAAGCCGTTCAACGCGGGATGGTATGCAGGCACAGATCCTTGGACGTCTATATATGGGTCACCCCTAAGGCTTAGCGAACAGGCATGGAGATACAACGTCTCTCCCGATTGGTTTGGCTACTACGCCGCTGCGCCTACCTTAGCACTACTCTCGGAGATCGGAACCGAAGCCATAGAGGCGCACAACGTTCATCTAGCAAATCTCCTTAGATCCGAACTTGGTATAGCATCATCCAACTCAGCTATTGTTAGTCTAAAGACAGACACACCTCTGGAAGAGTTCATGGCTGCAAATATCCAGACCTCTGTAAGAGCTGGAAAGACCCGTATCACCTTCCATCTCTACAACGATGCATCAGACGTCGAGGTAGCGGCTAAGGTTCTTGCAAGGGGCGTAAGGTAAGAGAACCCAGACATCAAAAGCCGACTAGGACACCTACAAAGAAAGATCAAGGATGTTGAACGAGAACCCCGACCAAATCAGAGAGCGACGAGGCCTTTCAGTAAAGTGGAACAGCTACGAAAAAGACGTCATTCCTCTTTGGGTCGCCGACATGGATCTCCCAACCCCTCCGGAGGTCACTCAGACTCTCCTCGATACAATCTCAAGATCCGATCTTGGGTATCCCTCCAAGCAGCTCTACGATCGCTACCTAACATCACTGAACCACTGGAGCGAAGACCACTTTGGCTACTCATACAAAGCTGATGAGTTAGAACCAGTAGGAGACGTGGTGCAGGCGATTTACTGGGCTACCAAACAGTTACCAGGTGACTCAGTCATATTCCTAACCCCCGCATATCCACCATTCTTCAGAGCGGTAAAAGAGTCTGGCAAAGAAGCTGTGACCTCACAGATGCCGCTTCTGGCGGGATCGTACCAGATAGACATGGAAGACCTCAGAGAAAAGGTTAGGAAGCACCCAAACTCGATACTGCTGCTATGTAATCCGCACAACCCAACCGGAAGGGTCTTTACACGTGCAGAGCTTGAGTCTCTCGCCGAAATGGCGCTTGAAAATGACCTATGGGTGATATCCGACGAGATACACCGGGATATCTTATTTGAAGATCACGTTCATATCCCCTTTTCATCGATCTCCCCTGAGGTCGAAGCCCGCACTGTATCCCTAATCTCCGGATCCAAGACCTTCAACATTGCAGGGTTACACGCTGCTGCGGTGCATATTCCTGCTGGAACTCCAAGTGAAACGATGCGTCTTATTCCCAAGGGTCTACTCTCAGGCCCATCATCGCTGGGCATGCTCGCCAGTGCGGTAGCCTTTGAGACCTCAGGAACTTGGCTGAACGATACACTAAATTACATATCTCACAATCGAGAGGCTCTCTCAGACTTTAGCACCGCCAGCAAGGTGAATGCCGCCATACCTGAAGGTACCTATATGTCATGGATCGATCTTGCCCCACATCTTCCTGCGGATGACGACAACGCGTACGAGTACCTGCTAAGAGAGGCCAAGTTGGCTCTAAGTCCAGGACTGGATTTCCTTCCAGTAGGAGGAGAGACACACGTACGTATAAACCTCGCTACCTCTCATCAGACGATCGAGGAGTCGCTCAGGCGGCTAAAGAGTGCAATTGGTTTATAACCTGCAGGTTTTTGCGAAGTTAGGCACTGTCGGATTTGAATAGGCCATATGGCCTTCCAGGAGGTGATATGGATGGATCAAGACTTACCTTGACTAGCGGAGATACGTTTCCTTGCTCTGCACATCTATATATGGACTGGGTCAAACATCTTGCGAGATAGACAACTGGGGACGATTTCAGATAGAACTTATGCGCATACTCCATATGGAAGCGGCAGCAGTGCAAGACTTTTTTGAGTCAGCGAAATACCCTTTGGTAGACGCCGACAGTTGTCCAAGACCCTACCTTCATACTCGACGTCAAATACCGCCTTGCCGGCGGAGATAAAGGGTTCTACCAGATTACAACTATGGTACTGAACGCACTGCTCATCGACTGCGAAGTCAAAGTAGGACTCTAACGTTCTTATCTGGCCGTAGTCATTCTTCAGTCCAACTGCTAATCCATAGATATGAGCAAGCCGAGCAAGTGCCTCATTGTAACGTATCTGTTCCTTGGCGGTTATCGTAAAGCCAGTGTCGTTTGTATACCCATCAACGTTGTCAAACTCCACTGCATTGAACCCTGCTCTAGCACACTCTGCCACTCTTTTTTTCATAATTGGCAACAAGACACCCAGATCAGATATGTTGAGCCATCGTTCTCCCGGCCAACCGTTTGGTAACCCAAGAAGATAGCTCGGAAAAACATTTGCATCTGGACGCCAGTCTTCCCAGGTTCCCGCATCTATGTAACAGATCGCATAACCACCGACTCTATGTATAGCTGCAACTACCTCGGCGTTAGGTGTACGGCCATTAGGACCATATAGATCGATGTCGAATACCTTAGGATTGTTGCATTTTAGAAGATGACTATCGCAGGGATATAACTCGATTCCACCCGTGGCCGAAAGTCCAGGTCCACCCGATACGGTCTGTAACTGATACTGGAAAGCCTTACCAATCAGAGAATTGGTAGAGAACTCGGAACCACCCCTGACCCGCCAAGCATCACGCACCAACAAGACAGAAAGCAACATAGCTACAAAGATTACGCTTCGACTGATCGTACGTGTCAAACAATTACCTCTGCCCTTTAGCACCTGACTTTAACACCTCGTCGTTCGGACCCTTCATCCAAAAGCCCTTTTCACTGGGTTATAAGACTTTCAAGTGCTTATGGGCTCAGAAAACTATGGGTTAAGTCGAATCGCCAGAGCAACAGATGTAAAGACGAACACCAAGCCTAACAGAACCGTTATACGGTCCAGGTTTCGCTCAGCCACAGTTGATCCAGCAGCTGTTGCATTCAAGGTACCACCGAGCATGTCAGAGAGACCTCCGCCCTTGCCGCTGTGGATCAATATAAAAACTACCATCCCGATCGAAGAGATAACTTGTAGCACTACGAGCACTATGGTTAGCAACTTTTCTCTCCTAAGCCTGTATTACCGCCGCAAACGCTTCTGATGAAAGGCTAGCTCCTCCTACCAAAAGTCCGTCGATCTCCTTTTGTTCCATGAACTCCTTTGCGTTCGCAGAGTTCACTGATCCCCCATATTGGACCCTGACCTTGGAGGCCACCTCTTCCCCGTGGAACTTCGAGACAGTCGCCCTGATCACCTCTGCACCACGCACCGCATCGGAAGCTCCTGCAGGCATCCCTGATCCGATCGCCCACTTTGGTTCATAGGCGAAGACCAATGACTCACAGCCTTCGGAGTTAACTCCCGATACGACCGCCTCAACCTGATGGGTCAATACGGCCTCTGTCATCTCTTCCTGTTTCTCCTTTAGCGACTCACCCACACAGACGATAGGGATCATCTGGGCATCAAGAACCGCTTTCGTTTTTTTGGAGACGACCTCGTCCGTCTCTCCGAATATGTCACGCCTCTCAGAGTGGCCCACTATGACGTACTTTACCCCTAGCTTGTTGAGCATCGATGGTGAGACCTCACCGGTGAATGGACCCGAGGTTTCAAAGTAGGTGTTTTGGGCACCCAGCGAGATCGGCACTCTGTCGGTCTCGAGAAGTAACTGAATCGAACGAAGGGCGGTGAAAGGAGGATGTACCGATATCTCCGCGTAGCGATAGTCACTCTCTCGCAAAGAGTAGTGTAACTTTTGCACGAGAGCGATGGCCTCAAGATGATTGAGATTCATCTTCCAGTTGCCCGAGATCAGCCTACAACGGCCGTTCATTGGATTCGGTTTCGCCACGAAATCTTTGGACTTAGCGGCCATGGAAGCACTTCCTCTCTAATCAACATCCACCGTGAAACGGTCTTTCCGACAGACTTTTAGCTGACTTAATCTAGTGCCAACCTAGACGCTGATTGAGGGCTTCTATCCCAGGCAGAGTTCCTTTTTCGATGAACTCCAATGAAGCGCCTCCACCGGTCGATAGGTGCGAAACCCCATCGGCTAGACCCTCCTTCCTAAGAGCAGCGGCACTGTCCCCCCCTCCAACGACGCTATAAGCCTTTGATGTTGCAACCGCACGCGCCACGGCGATGGTACCACCCGAAAAACGCGAATCCTCATACACGCCCATGGGACCGTTCCAAAGCAACGAAGAAGCACTCGATATTACAGAGGCAAAGATCCTCGCACTCTTTGGACCTATGTCCAGACCTAGCCAGCCCTCGGGAATGTCTCCCTCAAATATCTGCTGCGACGGCTCACCATCGGGGACGCCAAAGGGCTTACCTGTCTGCAGGCACACAAAGTCAACAGGTAGTGAAATCTTCTTGGTCTTCATCAGCTCGTTACACTGATCGACTAGCTCCTCTTGCACCAAGGAGTTACCGACCTTCACACCCTGTCCAACAAGGAAGGTAAATGCCATTGCGCCGCCAACGATCACCTTGTCGACCTTTTCGATCAGACTCTTCAGTAGGCCAAGTTTGTCCGATACCTTAGCACCACCGACGACTGCTACGTAAGGGGAGGTCGGAGCCTCGATAAGTTTAGAGAGCTTCTCCACCTCCATAGCCATGTTCACACCCGCAACAGAGGGTAAAAGTCTTGGTACCTCCACGACCGACGCGTGTGCCCTATGAGCCGCACCAAACGCATCGAATACATAGAGATCGAAACCTTGGGCTAGCCTTTCTGCGAACTCTTTTGAACCGGACTCCTCGCCCGGATCAAACCTAAGATTTTCTAGAACCTCTACCTCTGGAAGTCTCTCATGAATCGCTGCCCTCACCGGTTTCATTGAGTACCGATCAACAACAGACCCCTTGGGCCGACCGAGATGAGAACAGAGGGTTACCTTGGCTCCACGTTCAAGGAGCCAAGTCAACGTTGGAATAGTGGCCTCGATTCTAAAGGAGTCACCCACCTCCATAGCACCGTCACGTTCCACCAAGGGAACGTTTAGATCGGCCCTAACAAGGACGCTTTTCCCTGATACGTCTCCAAGCTCTCCCAGCTTTGGTAAGTTCACAGCAGTAGCCTTTGACCTTTCCTTTATCTAAACCTTAAAGCTGACTTCCTACGACAAGGGCCAGATCAAGCAGCCTGTTCGAGTAGCCCCACTCGTTGTCATACCATCCAAAAACCTTTGCTAGAGTTGTACCGTTTCCTAGATCCATCGCTAGAGTCAGTTGAGAGTCAAAGGTGCAGGAAGCTGGAGATCCGACGATATCGGAAGAGACAAGGGGTTCCTCTGAGTAGACAAGTACTTTAGCTAGCGGCCCCTCAGAAGCAGCTGACCTGAAAGCAGCGTTGATATCGGCCACCGAGAACGTTCCATCCAAGATCACAGTGGCGTCAGTTATCGAGCCGTCAACGACTGGTACCCTAAGAGAACTGCCATCAAGCCTTCCCTTCATCTCTGGGAGAACTAGTGAAGTCGCTCTGGCTGCACCCGTGGAAGAGGGAACTATGTTGACTGCAGCTGCTCTTGCCCTTCGCAAATCACCGTGAGCTAGATCTAAAAGGTTCTGGTCGTTGGTGTAGGCATGGACCGTCGTCATCAAACCATTTTTCACGCCGAACGCATCGTCCAAGACCTTGATCATGGGCACAAAGCAGTTGGTTGTACAAGAGGCGTTTGACACCACGTGATGTTTTGCACTGTCGTAGGTATGGTCATTTACGCCGACGAGGAAGGTCGCATCGACGTTAGTTCCTGGAGCGGATATGACCACCTTCTTTGCTCCAGCGTCTATGTGCGCTGCTGCTTTGGATCCATCGGTAAACCTACCGGTAGATTCAATTACCACATCTGCGCCGAGCTCAGACCACGGAAGTGCCTTGGGATCGGTCTCGGCGAGAACCTTCATCTTTTGAGCACCTACTCTGATAAATCCGTCCTCGACCGTCACATCCTCAGAGAGACGCCCTTGTGTGGAGTCAAACTTTAGGAGGTGCGCGTTGGTATGAGGAGAGGTAAGGTCATTTACGCCTACTACCTCGATATCCTCTCCCCTCTCTAGAGCCGCCCGCAAAAAGTTACGGCCGATACGACCAAATCCATTGATGCCTACTCGCAATGACATCCCCACACTCCTCGTAGATAAACCACACAAACCAAAGTTCACAGAATTTCTATCTCGGTTTGCCCAAATATTGTGTAAATAATAGTACGCTCCGAATGCGCGAGTAAGACTATCTCACAATTAGTGCAAAATTTCCCAAAAATCAGAACAAAATCTCCTCCAGAGCTCTAGCTAGAGCCAAGGCGTCATGACGGTACCCACCGGCCGCTGTAACGTCTCGAACCATTAGTGGCCTCTCGAAACTGCTAGAGTCTAAAGAGTTACTTAGAGACGAGTCGACTATGGCAAAGTCGTAACGAATCTGATGCTCGGTTAACGCCCTAATCTGAGCTCCCACATCTACACCTATAGTCTCGTTAGGCTGTTCTTTGAGGTTAGCGACAAACACCACTGTTCCCTTGGCATCTGCCAAGGCTCTCCTTACATCAGGTACCACCGCCGCCGCCAAGACGCTCGTATAGAGAGATCCCGGCCCTAGAACCACTGCATCGGCAGACGCAATCGCCTCTATCGTCTCAGTCGGCGAACCCGATAGGTCAGGCTCAACCCAGACCTTTTTAATACCACTGGAGAGATGAATCTGAACCTGTCCTCTTATCGTGCGCCCGTTGTAAAGCTCTGCACATAGAGTAAGTGGCTCTTCCGAGGCGGGAAGAACCTTCCCCGACACACCGAAGAGGTCTGTCATAAACGCAGATGCTCTACAGGTCGAGCCAAAGATGTCTAGAGCCGCTAAAAATACCAGGTTTCCAAGGGCGTGATCTTTAAACTCACCGTCTTTAAATCTGTACTCAATAATATCTTTGACCATAGAGTCGTCTGGAAGAAAAGAACTCATGCATCGTCGCATATCGCCTGGGGGTATCAGGCCAAAGATATCTCGCAATCTGCCCGAGGATCCACCGTCATCTGCAACTCCAACAACGGCAGTCACCTCTTCGGCAAGCTGTCTTGCAGCGCTAATTGATGCCTCCAAGCCGTGTCCGCCCCCGACAACGCAGACCTTTGCAAGTTTCGGCCTACTTGATGCAATCATCTACCATCTCCCTTTGGCGCATTTCACTTCTCAAAGTCGCGATGCCTAACCGAAACGCGGCCCCCGTTCGCTTCTATCCATTTTCTCAGCTCCTCTGCGAGGAAAACGCTTCTGTGTTTTCCTCCGGTACAACCGATCGCCACTGAAAGGTACGACTTTCCCTCGGCTCGAAACTTAGGTAGCAGATATCCAACGAAGGATTGGAGAACGCCTAAGAACTCGGTCACCTCAGGCTTAGAGAGCAGGTAGTCCCTAACACCTTGGTCCAGACCGGTCTGCTCCCTTAGAGACTTGTCCCAGTATGGATTGGGCAGGAATCGACAGTCAAAGACTAGGTCAGCGTCGCGAGGCAGTCCATGTTTGTATCCAAAAGAACTTATTACCACCCTCATCTCAGTCGAGGTTCCATCGGCGGAGAAAACCTCATAGACACGAGACCTAAGCTCATGAACCGAGAGATCCGACGAGTCGATAACTATGTCAGCGAGATCTTTGACCTTTGAGAGGATCTCTCTTTCTCGATGTATCGAGTCGATCACACTTTCCCCTGGTACAGGATGTCGGCGTTTGGTCCCTTCGTAACGTTGTATCAACGCATCATCGGAGGCATCTAGAAATACAACTCGTGTCGCTGGAATCTGATCGCGTAGAAGCTCCACAGCTTCGATTAGCGACGAGATATCAGATGCAACCTCTCGACCAACCACGAGTCCAAGGGAAGGCGAGGGATCTCTCATCGACTCCGCAAGCTCAACGACCTTTGGCATCAGCGATGGCGGCATGTTGTCGATCACGAACCATCCGAGATCCTCCAAAGCCGCCGCAACGGACGACCTTCCAGCACCTGACATACCAGAGACGATGACCAAAGACATGTCTGTATTACCTCTTCGATGTTCTAAGGGCTAATAGCCTCGGGATGAACGCAGCCTGTTGGTACTCCCACGCCTGAGCTATAAAGCCAGGTGGAGGCGGAGGTTCGAGCATCTCTTCAATATAGAGCCCATTTCGCACCAAGAGATTTACGTATCTAGAGAGCGGACGATGGACGAAGGGTATGAATACGTCTTTTTGCACCTCTTCAACGGTGACGTCCTCTTTTAGATAGTCTCCTATCCGCCAGTACTGCTCCATAAGGATGTGGTCGTCGATCCATCCACTGTTCGGGGTCTGAAGCAACGGATGATTCAGCAAGAAGATAAACCTCCCCCCCTTTTCCAAGACACGGGCCACCTCCTTAATCGCAGAGTCAACCTCTAAGACGTGTTCAAAGACAAGGCAAGCTACCACGAGATCAAAGCTTTCGTCGGCAAAGGGCATCTCGGAAGCGATCGCACGCAGAAACATCCCTGAGTTCAGTCGTTTTTTGGCCTCAGCAACCTGTGCCATGGAGGGATCTATGCCCACGCCAAGGTCAGGCACGTCTTTCCCCGAGGCTGTGAGTTTTCGAATGATCTGACCTTCTCCGGTTCCAACATCGAGTATCTTAGTAAAGCCTTGGGACCAGGCCTGGATCAAAGGCAGAATCTGCTCCTCGTACTCCGGATCAGCTCCTTCAGAAAAGTTGTCTTGCCACCATTTGGCGTGCGTCTCCCAAAGTTCGAGATTCGCCGACTCTATCTCCTTTGCATTTATTTCATCGCTCACGAGATCAGGCTAACCCATGCACATTATTTTAGCGACGGTTGTGGACCTGTTCTTTGATCTCTGAACGTACCTTTGATGGCAAGAATGTCCACGAGTCGATCTCTGCATCCGTCGCTGAGAGAACCTTTGCCGCACTTCCGACTTGGGCCAGTAACAGCTCTTTGCGCTTCTCTCCAAGCCCTGGAATCTCATCTAGTGAAATTCTCTTCAACGACTTGGCTCGCAGTAATCTGTGGAAGGTTATCGCGAAGCGATGTGCCTCATCTCTTAGCAGCTTGACCAAGAAAAGTGCCTGAGAACTTCGACTGAGACGTATCGGCTCTTCTTTTCCAGGCACATAGATCTCCTCAAACTCCTTTGCCAGCGAAGCAAGCTCTACCTGATCGGTCATTCCCAACTCGGCAACCACTCTAACCGCTACGTTTAACTGACCCTTGCCTCCGTCGACCACTATTAGATTCGGCGGGTACGCAAATCTCTTGATAGTCGAGGGTGCACCTTCAATGTTTTCGTTCTCCCCGAGGCGTTCCTTCTCTCGCTTGAGCCTCCTCCTTAGCACCTCCTCCATCGCTCCGTAGTCGTCGTTCTTCGGGGAGGAGACCTTGAATCTGCGATAGTCAGAGCGCTTTAGAAGCCCATCTTCCATAACGACCATCGATCCCACGTAGTTCGTTCCTTGAAGATGGCTCATGTCGTAGCACTCGATCCTTAGCGGAGCCTGTTTTAGACCAAGAGCACTCTGCAGCTCCACCAAAGCCTCCGATCTTGTGTTGTGGTCTGTGGCTCTGCGTGCTCTAGAACGGTCAAATTCAATTTTGGCGTTTTTTTGGGCCATGTCCATAAGGGACAGCTTCTGACCTCTCTTGGGGATCTTGAACTCAACCTTCCCGGCTCTTTTCTCTGTGAGCCAACTCTGAACAACCTGCATCTCGTGAGGCAGAGCGGGAACGAAGATGGTGCTCGGAACCTCCGACACAACCTCCTCATATAAAGAACGCAGGAGGCTTTCCACTACCTCTTCACTCGAGAGAGGTTCCACCTTATCAAGGACCGCACTTGCGCGCCCAACGACCTTGCCTCGCCTTACGAGTATGAGCTGCCCGAAACTCTCCAACTCATCCTCGTAGTATCCAAGGAGGTCAAAGTTATCGGTTTGAGCGGATACAATCTCCTGGCGCTCCACAGCTGTGCGGAGGGAAGATAGACGGTCTCTGACTCGGGCTGCAGTCTCAAACTCCAGATCGGACGCTGCCTGCCTCATCTCGGACTCGAGGCGTTGCACTATCCAGTCTGAATCACCGCGAAGAACCCGTGCCAGACCAGCAACGGTCTCGCGATACTCCTTTTCTTCAACCTTGCCCACACAGGGACCTAAACATCTGTCGATATGGTACGCAAGACAGGGTTTGCCCATCTTCTCATGGCGTTGGAACTTAGTGTTAGAGCAGCTTCGCAGGGGGAAGGTTTTTGTAAGAAGATCTAGCGTCTCCCTGATGGCTCTTGTGTGTGGGTAGGGTCCAAAGTACTTATCACCCTTCCTCTGCATACCTCTTGTAACGATAGCTCGGGGCCATCGCTCGGAGGTTGTAATTGCAAGGTATGGATATGACTTATCGTCACGCAGTCTAACGTTGTATCGAGGCCTGTGTTGTTTTATGAGATTGTACTCAAGTATCAAGGCCTCAACTTCGCTTCCTACCTGTATCCACTCCACCGACGCAGCTGTCTGTAACATCGCCTGTGTCTTCACTGGAAGTTGCAACTCGTTAGTGAAGTAGCTTGAAAGCCGAGACCTGAGAGACTTGGCCTTGCCCACATAAATCACTCTCTGGGCGCCGTCCCGAAAGATATAGGACCCTGGTTCATCAGGAATGGATGACGGTTTTGGCTTTTCGTTGATCACGTCGTCCTCATTTGAAGCTAAGAAGACAAAACTTGTTTTAGGTAGCTAGACGTATAACCCAACCCACTGTTAGCCACCGTCTCGGGCGTACCCTCAACTACGATCTCCCCACCTAGGTCCCCGCCCTCGGGACCAAGATCTATTATCCAGTCTGCTGTCTTGACAACATCGAGGTTGTGTTCGATTACAACTACGGTGTTTCCCTGATCCACAAGGGAGTGGAGCACCAACAGCAGTTTACGAACGTCTTCAAAGTGTAGTCCAGTTGTGGGCTCGTCTAAAATATAAAGCGTGTGTCCCGTCGGCCGCTTCGCAAGTTCTGCAGCCAACTTGACCCGTTGTGCCTCTCCTCCTGAGAGAGTTGTCGCTGACTGACCCAGTCTCACATATCCAAGGCCCACCTTGTCTAATGTCTCAAGGTGACGCGTGACGCTTGGTTGGTTGGCGAAGAAGTCTAGCGCTTCGGTGATCGGCATCGAAAGAACCTCCGAGATATTCTTACCCTTCCACTGAACCTCGAGGGTATCGCGATTATACCTAGCACCTTTGCACACCTCGCAGGTAACGTAGACATCAGGCAAGAAGTTCATCTCGATCTTCAGTGTCCCGTCCCCGTTGCATGCTTCGCAACGGCCTCCTTTTACGTTGAAGGAAAATCGGCCTGGCATGTAGCCTCGTGCTCGTGCGTCTTGTGTTTGGGCAAAGAGCTTTCGTATGTGATCAAAGACACCGCTGTAGGTAGCCGGGTTTGAACGCGGAGTCCGCCCTATCGGTGACTGATCTATATCGACCACTTTGTCGATCGTCTCCGTGCCAGTTACCTTACGGTGACGCCCGGGAACCTCCTTTGATCCATACACTGAAGCACGCAGAGCTTTGAGAAGAATCTCATTCACAAGGGTAGATTTTCCTGATCCTGCCACACCGGTCACCGCTGTAAATACTCCTAAAGGAAACTCCACGTCGATTCCCTTTAGATTGTTCTCTCTAGCACCAACCACACGAATCGACCCAAGAGTTGATCTCCGGCGAGTAAGTGGAACCTCGACCCGCATCTCCCCAGAGAGGTAACGTCCAGTTATCGACTCCTTGTGGTTACATAATCCTTCTACATCGCCGCTATAGACAACATATCCACCGTACTCCCCTGCCCCAGGACCTACATCTACCACGTAGTCTGCAGCACGGATCGTCTCATCGTCGTGCTCTACCACAATTACCGTGTTCCCCTGATCCCTCAGCTTTAAAAGAGTCTCGATCAGACGGCGATTATCTCTTTGATGTAGACCGATTGAGGGTTCATCTAATACATATAGCACCCCTGCTAGACCGGATCCTATCTGTGATGCTAGGCGAATTCTCTGGGCCTCTCCACCCGATAGGGTTCTAGCTGCGCGCGTTAGGGTTAGATAACCAAGACCCACATCCTCTAGAAACTGGAGCCTACCCGACACCTCTTTTACGACCTGGCGAGCGATCGACCACTCACGGTCGGTAAGAGATAGAGATAGAACCTTCTTCAACTCTCCAGTAACGGAGAGCGATGTAAACTCAAAGATGTTCATTCCATCGACCGTGACGGTAAGTGACTCGGGCCTTAGTCTTGCTCCATTGCAGTCAGGACAAGACACCTCCCGCATGTAACCTTCCACCTGCAGCCGTGCTGCATCACTTTCTGCCTCGCTATGGCGTCGATGCAGGTAAGGGACGACACCTTCGTAGTTCATCGAGAAGGTGCGTTTACCTCCGTAACGGGAAGAGTATGTGAGCACCACAGGTTCTTCGACACCATAAAGCAAGATATCACGATGCTTTTTAGACAACTTTGACCACGGAACATTTAGGGGAATCCCGTGCTCTTTTGCTACAGACTCTACAAGCCTCTCAAAATACGTAGAGCGCTGATTTGCCCAAGGTGCAATGACTCCCTGGAGCAGAGAGAGCGACGGATCGGCTACTACTAGATCAGGATCGACCTCGAACTTCGTGCCAATTCCATCGCATCCTGGACAGGCTCCATAGGGTGTGTTGAAAGAGAAGTTCCTCGGCTCCATAGATCCAAGGGATATACCACACCTAGCGCAAGCCAACTCCTCTGAGAAAGACATAACCGTAGCATCTGCACCCTCTTCACCCAGGATATGAACTTCGACGGTTCCCTGCGACAGAGATAGTGCTGTCTCGACAGAGTCTGTAATTCTTCTTTGTTGTTTATCATTCACTACCAAGCGATCCACAACCACCGATATATCGTGCATCTCGTATCGCGCCAGGTGAATGTTCTTACGTTCGGATAGCTCATACATGATGTTATCCACAAGAACGCGAGCAAATCCTTTTTTTGAGAGTTCGTCGAGGAGTGCACTGTACTCCCCTTTTCGTCCCCTGACTATCGGCGCAACGATCAGGGCCCGGGTCCTTTCTTCAAGCCCCAGAACTCTATCGACGATCTCTTGGGGAGTCTGGCGGTAGACCTCTGCTTTACAGTTCGGACAGTGTGGGATGCCAACACGGGCGTAGAGCAGCCTTAGATAGTCGTATATCTCAGTCACCGTTCCCACCGTCGACCTCGGGTTCTTCGAGGTCGACTTTTGGTCGATCGATATCGCCGGAGACAGGCCGTCTATGAAGTCAACGTCGGGCTTTTCCATTAGACCAAGAAACTGACGGGCGTAGGCAGACAGAGACTCAACGTAGCGTCTTTGACCTTCCGCAAAGATAGTATCGAAGGCTAAAGAAGACTTTCCAGAGCCGGAGAGGCCGGTAAATACGGACAGCTTGTCTCTAGGAATCTCAACGTCTATATCTTTTAGATTGTGCTCCCGAGCCCCTTTTACGTAAATCTTTTCAGGCAACTACATCTACTCCTAGCGAGACCTCTTAATCTTTGAGTTCTTTATTTGATCCTAGATACTTACATCACAACTCTTCCGAAAACTTCCTCAACGCAGCTTGGAAGGCAAAGTCTAAACGTTTACGAAGAGGCACCAAGGAAACGAAACCGTCCTGCAAGAACAGATAGTACAGCTCCAGTCGCCACAAACGCCGCCACCAATATCGCCTCTTCGAAGTTGGAAGCGTAGCGAACTACCCTGAGATCTAAATGTGCGGTCACTGCACCCTTGGACAGTAGGGCACCGATGACTCCAGTTGCAACGGCAAATCCTCCTGTATCAAAAATCTGCAGCAAAGAAGACATCTGCGAATCGCTTCCTTGCTTCGCCGAAGCGAGTCCAGCGAGGGTAACAGAAGGATACACAACACCGAGTCCAGCCCCAGCAACGAACCACGCAACAACACTTACCCATCCCGGAGCATAAGTTACACTTAGATCGATCCAGAGCATTCCGAGGCTAAATATAAAAACGGATACCCCCAAAGATACCTTTACCTTGAAGCTTCTAAGTACCTTGCTTCGGGCTTGAAACCATGACCCGGCACTCCAGGAGAACGAGGAGGCCGTGAGAACCAGACCTGCTTCGGTAAGAGGCATTTTCTTGACGCTAAAGAGCACGAAGGGAAGAAAGGACTCGATACCAAAGAACGCAAAACTCGAGAGACCTCGTGCAAGGAGAATCAACACAGAGTCAACCCTTCGATAAAAAGTGGCCTTCAGCAAAAGTCGAACTACCGAAAACACGAACAAGACCACGCCAAAGACCAACGTGAACCTCCCAGCCGTCTTTCCATGCATAGACATGGACACAATTATGAGTCCTATTGAGATAGCAGTACCCAGACCAGCTAGGGATCTACTCAGCACTTCGCTCAACGCAGGACGCTGGCCTTGACTTCGATTGTCTCTATCGATCTTACGCACCGCTGAGTCTGCGAATAGTCCGGCGATCGCTGCGATTGGGACTACACCAATAAAGACATACCTCCAACCGATCGACTGAGATATCATGCCGGCGATCGGCGGGATAAACAAAGACGGCACTATCCATGCGCTTGCCATGGCCGCAAGCATCTTACCCTTTTGATGTGCTTCAAAGTACCGACTAATCATCGTATAAGGCAGGACTGCGAAGCCCCCAAATCCAAAGCCCTGAACCACGCGGGCGCCCACGAGGGTCGCCATAGAGATCGAGACTCCTCCTAAAAGCAGGCCTAAAGCAAAGACTCCAACCGCTAACTGCAGTCCCCTTCGTAGCGAGTATCGGTCGCCAACGACTGCAAAAAATGCACCCCCAAATAGGGATGAAAGGCTGTATGCTGCAAATACCCAGCCATAGAGTTCCACATGGCCAAACTGCCGCTCCACGATGGGCATAGCGGTCGATATTCCCAAGTTTTCAATAGCCCCCAGGACAACTAGAGTCAATATGCTAAGGGAGAGTGCCAAGAGTGGACCCTTTGAATTTAGCGCTTCCAATTTCCTATATGAGAGTTTGGTTAGCGTCTTCTTCGCTATCTCCTCGGGCAACCTAACTCCAACGGACAAAGCACCACGCACACGCACGGCATCAATATTCAACAAAATCACCAACTTCGCTATCAGTCTTACATCGGGCCCCAAGAGACATCCTTGTTCAAAGAACAGATGAGTAAGCAAGGTAGTGGGCACCCATTGAGCCCTTCAATGTATGAGATCGACGTCCTATCTGGAGTCGGAGAACATAGCCGTAAGTTCCTTTATCTCATCTCTCAGCTTAGCGGCGTATTCAAACCTAAGATCAGCCGATGCTTGATGCATCTCCTCCTCCAAGGTGCGGATGAGGCCAGAGAGTTCGTCACTTCCGAGGTTACCGTACTTTTTGATCACCTTAGAGGTCTTAAGGTTGGGAACGGTCGTACGGTCAGGTCGAAGCTGATCCAAAATGTCCGAGACGGCTTTACGGATGGTCTTGGGATCGATCCCGTGCTGCCTGTTATAACTTTCTTGCAGGGCACGCCGACGGTTCGTCTCGCTAATCGCACGCCTCATGGAGTCCGTAACCCTATCTGCGTACAGTACGACAAAACCATCCACATTTCTCGCTGCCCGCCCGATCGTCTGAATCAGCGAAGTCTCCGACCTGAGAAAGCCTTCTTTGTCTGCGTCAAGAATCGCCACCATAGAGACCTCCGGGAGGTCCAGACCCTCTCTTAAGAGGTTGATCCCTACCAAGATGTCAAACTCTCCGACCCGCAGATCTCTGAGAATCTCGATTCTCTCTAAGGTGTCGACGTTTGAATGCAGATACCTAACCTTTAGACCAAGCTCCATCAGGTAATCGGTAAGGTCTTCGGCCATCTTCTTGGTGAGTGTCGTGACTAGGACCCTATCGCCTTTTGCGATCCGTGTAGTTGCTTCTTTGATGAGATCGTCTATCTGGCCTTCTGTGGGGCGAACCTCAACCTTTGGATCCAAAAGACCCGTAGGTCTTACGATCTGTTCGACTACTTGGCTTGACACCTCTATCTCATACCTAGAAGGAGTAGCCGACAGGAAGACACACTGATTTATACGCTCGTAGAACTCATCAAAGCGCAACGGACGGTTATCGAGCGCTGAAGGAAGCCGGAAGCCAAACTCAACGAGGGTCTCTTTCCTAGACCGGTCACCTGCGTATTGACCATGAATCTGAGGAATAGCCACGTGTGACTCATCGATTATTAGAAGATAGTCTTTGGGGAAGAAGTCCAAAAGTGTAAAAGGTGGTTCTCCAGGGGCCCTCCCATCTAGATGTCTTGAGTAGTTCTCAATTCCGCTACAAGTCCCCACCTCTTGAAGCATCTCAAGATCGAACTGAGTGCGCATTCTAAGCCTCTGAGCCTCAAGCGCCTTACCAAGAGACTCGAGTTCTCGCAGACGTTCACCCAGTTCGTCCTCTATAGAAGCTACTGCCAGTTTCATACGATCTTGTGAAGCTAGGTAGTGCGTAGCCGGAAAAACCACGAACTCCTCGAGTTCACCGAGAATATCACCTGTAAGGACGTCAAAGCGTACGATACGCTCTATCGTATCCCCAAAGAACTCGATACGTAAAGCAGTCTCCTCGTAGGAAGGATGGACCTCCAAGGTATCTCCCCGGAGGCGGAACTTCCCCCGAATTAGATTCATATCGTTACGTTCATAGTTGATCGATACCAAAGCTGAAAGAACCTTTGGAATCTCGAACTCCTCCCCTACTCGGAGGGGCACTATCTGCTTACGATACTCTTCCGGCGATCCCAGTCCGTATATGCACGAGACGGAGGCAACTACGATAGTGTCTTGTCGAGTGAGCAACGCAGAAGTAGCTGAGTGTCGGAGACGATCGATCTCGTCGTTGATGGTCGCGTCTTTTTCTATGTATATGTCCGAAGTCGGTAGATAAGCCTCAGGCTGGTAGTAGTCGTAGTAGGAGACGAAGTATTCCACCCTGTTCTCTGGGAAGAACTCACGGTACTCCGATGCAAGTTGGGCAGCCAGAGACTTATTAGGAGCGATCACCAACGTTGGTTTTTGCACCTTTTCGATAAGCCATGCTACAGTCGCACTTTTGCCGGAGCCAGTGATTCCCAAAAGCGTTTGAAAACGGTCACCCCTGTGGATCCCATTCGCTAGGGCTTCGATAGCTTTAGGCTGGTCACCAGCGGGAGAGTAGGGAGAGTGAACCTTAAACGGAGGCATACTTAGATCCTACCCAGATGTTTTAGGATTAGCACATTCCTTGAGCCAGCCATACAATACCTTCACCTGCTCCTCTAGGTCACTATAGGTGCTGGAGTTCTCCACCACATAGTCAGCCACCTGGAGCCTCTCCTCTCGGCTCGCTTGTCTTGAGATCCGCTCTATCGCCTCTGATCTATCCATCTTCCGGTCCCTGACGAGCCTTTCAATCGCAGTAGCGATCGGCGCATCTACTACGACGACCTTATCTAATGGGTAACGATTCAACCCTGTCTCAACGAGTAAAGGAACCACCAAGAGAACGATTTCGTATCTTGAGCTTTGCTTTATTTCACTAAGGCGCTGCGTTACTACCTCAAATATAAGAGGGTGCAGAATCGAGTTCAATAGCTCTAGCCTCTTTGGATCCCTGAACACGATAGAGCCTAACCTCTGCCTATCAAGGGTTTCATCGAAGGAGATAACCTCGCTTCCAAAGTTATCTGCCACCATAGACAACCCTTTGCTCCCTGGTTCGACCACCTCTCTGGCGACCAGATCGGTATCGATCACCGCTACCTCTGGGTACTGACTGAGCATAGAGGATACCGCTGACTTTCCTGAACCGATTCCACCCGTCAAGCCAACCACCAACATAAACATAGACCCTAGCGCTATAGAGACTCTACGTTGACAATCACCCTCGCTAACCAGGCATTCTTTAGCACGCGTTCGATCCCCAAACGACAACAAGGGCCATGCTCAAAAGAGCACAGCCCTTGGACGAACCATAGGAATTGGAATCTAACTACTCGCCTGAGTCATGTCCTTCCTCGGAACCTACACCCTCGGCATCGTCATCGCCACCGGCTACAGCTCCAAAGGTTTCCGCAACGTACTCTGCCCAAGCCGCCTGCGACTCTGTCTCTGGAGTAAAGTCTGCCACTGCGTAGGGGCCAATGTAGTTTCCATACTCGTCGTAGTTATGCTCTCCAAAGGCCTCTTGATACTCTGCAGCGACCTCCCCGCCTTCGGCGGCCTGCTTGATAGATAGGGAGATCCTTCGTCGCTGGAGGTCGATATCGATAATCTTTACCCATAGCTCTTCTCCAGGTGATACCACTCTTTCAGGGAGATCAACGTGGTGAAGTGCCATCTCAGAGATGTGCACCAGACCTTCGATACCATCAGCAACCTGAATAAAGCAACCAAAGGGAACTATCTTGGTCACCCTGCCGTAGACCAGTTCACCAACCTTGTGGGCATCTGCAAACTCCTGCCATGGATCGCTTTGAGTGGCTTTGAGAGAAAGCGAGATCCGCTCTTTTGAGTGGTCGACGTCGAGAACCAGCACTGACACCTCATCACCCACTTGCACCACAGATGACGGATGATCAACGTGCTTCCAGGAAAGCTCTGAGACATGGACCAGACCGTCCATGCCTCCAAGGTCCACGAATACTCCAAAGTTTACTATTGAAGAGACAACGCCCTTGCGAACATCACCGGGGCGCAGATTGTCAAGAAACTCCTCACGCTGTTCTTTTTGATTCTCTTCCAAGAAAGCTCTGCGGGACAAAACAACGTTGTTCCTGTTCTTGTCCAGCTCTATGATCTTTGCCTCGACCGTCTTGCCGATGTAAGGAGCCAGATCTCTAACTCGCCTGAGCTCCACCAAAGACGCTGGCAGAAAGCCTCGTAGTCCGATGTCAACTATGAGTCCGCCCTTGACGACCTCGATTACAACACCTTTTACCACACCGTCACGTTCTTTGACAGCCTCAATCTCACCCCAAGCGCGCTCATACTGAGCGCGTTTCTTGGATAAAATCAGTCTTCCTTCTTTATCCTCTTTTTGAAGGACGAGCGCCTCAATCTCATCTCCGACTGAGACGATCTCAGACGGATCTACGTCCCTGCGTATTGAGAGTTCTTTGGCGGGAATTACTCCCTCGGACTTAAATCCTATATCCAGCAGAACTTCATCTTTGTCGACTTTAACTACCTTGCCTCTGACAAGGTCGCCGTCCTCAAAGCTGATGATCGTGCCTTCGATAGCTTCATCGAACGAGAGTCCGTCGAGATCATCGAGAACGATAGGTGAGGTTTGGGAGTTGATCTCCTCAGTAGTTGATACACCCTCTGCAGTCTCTGCTGGGGATGATATTTCGGTCATATTTCTTAGAGCCTTCTTTCCTAGACTGTATGTCGCTCGCCTGAAGGTATAGACGAGAACATGCAACTATGTTACCGTATCCAAAGAGAGAAACGATCAAAACTAGTCTTTGCTATCAACTATTTACCGATCGTTTATGCAAGGATGACCGACTTGCCTCTCGAGAGGTGAAAACCCCACCTAAAACTGATGCACGGGAGCGAATCGACAGCACGCCCCACTCCTTTACTTAGCGTCAGACCATCTCTTTCCGATACCAACGTTTACAACAAGGGGTACCACAAGTTTCATTGCGTTGCTCATTGCGTCTTCGACGATTTCAGCGACCTCAGCAGCGATACTTTCTTTGCTCTCGACGACCACCTCGTCATGGATCTGCAGAACCAACTGTGCCTCTTTGTCGCTAAGCCTCTCTTCAATTCGTAGCAGCGCCACCTTGAAGATATCCGCAGCTAGGCCCTGGATACCAGCGTTCATCGCCTGTCGTTCAGCTGCTAGTCGCAAGGACCGATTAGCCGAGTTTAGGTCTGGGAAGTAACGGCGTCTACCCAGTAGCGTCTTGGTATACCCCAGCGACCTTGCCTCTGCAACGGATCTCTCGGTGTAGGACTTCACCTTCGGGAACGCCGAGAAAAAAGATTGAAGAATATCCTCCGCCTCCAAAGTCGAGATATTTAGACGTTGAGCAAGACCGTACGCCTCCATACCATAAGCAAGACCGTACGCAACCATCTTCGCCTTACTTCTCTGTTCAGCAGTGACGGCATCGATAGGTACTTGAAACACCATGGAAGCAGTCTCAGAGTGTACATCGTGATCAGAGGTCAGCGCAGCGATGAGGCTTTCATCATGTGACAGATGAGCGATCACTCTCAACTCAATCTGAGAGTAGTCAGCTACTACAAGCACCGAACCTTCAGGCGCCACAAAGACGTCCCGAAACAGTCTCCCTCTCTCGCTTCTTATCGGTATGTTGTGCAAATTGGGTGACTCTGATGAGATGCGTCCTGTTCTTGCCACTGTCTGGGAGAACGTGGCGTGGATACGTCCATCATCACGCACCTCCGCTAAAAGTCCTTCTGCAAAGGTCGACCGAAGCTTGTCAACCTCCCTGTAGGAAAGTATCAACTCCACGACGGGATGAACTCCTCGGAGCTTTTCAAGGACTTTAGCATCGGTCGAATAACCCGTCTTAGTCTTCTTGCCTGCTGGAAGCTTTAGGTCTTCGAAGAGTACTTTAGCGAGTTGCTGAGGCGAGTTAGGATTGAGATCCGGCCGAGTGAGACTGCGAATCCTATCCAAAAGCTCAGCGCTCTCTCTTTGGAGATCAAAGTTCAGCGACCTAAGCACTGAAACGTCTACCAACACCCCTCTCACCTCCATACGGGCAAGCACTTTGGAAAGGGGCACCTCGACGCTTTCAAACAGCTCCATAAGTCCACCATCAGTAAGCCGTTGTCTAAGAGGTTCTGCTAGAGCTGCCAAAACCTCTAGGCGGCGTTGGAGCTTCTCCGACGAATGCTCGGAGACGCCTTGGAGAAGGTTTGACTCCTCCGACCCTTGACTCGCAGATATGTTCAGATACCGCCAAGAGATAGAGTCAAGGTCAAGAGACCGAGATCCAGGATCTATGAGATACTCCGCTAAGGCACAGTCCATGACTACGTCCACCTCACCCAAGCCCATCATTCCCAAGGCACGCAACAAGGACTTAAGCGAGATACCCCCTACGGCTCGACCCTTCAACTTCCCTATGAGCTCTCTAAGCTCCTCGACAAATCCTTCCTTATCCGCTTTGAGAACTGCGAAGTTCCTACCATTCGCAACGGCCAGGTATTCGAGTTCATCGCGCGATCCACTCCCTAGCGAGTAGTCCAAGGTGGGAACAGATTCATCGAACTCAAGTTGCCCTATTGATACGGGTAAAAGAGTGGGAATTTCAACTCTGGCGCCCCTTGCAGTGGTATCTTGAAATAGATCGTCGTCCACATTCGTTGGTCGCTGTGTGAAAGCTTTGCGAAATGCAGTATATGCACTTCGTAGATCCAGTCCGATAAAGGTTGCCTCGGCCATTTGCGGGTTCCATTCCGCAATCCGTAAGTCATCCATGGTCTCCGAGAGCGGTACATCCCTTACCATCATCGTCATCTTTAGGTTCAGATCCACCTGATCCTTGCAGGTAGATAGAGCCTGCCTCTGTTTTTCAGGTAAAGCATCAAGGTTCCTGTAAACCTCTTGCACCGACCCATAGGTCTGGACTAGTTTCGCAGCCGTTTTTTCGCCAATACCTGGAACGCCGGGCAGGTTATCAGAGGGGTCCCCTCGTAAAGCAGCAAGATGTGGGTACAGCCTTGGCGGGACTCCAGTCTTTTTCTCCACGGCTGATTCATCCATGAGATCGATCTCACTGACTCCCCGGCGGTTGTAAAGTACCGCTACCAAAGGATCTTCGACGAGTTGGAAGGAGTCTCTGTCCCCAGTCACAATAAATGACTTTATGGCGCGATCACGCGCAAGCGTAGCCAGCGTTGCCACCACGTCATCAGCCTCGTACCCCTGCTGTTCAACTACCTTCACACCAAGGCTTGCGATAAGTGGACGCAATATCTCGAGCTGGGCTTTGAGTGCCTCTGGTGTCGTGGGTCGTTGCCCCTTATAGGTCGCAAGTAGTTCGTCTCTAAATGTCGGGGCTGGAAAGTCCAGTGCAACTGCGAGGTAGTCCGGTCTGTAACGTTCGATTAGGGTTGCAAGCATCTTAGAAAAACCATGAAGAGCGTTAGTGGGTTGGCCAGAGGAGTTTGTCAGCGTTTGAGGAAGCGCATAAAAGGCTCTGAACGCCAGAGAGTAACCATCAACGAGCAGGCAGGTGTCCAACAAAGTATCCTTATTCCAGGCCTCTGAATACACAAGACAGTGAAAAGATATGTAGCTTCACGTTCCAAGTCTACTCACAGGTAGCTAACGTAGCTATCATGAACACCCTACTGCCGCTCATTCTCGCTCTCTTTGGGGTATCGATGATCTATTGGACCACAAAAAGAAGATCCGTATTTCCAAAGGCGATCGTTATCGCCTCTTATATCTTCTACTTTGCAATCGTCGTGGTCTCCATAGCCGACGCCGCAGGGGTTCTTAGGAGATAGCAACAAAGAGCATTGGCATCTGAAACTAAGGTCACAACCACAAGTTGCAGGCGAGGGAACCTCGTTATAGCTCACCTCCGTTGGCCAAAGTATCAGAGCTAGATACTTCCTCGTATCTGCGGTCTAACCTTTGAGCCTCCCTCTCCTCTGCCGAGAACCACTGGAAAAAGATTGGAACTATACCCCCGACTATTGAGAACTCACTTAGACCCCAAAGCAACGCACCGCCAGCATGCGTAGTACCTAGAGAGTACATAGATGCAACTGGCGTGGAGGCGCTCATAAGCGCAATACCTAAGAAGGTATCAAAGGGTACGCCAAGAACCAGCGCAAGAAACTTCATACCGAATCCCATCTTCCACCTTACAATTGGGTCCGGGCTCACAAGTGGCCACCAAAACAGCGTCGCACCAAACAAAAACCCCAGGTTGATTAGATCCATCAGCCACATATGCAACATTGCAATGTTGATGAGGGGCGTGAGAAAAAACACGTACATCACACCGTAGTACAAAGTCCAAGCACTGAGAGGATTTGATATAAGGAGAAAGGGTTTAGAGTGCAGGACAGATAACCAACGGCTCTTTGTCTTTCTTGAAGAGGTCTGAAGCAACAATGTGCTCGGTGCCCCGAGCGCCAACAAGGGCGGGGACAGCGCCATGAGAATCATGTGCTGAGTAACATGAACAGAAAATGACGAACCCGCAAGTGTAGCTATAGGGGACTGTAGCGCTATATCAACGGTCAATAGACCGATGAGGAAATTCACCGTTCTTGAGGTCTTCCAGTGAACCCCTCTCGTTCTAAGCTCTCTTACACTTTTTAGATACCAGATGCCCACCAGCACTACGAGAACGAGAATAAACATAGAAAATGGCGACCAACTCCACGAGCTCAGCATCGCCCCCCAAGAAAACCGAGGGAACATCATGGACTTAGATGGACCCATGCTCATCTGCGCCAACAGATAGAGGTTATACACGTTTCACACTCCTGCTTCCGACAGTGAAAGAACCTTCGGATCCCGGCATCACATGACTTAAAGGTACCACGGTTACCTGCAAAGCCAAAATCTGCCACATAGATCTTTCAACAGTTAGTTCTGTGATCCAGGAGGCACCACAACCGGCCGCTTGATCCGCTTCAGCCATGGGGTAGGTTCGTTGTACTCGCCTGCGTCAGACTGAGACATCCATAGTTTGATGTTGTAATAAGCTGTATACACAAAGGGCTCCATACACAAAACCCAAAGCACTGAAGCGGCAATCTGCTGGTCAGCCATTGCACTTAGAGTCTTCCCTGGAATATGGGAGTATACCGAAAACCAAGGACCTGAAGAAAGTCCGAGCAACATAGCCAACATGAAGGACGAGTATGTGCCAACGAGGATCATACCAAGCCGGATAACGGGGTTTCCTACCCTCTTTGGGAAAGGTGGATTATCGATGAGATGCACAAATAGACCGATCCCAGCCGTTATGAAGGTGAAGTGCATAAGGTCCATGACGTATTCGTTCGTAACGGCGTAGGTCATCAAAGGGGGATAAAACCACACCCACATCACAGCTATGAAGTAGATCAGGGCGAGAAGCGGATTGGTAAGAAACCTCATAATCGAAGCCAAAGGACCTTCAAGAGACACGATCGTTGCCAACTTGTCCATCGCTCCGTCAAGCCGATTTGGAACGCCAAGTCTCATAATTTGCCAAGGCTTCGAGCCAACGATAAAAGGGGGGACGGCAATCATCACGAGAACATGGATCAACATGTGCATGTAAAGATACACCATCGACCAGTACATCACCGGAGTAAAAAAAGATACCGACATTAAGAACATGCCGATCATGAACATAATGACACTTTGGGTGTCTGCACCTACAGACAGAGGCCTACCCTCACTTTGATCCCTGTAGGCGACCTTTAGACCCCTGAAGTATAGAAGTGAAGGAACGATGATAAACGGCAGCGTTATTATCAGATCCAACGACCAGTTGGATAGAAGGTACTTGACCACAAACCCAGCGTGCGACGATACCGCCGACATATTCATATCAGGCACGAATACCACTCCCTAGTATAAAATTTAGTTCCTCGTCGCGGTAATTGTCGGATATCTCTCTCATCACAGCCTCACCTCTGCACGCCTTAGTGGTCAACTTAGTTGGCTCTGGTCTGCTTAAATACATAGGCCAATACTCCATTGATCGTGCCAGAGAAATTCGATCTAGCACTCAAATCCCTTAGCTCTACCTGGTTCGGAGTACCTGAGTACAAAAACAGGTCGCTCCCGAAGGAGACAGGCAACACATTAGACATCGAGACCGCTGGCACAGAAAAAGACTCAAGCGGCGCGTTAGAGCCAGCACGCGGAAGTTCAGTTATGTCGATGTGTCCATCGGAACCCTTCGACAATATCGAGATAGCGACCAAGGGCTGCACCTGACTCGGAGTGCACCCAATAAACTGACTCGGCACTACATTTGTGGTTTGTACTATTGGCGAGGAAGGGTTGTATCCGTCGCCAAATACCCGAGTGGTTACAACCTCAGAGTCCGAAGACGATCCGCTTGGAGTACAGGTCGCGGCCACCTCCCCCGATGAGGTCAAAAGAGTGACACCCCTAAGTAGAGGTGAGACCGTTCCGTAGCTAGTCCAAGTTCCACTTGACGAAGAGTACGAGGCCTCATAGGTTGTACTAGATCCCGATCCTCGGTAGATAGCGATAACACCAGAGCCAAATCCCAAAAGATCTTCAACCTTGTACATTCCAGGAGGAGTTGGAACTGCGCTAAATCCTCCCTGCAGCGGCAAAGAAGCTCGCACGACGGAGTCAGATCCGTTCTTTTTGGCAACAGCTACGTAGATACCACGACTGGTAACAGCTATAGGGCTCGTGATGGGCGCCATAGGAAACCCTAGCTCCGCCGTCGACCAAGTCTTACCAACAGTCGAGGACACGAAGATAGGAGAGAGTAGCATAGACTGATATGCGTGCACCCCCGCAACCAAATAACCATCTCCGTTTGCAGCGACCGCAATCCCTCCACGAGTGCTTACCCCAGGCGGAGTTATGAACTGGGTCTGATGAGTCTGGGTATTAAACCCCACGAGAGCCCAGTAAGGACCAGATCTTCCAGTCAGGACCATCTCGCTGGGAGAGTACTGAATCGCATTGCTAAGAACACTTTGGCTGGTGGATAAAGACGAAGACAGCTCCGCAGGTGAAGAAGGTAAAGCTGGAGAGCTTTGACAACTTGTAAGCGCCAAGGAGGCTAAAACTGCTAAGGCCGGCGCCGAAACCTTAGTAGTTTTCCCCTTGTTCTCAAACCTCCTCCATGATCTCACTAGAGCCAGCCCGCAAGAGTTATTGCTTGACACGTAAATACTGTTCGCTTTCTAACTACTGAATAGATTTCCCAAAGATAACACTCACTAACCATACGCAGAATCACTCTGCCCTAACCGACGATTGGCTGCGCCGCCTTGTAGATCAAAGACACGTAGCTAGTCGTCAACTGCTCATTGGCTGTATCTTCAAGAACCGATACCTCTTGACCCTTTGGATTTATAAAGTACAGCAGCTGCGAGTGAAGCACCATGCCCTCTCTCGGCGTTACCACCGTGACCTCATAACCGTTCCAGATCTTTTGCAACTGGGCATCACTACCTGTTAGGAAGTAAAAGTTCTTGTACTTAGAGAGACTATGAGAGACAACAAACGCCGAGGTGTCTGCGACAGAGTGAAAAACCGGATCCGCTACCACGGCGACAAGAGCTACGTTCGACGCCCTAGAGCCAAACTCAGAGTCGGCAGCAACCATCTCCTGTGCTATGAGCGGGCAGGAGTCGTAGCACACCGGATCAAGGAACGTTAGGATCACCGGTCGTCCCCTAAATGACGAAAGCGATACCTTCTGGCCGTTGTAGTTGGTAAGAGAAAATCCAGGAGCCGGCGTCTGCTGTAGTGGCTGTACACCAGCGGAGTCCACCTGGGCCATTGCGTCTGAGGTGGGGCCAGGCACCGCTACGGCGACTATACCCAAAGAAAGTAAAAGACCGGTTAGTGGCAGTCCCGCAACAAACCCCTTTATCTTCGAGAACGGACCCTCCAATACCTCCCTCTCAAGGGGAACGCTTGCTCGATCGACCGCCACAGCCTCGGCGCTTCGAAGCAAAGATAGGGCTAGCACGATGAATGGAAGGCCCGAGTTGAAGTCCGTAGCCGTCGATGAAAACACACCGAAGTCCATCCCGACCCACCATCCGAAAAACATCACCACCGACGCAGAGATAGAAGAGACCTTCGACTTTGGAAGCACATAAAGCAAAAGGGCTGAGGCGATCGGCAACACCACGAGCATCGAGTTAGCAACGATAGGAGAGGCTGAAGCCAACGAGGCGAACTCTTTAACTCCGAATGAGGCAAAGCCTGGCTGATTGGCCTGGGCCATCTGCGACATCATCGACGACAACCCACCCGGTTTCCAGTACCCTTCACTTGGAAGAGCCTGTAGCACACCACCGACTAAAAGAAAGGCAGCCGAGAAATAAGCCACGACTCGAGCGTCTTTGACCCACGGTCGTCCAGACTCGGCGGCCAGGAGGTAGATAGCCGCAAAGCCGTAGATCAGAATCGCAGCGGGGGCACCGGTTACGAACGCCGCACCATGGTAAAACACTCCAGCACCGTTACCCACTACAAAGACGATCAAAGACCATATGAGCGAGACGTATAAGACGCCTCTTCTAAGCACCCCCCTTGAGAGCGTCAAAAGACCAATTCCGATCGCTAGCTGTATCCACGCAGTGGCTAGGTCAACCCTGATTGGGTGCGCGTTCCAAATATTTAGAAACACGTTAGCAATAGATACAATAAAGGAGGGAGCTCCTTGCAACGCAGGTTGCGCAACTTGGGATATGAATCCACCGGGCATATCGGGCCTTAGTTGGAACAGTCCATCTACAACCCAGAGAACTCCAAAGCCGATCCGTATGAAATGTGCCCTAGGAGAGGTAGAGAGGTCTTCTCCATTCATCCACGGCCTGCCGTCAAAGAAACGATCAAAACGCCCTTTGAAACTCACACCGAATAGAGAGGTTGTAATCCCTAGTATCACAACAAGACCCAAGGCAGCTACCGCACTAAGCAGCAACAACGAATATAGCGAAGACGCCAGTACGCCGTAGTCTTGGGCAGATGAACCCATTCCTGGCATTGTCTTTACTTCCTTTCTCAATACAGACTAAAACCATACCAAACAAATCCAACAGGTCAGAGTGTGACCTTGAAGGTAGCGTCCACCTTGCGCTCCAATGGGCTACAGGGCAAGGCAGCTACTGTCTTTGAAGCTGTTACAGCAACCAAGCTATGGTGGCTGTAAGCGCTTGAGGCTTCGACCTTCGCTATCGAAGAGGTAATCAAAATCGGAGCCAGAACCACCAGCGCCATGGCCACCCGATACCTCCACCTCGTTATTGGGGACTCTGACACCACTCTTACAATTTCTTTCGTTACAGCCTTCGATTGAGATTGGCTCATCGATCTAACCAGTAAATCAGAGCCGATATAACTCATAGATAGTGCAACTGTCTCGACGAGGAGGTTCAAAGATAGGAACTCCCCAGATACATAAGTCGCAACTAACAGTATTGCGATAAGCGCAAGCCCTAGCCTGAGAATGGATCTAGCAAGCACAGCGAAGCGCTGCACATAAAAGCCGAACCAAAATAAAGACGCTAACACCAAAAGCGCTACCAGAGCTGCACCAAGCAGCGAGGCTCCGTTCTTCACTGACCCGAGGGTAGTCTTGACCACGTAGATATCTAGAAGAGTTGAGACGACACCGAACATCATCGCTGTCCATCTGAAACTCTTCCTCTCCACCGCGTAAAGTACAGATCTAAGCGGAGCGGATGACTCGACTACCAGGCCTCGCTTTCTGAGCTGCATCATACCCACTTGCGCCTCAAGTGACGTGAAGACGTACTCTCGGCAAACTGGACACACCGAAAGATGGCGATCAAAGTCACTCCAAGGCATAGAGTCTTCAGCGTCCAAGAACGCATCGAAACTTTCACAAAAGCTTTCGCAACTAGTTGTTCTCACCGATATGGCATTCGCTGGAAGTACTCAAAAAGTTGGAAGCAATTTAGACTTGAGGATATGGCAGCTGGAGGTTTCCGGGATAATCACGACGACAGCCTGAGGGAGCTTCTAGTGGATGCCTCCAAAGGCGACGTCCTTGCGTTTGAAGAGTTCGTGCGAAATACCAGGGCAATGGTATTCTCCTACGTTTTAGGAATGGTTCCAAGAGACATGGTCGAGGACGTGGTACAAGATATCTACCTTAGGCTGTGGAGAGCTAAAGGCTCATACAACTCTGACTTTGATGCAAAGGCCTTCCTTTTCACGTTAGCCTACAGAAGTTGCACCGACGCACTGAGGTCCCACTCAAAACAACTTCGCAACATTGCCGCCGTCGCAACTGAAGCCCAAGGTACAGGAGAGATCTTCCCAATCTCGCAGTCTGATCTTGCCATTGATCTTACCGTCCTTAGTAAAGAACAAAAAGAGGTGTTGTTACTAGTTGGCGGAGAGGGCTTTTCTTACGCTGAAGCTGCAGAGATACTAGGCATCAAGGTCCAAACTGTAAAGTCTCGTCTGCACGAGGCACGCCGTCTACTGCAAAGATCAAAGGAAAACTCCAGGGACTCTTCACGGGAAAATCTTGCCTAAAGCTGTCGCTTTACCCTTTAGCGGTCGGCCGTTTCGCTCGGCACCAACTCTCCGTCAATAACTGCGTTCGCCACCTCTCTCATAGATAACCTGCGATCCATAGCGGTCTTTTGAATAAACCTAAAGGCCTGTGGCTCGGTCAGCGCGTAAGCCTCCATTAGCTTGCCCTTAGCACGGTCAAGCGCCTTGCGAGTTTCAACCGCAAACTCTAGGGCCGTCTTTTCGTCACGTACAAGGTCGAGCTCTTCCTCCAAGGCTATAGCTTCGTTGTAACGCGCAATGGCAAGCTCGATAGAGGGAACTAGCTCCGATGCTTGAAATGGTTTCACAAGATACGCCATAACACCAGCTTCTCTAGCAGCCTCCACCAACGAACGTTGAGAGAATGCAGTAAGAATCAAGGTGGCACAGATCTTCTCCTTACGTAAGATCTTCGCCACTTCGATCCCGTCCATACCTGGCATCTTCACATCTAGGACTGCTATATCAGGTTTTTGCTCCATGGCAAACTTTAGCGCCTCATCCCCTGCACCAAAGTCACCGACAACGTCGTAACCCTCTACCCTTAGCATCTCTTTGAGGTCCAGACGAACAATGGCTTCATCTTCTGCCAACAAAACCCTGACTGGCATTTACCACACTCCCTTAGAGACTCTCAACTACCACACATCAGCTCCCCCGACCCATTGCTCTAGTATCTTTGAGTAAAGAGACTTGGCACAACAAAAGGAGTACGTATGATCGTAGTGGGACTTCCGCTATGGGTGGCTCAAACCAACTGCTGGATAATCTCGCAAGACGGTAGCGAATGCGTGCTAATCGACGTACCTCCAGACCCTAACACCATCGTGGATGAGCTGCGACAGCGAAACATGAAGGCTGTTGCAGTCATAGCCACCCATGGACACGTAGATCACATCGGTGGGATCTCCTCAACGGTGGCTGAAGAAGGACACCACACCCCAGTACACATTCATCCCAACGATAGACACATGCTTATGGACCCACTGGTCAATAGCTCGATGCTCTCGGAACACCTTTTAGCTTCCGGTGTGGCACTTACTCCTCCGGAAAACATCGTCGGAGTCACAGATGGAGATCACATAAAGGGTGCAGGCATGGACTTTGAAGTTTTGCACACACCTGGCCACACCCAGGGGTCCATATGTCTGAAGGTCACAAACGAAGATAATGAGACTCTTTTATTTAGCGGCGATCATCTCTTTAGGAACTCAATCGGGCGCACAGATCTACCAGGTGGATCGTTAGAGCAGCTTATGGTGTCGATGAAAGAAAAGATACTGCCACTTCCCGACGACATAACTGTTTTGCCTGGTCACGGCCCTACTACGACTATAGGTCGAGAGAGAACACACAACCCCTTTATTTTACAGATAGACCGCTAGCACGAGCTCAACATACGTCGCTCACACAAAGGTCGTAGTAACGAGGGGTCTAGCTACCTTCAATCTCTGAAGAGATCCGTTGACGAAGATAAGTATATCCCTTGAAGTTATCTTCGACGTCTCTATGCACTCCAGTTAGCCACGTATCAAAGTCTTCCCTTGGCTCCAGATCTTTGATAACCTTCTGGCGCTTGATGCGCTCCTCTTGAGCACGAACCTCGCTCTCAAAGTACCGATCATACGCTATAGTCAGCAAAATCAAGACTACGCACGCTATCACCAAAGCGATCATCCCCACCCCCAAGCTGAGACCTAAAGCTAGTGCTGTCCTCCTAGCAAGCTATAGATCTTCGCCGTCTATGACCCAATAATGAAATGTTACATAACGCCTACTACAAAAATTGGGGTAAAAGTATCTATTACGTAGTAATACCGCCCTAGGTTATTTACAGGACTCAAGCAAGCAGCTTGGATCGGTCTGCGAGATTGAGCGGTTAGGGAGCACGTTATCATGGGTAGCTGGAAGAAGATTGTGTCTGTACGCTTCGTGTTTGCGCTTGCTATGGTCGTAACTTTATGGACTTCCCTCACCAAAGCAGCCTCTTATCAACTGCGAGATCAAAGCCTTGTACAAAGTTCAAATCCCCTTAGCGTGGGGGGCTATACAGAAGTTGCCTCTGACGGGGGTATATTCAACTTTGGAACGTCCCGGTTTTATGGTTCTATGGGTGGTCAACCCCTAAATCAGCCGATAGTAGGGATGGCCTCAGACCCACAGACCGGGGGATATTGGCTTGTGGCCGCAGATGGCGGAGTTTTTTCCTTCAACGCTCCGTTTTTTGGATCCATGGGTGGACATCCACTAAACAAACCGATCGTTGGAATGGCTTCAACTCCTGATGGACGTGGATATTGGCTTGTGGCCGCAGATGGCGGAATCTTCACCTTTGGAGATGCGGCTTTTTATGGTTCTATGGGTGGTCAACCCCTAAATCAGCCGATAGTAGGGATGGCCTCAGACCCACAGACCGGGGGATATTGGCTTGTGGCCGCAGATGGCGGAGTTTTTTCCTTCAACGCTCCGTTTTTTGGATCCATGGGTGGACATCCACTAAACAAACCGATCGTTGGAATGGCTGCGGTGCCACCAACTTCAACGCTTCTAAGTCCGGGGGCTCAGGGTTTCGACTTGTCCAACTTCCAATGTCAAGACTATCAGGGAGCAACCGGTGGAGTGTTTTACATTGATGAGGTTTCCGGAGGGCCATTCTTCAATAACACCTGCCTCACCCAGGAGGCTAGCTACTTCGGTTCTGCGTCGGCTCAGGGGTATATCTTTATGGGCAATACAGTACCGCCTCCACCAAATGCACCGCCTCCACCACCTTGCCCAGCACAACTAGCACCTACCCAATGCCCTTACTATCAGGTGGGCTACCAAGAAGCGATGAGCTCTTACACCTATGCAACCCAGACATCTCAGGTATTCCCCACCATTTGGTGGCTCGACGTCGAGGGCAACGACTGTGCAGCTTTTACAAACGGTCAGTGGTCCGTCGAAGGCGGCGGACAAGGAGCATGCTCCCCAAATCCGACGTACAATACAGCCGCAAATGCAGCGACGATTCAAGGAGCGGTCGACTTTCTTGAAAGCGTAAAAGGACTGACCGTAGGTATCTACTCCACATCTACCTACTGGTCAAGTATCACCGGCGACCTGATTCTCCCCATAGGTACCCCGCTTTGGGAACCAGTTATCGGGGGTAGTTGCAGTAACGCACTGGCCTTTGGCGGCGGATCAATATCTATAGTCCAGTATCAGATAACAGGAACATACGACCAAGACGTAGCCTGCTAGATACCCTCACACAGGTCCGGCCCCTTTCGAGAACTCAATATTGTCACGTCTTTGCAGAACCCTTAGGCACTGCCCTCGCCGTCACTGGCTAAATGCGTCGTAATTTATTCAACCAAAAGGCGCTTCTTGGCAACTTGGGCTTGAAACACTGCTCGGCCAATTCGACGCTCTGCTTCTGGCTTTAGCCGACTGAAATGCAGTCCCACCACACCGGTGCGAACTGAAGCTACAGACGCCTCTACTTCAAGAACACCATCTGGAAGATGGAGAGACACATGGACTAAGGTTCCTTCTACAAACTCATCTGTTCCCTGGGTCAGAACTCCAATACCTGAATTAGAGATATCTTTGGTTAGAAGGACTCTAGAGATCTTCCGGTCACCCTCTACCGCCTCAACGGTAACGGAGTACTCCACCGGAACACGTACATAGGCTCTGCGATTTAATACGCTCCACTCAGAAAGTATCTGAAGGTTGAACCCAAACTCCCCAAGGTCAACGGCTGGCTTAACCAGAACCCGACATTCATAGCTCTCCGAAAACAGTGAGTAGATTAGACGGGCCTCTTTGGAGACTATCTGTTTTCTTGGAACATCGCGCAACAGTGCAAAGATGGAGGTGTTGGTACGGTAAAGAACTTCGCCAACCACGATAAGGTCGGCCTGGCTCCCAGACAGATCAATGACGCCTTGTTCCGATGATTTAGTCGAACCCACCGAAGGTTCCCTTACGACATATAAGGAGATACGAGAACCCTCGTCTATCTCAACTTCCTCCATCGCCCACACCTCCACATCAAGCGCACGATCGAACCATCAAGATTAGCGTCGTCAAACCAAGGACAACCTCTTTGGCAACCATCTGCTCGGATATATCGGTAGGAGCTGAGTTGACTTTAGACGGAGTAGACATGATCGAGGTTAGTACCCGGGGCGGGACTCGAACCCGCATGCCCTTTCGAGCAAAGGCTTTTGAGGCCTCCGTGTCTACCATTCCACCACCCGGGCAGGACAACACGATAAAGCATAACATAGGAGAGAGCAGTCGATGTCCGTCGAGGATAAGAACCAATCTAAATCTCAAAAAGATTGCAAATGGTTGTAACCAACAGAAACCGACTGCGGTCTAACCAATGTAAGTCGTAATAAATTTCGGTGAAGCAAGTAGATCGTCGGAAACGGTCATGTAAAGTTAGGTGACGGTTCTCGGGGAGGGAGTCAATTTGATCTGTTTTGTATTTCCCGGACAGGGTTCCCAGCGTGAGAAGATGGGTGAAGCATGGACAGATCATCCGTCATGGGAGCTCGTTGAAGAAGCATCACAGGTAGCAAATCGGGATCTGGGCCACTTATTGCTGAGCGCTGACTCAGCCGAACTCTCCATGACGCGCAACACCCAGATATCGACGTTCCTTATGTCGATGATTGCACTCGACTCGATAGAGCGGCTCGGTATCTCGCCTCAGATCTGCGCCGGACACTCGCTAGGTGAGTACTCCGCCCTAGTGGGAGCAGGAGCCATGACCTTCGATGCAGCAGTGAAGCTCGTAGCAGAGCGTGGCGAGGCGATGCAGCTTGCTGCAGAAGAGAATCCTGGTGCAATGGCAGCAGTCTTAGGGGCATCAGACGAGTCTGTCCTAAGCCTATGTGATGCAGCGGGAGAAGGTGTCTTCATTGCAAACTACAACTCCGATGGTCAGACCGTTGTTGCTGGAACCATCGAAGCGATCGATAGGCTCATCGCCCTACACAAGGACTTCGGTATTAAAAGAGTTATCAAGATTCCAGTCGGCGGTGGATTCCATACACCACTTATCAATTCAGCACAACCCAGATTGAAAAAGGCTCTCGGAGCCACTCGGTTCTACGATTCCGACATACCCGTCATATCGAACGTAGACGCTCGGGAACACTCAAAGGCGTCTGAGTGGCCAGAGCTACTGCTTGAACAGCTATGTTCGCCCGTCCTTTGGAAACAAAGTATGGAGTTGTTGCGGAAGAGCTCGCCAAAGCTAGTAGTTGAAGTCGGTCCTGGTGGCGTGCTTACAGGGCTATTCAAACGTTCTATGCCCGAGGTAACAGCTCTGTCGGTATCAAAGCCCGAGGATCTTGAGTTCCTAATTGAACAGGTTGCCGATCAGGGTCCTCTGCACGAGTGGGCAACTTACCACCACGGTGAACGCTTCTACTCCTCCGAGCGTCTTGTAGTTGCCGATTGCGCAGGAGTATTCTCCCCAGATCCAGAGCTAGTAAAAACTGGCCAAGGTGCAACGATACTTGTAGGGCAACGAGTTGGCTCGATCGGATCCAGGGACGTAAGATCACCGTTTTCTGGAAAGCTCCAGAGCATGATAGCGGTGGAGGGAGAGAGAGTCACGACAGGCCAGCCTATAGCGTGGTTACAAAGCGAGGAGATGTAGATATATGGCCAAGGGGTCCAAGATAATTGGCGTGGGCAGCGCTCTGCCTACACAGGTCGTTACGAATGCAGACTTTGAGCGAAGGCTGGAAACCTCAGACAGATGGATCACTGAAAGAACAGGCATCCGTGAGCGCAGGATGGGGGGGACCACCTCCGAACTAGCGGTCGAGGCCGGGATTGAAGCCATTAAGTCCGCTGGTTTAGCCCCATCCGACATCGACTTCCTGATACTTTCCACCACCACGCCAGATCAAACCGTACCGGCTACATCGGCAGTTGTCTCTGACAAAATAGGTACGGCGGGCGGAGCTATGGACCTAAACGCTGCGTGTGCAGGCTACGTTTATGCTTTAGTAGTCGCCAACTCCCTCATCGTTACAGGTCAGCATCGAGTGTTGGTAATCGGTTCCGATACGTTATCCAGAATAACGGATCAAAACGATCGCTCTACTGCGGTACTATTCGCAGACGGAGCGGGCGCCGTTGTACTTGAGGCGACGGAAACACCATCCCTCCTTGGCTGGGATCTCGGAATAGACGGCTCTGCCCAACCCATTCTCTACTGTGATCACGGCGGCTACATGAAAATGGAAGGCAGGGAGGTCTTCAAAAGAGCCGTGCGAGCGATGGTCGACTCTGCTAACAAGGCTATGGAAATGGCCGGAGTCGAGGCACGTGATATATCACTTGTAGTGCCCCATCAAGCCAATATCAGAATTATTGAGGCCGCCAACGAGAGACTCGGGATCGATATGGCTAAGACAGCTATAGTTTTGGATAAAACCGGCAACACATCTTCAGGATCGGTTCCGCTAGCTTTACACGATGCGATAACAAAGCAGATGATCCAGCCCGGGGAACTGATTCTCTTTAGTGGATTTGGGGCCGGGATGACCTGGGCATCAGCGGTTATGAGATGGGAAGACCAACTTGTCTGAAAGCACCGATAAGAAAGGGCATGCCCTAGTCACCGGAGGCACCAAGGGAATTGGGAGGGCGATTGTCGAGAGACTCATCAGCCTCAACTACACAGTTTCAGCGACATTTCGCAGTACCGATCCGGACCCTATACTAAGAGAGCAGGAGTCCTTACACACCTTTCGCTGTGACGTGTCCGACAAAGACGATATCGACAGAGCACTGGAAAGTGCAGTTGAGACCTCCGGCCCGGTAACGCATCTCGTGACCAACGCTGGTATGACTAAAGATGCACTTCTACTTCGTATGAAAGACGAAGATTTTGACGAAGTACTACAGACCAACCTCTACTCTACATATCGTCTCACTAAAGCTGTACTTCCCGGCATGGTAAAAGCTAGACGTGGCAGAGTTGTATACATCTCCTCGGTGGTTGCCTTGATGGGATCGCCCGGCCAGTTCAATTATGCCGCATCAAAGGCAGGCCTTATCGGGATGGCTAGAGCCTTAGTCAGGGAGGTTGGGTCACGAAATATAACGGTCAACGTCGTAGCACCAGGAGCCATCGACACCGAGATTTTCCGAGGCGCCGGTGAACAGCGGATAAGCTCCATAACGCAAAGCATTCCCTCCGGTCGGGTTGGACGGCCCGAGGAGGTAGCATCTTTGGTCGGTTACCTACTCTCTGATGATGCAAGCTACATCACCGGAGCAGTAATACCCATCGACGGTGGATTGGCGATGGGTCTATAGATTAGCTGCAACGCTTTACTCGCAGCACGGTTCTACATTCTGAAAACAGGAGATTGAAAGGAAATCAGTATGGATAGAGAAGAAGCATTTAGTCGGTTCAAAGACTGCACAGTAAAGGTTCTGCACGTCGAGCCAGAGAAAGTGGTACCCGAGGCTACCTTCGCGGAGGACCTCGAGATAGACTCACTTGACCTTGTGGAGTTGGTAATGGCTCTTGAAGACGAGTTCTCCATTAGTGTTCCGGAGTCCGATCTCGAAGGTGTCGACACCGTAGGAAAGGCTTTCGATCTCGTTTATGGGAAACTGTAATGCGTCTCACATGGGACAGTAATCATCCCGACGGCGGACTAAGAGCCACAAGGAAGGTGGCAATTGTTGGCGTGGGTGCTGTGTCTGTGGCAGGCATCGGCAAGGAAGAGTTCTGGAATGGACTCTTCCAGCCTACTGTACCGGGAGTCAAGAGAATCGAAAACTTCGATCCATCGCCCTGGCTTAACCCCAAGGAACTACGGAGATATGACCGTTTCAACCAATTTGGAGTTGCAGCTGCAGATCTAGCCATGAAAGATGCGGGAGACCTAGGCCTGCCATCGGAGAGCGTGGGTGTCTTCATGGGTTCGGGGGTCGGCGGACTCGAGAGCCTCGAAAATCAGATTATCCTTGCTCAACAACGTGGATACAATCGGGTTACTCCGTTCTTGGTTCCGCTGCTGATGACCAACGCTGGGTCCGCATCTATCGCTATGAGATTCGAGCTAAGAGGACCATGCGAGACTACATCTACGGCATGCGCCTCTTCAAATCACGCTATCGCTAACGCCGCACGGCTCATCGCAACAGGTCGTTGCGATGCCATGTTAGCTGGAGGACAAGAGGCTGCTATCACACCAGCCGCCACTGCTGGCTTTACCAACATGACCGCCATCAGTTCTTGCGGTATATCCCGCCCCTTCGATGTCGAAAGAGACGGTTTTGTTCAAGCTGAAGGTGCTGGAGTCTTGGTCCTAGAGGAATACGAGCATGCGGTTTCGCGCGGAGCTCACGTATACGCCATCATCGAAGGCGCAGCTTCAAATGAGGACGCCTATCACATCACTGCACCGTTGCCTGGTGGCAAAGGAGCGGAAGCATGTATGCGTCTCGCTCTTGATGATGCCGGAATATCACCCGATATGGTGACTCACATCAACGCACACGGCACATCTACTCCACTTAACGACCTCTCCGAATCTCAGGCAATCTATTCCATATTCGGAGACAACTGTCCCCCAGTTACTTCAGTAAAGGGCACGTTAGGTCATGCTCTTGGCGCAGCTGGTGCGCTAGAGGCAATTGCGGTAGCACTAACCTATGAACGATGTCTCATTCCAGTAACCGCTAACACCAAGTCGATTGATGAAGATATGAAGATCGACCTCGTCATGGATGAACCTCGAGACTTCAAAAAAGGGCATGTCATATCCAACTCGTTCGGCTTTGGAGGGCACAACTCCTGCATAGTCTTTGGACCAGCACCAGCCTAACTGAAGACAAATTTGTAATCCAAACTATCTATAACCCTTATAGAGTGAGAGGAAATCGCTTTTAGAACCGGTTCCTCTTACTCTATCCGTGTCGCAATAGAGCTGACTAGGGCGCGATAACTAAGGACTTTGAACTGTGGGACTGCGTTATTTTTGAATTGTGGAACTGCGTTATTGATGAACTTGTTGAGGTAGATGCAGAAATGCTAGAACCTTGCGTTGCAGCAGACACAACAAGGCCAACGACCAGCATCCCCGCTACGAGTACTTTAGAGGTCTTAGTGTGGCTTTGCAACTTCTCCTCAGAAAACTTAGGCACAACCTTACTTCCCGCATCTAAGCTGTACAACTCTTTACTTACGTCTCTAGCTATCTGGACCCTAAAGTCTTCTCCGAAGAGACCGTTTGGATAAATAGAGCTCAGCATCAAAAGCCACGCTTGCGCTCGAATGATAAAACGTATCGCTGCGTAGTTCGCCAAAAAGATCGAGATCGGCACCTCACCCAAGATCACGACCATCGCCCATTCAACGACGCCTACGAAAAACAGTCCCGACGACAACAGTTGTCCAATAAATAACGCAGGCCAGGCTAGCACTGCCCTGAACAGGATCGATAGACGCCCCATCTTCGCTGGCGTGAACTCTACCTTCACCGGATAATCTTCTGCGGCACCAAGCAACGGGGGGTATTTATTTGAGAGGAAGTAGAGGTAGGAGATTAGCCGAGCATAGTAGCCGGTCAGGTAAGCAAAAACATTTACCCCGAATTTTGGAAGCCGCCCCATTACGAGCGTAGCCAGCCAGATAAAGGGGGCAGCGAAGCCAACCACAAGCGAAAGGACCAGGTAAAGAAATATATGCGGTAACGCTAGAACAAACCTCAGGCCAACTGAGATTCTGCTTACGTATCCCTCGTAGCTTACCTCCAAATCGGTAGGCCTGGCGACGTTATCTTCGTAGACGTAACTCATTTTTCCCCCACCCTTACTACATACAGTTTCATTTTATCCCTCATAAAATTTTCGATCAAGTGATAAATGATGGTTAATCTCTCCCTAGAGGAGAACCTCTGAGGAACTAGTTGATCTCGTGGTCTGGAACAAGGTGCACTTCCTAAGACCTGGATCTCACTCACAGCAACTATACAGCAGCAAAACACCAGCGCCAACTAGCATGGAGATGTGCTGGCGAATCAAGAATCGATAGATGAAGACATGCGGGAAGACCTTACACCTAGCAAAGACTACTCTTACGCATCTTTCACCCCGAAGGGACCATGGAACCTGGATCTAGACAAGATCGAGTGGCTGCCGATGACATCTTCGCTTAGAGCTCGTTCTAAGGCGTCGGTTCCAAGGCTAATTCGACACAGATCCTTACCACCGACCCAACGAGTTTTAGGCACAGGGTTTCGTTTGGGTTCCGCACTTCTCCTATGGAAGTTTATCGACAAGCAGAAGGGACAGTCGAACTCTCGCAAAGGGATCTCAAGGCGGCTGCGAAACTCCTTTGAGGCACTTGGCCCCACCTATATCAAACTCGGCCAGATCATATCGGCAGGAGAAGGAATCTTTCCAGACGAACTCGTCCAGGAGTTCAAGCAGCTACGAGACCATGTAACGCCGCAGGACTTTGCGACCGTCAGAACGACCATTGAGTCGGAGTTCCAAGCCGACTTAGAAGATATATTTTCCAAGTTCGAGGAGACTCCGATCGCTGCAGCATCGATAGCACAGGTACATCTTGCTACCTTGCGCAGCGGGGAGGACGTCGTTGTCAAAGTGCAAAGATCTAACGTCGCTGATCTTGTTCGCAAAGACTTAGCCGCAATGTCTTGGATAGCACCGCAGTTAGTAGGTCGAATCCCAATTGCAGCTCTGGCTAATCCTCCAGCGTTTGTTGAACTCTTTGCTGAAACAATTGTAGAGGAACTCGACTTCAGGCTTGAAGCGGCCAACATGTTAGATATTGCCGAGATCCTAGCCGAGACAGACCAAAGGTCTATAGTGGTACCACGGCCGCATCCGAGGCTTGTCACCAAGAAGGTTCTAGTGATGGAACGTCTTTCAGGGTACAACTGGGATGACGTCAACTCAATGACGGACGCCGGAATCGATACTCAAAAAGTAGTTCGCGCCGCACTCATATCTTTCCTGGAAGGCGCAATTTTGCATGGCGTGTTCCACGGAGACCTGCACGGGGGAAATTTACTCGTGCAATCCGATGGGAAGGTCGCTCTATTGGACTTCGGAATGACCGGCCGCTTGGAGGAGTCCAAGCGCGTCGCATTCCTAAAGCTGATGTTTGGAGGCACAACCAACGACATAAAGATGCAGGTTGCGGCGTTGAGAGACCTAGGTGCCCTACCCAGAGACACCAACATAGATGAGGTCATCAAAGACTTAGCCCTCGATCAGCCTGCTAAAGATCCAACTCAGATGAGTCCAGACGAGCTGATGGCCGAGATAAGAGACATCACCAAAGCGTTGTTGGGTTACGGGGCAAAGTTACCCAAGGAACTCATTCTCTTCGTAAAGAACATGCTCTTTCTAAACGCCTCTATTGCGTTTTTAGCGCCTGACATCGATATATTTCAGGAGATAATGTACTTAGTTACATACTTCACGTCTAAGTACGGGACAGTCATAACAGAAGAGATAGGGGTTGACGTCACATCCATGCCGATTGACCTAGACGGCGTCAAAGGTAGCCTGGGTCTCGATGGGTCTGTAGAGCAGATCACCTACCGGGAACTACAAGAAAGAAGAGAACTAATCAGGAAGAGGATGGAAGAACACAGCCGTTCGCGAAAAGTGGCCGCAAGCAAAAGGTCTCCACTCGGTACACTAAAATCGCGCCTAAATCGTCCCTGAAAGACACTTTCTCCCTTCAGAACCACCACGGCCTACTCTTTGGTCTTGCATGCATGTGGAGATGGTCAGGAATCTGACGCATGGTCTCGTCGATGAAGAACTCTTTAGAATCGAAAATCTCACTTGCCGCTTCAACTAGGCGAACTCTGATTGAATCTTTAAGCGATTCTTCCACCATCACTCTATGATCCCTTAGTACTGCCATGGGGACCTCGCACGACTCACACAATATGACAACGATCGTGTCGTCTTCATAAAGCCACTGGGTAATCTTGGCCAGCTCACAGAGACCACATAAAGGGTCGTAGACCATTACTTTAGCCGTCTAACGCACTTCGTAACTCTGATACAAAGCCATAAGCCCCCTTCGGTCCTTGACCCTCCAGTAGCCTGCGCACAAGCGCTGAACCCACCACCACGCCGTCGGCAAACTCAGATACAGCGCTAGCTTGCTCGGGGTTGGAGACTCCAATACCCACAAGGATCGTCTTTTCACTTAGCGACTTCAGCCTCTTTGCTATCTCCAAAGCTGACTCTTGAACATTTGCACGTTCGCCCGTCGTCCCCATAACTCCAACTGCATAGACAAACCCCTTCGAGGCATCACAGAGTTTCTTGGCGCGATCCTCCGCCGTAGAAGGTGCTACCAGCTGCACGGTCTCGAGTCTAAGAGCATCAGCCACCGACCTCCAAGGATCGCTCTCTTCGAAACAGAGATCAGGCAGTATTACACCTGAGACCCCAGCATCTACCATCCAGCCGGCAAATCGTTTGGGACCCGCATGGTGCACTACGTTGTAGTAGGTCATCACCGCTGTAGGGACACCGAGGTCTATTCCCCTGAGTTCGCTAAAGACGCTAAGCGGAGTTGTACCTCTATCAAGGGAACGTTGAGATGCCTCCTGCACGGTAGGTCCGTCTATCATAGGGTCTGAGAAAGGAACTCCAATCTCAACAGCATCCGCACCCGCATCGACTACAGCTCGAAGAACATCTGTCCACTCGTCATCCAGTCCCCCTGTAATGTAGGGCACCAACAACTTAGAACCCTGCAATCGCTTAAGTTCTAAAGAGCTCTCCAGTGATATCATCTTTCCCCAAGCCTTGCACCGATCATGGACGCAACCACCTCAGCGTCTTTATCTCCCCTACCGGACATCGTGAGAACAACTTTAGAGCCTTTAGGTATCTCCTTGCCCGCCTCTCGAGCTAGATAAGCTACTGCGTGAGCTGGCTCCAACGCCGGCACTATGCCCTCCAGCCGTGACAGCATCACGACGGCCTCTAGAACCTCATCATCTGAGACGGCACGATAAGAGGCGCGCCCTATCGACGCAAGATAAGAGTGTTCCGGACCCACACCCGGATAATCAAGTCCCGCCGAGATACTCTTTGCTTCTTCGACTTGACCGAACTCGTCCTGCAGAAGATTCGAACGCATCCCATGGACTACCCCTGGAGCACCTTTGCCGATCGCCGCACCACCCTCAGGTTCAACCCCAATTAGCTTTGCCGTCGAGTCTACAAAGCCTGCAAAGGTACCAGCGGCGTTGGATCCCCCGCCAACACAGGCCAGTACAAAGTCCGGTGACCCCCCATGTTGCGACCTGAACTGGTCAGAGGCTTCCTCTCCGATTACCCTCTGAAACTCCCTAACCATGTAAGGGTAAGGGTGGGGACCCATTACTGAGCCTATACAGTAATGGGTAGTATCCAGCTCCGACACCCACGCTCTCATCGCCTCATTGACGGCGTCTTTAAGTGTCTTGGACCCAGAGGAGACAGGGATCACCTCAGCGCCGAGGAGTTGCATACGAAACACGTTGAGAGCCTGCCTCTTTACATCTACCTCTCCCATGTATACCTTACACTCCAGCCCAAATAGGGCCGCTGCTGTAGCGGTCGCCACGCCGTGCTGACCGGCTCCTGTCTCGGCAATTATCCTCGACTTGCCCATCTTCACCGTCAAGAGAGCCTGCCCTATAACGTTGTTAATCTTGTGGGAACCAGTGTGGGTGAGATCTTCTCGCTTTAGAAATACCTCCACTCCCAACTGGCTCGACAGTCGTTTCGCATGGGTAAGAGGAGTAGGTCTTCCTGCATACTCTGAAAGAATCTGCCGGTACTCTTCTACAAAGTCGTCGTCGGCCCAGAACTTCTCAAAGAACGACTCAACCTCTTCGCATGCCCTAAAGAGGGACTCGGGCACAAATCGGCCGCCGAACTCCCCAAACCTACCGTTGTGAGGCTGGCCCATCAATGTATTCATCTACCTATCTCCCAGTTGTAAGGAACCACATCTTCGTCGTCTGAGACAGCATCTTTTCGAGAGCGAACATCGAGATCGTCTGAATCGATGTCATCACTACTCCTAGCCTGCGCAATAAATTTTCGCAATTTCATAGGATCTTTCTTCCCCGGTTCTAACTCAACGCCGCTTGAGACGTCAACTCCAAATGGCCGAAGTACACTAACTGCTTCCTTGACGTTTTCTGGCGTGAGTCCACCGGCCACGATCATCTTCGTCCGCTCTGGAACAGCCTCTACCAACGACCAGTCAAACACCTGTCCCGACCCTGGCGACGGTGAGTCGACGAGTATAGCCCAGGCACTAAAAGACTTCACTCTCTCTAGGCGCTCTCGCCCAGCAACGATCGCCCTAACTGTGTACATCACTCTCTCCGAGATATGGTCGATCTGCTCCGGTAGGTAGTTTCCGTGTATCTGAGCACCTGATAGGCCCAGGGTGTGGGTGATCTCAACGATCTTCTCGGGCCGTTCGCCAAGAAAGACTCCAAAGGTCATAACAGAAGAAGGGATCTGAGAGTGGATAGATCTAACCTGATCTACAGTCACCTGCCGAGGAGATGAGGCAAAAACGAACCCGAGGGCATCGGCACCAAGCGCCACACTTAGCAGAGCGTCTTGAGCGTTAGTAATGCCACAAATCTTTACGAACATCTATTATCTTCCTCGCTTAGGGACAGTGGAAAGAGCTGAAACCAGATCACCATTACCCCTGGATCGCATCAAAGACTCTCCAACCAGTACTGCGTCACACCCCGCGGCGGCAACTCTTTCTATCTGTTCCCTATTGGAGATTCCAGACTCCGCAACCTTACATATCCCCGAAGGTATCTCCTCAATTAACTTTACCGCTAACTCGTAGTCAACCTCAAAGGTATGAAGGTTCCTTTGATTTACCCCCACAATATCTGTGCCAATCTCTAAAGCACGGTGGAGCTCTTCGAGCGTGTGCACCTCAACCAACGTATCGACCCCTAGGTCTTTCGCTACCTTTAGAAGCTCTACAAGCTCACCAGGAGCTAGTATCGCCACTATAAGCAGTACCGCCGAGGCTCCCCAAATCTTCGCATCCAATACGTCCTTGACTGACACGGTAAAGTCTTTACGCAAGAGGGGCAGATTGCAGAGGGTTCCTACCGTTATAAGGTCATCCATGGAACCTCCAAAGTGCTTCTCGTCGGTTAGCACAGAGATGGCGCTCGCTCCGCCTGCGACATAGTGTGAAACCATCTCCCCTAGATCGATCTCTTTAGCTATGACCCCCTTTGAGGGCGACCTTCGTTTGATCTCGGCGATTAGAGCAACCTGGTCACCTAAGGTCAGAGCGTCTTTGAACGAGGTTGGCGATTGCACCTTTTCAGCCGCTCGATAAAGCTCTCTTTCATCACGATCGTCTCTGCGTGCGCGATCCCTATGGAATGCGGCGATCTCATCTAAGTATGTAGCCATTGGATAAAAGCCTACCCAATGATCGAGGCACTTTTACAGATAACGCATGACGAGCTGTTCAGTAGACATCCCTTACACAATATTTAACAGTTCTATAACATCTATCCTCCCTCAACAGGAATTTTGCACCTTTCCGCAAGAACAACTTTACGCGTGTCACAGTAGAGCTGCACACTACTATGACAACAGTGGGGGGGGACGCACTTAGGAGGCTCCAGACTAATACGATGAAAAAAGCGATATGAAGGCTTATGGCTTAGGACGGAACTCCTAAGTGAATCACCACTCTTACCCATCCATCAAGAGCGATGCGTCAAAGACGCCGCTTTTAGCCGCGCTTATGGCTGTCGTTGCTTACGCGATCTTTGTGGTCGTTCGGACCGTCTTTGCAGCGAAAGGAAACATCGCAGCCTTCATCGTCCTGGGGAACAGCTTTGTAGACAGACATGCGCTGCCTATCCAACATCTACCTCAGGTAAACGGGCCAGGGTACGACGGACAGTTCTACTTCAGAATGTCGCTAGACCCGTTCAACCTGAATGAACATGCATTTGGAATAACCTTTGACACTCCTTATCGACCATCAAGAATCGGCTACCCACTCATAGTCTTCGTACTAGCCGCCTTCGATAAGGCACTAGTTCCTGCATCTCTTGTCTACACCAACCTCTTAGCAGTTGGCGCGATAGCTTTCTTAGGCGCGCATATGGCAAAAGACGCCAAGATCTCGCCTTTTTACGGACTTCTTCCAGCGGGTTACTTTGGCTTCACCTTCTCGATCTCAAGAGACTTGACGGAGATAACGGGAACGGTGTTTGTACTTGCAGCACTGTACTTTATGAGAAGACAGAGATGGAAGCTTGCAACCTTAGCCTTTTCCTACTCGGTCATCACCCGAGAAACCGCTACTTTGGTAGTATTCGCCATCGGCATCTATTGGCTGTGGTGTCATAGATACGTTATCTCCCCAAGGTTTGACCGGCACAAAGCTCCTTTTCCGCCTTACATATGGATCGTTCCGGCATTTGTTTATGCTTTTTGGGGAGTTGTCACATTTTTGAACGTCCACCAGGTTGGGCTAAAATCAGACCTAGCAGCAAACCTGTACTTTCCTTTGGCTGCCCCGATCGAAGCCTTGGCTGAAAGACTGTCTGATATCAACCAACTGTCATCTTTACTCTGGCTTGGCCAGAGCGCTTCATGGGCTACAACGCAAGCAGTTGCAGCTGCTCAGTACAGGCATAGCAAGGCAACGCCTTGGGAAAAGCTTGCCTGGTTGGTAACCGTATTAGCCTCTCTATCTCTCTCTAGCGAGATATGGGGAAACACCAACTATCTCCGCTCTGTCTCGCTATCGTGGATACTGGCCGTGGTAGTTCTCTGGGGCTCAAAGCCCTCACGGAGGTTTATCGCCTCCATCTCATTAGTTAGCTGGTTGATCAGTGCGCTGCCACTTCTTCTATTTATTTAGGTCGCCCCCGACTATAACATCGATACCCTAACGCTTCTCTTGACACCTCAGGGTTTGCTCAAGTAGGAGATACCACAGCATCACCACTTACAAAACTCATCTTCTACCCATCGACGCCAAAGGTAGGAGACAACTAACATAAATTTTCTTACAAGAGGTGAAATCTGAAAGCCGTCCCAATAGGTCTTCTTAGTAGTTCCGAAGTACTTTCATAACAATTACTTACTATGCTCATCTGCATCTATGGACACCAATGCAAAAGTGGTCGTTGTGGAGGACGATAACTCGATCGCTGATCTCCTTCGAACCTATCTAACAAAGGAATGCTTTGAGGTATCGGTTGCCACTCAAGGAGCCGAGGCGTTGGCTCTAATAGCGGAGTTAAAGCCCAACATCGTCGTCTTGGATCTAAACCTTCCAGGCGCTCTGGATGGATTGGACGTATGTAGAGCACTCCGCAAAACATCAGACACCCCGATCGTCATGGTGACAGCAAGGGACGCAGAGTTGGACCGGGTACTCGGTCTTGAGCTTGGAGCAGACGACTACGTAACAAAACCATTTTCGCCTCGAGAACTGACCGCCCGGATAAAGTCGATACTGCGCAGGTACAACCACTCCCCTGTTACAAACACAGACACTCTCACCTTGGGCGGAGTGGTCGTCGATCAAAAGCGTCGGGTAGTTACTCTATTTGGAGAACCGGTGGCCTTGACAACCCGAGAGTTCGATCTGCTCGCCTTTCTCCTTCAAAATCGAGGCCTGGTTCTCACCCGAAAACAGCTACTCGACGGAGTCTGGGGTCCCGAGTGGTACGGTGACGATCGAACAGTAGACGTTCACGTCAGACAACTTCGTAAAAAACTCACGGATGAGTTTCCCCTTGCAACGGTTTGGGGAGTGGGATACCGGCTCGACTGACAAGAAAACTGGCTCAACGATGAAACGCAAGTTAGTAGTGGCCTTCGTGGCAGCCGTAGCGGTGACCGTTCTAGCTGCCGGACTAGGTGTACTTCTTGTGACGAACCGAATCGACAAGGATCAAACGATCACTATTTTGTCTCGTTCTAGCGCCATCTTCGTTACTCTTGCCCAGCGCGCGCCTTCTAAGTTCTACCTCGATCTGCTACAGGGTCGCAGGCTTGGAGGTGCTCTCCTTGGTGTGATCTCACCCACCGGTAAGGTTTTGGGACATCAAATCGCAAGGATACCTGCGAGTCTCATCAAGCCAAAGCTATTGCTGAAGGGACACGTAGTAACGTGGATATCGCACAATCGTCTGTACTTTGCACGCCCCTTCCCCCTTGCCAAGCCACTCTTTCATTCCCTGACGGGAGTTATCGTTCTCGCACGAATTATCCCCGGTAGCGCCATCTCCATCGCCTACCTTTTGACGGTAAGCGCTTTGGTGTTGTTATTCGCCTATCTGATCTCCAGCATCATATCGGACCGAATTACAAGTGGGCTGTATTCACTAATTGAGGTCACCAAACGGATCGCCAAGGGTGACCTTGGTGCCAAGGTTACCCTTGGCGAAGACGCAGATAAAGAGCTTCAAGATCTCGCCTTTGCAATAAATACAATGGCCGATGAGCTTGCTGAGTCTAAGGAGAAGGAACAGCAGTTTTTGCTCTCCGTTTCCCACGATCTAAAGACCCCTCTCACCTCGATCGTCGGCTTTTCTGAGTCCATATTAGACGACGCCGTGGACGATCCAAAACGGGCAGCTGAGACGATCCTAAAGGAGTCACGCCGCCTTGAACGTCTTGTTGGGGACCTGCTTGAGCTTGCTAAGGTACAGTCTCCCACCTTCTCTTTAGAGATAACCACCTGCGAACTGACTCAGTTGATTAGCGATCTGGCAAACGCTTACGCCCTGCGGTCCAAGGAGTCCAAGGTCGAGTTTCAATTTGAAGGCATCTCAAGAGCCCTAACGCTTGAGACGGACCCACAGCGCTTCATGCAGATTATCGCAAACTACTTAGACAACGCTTTTAAGTTTGCCTCAGGCTCGGTCTACCTTGGAGTCTCTGAGGACGACGACAACGTGGTCGTCTCCGTAAGAGACGATGGCCCAGGAATTGCAGCAGAGGACAGTGCAAAGGTCTTTAAGGAGCAGTACCGCTCACCGAGGACCTCTTCCAAGCCAGGTAGCGGAATAGGTCTTCTTATCGTCGGACAGCTAGCCAAAGCTCTTGGATTCCAGGTTGACTATCGATCTCCAATTACCCCCTCCGGACGTGGAACTGAGATGAGGCTTCTAATTCCAAAGAGCAAGCTTTGGATCACCTGACCCCTACTAATGCCCTACCAACACGCACGGCAAGGATCGATCAAGGATTAACCACTCATCAAAGACCTGTCTTTGACTCCGGGGCTATCGTTAGTGAACCTTCATGGGGATATCATCGAAGTAGTTTCATGTAGGTAAATTAACGAAGTTTTGGAATAATGTAGATTATCAGTAACAGACATATTGAACGGAGGAGAAAAGCCGTGCAAGAGGTGGTCAGATTTGAGCCCCGGCCAGAGCAGTACGTATGGACTTTTGGAGGCGCGTCGCCTGCGATGAGTATCGATCCTGGGACTGTTTTGGACCTATACACCGAAGACTGTTTTGCCGGTCGGGTGCGATCTACTGCCGATTTGGTCTCCCAGGTCTGCGAGTTCCCTTTCTTAAACCCCCAGACAGGGCCGTTTTACATAAACGGCTCGGAACCAGGCGACACGCTGGCTATCCACTTCGTCTCTATAGAGCCTGCTAGAGACTGGGCCGTCTCCTCTACGGTCCCACTGTTCGGAGCACTAACATCCACCCGCACTACCGCTACCTTACAAAGCCCACTTCCAGAGATCACCTGGATCTGGGAGATCGACAAGGACAAGCGCATATGCAGGTTTCATGCAAAAGACAGCGCCTTCTCACACAACTTTGCCTTGGAGCCGATGCACGGAACCGTAGGCGTTGCTCCTGCAAACCTTGAGGTAAGATCGGCTCTTGTACCAGACTCCCACGGCGGCAACCTAGATACCCCCGAGATGCGCGCCGGAGTGACCTGCTATATCGGAGTCAATGTGCCAGGTGCGCTTTTTTCACTTGGAGACGGACACGCCCGTCAGGGAGAGGGGGAGACATGCGGTGTAGCCGTGGAGTGTGCGATGAACACCAAGGTGGTAATCGAACTTATCAAAGATGTTGCGACACCTTGGCCCAGACTCGAAAGTGATACCCACATTATGACCACGGGATCAGCGCGACCACTGGAAGACGCCTTTCGGGTCGCCCAGCATGACATGGTTCTTTGGCTCATGGAACTCCTAGGTCTTTCCGCCATGGACGCTTATCAGTTTGCCTCTCAGGCTGTAACCTCGCCGCTTGCGAACGTATGTGACACAAACTACACCTCTGTAGCAAAGGTGTCAAAGGAGTATCTCCGATCAGCTGAAATCTACCGAGGAGTACACAGTCACCTGAGGGAGATATCGAAGAACCTTTAGACCTAGCCGAGACCCTGACAAGAACATCCTTATGGCTCTATCGCTGCCTTCGTTTTGATCGTTGGTGCCCCGAGGTTTGACTGAAGGGATAGTTGTCCTGATAGCATTAGATTCAGGTTCGCATCTCGGAGGTAGGGTGATCAGGAACAAAGCCGCGATAGAGCGAGATCAGATTATAAGTTCGTTCGATCCGCAGTCCGAAGCAGCTATCACGAATCGTAAAAAGATTATGGAGTTGCTCGAACGTTACAACCAACTTGTGGCAGAGGCAGCCGCTGGTGGTGGCGAGCGCTACGTGTCAAGGCACAAGAAAAGAGGAAAACTTCTAGCTAGAGAGAGGTTAGAGCTGCTTCTCGACCCAGACTCGCCGTTTTTGGAGTTATCACCGATTGCAGCGTACGGCACTAACTTCCACATAGGTGGATCCATAATTACTGGAATTGGCGTCGTCAGCGACGTTGAGTGCGTCGTGATCTGCCATGAACCTACGGTCCGTGGTGGATCGATGAATCCCTACACCCTCAGGAAGAACCTAAGGGCTCTCGAGATAGCGCGTGTAAATCGTCTTCCTGTAATCAACCTTGTCGAGTCTGGAGGCGCAGACCTTCCTACGCAAGCCGATCTCTTTGTCCCTGCTGGCCAGATCTTTCGAGACCTAACTCGCCTTTCGGGTCTAGGCATACCTACGATATCTATCGTCTTTGGCAACTCTACCGCTGGTGGAGCCTATGTTCCTGGAATGTCAGACTACACGGTGATGGTCGATCGAGGTGCAAAAGTCTTTCTCGGAGGTCCGCCTCTAGTGAAGATGGCTACCGGCGAAGAGTCGAACGACGAGGAGCTTGGTGGAGCAGAGATGCACTCCCGTACATCTGGACTCTCTGACTTCTTTGCGCGCAACGAGATAGACGCCATCAGGATCGGGCGAGAGATCGTGTACGACCTCAACTGGAGAAAACTTGGCCCTGGTCCGAGCGTTAGATCGGACGACCCGATGTACGATCAAGACGAACTTCTTGCGATAGCACCCTACGACTTAAAGCAACCCGTAGACCCACATGAGGTGATCGCCAGAGTTGCAGATGGATCCCGGTTCCATGAGTATAAAGCAACCTATGGCACCTCTTTGGTGACAGGATGGGCTTCGATTCACGGTTACCCAGTCGGCATACTAGCCAACGCTAGAGGAGTGATATTCAACGAAGAGGCTAAAAAGGCTACCGAGTTCATAATGATTGCAAATCAAAGCGACACGCCACTTATCTTCATTCAAAACACAACGGGATACATGGTGGGAAAGAACTACGAGCAGGCTGGAATAATAAAGGACGGCGCAAAGATGATAAACGCTGTCACCAACTCAACGGTTCCGCACATAACTCTAATAATTGGAGCCAGTTACGGGGCAGGTAACTATGGAATGTGCGGACGAGCTTACGACCCAAGATTTCTCTTTATGTGGCCCAACGCAAAGGTCGCAGTCATGGGTCCCCAACAGCTAGCTGGCGTGATGTCGATAGTAGCTAGAGAGTCCGCCGCATCACTCAACAAACCCTTCGACGAAGAGGCTGATGCCGCCAATCGAAAGGCCATTGAGGATCAGATCGAACGCGAGTCCGAGGCCTTCTTCATGAGTGGAAAGGTCTATGACGATGGGATCATAGACCCTAGGGATACGAGAATCGTACTTGGCATGGCCCTCTCAGCAGTTCACTCTCAGACAGTTTCAGGAAGAAAGGGTTACGGAGTATTCCGTATGTAGCTATGAGCAGCAGAAGTATCAAACGAGTGTTAGTGGCAAATCGAGCCGAGATCGCTTCCCGTATATTTCGAACCGCTCATGAGTTGGGAATCGAGACGGTAGCGATATACTCCGACCCCGATTATGAGCTGCCTTACGTGAGAGAAGCGACTCTTGCACTCAGGATCCCCGGACAGTACCCAAGAGATACCTACCTCAACATAGAGGCGATAATGGAAGCGATAGAACGATCTGGAGCCGATGCTGTCCATCCAGGATACGGATTTCTCTCCGAGAACGCCAAGTTTGCTAGTGCTATCGAGAGCGCTGGAGTAACCTTTATTGGTCCTTCGTCGGATACCATTCGAACTATGGGCTCGAAAACAGAGGCTAAGGCTCTCATGCAAGACGCCTACGTTCCCACTCTCCCTCAGGTAGTGATAGACAAGGACTCAGAGGTCGATGTTGAGACTCTAAGTCGTCTACCCTATCCACTCTTGGTGAAGGCAGCTTACGGCGGGGGTGGAAGGGGTATGCGAATCCTAACCTCTCCCTCTGAGGCCCTATCTCTTATAAGGGCTGCGCAGCGAGAAGCCCTTTCGAGCTTTGGGGACCCACTTGTCTTCGTCGAGCCTTATATAGAACGCCCAAGGCACATCGAGGTGCAGATTTTTGGCGATAGGTTCGGAGATATTGCTCATCTATTTGAGCGCGAGTGTTCCTTACAGCGCAGATATCAAAAGATAATCGAAGAGTCGCCCTCACCACTTTTGAACCAGGAACAGCGAACAAGCCTTCTTGAGACGGCGGTTAGGGCGGGTAAGGCTGTCTCCTACGTAGGCGCTGGAACCGTTGAGTTTATCTTTAGCCCCGATGGAGCTTTTTATTTTCTTGAGATGAACACTAGGCTACAGGTCGAACATCCCATAACAGAGATGGTAACGGGACTGGACCTGGTCAAAGAGCAGTTCCGAATCGCGCAAGGTGAGCCGTTATCTAAAGAGATTAGAGAGGCTGCCCAAAGAGGGTGGGCCATCGAGGCACGAATCTACGCAGAAGACCCACTCGACAACTACACTCCTCAAGCGGGACAACTTCGAGACTTTTCATTTGACATAGACACCGTCAGGGTCGACAGCGGCTTTGAGAGCAACACATCGGTCTCGAGTTTCTACGATGCAATGCTGGCTAAAGTTATCGCCTTCGCAGATACGAGAGAACAGGCAGCGTCGAAACTAGAGCTTGCGCTAAGGCGAGCTCAGATCGCAGGAGTTCCCACCAACACATCGCTTATAAGAGCGATTTTGAAAGAAGAGGAGTTTTTGCGCGGCGACATCGACACCGCGTACTTGTTGCGCCACACGCCGGCTACGCTCATTGAAACTCTCCAGCTCGACACAGACGACATGAATCTTTACCTCTCCGCCCTTGTTCTCTACGTGTCGAACAAAAGGTCAAAAAGGCGCACATCTCTACATGAAATACCCTTTGCCTGGCGCAACGTCTATAACTCGGACCTCTCAGAGAGGGTAAGCGTTGGAGATAAAGAGTTTTTGGTCTCCTATGGTTTTAGACCGAAGCTGGCCGTCAAAGTGGACGAAAGAGAGATTAGAGATCCAAAGATCGACTGCCTTGATGAACACTACGTCAGATTTGAGGGCAACGGCAGACTCTACAACTTTTGGATCCACGAGAACGGCGATGGTACATACATCGTCAATGGCCCGGCGGGATCGGTAAACGCAAGGATCAGCGATCGATTTCCAAGTACTCAACGTCAAGAACACCGAGGGTCATTACTTGCTCCTATGCCCGGTACAGTAGTGGAGGTATACGTACTCGCTAACGACAAGGTTCTAGCGGGGGACCCTCTCTTATCTCTTGAAGCTATGAAGATGCAGCACGTCATCACCGCACCCAATGATGGGGTCGTAACGGAGATACGGGTAAAGTCTGGGGACCAAGTTGGACTGAAAGACTTACTGGTAGTCCTGGATGAGTCTTCTAACGATTAGTCTCCACTCAAAGGCTATCGGGGAAACTTACCCACCAAAGTTCCAACAACCTCAGATAGCTTTGCATAAGAGGCTAGAACAACTAGAGGGTACAACGACTCAAGCTAGGCAAAACCTACACCTCGAAAACTAATCTCACCTAAAGTGGTGTTCATATCGCTCCGACTACTCTAAGTGATATTCATCTCGAAGTTGGAGCTCTATGAAACGTCGAAACACACTAACCGTATCGGCAGCCGTGCTGACTGTAGCGGTTGTTGCATCGATACAACACGCGTCGCATCACAACTCGATGCTCCCATCCTCTGCAACTATGAAAGATGGAGGTTTAGTACATATCTCTCAAAGTATAAATGGGGGCCTAATACACCTTAGCTACGCCTATCCCCTTGTCAAGGTTGGTCGATCAGTAGATATGAAGGCTACCACCTTGATAGAAGATGCAGAGAACCGTTGGGGCGTTGAGTACGTCCAGGCGGTCAACGACATGTGCGGGTTAGATGACTCGTTGGCAGATCAGCATGGGAAAATCTACAGTATGATCCTTACGCCCGTGGAAATGTTCCAAGATAGACGTTACGTCTCATTGAGTGTACTCGCTTCCTACAACTTCGCCAAAGGTATATACCAGCACTCTTACTACACCGTAAATATCGATCTTCCGTCGAATCGAATCGCAACACTAAGCTCGATCGTCTCCACGAGGCAGATGACTAGAGAGATACTTACAACTGTGCAAAGGAGCATCATGTCAAAGTACGGTCCGCCAACTCAAGGCAACCCCTATGGTTTCACGCAGATCGAGAGTTACAGTGGATTCCATATCATCCCCGATGGACTGGACTTTGAATATCTTTCATGTACGGTGGCTGCGTGTGGATCTGGTCCAGTAACGATATTCGTGCCATTTAGCGAAGTTCCAAGTATCAGACCCCTGATTGCTCCGGGCAACCTAAAGCACTTCAAGTGACAAGCCGTCACTAATTTATCGAACAAGTGATAGGACTCTCCTGCCCTTGCAACTATCAACTTACGCTATGGGGAAAAGGTAGATGGTCTTAGATGATTCGATCTGTGGACAGTTCCATATGCGGGCGTTAGTTAACCATGAAAAGAACGTTCTCACAGGCTACATGGAAGTTCTTGTACAAGTCGCCTGATAGCACTACAGAGATCTCCCGATGGTCCAGCGAATCCAGAAGCGCTCATTTTCCACTTCACAAAGGAAGAACATCGCTTACCTTTAGGTCTACCGAGATCACTTTCGCAGAGATGACAAAGCGGAGAACTCGAATCGTCACACAGCCAAGGACGAATTGCCTCTCGTTTTGACACTTACCGACGAAATCACCTAGGGTTATCTAAACATCATGGCAAAACTCTTAGGTGCATCTATAAGACATTGGCAGAGTTACCGAACAACTAGATATATGCGGGTTCCAAGTGCCTCGAATCAGCGCGACGACAGTCCGTAAAGAAGGGAGTCAAGTTGTTAAAGCTAGATCTAAGTGGGAAAGTGGCTGTGGTCACCGGTGGTAACTCTGGACTGGGGGCTGCCTCCACCAAGGCTTTGTCCCAGTGCGGTGCTAGAGTTGCAATCTGCCACCACCCATCAAAGAAAGTCGAAGCTTTAAAGTTCATAGAGACTCTCGGAGGACCAGATAGCGAAATAATCGCGGTCTCTACAGACGTCTCAGACTACAGCTCTGTAACAAACGCCTTCTCTGAAATCAGGTCAGCCTTTGGTGATATCGACATTTTGATCAACAACGCCGGTGTCGACGGCAGTCGCGAGACCCTTGCATCCTGTGACATATCGAGGTGGGAGAGTGTGATCAAGGTTAATCTCTTTGGGTCAGTTTACTGTGCAAAAGAGGCGCTCAAAGATATGACCAAAAATCAGCGGGGGACTATCGTGAATATGACATCTGTCCATGAGTTCATACCCTGGAGTGGATATAGCGCTTACACAGCCTCAAAGGCAGCTCTCTCTATGCTCACCAAGACTCTTGCACAAGAGGTTGGAGACCTCAACATAAGAGTCGTTGCTGTTGCGCCAGGAGCCATTAAGACCGAGATCAATAAGGATGCATGGTCTTCACCTGCGTCCCTCAAGGATCTCGATAGCAAGATACTTCTTGGTCGTCCCGGTGAACCGCACGAGATCGGCGAAGTAGTCGCCTTTTTATGTTCACCATTAGCTAGTTACATAACAGGAACGACCATCGTTGTCGATGGTGGAATGTTAGACTACCCTGAGTTCCGGCATGGGGGATAACCAACTGGCGGTAACTTGTGAACAATAAGACTCATTCAGCGTCTAATTAGTTCACGATATCGGGCGTAAATCCCTGTCTAACTGTGTTCTCAGAGATCACATAGGGATCCAGGAACTGAAACAGGTAGTCCGGACCCCCCGACTTCGAACCGATCCCCGACATCTTAAAGCCTCCAAATGGGTGTCGACCCGGCACAGCTCCCGTTATATGTCGATTGATATAGATGTTTCCGGCTAGGAGTTCGTTCTTGATAAACTCAATGTTCTGCGGCGATCTAGAAAACAGTCCAGCCGTCAACGCGTAGTCTGTACTGTTAGCCAGCCATACAGCCTCTTCAAGGTCCTCAGCTATCTCCACGGCAAGAAGTGGACCGAAGATCTCCTCGGTCAGTACCGGCGACTCCTTTGGAAGCTCAAGAGCGACAGAAGGTAAAACGTAGTATCCCTCATCGGGAATAGCAAGCTTAGCAGTTGCCACTTCACCTTGACTTTGGGCCATGTCGCTGTAGTACTTTAGGCGCTGTTGGCTCGCATAGTCGATAAGCGGGCCCATATCGGTCTCAGGTCTTTGAGGATCCCCAACCAACAGTGTGTCCATCGCCCCGATAACACGGGATATAACCTGTTCTGCACTGCTTCTTAGCACAATCAACCTCGAACAAGCAGAGCACTTTTGACCCGAAAATCCAAACGCTGAGTAGATCACACCGGGCACAACCTGATCTAAATCTGCGTCACTATCGACGATTATTGCATCTTTGCCACCTAGCTCTGCGATCACCTTCTTGATATGGACCTGACCTTTTTGCCATTTAGAGGCAGTCTCAATTATCTCAAGCCCGACCGACCTGGACCCTGTAAAGGCCACGACAGCAACGTCTTTATGTCTGACCAGATGGGCACCAACCTCCTCACCAGGTCCTGGAAGGAAGTTGAGGACCCCATCGGGTAGTCCTACAGCTCTAAAAGCATCCACCAGCACCTTAGCTGTTGCTGGCGTCTGCTCAGCGGGCTTTAGTACCACAGTGTTACCTGCCACTAAGGCTGCTACGGTCATACCGGTAGGGATCGCAAGGGGGAAGTTCCAAGGGCCAATAACTGCCGCCACTCCTTTAGGTCGATAAAACATATCATTATGCTCACCTTTGGGGGACAAAAGCCCAACTCCCTTACCCAGCCTCACCATCTCATGGGCGTAGTAGTTGCAGAAATCTATAGCCTCTACAACGTCTGCGTCCGCTTCCTTCCAGGGTTTTCCTGCCTCGAGCACTTCGAGTGCGGCTATCTCCTTGCGACGATCATGCATCCACCTCGCCGCCTCCATTAGGTAGCCGGCTCGCCGCTCAATCGGCGTTCGGGACCAATCCGAAAGTGCTGCCATCGCTGCTGACACCGCCTCATCGACTAACTCGGAGGTGGCGTTGATGACCTCAGAGACTACATCACCTGGATGCGCAGGATTTATTGAGACCTCCTTGGCACCTCGATCGATTTCTCTTCCTCCAACATAAGGAACGGTAAGCGGAAAATAGGGCTTGGAACGACTCGATATAGCCTGCAGTGCACGTCCAAACTCTGCACTTACATGTGGTCTGTGAAACTCAAGTGTGCCTAAGTGTTGATAGGGTTGATCGAGGGCGAGCTGGTGCTCGGAAGATGACGGTCGATAGTAGTCGCTGGTTGGCTTCGGTGCCTTTAACAAAGCTTTGTAACTACCTCTCGAAGCAAAACCCTGCCTTAAAAACCCTTCATTAGCAGTGTTTTCTAAAAGACGCCTAACCAAGTAGCTCATTCCGGGAATTAACTCTCCCATCGGAATATACATTCTGACTCTCTTGCCAAGCCCGGCAACGGCCTTTGCGAGATCATCCGCCATACCGTAGAGCATCTGCACCTCATAGTCACTTGAGGGAACATTCAGCTCTGATGCTTTGGCGTGTAGATAGGAGATAGACCGTACGTTATGAGAGCCAAACGTCGGTCTGATATATTCAATAGACCCAAGAAGCAGATCTACGGCTCTTTCAAAGTTGTAGTCACTGTCTACCTTATGAACAAATGTCGGCGTCTGGTACCCCTCAGCCTCCGCCTTGACGAGCTCGCTGTCGAAGTAGGCCCCTTTTACCACACGCACCCAAAGAGGCGTGCCCCCCATCTTTACACGCTCTTGCGATAATGAGACAAACCTATTCAAATCGATAAGTGACTCCCTAAGATAGACCTGCACGACCAAACCTAGGTGATAGTCCATGAAACGTGGGTCTCTCACCAAAGTGGAAAACACCTCCCACGTAAGCGGCTTTGTTTCGTAGTCCTCCATATCCAAAAACACAATAAGTGAGTCGCCACCAAAGCTTTTCAAAACCGTCTCGAACCTATTTACAACCTCCCTTATACCTACCGAGGCGCTGAGGGGATGGTAGTGCGCCGACAACGCAGATGACTTAACAGAGATTGAACTCTTTGGGAACTCCCCTTTCGTGTCAAAGTCAAGCTTGGTAGACTCCCACCCCGATGCCGCTTTTTCCAACTCCGCCGCAAGCTCTTCGACCCTAGTTGCATAAGCAGCGGCCTCCGGTTCGGTCAAAGTTTTCTCACCAAGGACATCAACCGTCCCCAAAATACCCTCAACTCGATATCGAGTAAGTACCTTAGATATCTCCTTTGGAGAGGTCCCAGCGATAAAGTGTTGCGCAACACCTTCAAGGTTTTTACGCGTCAAAGACAGTGTTATTCCTCTGGAGAGTTTGGACGAGGTAGCGTATCTCGTTCCGACAGCGGCGATCTTAGCAAAGCGACCCCCATCTTGGGCGCCTTCAAAGTACTCCTTCATATGAGAGAGGATCTCCTCGTCGGTTCTGAGCGTCGGAAAAACATCCACAAGGCGAAATAACTGGGATCTAAAGACAGGATCCTCCATAGCAAAGCTCATCATCTGCCTGGCTAAAAGTGGTAGCTCTTTGATCCCCGTCTTGGATCCCGCAGCCTTAAAAACCTGCGCACCGAAGCGCTCGATCTCTCGTTGAAGCGGTGCATCAGCACCTTTTGTAACTGAACTCACACCAATAAATGTAACCGAAATCGAGTATTTCTCAAACTCAGCGCCTTACAGTAGCTAAGCTCCACGCACTCCAGGAGATATACTCAAAAAGCTGGATCGTCTCATCAGATAAGATACGCCTGCCCCTAGTAGAGTCACCCAAGTCTTTCCCAACACCTGGCCCAAGAAGGCTATCTGTAAAGGTATGTGAGCAAGCGTCAAAAAAAGATACGAATCGACAACGTCAGATACCACTCCAGCTAACAGTACAGCGCCAGGGAAGCTCTTTTTCTGTAAGGGAGTAAAGATGAGGAAATCAGTACTTTCTGAGACCAAGAAGGTCAGCCCTGAGGCCAGCGCCAACGTCGGAGACGAGACAAGCACCGAAATTAGTGCTCCTACAACGATTGCTGCAAAGCCGTACTTTGGACCTAGGGCACGCTGAACAAAGTCCCTCGCTATAAAGGCTGCACCGGCGAGATATACACCAGATGGCGCCTTGAGGCCGAACCCCACAGGTAAGAGATGGCCACCGGGAACGGGCTGGCCGACGTGTGCAATCATCCAGTTGGCACCTACGATAGTGCCACAGAATAATAAAAACGCTAGAGCGCCTAAAACAGTTACTTTCCTAGAGTCACGAACCACGTTTTATCGCTCCCTACCTTTTACTTCTGCTAAAACGATCATAGGACCGTACTATCTCCATCACATCCCCTCGCCTATTCTCATCTATGTCCTCTCCCCAGTTGACCGCGACCGGCTTAATCGCGATACCGCCCCGTGCGTTGAAGTCGCCGATAACGCGAATAAAAACCGGGGCACAGACGGCTACGATATCGTCCAAAATAGAGTTCACGCAGTCCTCATGGAAGGCGCCATGATTACGGTAAGCGCCTAGATACAACTTGAGCGACTTACTCTCTATGCAGAGCTGATCAGGCACATAAACTACGTCTATCTCGCCGTAGTCTGGCTGGCCCGTAATCGGACAAAGACTTGTGAACTCCATGCACTCAAGTGCTATCACAAAGTCACGCCCCGGTCTTGGAGATGAAAATACATCCATGATGTCTCTCGATGGAGAGTCATACCTATAAGAACTTTCACCACTTCCCAAGTGGGTAAGACTGTCTCTAACCACACGTTCTCCTTGCAAACACTATGTCGCTCAATCAACCTAGCGGGGGAGCCACGAAGCGAACCCACCTATAAGAAGGTCCTGAGTCCAATAAAGGCAAATAAAGAGGCCACAGTCTTCGGAAGGTTGGACGACGGTAGTATCTTTGTGTGCAGATCTGGCCAAACACCGTATCTTCATCACCTACTTGGACCGTCAAACACAAAGGAAGTCGCTACCGTATCTTGTCACTAATTACAGTTGCGACCTTAGCGTCTGGGTGCGGCCTTACTGCTCCACCTTCTTTCCCTACGACCACCCAGCATAAGTCGGTTTCGACCGCTTCAACCATACATGTGGTCCCCTCAACGACATCGACTACATCTGCGCCCACAACAACAACGACCATTGATCCAGGAACCCTGCCACAGACAACCCAAGAACCCTCCACCAACACAATACAGTTTCAGCAGATGATGCAAACCCTCTGGCTAGGTATAGTCAACGACGATATGGCGTATGCTACTCAAGCGTTTTTTCCCTTGGCAGCTTACCTTCAAATAAAGGCCATCTCGGATCCCGGGCCAGACTATGCCTATCGCCTCATGGAGCACTTCACTATGGATATTGAAGCAGCACACAACCTGATCATGTCCCAAGGAAGCGATCCTAAGTTTCTCTACGTCGCAACTCCAACTGCCAATGCCGCTTGGATCGTTCCTGGGTACTGTTACAACAAGGAAGGCTACTGGCACCTACCTGGTTCAAGACTGGTTTACTCGGTAAATGGTGTGGAACACTCGATCGGTATCGAGTCCCTCATATCCTGGCGGGGTGTCTACTACGTTGTGCACCTTGGAGCCATTTCCAGAAGTGCAAACATAGGTTATGTCGACAATCCAGCTTTAGGGCAAGGTTCTTTTGGACCGCCAGGCGGCTGTTGAACTACACCTACCGATCGCTGCGTACCTCAAAGCCCTACTCTCGGATGAGCCACTTCGAAGAGATGCAAAACCCACCCAACAAGAAGAGTGCCAAATCGATACTGTGGATGTGACTACCCAATAAGTTGCAACTTTATTCCTCGAAACGCACCTTTTGATAGTGTTAACTCACTTGCAACGTGACTTTAGCTGTGGTTACTTGACGAGAACAGCCTGATCAGATCGATAACGGCGCAACAGAAGCACACAAAAGACCAAGGTGTAAGCCAAAAGTATCAGAAAGGAGTGCAAGGTGGAAACGCTCACACCCAGCCTGCTCCAACCTAGCGTCGCCATGTTGTAAGTAGGAAGCCACTTTGCGACCGCTTGAAGTCCTTTCGGGAAGAACTTAATAGGAGTAAATAGTCCTCCAACAAAGGTAAGTCCAAAAAGTAGTACGTTGGAGATACCTTGAGTAGAGTTTGAGGTAGTTAGAAATCCCATAAGGACTCCCAGCGAAGAAAAGACCAAAGACGCCGCCCAACTGAGAAACGTGATGGACACCCATGTCCCCACCCCCAGAGAAACTTTCCCAACGACCGAAGCCACAACCTCGACTAACAAAATCGTTGGCAAGGTAACCACCATCGATGATATGAGTTTGGACAGGACATATCTAGGCCCGGAAAGGGGTGTAAGTCTAAGTCTACGTACCCATCCCGCAGCTCGCTCAGAAGCCATTCTCGCACCCCCAGCGTTAAAGGATGCCACTATGGTACCGTAAGTAACCATCGAGACCATGTAGTACTTACTCCAGATCGTATTGTCGATGGGGGTCGAACCGCCATGGGGAGCGTTCTTCAGGAAAAATGAGTAGAAAAGTGCTGGGAAACCGATCGTCGTAATCAGGAAAGGCTTGCTCCTGAGCACCCTCTTCACCTCAAATATCGAGATCGCCACAAATCCTTTCACGCTACTTCCACCCCCATGTGTCCCTCTGTCAACGTGAAAAATGCCTCTTCTAGATCAACCCCCTTGACTTCTAGTCCGACAAAATTCACAGATCGAAGGAAAAGCTGTCGAACAACTAGATCAGAGTCGGTTGCAACCACCGTCAATTCTTTGTCTCTAGTCGTTACCTCTAGAACTGATGGCCATGTAGAGATCTCCGCAACCAGATCATCGACCACGTCGTCTTCGTCAAGCTTGAATCTGACAAAGCGCCTGTGTACCAGGGACTTTATATCTTGGGGAGATCCCGACGCAACCTTCTTGCCCTGCGCGAGCACGACTATCTCGTCAGCCATCTCATCCGCCTCGTTCAGGTAATGGGTAGCAAAGACAATCGTCTTAGACCTCTCCCGAAGCCGACTCACCACATCCCAAAAACCTCGTCGAGCCTCAACGTCCATAGCAACGGTTGGCTCATCCAAGAACAGCAACTCAGGATCGCCCAAGATTGCTAGGCAAACGATAGCCTTTGAGCTTCGCCGCCCGATAACCTGTCGGTTCGTCTAGCTTCAAGGTCTTCCAAAGCACTAAGTTCTATAACTTCTTTATACGATAGTGGCCTTGGATAAAGCTTGCGCATCACAGAGATAAGTTCACCAACTCTTATCTGGGCTGGTACACCGACTCCGCTGTTTGATTGAATCATCGCACCAACACGGCCTTTGGCCATCGCCTCATGAGGCGTGGTTCCAAGCACCTCCACTTCCCCACCATCAGATTTCAAAATGCCAAGCATGATATTTATACTCGTGGACTTACCAGCTCCGTTTGGTCCCAGGATTGCGGTACAGGAGCCCCTAGTTATGTTAAAGCTTGCACTATCTAGAGCATGAACAGACCCAAACGACTTTCTTACGTTATCGAAGGTAACCGAATACAACTACTACGTCCTCCTTGGGGTCATACGGCTTCCCGTACGACGTAACTCTACCACAGCACCCCATTCTCCTTTTTAAATTGAGAACTTTTTGATCTTTCCTGCGCCATACCTTAGGCCTTGGTGTGATAGAAAGTAGTCATGACAACAACAAAGATAGAAGGTATCGAAGGTCTGCGAGAATTAGTGGGAAAACACCTTGGATACACTTCGTGGCATCGAATTACACAAGGCCAGATCGATGCATTTGCAGAAGCCACCGGCGATCATCAGTGGATCCATGTTGACGTGGAAAAGGCCAAGCAAGGCCCCTTCGGTCAAACCATCGCACATGGGTATCTGACTCTCTCCCTACTTCCAGTGCTTTTACCAGAGTTGATCTCTGTGGCAGGAGTGAGCATGGGAGTTAACTACGGTACCAATAGGGTGCGCTTTCCTTCTCCAGTTCCCTCGGGATCAAATATCCGTCTTGGTGCGACAGTTGCTTCAGTTACAGAGATAAACGGGGGTGCGCAGGCCGCAATCGACGTAACCGTGGAGGTCGAGGGGGCTCCTAAACCTTCTATGGTAGCTCAGGTCCTCTACAACTACTACCTATGAAGAAGGCATCGGTACTGGCTTTGCCGAATGTGGCCAAGTACAAGGTAAGCCCTGGTGATGTCGAGTTTGTAGAAAGCGTAGACCCCGATGAGGTTCCAGATGGTCTAGGAAAGAAGGGCGCGAAGGCTACGGCCGAAGCGATAAGACCAGAGATTGAGGGTTATCAGTCCAAACTTTGGGCCGAAGCAAAAAGTTCTCTGCTAATCGTCCTCCAAGGGCTAGATACCGCTGGCAAAGACTCGACGATCCGAAGGGTCTTTGAGGGAGTGAACCCACAAGGTGTAGAGGTACACTCCTTCAAAGTTCCAACTGAAGACGAGCTAGCACACGACTTTCTCTGGCGTATCCATAAGGTGGCGCCAAAAATGGGGCAGATAACGATCTTTAACCGCTCGTACTACGAAGACGTACTAGTGCCAAGAGCAACCTCAGCGCTAGATAAGCATACAATCGATGAACGCTTGCAAAGCATATTGAACTTCGAGACTCACCTGAGCGCCAACAACGTCCACATATTGAAGTTTTTTCTAAAAATTAGCTTCCAAGAACAGGACAGACGCCTACTTGAGCGATTAAGCCGGCCGGAGAAAAACTGGAAGTTTTCGACCTCAGATCTTGAGACGAGGAGGAAGAGGGAGAGTTTCCAAAGGGCCTATATCGACACGGTTGCAGAGACCTCTACGAAACATGCTCCATGGTATGTGGTGCCCGCAGATCATAGGTGGCTAAGAGACCTGATCGTCCTTGAGGTTATTCTCGAGACCATGAGAGAGATAGACCCTAAGTTCCCTAAAGCTCATCTAACGAACCTCCCAGCGGCTCGCAAGGAGATCGAAGGCCAAAGCTAAGTAAGTTTTGTTACAGACGTGAACTATGTTCCCCCTTAATCCTAAAGCGACCGACTCTCACTGACCGAAGTCGATATGACGGTACATGAGAGAGGACCAACTGGGTGAACAAAGGAGAGTGGAGCATCGACTGGAAGGAGAAGAGCCAAGCAATTTGGCGCGTTAGTGAACGCAACGCTCACAGCGCAACCACCGAACAAGCTAGCAAGTGGCTCAGTTTGTTAGAGATCGGCGCTGCGACCGTCTCATTAGCAACCATTTACTTGGCAGTATACAGCCAAGGGATATCGCCTCTTTATTCGGAGATGTCCGTTCTGATCCTCCTCCTAGGGGTGTTTTCGCTCATCTTTGCAAAACGGGTCAAACCATGGATGCTTCACATTCAGCTGTTGGCTGGCACCGCTATGGTCTCATACACGATCTACATGTCGCAGCGCAGCGATCCTGCTGTATTTACCGTTGTTTTTTTCGCTTGGATTGTTATCTATGCTTATAGTTTCTTCAGTCCGCTCCAGGCTACCGCCCACCTCATCACAGTTTTCGTGGGATCTGCACTTGCCTTCGAACTCGGAGTTGGCATTACAGCCCCACTTGGAGATTGGCTGTTCGTCTCTGGGACAGCAGTAGTAACTGCAACCTTCACCTTGCGTCTCGTGGCGCAGTTGGCCAAGGTATCTCATCTGGATCGACTTACAGGCCTACCTAATCGCCGATACGTCGAAGACAAGGTATGGCCCATACATAATGACTTTGCAATAGCGTTGATAGACCTTGACGACTTCAAGCGTTTGAACGATACCGAGGGCCATATCGCCGGAGATGATGTACTACAAGACCTGGCGTTTAGATGGAAAGGAGAGCTTCGTTTCTCCGACACTTTGGCGAGATGGGGCGGAGACGAGTTTCTCCTACTCATGCCAGGGTGCTCCGACCATCAGATGCGAGCTGTCTTGGAACGGCTCTTCGATTCATGCTTCCCTTTATCGTTCTCAGCGGGATTCACCACCTGCTTAAAGAACGAGACAGCGGATCTTAAAAGCCTCATTCTGGCCTGCGACAAAGCGCTGTATCAGGCAAAGGCACGCGCTCACAGCCAAAGACGTGAGGACGCAATTGTAGCTGTAAGATAATCTTGCGACAGCTAGTTCAGCAGAAAAGAGGTCTCAGATGCAGATATCGAATCTCATTCGAGATGCAATAGAGTTACTCTTTGTCGTTGCAATCGCTGGAATGATTGGGTCGATCCTGAAACGTATTACCAGGGGAGGTGTACACGTATACCTGTGCCCTACGTGTTCACGACCTACCTCCAGAGCCTACCCCCGATGCCGCCACTGCAACTCAGGTCTTCCATAACTACCAGAAGCTGGTATTCGAACTAGATTTTAGAAGCAGCAGTAACTTCCTAACGGCCCTAGCCGCTTGCACATCCAACTCTTATTATCTGTGACCTTCTGAAACTAATGCGTCTCATGAAGATGAAGGAGTGGCACAAGAACGTTGTGCAGAACAAGATCCACGAAGCTTCGGCGAGACTTACGAAAGACTAGATTTCCTTATCACCTTCAGCAACCCCACGGCGATGAAACACGTAACTAGCCTCGCCAGCACATAAGAAAGAGCACGGTCACAGAAGGCACAAAGCGAGACTCTCGACACAACCAAGTTATCACTCACATTGTTCAAGCTGTTACTATTACTAATTATGTCTTTACAGCTCGAACCACGGAGTGTGTCTCAGTTAGAACCATCAGAACTGGCTGAGGAGAGTGCGGTTCCGATCGAGACGATCCGTTACTATCAAAGCATCGGCTTACTGCCTCCGCCTACTCGCTCTGGACGAAAGGCACTCTATAGCAGAGCTCACTTGGAGCGACTTACAAAGATCAAGGAACTGAGATCAAAGGGATGGTCCCTAAAGGCTATATCGGCTTTTTTGGAGGACGATAGGCACAAGGACCAGAAGTCTTACAGTCGAGCCTTGCGGGGCAACTACTCACTCTTGGAGCTATCGCAGATAACAGCAGTTCCTACCGAGATACTAGACGCCTTGGTCCAAGACGGTGTTCTCAAGCCAAAAGATGTAGATGGAAAAACGTTCTCCGAGATCGATGTCGCACTGGCAAAAAACTCTCTTTCTCTTCTATCTTTCGGACTACCGCTAACTGAGGTCCTGAGATTAGCCAAGTCATATCATTCAGCGGTTGAAGAGCTCGCCGAGGCGGCGGCTGAACTATTTGCCAAAGAGATTCGAGAGCCAATCCTTTCTAAGAATGGAGCAGATGCCGCAGGAAGAGTTGTCGAGACCTATGAGGCAGTCTTTTCCAACGCTGTTGAGCTCGTAACACTACATTTTGAGAAGGAGCTCGCCTTAGCCTCATTCCGTCTGTTGGAAAGGATCGGAACTGATGCAGAGCTAACAATTGTCAAAGAACGCATAGAGCGTGAAGATGAGGTGGGTGCCAATGAGTAGCACCCCTCTACCCAGCCCCAAGGATAAAGAGCGGTTCGTACGAGCTATGTTCGACGATATATCGGTGAGATATGATCTTGTGAATCGAATCATGACCTTCGGAGTGGATCAAAGTTGGCGCAAGAAGGCAATCTCTAGAACTCAACTACGCTCCGGTGAGACGCTAGTAGATGTCGCAAGCGGGACTGGGGACTTCTTAGTCATCGCTCAGAAGATAAGCGATCGTCTAATAGGCATCGATCTTTCTCTTGGGATGTTGAGATACAACAGAAGTCAGGCGCCCCTTGTCCAAGGCTCAGCACTCTGCCTCCCCTTGAAAGATCAAAGCGTAGACGTCATAACCTGCGGATTTGCACTTAGAAACTTCAAGGAAATTGAACCTGTATTCAAAGAGTTTCATCGTGTCCTAAAGATAGGGGGCCGTCTCGCCATAATTGAGGTTTCAAAGCCTCCCAACCCGTTAGTTGGCTCGGTGCATGAGGTGTACTTCAACAAGATAGTTCCGGCGATCGGAGCACTTTTTTCAAAGGCTAGTGCCTATCGCTACCTGCCCGCATCTGTCTCCTACCTCCCTTCACCTAAAGATCTAGTGGACATGTTGAGATCCGCTGGCTTCAGCGGAGTAACAAGGCAAGAACTAACCCTTGGAGTTGCTCAGATGTTGTTGGCCCGAAAGGATAAATGCATTGAAGCTAAGTAGCATCGAAATCTATCGCAAGCAGATCGGAGTGTTTCATGCAACTCTAGAAGATCTCTTACTAGCGATAGATCCAACGTTTTTCTTAGAAGGAAGATCTGGCTGGGTAATGGGGATTGGGGAGATCTTCGTGTTCCACGGCGCATCGTTATCCAACATCAGAGAGGCCAGCCCTAGCAATGCCCTGCCAAAGATTCACTCTGAAGTCGAGAGAGGCACTCCACTGTATCTGATCTCCGCTCCATTTGAGCCACACAGCCCCCTAAAGATATCCATACCCGAGTTTGCCATCACAGGATCAGACAACCAAGACACCGTGGCGGTAGTGGCGCACTGTAGACAAGACAGTGACTTCAACTATCGGCGCCAACAAGCGCTCCTAGATTCTTTAGAGCAGTTGCAGATAGGAGCTATGGATCGTCTCAACTACCCTCCCCTGGTAGAGGATCTTCACAGACTTGATTCAATTGCGTGGAGCGACCGATTTGATCGCGCTGCCGAGGCGATCCAAAACGGGACCATCGATAAGGTCGTTCTGTCGTTGACCACAACCGCCACAAAAACCCCCGCTTACAAAAAAGGCAAAGCGATGCTTCGCCTCAGAAAGTCCCTCCCAACTTCACATCTATTTGCCACCGATAGCTACATAGGGGCGTCTCCTGAGTTGCTCGTGGACCTAAAGAACTCTGTTGCGATCTCAAAGCCCTTAGCAGGAACCCGAGAAACACAGCGGCGAGGCGAACTTAGTTCATCGACGAAGGATCTTCGTGAACATGACATAGTAGTGCAGTCGATCTCAGCTGGACTTTTGAGCCATACAAACAAGGTCAAAGTCCTAGCCAAAGAGCTCTTTGACGCAGGACCAATTAGCCACATAGCAACCGAGATTCAGGCACTAGACCTGTCTCCTGAACTAGGACTACTCGATCTTCTTGGATCCATAGCGCCCACTCCAGCGATAGCGGGATATCCCAGCGATGAGGCCATCGAGCTGATAAAAAGCCTTGAAGGTGAACGTGGACTCTTTGGCGGTTTCGTAGGATTTATGGACGATACGTTAGATGGAGAGGCATACCTAGCCATTCGAAGCGTAAGGGATCTGGGTTCAGATCTACTTTTTCAAGCCGGCGTGGGAGTAATATCTTCTTCCGAGAAAGATCAAGAGTTCCATGAGATAGAACACAAGATCCACGCTGTTCATCATCCACTACACGAATCTCTCGCACTGACTCACGAATAACCTAGATAGAAAGTATTCACACTGTAAAGAGGTCTCTGTTGGACCTCTGCTGACTCTGATGAGGAACCCATCGCAACAGTAGCAATCTGTGATTTATTTGGAGCTATTCGTTATGGCACGACACCGATGGTGACATGGGAACTACCTTGTTACCAGGCAGTTCCACCGCACGTCCTAGGCGAAATGATGTCTCAAATATCCAGGTTTGCGGACCCTTTCGAATGAGCTTCGTGCCTCCCATACCTTCAAGGAGCTTAGCCTCCATCACGACAACTCCTCGATTTAGGGGAGATGTGTCGGAGTTTCCAACCAACACAACGATCTGCTGCAGTGTACATATCGGAAAGGACTGTGGATCACCAAACCATGCATAGATAGATCTCCTCGACGCGTAACGCCCCACAACGTTCATCGTGGCGATAACCTCTTTCTTATGTCCGGGCGAGTAGCTCCTGAGAACGTTCGCTATCGGAACCGATGTTCTGAGCCAAGATGGTGGAATTCCAAGATCGATAGGTAGCTGCACGAAGAATAGAACTACCGCCACGATGAGACTAAAGGCCCCCACCACCGAGTATGTCGTTTGAGTGTTCACAGAAGTGAAAAACTCTCGAACGAGCTTAGGAACAAAACGCACTAGAACAACGGCGGTTCCCATAGAAAGGAGTACGACCTCAGGATAGTTTTGAAATCCTTGACTCAGAGCGATGAAAGCCGATGAACTCGGCAGACCATTTACCAAAACAGCCACTATTGCCGGAACGAAGGCGGGTGGATAACCGACACCAAATAGGCCAGAGAACTCAAATATCTGGGCGATCGGACCGCGCCGGGCGTTTAGGACAGAGACCGCCTGCAACGGATGGGTCACCACTCCTAATAAAATTGCCATAAGTGTCGGATTAGGACTTGAGCTGTGAGCTAGGTATCCATAGGTTGCGTCCAAGCTGGTACCTTGATGAGCGTTCAACAAAACTATAAGTAAAAGCCAAAGGAACCCCATTACCATCAGAGTGGCACCTTGTCGTCTGAGGCCTCTAATCGCAACCATACCTAGCCCCATCGACGCCACATAGACAGCAGCGACCCCTGCTGCCATCAAAGTAAGAGCGGCTGCCAGGTAGCCAAAACCGTCTTTCTTAAAGTAGAAGCTGTAAAGACTCACCGCTAGTGTCAGGGCAAGTATTGGCTCCATGTGAAAGTCGAAGAAGTCCGCTTCAAAAGCCCATGGACTAGCAAACACAGAGACGGCACTGAGTCCGACTGCACCGATATGCAAGAATATTGAGTCGCTACCACGAAAAGCTACCTTGATAGCAAATCGAACGACCACATAAGAAGTCAGTGATATCGCCACGGCTTGGACTACGAGAAGTGTCAGAGAACTAGGAAAGATGTCACGAAGTGCAGCTAATGGCCACGCGAGGATGTTGAATTGGTCCAGCAGGAATCGGTCATTATAAATTGTATCGAAGGGACTAAACTTGCCATGACCTATAAGGTAGGTCGCTTGATTGAAGATTGCATAGTCGACACCGGTATCGAAGTGGCGAAATCGATTCACTGAGAAAACAAGCAACACGTAAAACTGGGATAACGCACCAAGTATCGCAAGATACTCAAAGTTACGCTCCGATAGAATCGAGGCAAGAGATCTATGAGGCCTTTGAAGGTCAGTCATTCCCCATAGTGTAAAGGGTGCATAGCGCAACGTGCATAGTCCTGGTTCTCATGCCGAAGAGTAATGAGAGCTATCCTAAAACTCAGCTTTGAGTAGCCGTCAGCTACGATGCGTTAGCTAGCTTCCTCTCTCGACGCCTAGCTCGTCTGATTACTCGACGCTCTTCTTCATCTTTTCCTCCCCAGATGCCGTACTCCTGGTTGGTACGCAGCGCGAACTCGAGACATTGAAGCTGAACCGAACAACAGTTACACACCGCCTTTGCCTCCCGGATCTGAATCTCAGCATCCCCAGTTACACCTACAGGGAAAAACAGCGAAGAGTCCATATCAGCACACTTCGCTAGAGAGCGCCAGCTGTCATGATTCCATGTTGCTAAAACCGCCGAGTCCATCTAGGGCATCCTCCACTCAGACCTACAGTCCGTAGCTTCTCCTGATACCCCCCGGTCAGAAGAATAAAACTCGCAGCCCCCACACTGCCTTATAACCGACTTCAAATACGCTTCTAATACAAGTTTAACGCAAGTATGACACGAGTTTCACCTAAATTTAACCTTAGCCTTACTTTGTCTTAGTTGCCTTTAGTTTAAGTAACTTTTTACGTCAATAATTCCTTTGTCACGGACTTAGCTATAAAGTGAGCCACCAGGCTGGGACGAGTGGCTGGAAGGTTATGTCCACCACTTATGCAAAGAGTCATTGGGGCCTTTGGAAGAGTCTTTGACAGGGCAACGATCGATCTGAAGGGAACGACTCTATCGTTGGTTGCATAAAGCACACTTAGTCGATCACCTACATCCAACACAGCTGGTCCGAGCATTGGAAGCTCCCTCAAGAGCCAGCGCTGCTCCAGCGAGAAGCTAGAAGCGCTTGATGCACCCCAGTGCGAGTATCCAGTCTTTCTCCTGAGTAACTCGAGTGACACCTTTGCAACTGCACTACCTACGATCGGAAGTGCAATAGCGCTGTCTAGGGCCATCAATGCATCTCCATTGAGAGCAGGAGAGACCGCCAGCACCCTCGGTAGGGTCTCACTGATCATAGATGCTGCTACCGTCGCAACAGCTGCACCCAAGGAGTGCCCAACGAGATAAATTTTAGATCCTCTTGGAAGTGACTTAAGGATCTCTAGAAGATAGTAGGCGTTGCCTGAGATCGACATAGAGTCGATAGAGTTATCCCCCCATCCGGGTCGATCAAACACAATATAACGGTACGGAAATCTAGCGAGCCTCAAAAGTACCCGACTCCAGGACTCCTTGGATCCTGGCTGACCGTGCACGAACACCACAACCCCTTTGTAAATACCGCTGGAGGGAAGTGTATCGATTAGCCACTGCGAAGACTGATCACCCCTAATGCGGTCGGGCGGCACTGTTGTCAACCTTTTGTCCCTTCACCTCTTGAGACACTCTCCCGAAATCTGGACTCAGATACCGCAAGATAAAGCAGCGATACCGCCATCACTATAAGCGCAGCTATTCCTTGAACGACCCCCTTCGAAGGCATCACTCCCTCACCGAGCATAGATGCGCCGAGCAAGAGCGCAGCGGTCGGCTCGCCAACCGTTAGGGTTGGAAGGACTGCCTTGAGACTCCCAAGCTGAAAGGCACTTTGCACAAGCAACAAAGAGATAGGCGCAAGTAGAATCAAAACCCAAGTAGGGGCGAAAAGCGCCGTGTAAAGTACCCCTTTGTGCAAAGAAATACCAACCTCCCGCTCAAGCACCGAACCACAACCTAACGATAGCGCCGCTGCAACTACGACGATCAGCTGTGGCACTGTGTTTTTGCGCACCTTACCAAGCAAAACCACCGACAGATCAAGAACGAGCACCGATATGGAGACAGTAAGAGTTGTACTAAATTGAACGTGGTCGATGACTTTAGTACCGCGTAAGACTACAAAGTACGCTAATGACAGAGTAGTAATTACCGAGGCGATAATATCTAGTAGGCGAAACCTTCTCCCTGCAAGCTTGTGTTCGATCCCAAGGGCGAAGGCAAGACCCATAGCTAAGATAGGTTGAACGATTGAGATGGGCCCGATAGCAAGTGCAAAGAATTGAGCAATAACACCGATGATATCAAATAAAGAGCCCTTTAAGAAATCAGCGTTCTTTAGCAGCTTGCCGATGAGGCTAATCCTCAGGTTTAGATCTTTAGAGAGACTCTGGCTCGCACGGTACTGCGCCACAGAGGCCAAGGCAAATCCCGCTGCCGCCACGAAAGATAAGACGTATACCACCTCTGAGAAGTATAGGCTAGAGAAGGTGTCTAAGAAAGTCCTAGTTGTATCTGCGCGCATGGGCGCTGGTCACGACGGCGCCGCTGCCCAGATCTGTGAACGCCTTGAAGCTAGGGGCTTTGAGACCAAGGTGGTGGACTTCTTAGATGCTAACGTTCGGATAGGAAAGTTCCTCTACGATACCTATCACTTCCAGATGGAGAAGTCACCGTGGTCCTATGAATTACTGTACTTGCTATGGTCCAAGGTTCGAAGCCTCTCCAAGGTAACCACCTTTCTCCTGGGCAGCTTATTTGAAAAGCAGATCCGAACCTGGGCAGAGGAGTTCCAGGCAGATGCAGTTGTGACCACCTACCCTTTTGCCTCTGTCGTACTTGGTAGAGCGCGCTCTAAGAGAAGGAACCCTCTAAGAACGACAAGTATTACATTCCTTACCGACTTCGCGGTGCATCCGCTATGGGTACACGACGGAATAGACGTACATGTATGCGTATCTCCGAGCGCAGCTGCAGGGGTCCGTGCACTCCTAAAGGAGCCCAAAGTCGAGGTATCAGGCCCCTTTGTAAATCCGAAGTTCTTCGAACCTATTGACCGCAGAGCGGAACGACAAAGTCATAGCATCCCTGACGGCAAGATTGCGGTCCTCATAGTCGCCGGCTCTTGGGGTGTCGGCGAGCTGGAACAGACATTTAAGGTACTGGGACAGAGAGATAACCTATTCCCAGTCGTGGTGTGCGGAAGAAACACACAACTGCAAAGGTCACTAGCTTCACTTGGTTTTGGCAAGGTAATCGGATGGACCGATGAGATGCATAAGCTAATGGGAGCGGTAGACGTAGTCGTACAAAACGCTGGAGGACTTACCGCACTAGAGGCCTTTGCTGCCGGTGTACCTGTTGTTTCCTACCGACCTATTGCAGGTCACGGAAAAGACAATACAAAGAGAATGCATCTAAGTGGTGTAACGGTGTTTGCTCGAAACGAGGCGGAGCTTTACAAAGCAATTGAATATGCAGCGAGTGATGGACAGCGGCTGACATCGGCAGCACTTTCTATCTTCGAACCCTCTCCGGAGAACTTTATCATAGATGCGATCGGCGTATCTTCAGAGAGAAGACCAGAGAAGATAGACGACACCATCAGCATGGCAAAGAAGCTCACATCTCGTACCGTCTTGGTTTCATCCGTCCTGTTCCTCTCGGCGAATCTTGGCGCAAACATTGTAGGTAATCATGGTATCAACGTAGATAAAGCAGCAGCAAGAATCCCATACATCTATTTAGCAGTGCGCCCCGGCCCACTAAACGTAACATCTAGCGCACTACCCAAGACGCTTATAAGAGACGATATAGCGGCCGTAATTCCTGAGGACATTGCGGTTTCGAATCCGCAGACCGTTACCGCCTGGGCTCAACAAGGCGTCGAGATTCTAAACGGGGGTACACCTACTGACGCAGACATACATCTGTTTCTTCCAAATAACGCAATATCGGGCACCACCACCTTGCTAGAGAAGCTCTCCGGCCAAAACATCAACGTCTACGTTCCACAGCAACAGATCAATAGTGTCGATCTAGCCTGGGCCGAGCTCCATCACGAAGTCGTCCCACCGGTCAAGATCGTAAGTACCATCACGCTTCCAAAGCTCATCCCTGGTGATACCGTCTATGAGATCAATGCCGATCATATGAGTAAGAAGCAGCTTAACGCAGAGATCAAGATGGTACTCAAAGCGGTTCACGAAAAGGGCTACGCAGTCGCTTCGATAACGACGCTCGGGTAGGCACATTGAAGACTAAGCCGCTAACTAGCAAAAGAACGCTCGCAACCTTATCCGGAGCGTACGGAGCGCTCGCTCTAGGGTTTAGGAGCTACCCAGCACTGGCCTCTGTGATATGGATTAAAGATGAACTATTTGAGTATCTGCAAGGGTGGGGACGCCCCAATCACGTAGCCCTCACCTTCGATGACGGACCGGATCCGATCTCGACACCTCTGATCCTAGATGAGCTCAGGCGCTTAGAGATAAAGGCAACATTTTTTATGCTTGGATCAATGGCCGAGGCTTACCCCTATGTAGCCCAACAAGTTGCAGAAGATGGGCACGAGATCGCTCTTCATGGTCACTGGCACAAAAACCATCTCTTTCGCAGCACCAGGACCATTAGGTACGATATGGAAAGATCACTGGAGACGGTCACGAACGCGACCGGCGTGAGACCTCTTTATTTTCGTCCTCCTTATGGAGTACTAACGGAAGGCACCCTAAGAACAGCTCGTGATCTTTCCCTCCGACCCGTTCTGTGGGGTGCGTGGGGTAGGGATTGGAGAGCAAAGGCTACTCCAATACAGGTACTAAACGACCTAAAGAAGCGCTTTAAACCTGGAGTTACCGTACTTCTACACGATTCAGACTGCACCAGCTATCCAGGCTCGTTCCGTTCTACCCTAGGTGCACTTGAAGCGTTTACAAACCTATGTGAGCAGCATAGCCTTAGCGTCGGACCACTCCGAGAACACGGGTTTTAGCCCACCTACTAACAAGTGGCGACAAGTTATGAATGGATATCGGATTCTCTTTGATCTTCGTCTTTGGTCAACAAATTGTCGGTAGAGCTTTTTGGAAGCCTCTTCGAGTACTCTTCCCAAACAACCCTACCGATCACCTGGAGGCCACTGGCCACAGGTATCGCCAACAGCGCTCCCTCTAGATGTGCTAACTGGTCACCTACCAAAACCGCAAATAGAATCCAAAATGGGTTGAGTTTTACTGCGCGAGAAAACACCAGTGGGTTCAGGACATGGTTCTCGATCTGCTGATAGGCGATAAAGACAATTAGCATAACGACGCCAGCGGTCGTAGAGTGAATAAGTGCAATCAAGACCGTCGGAACACCGGCGAGCAGACCCCCGACCAATGGAAGCAGATCTACGAGCGCTACCCATAGACCAAGAAGAGGAGCGTAGGAGACTCCAAGAAAGGAGAGGGATACCGATACGACGACGCCACCGATAATAGAGGTCAGAAGATTCCCCAGAACATAACGTGTCACTCCCCTAGACGTCTCATCCACGACCCGCCTCACCAAGTAGGCACGCTCAGTTGGCACAACAGTCAGGACGCCACGAACAATTGCCGGTCCTTCGAGTGAGATAAATACAGAGAGAATAAAGATCGCTATTAGGTTGACAATGGTCGATAGGACGCGCTTAGCAGCCAGAAACGCTGGGTTGGCTGCACTAGTTATAAGCTGGGTAACCTTCACTGAGGAAGTCTGAAGATAGGTCTCAATATGAAGCTTCACCAATACCGAAGCAAGTTGTCCCTTATGGGACTCTATAGATTTAACCAGGCTTGGCAATCTAACAATAACGTTTGCTATGCCGTGATAGATAGGAACGCTTAGCACAAATATAACCACGGCAACCAGGCCTAGTAGGAGCGTGAAGACCACGACCACCGACATCGAACGCCGCATCTTAAATCGCACTAGCAACTTTATAGCAGGCTCCGCAACGATCGCAAGTACTAAAGAAACCAGTAGTTCAAGTAGAAGATGTCTAAGCGTCCATAGCAGCGCAGCACCAAACACCATGCCAAGGGTCACAACCTCGACAAACAGAACCTTTCTTATGCTCCAACCACCTGCACTACCCTCCACTAAACTCCCCTACCACAACTCGCCCCTAAAGACGAATACTCCTTACACATCTACTTCCCAGTTGAACAACACTGATAGACATCCCCGACACAAAGGTAGTATGCGTTAGGGTATTATCGTAATTGAAAAGGGTAAAGTTGCGGACACCAAAAAAGGACGAGCTAAAGGGTGCCCAACGTTCTACTGCGAAGCTCATTAGAAGGTTCGCCATTCGAGGAGCGTCTGGGTTCATCGCTCTACTTGTAATTGAATACTTTGTACTTCCAGAGCTTGCCGGCTTCAGGAAGTCCCTGCACCTAATAACACAGGCCAACTATCTGCTTGTCGTAGTAGGCATCGTACTTGAGGCACTATCTCTCTCCGCATACGGCAAACTTACCCAGACACTCCTGCCGGTACGAAATCGACCTAGCTACTCCCAGATTCTTCGTATCGACTTAGCATCTCTATCTGTATCACACGTTCTGCCAGGAGGAACTGCGTCTGGAGCGGGACTGTCATTACGCCTTATGAACTCCTCTGGGGTATCGGGTGCTGATACGGGTTTCGCAATTGCTACACAGGGAATCGGCTCCGCACTTGTTCTAAACGCTTTGTTGTGGGTATCTCTAATAGTCTCGATACCATTCGCAGGCTTTAACAAGCTTTACCTGACGGTGGCACTCCTAGGTGCCGTACTCATCGGAGTTGCGGCCTCTCTTATCTATCTCTTCACGAAGGGGAAGCGACACAGCCTTGAGATCCTAACTACAGTAACTAAGCGACTTCCACTTCTCAGACGCTTTGACTTCATCGGAGCCTTCGAGAAGATAGGTCAGAGAGTAACGTCTTTAATGGCCGATCCTGACCTTCTAAAGCGCGCCGCGATCTGGGCAACACTGAATTGGATCTTAGATGCAGGGAGCCTTTGGGTTATGCTTGCAGCCTTTGGGCGTGTCGTCAATCCCGACTACCTTCTGGTCGCATACTCGGTTGCTAACGTTATGGCCGTGCTACCCATTACACCATCCGGTCTTGGCGTGATCGAAGCCTTCTCTACACTACTACTCGTACAGTTTTTCAGCGTCCCAAGGGGGATCGCTATCTTAGGAGTCATCACCTGGAGACTATTCAACTTTTGGGTACCTATTCCGGTAGGAGTAGTATCCTACGTATCACTTAAAATTTCCTCTGGTCGTGGTGCTGCAGATGTCACCATGGAGCTCGACAAGATCGACTCTCCTCCGGAACTTGAGTAGATATCCATCTGAAAGGCGCTACGTCGCTTAATCCGATCGCCGCTAACTCTGACGACCCTAGCGCACCTTGACCTCTAGCGCCTTTGAGAGAACCTCCTCTAAGGCTCTCCCTTTCTTTCTGAGACCGTAAAGCTCTAAAGTAACGTCACCTAGGGCTTCAATCTCAATCAGCACCTTTGAGTCACCAACAGAGACGGAACAACTCTGTACAAGTGACTGATGTGACCTGTCTAAAGCATCCGCTGCGCGCAAAATCGCAACCAGGTAAGCGAGCCTGTCGATCTGGGCTTGAGGAAGGGTCTCTAAGAGGGGATAGTCCTCTATTTTTATAGAACCCTTTTTGTGGAACCTGCAAAGAGCTGCCAACATCCTCTGCTCCTCAAGTGTAAAACCTCGCAAAGAGGCCGCCTCGACTAAGTAAGCCGAATGCCGGTCGTGATGTCTGGAGGAGATGAAGGCCCCAACGTCGTGCACCATAGCGGCGAACTCCAATAACTCAATCTCGGACCTCGTAATGTCCAGGCTGTGGGACAACGATAGCGCTATCTCTCTTGAAAGTTTTCGCACCTGTCTGGCGTGATCGTTGTAGCCACCAAACTTATCGAGAAACGCCACCAATGAGCCTATGCGCAACGACCCTTCGTCAAAGGTAAAGTCAAAGTCAGCCAGAGAGTCAACGTAGTCAAGGATCATGCCTTCTCTTAATGCCCAATCAGAGACCTCAACTCTTTGTACATCTAAGTAGCGTAGTACCGTCTTTAGCACCAGATAACCGATGGGTAGTTGATCGTTACGTTTGGGGTCAATACCTGGGATCTTTAATCTCTCAGCGGAGCTCTTTGATAGAACTAACTTATCTAGGATGAAAAGATCGTCTGCTTCAAGCGTCATCCCGTTGAGATCCTTGCCGAGTAACAACGGGTCAACTCCTCTGCTATGAAGGTAGCTAATGCGCACCAGCGCAGAGAACGTCCCAGAGCAAACCACAAGCTTACGAGGAAGATACGCTGCCGCACGGTCTAAAACCGGCCTTAGGTGTGTGTTGATATACGACTCAACGGCTCCTATCTCTTTAGCCGTCATAGGATCGGATTGAGTAAAGCGCGAGATTAGACGTCCAACACCGAGACGCAAAGATACCGCAAAGTACATCTGTCCTTGATCACCAAGAGCAAGTTCCAAAGATCCCCCTCCGAGATCTGCGACTAGTGCTGGGGACAAACCAAGGTTAATAGAAGCACGAACCGCCCTGAAGATCAGTTCTGCCTCCCTGTGCCCCGATATGACGTGCACCGTTACATGACATCTCTCCTCGATCGCATCGACCAGATCAGAGGCGTTCTCCGCCTCCCTGAAAGCAGCCGTCGCGTAAGCCACAATATCTTGGCACCCAACCAGACTTGCCGCCTTTACGAACCCCGCAACTACTTCTACCGCTCGCTCAATGCTTTGAGGCAGAAAACACCCATGCCTTGCCACCTCTTCTCCAAGCCTAAGCATGACTTTCTCAGAGTAGAGCTCTTGAAAACTTCGATCCTTTCTAACCCTGACAACCAGGAAATGAAAGGAGTTCGAACCTAGATCTAGGGCACCTACGACCGGCTCGTAAAACGTTTGCTCCCACTTGGATTTAAGGTCATCTATGCGATCTGCAAGGTTTTCATCCATAGATCTCCCCTAAGGTAATAAGTACTCTTTCAGAGCTGCAACTGCCCCAAGCTGCAGCTCTGAAGCGATCTCTAGCGGCTTTACGTGGAGACCTGAGGCGAACTTGTCTGAGAGTTGCCTAATGTACTCAAGTGGTGTCAGCTCATAGACCCAGTAACTCTCCATGTCGATAGGTAAGTCCCGTCCGTGAGATAGGATCAACGAACTAACATTATCAACCTGGTGGAAGGAGTCACCTATAAGCAAAGTGTCAAGTATCCAACCCTTAATGGTCTTTATGGAATCGGAAAACTCCTTAGAGTCTCGGCCCAAGACCAGATATCCAAGCGCTACCCAGTAAAGATCGGTACGTATGGCCTGGCAGTCAATCATTCCCAAGGCAGAGGCAAGTAAAAGTTGTTCTAAATATTGCCTCACGGGGGATTCAAGATTTCTATGAAGCCACAGTTCAAAGCGCAATGCAACCTTTAGTTCACTACGTGTTGCAAAGTCTTCGAGCGAGTTCGGGACCTGCGGAGTTTCAGCGCCTAAACTGAGCGCACCTTCGAGCTTAGATCGCGCACTTATCTTTCCGCCCATCGCAGTAAGTTGTGACGCCATTTTTTCACATAGTGAAGCCGCTTTAGGAGTAAGACATTCAAGCTCGACCTCCAGATAGCTTCTTTGGCGTGGATACATAACCTCTACTCTGTCCTTATCAACCTCCACTATCTCTCGCCCATCCTCAAATAGCCTGCTCCATTGCCGCAAATTGTGTATCTCTGCAATTTTTTTTAGTTCTTCCACAGATGGAACCACTGCGGTTATCGGTTCGAAAAACTCCGAAGGTGGATGAGCCGCTACGCCCTCTACCTCGAACTCATGGCGAACCACAGCTAAAGTGGATCTTGACACAGGAACTGTCTTTACACCCCACACACCTTTGCCAAGTGAGGACTCGTTGCGCTCCGGTGCGTAATACCTAAAGCGAAGTCCTATCCCCAGCCTTAGGAGCCGGTAGTCAGCGGTGTCGAAGTACAAAGATACAAGTTCTTTGCTACCTTGCCTCGAAACCTCCACTCCAACCGTTTCAGCCAAGGTGGCTACATCTACATCGTCTTTGAGGTGTCGGCCTTCAAACTCGAGCTTGTACTCACGCTCCAGCACTTTTTCTCCTCACAAAGCTCGCTTTCGTTCTCTCCAAGGCTAGCTCAGCTAGACGCCTTTGTGCATGAACACCGGTAGTTGTAGGCACTCTTCTCCACTGACCTTCGCCAGAGAGCTTCCAGGATCTTGTGTCATCCATAAGTTCCAAATTTATCGTCTCAAGCACGCTCCTTTTTGCGACCTCATCCTCGATCGGAAAGAGTGCCTCAACTCTTCTGTCGAGGTTCCTAGACATTAGATCCGCAGAGGCTAGATAGACCTCACATTGAGCGTCATCTATACCTCCAAAGCAGTAGATCCTCGAGTGTTCAAGTACAGATCCGACTATCGACTTTACCGATATCGTTTCAGAGAGTCCCGGCAGCCCTGGCCTTAGAGAACAGATTCCCCGCACGATAAGGTCGATACGAACACCCGACTGTGACGCTAGGTAAAGTTCATCGACCATCTCTGGGTCCACCAGCCCGTTTACCTTGATAACTATCGATCCCTGAGCACCTAGGCGTGACTGTTCATGAATCTTCATTGTCAGAAAGTTCCTTAGCTCTGAAGGTGCAAGGACCAGGCGCAAGTAATGGGTCTTTGCGGAAAATCCCGTTAGCATATTGAAAACTTCAGTGAGGTCTGCTCCCATCTCTGGATCCGCACTAAGCAGGCCAAAGTCTTCATAAGATCGAGCCGTCTTAGCGTTGTAGTTTCCGGTACCTAAGTGGAAGTATCGCTTGAGCTGAGACCCTTCTTTACGCACCACTAAAGCCGCCTTTAGATGGGTCTTTAGACCGACCAGACCGTAGACTACGTGCACACCTGCCTCTTCCAACTTTCTAGCCCAGTTGATATTGGCCAGCTCGTCGAAGCGGGCCTTGACCTCAACCAGAACGGCAACCTGTTTGCCTTGTTCAGCCGCCCTTACTAGGGACTCTACGATAGTGGAATCGCCAGAGGTACGGTACAAGGTCTGCTTTATCGCCAGTACGTCAGGATCGTCAGCTGCTTGAGCGATGAACTGTTCGACCGACGCTGAGAAGGACTCGTAGGGATGGTGCACCAGCACATCGCGTTCTGTTAGTACAGAAAAGATGTCTGCCACCTCGCCGGTCTCGCCCACGATCATAGGAGAGGGAACCAAAGGCGCTGCCTCGGACTTTAGCTCGGGCCGATCTAACGCATAAAAAGACCATAGGCCATCCAAAGCTATCGGAATGGTCATTGGGTAGACGTCGTCGGGGTGGAGATCTAACTCCTCGATCAATAGCGTCACTATATCGGACTCAGCTAGTGCATCGATCTCCAACCTAACCGCTCGTCCAAATCTACGGCGCCTGAGCTCAGACTCAACCAGGAGAAGGAGATCGTCTGCCTCACCTTCTTCGAGGATAAGATCTGCGTTTCTAGTCACTCTGAAGAAATGCCTGGATCCAATGCTCATGCCTGGAAATAGGAGTTGCGCATGTGCACTGATGACCTCCTCTAGAGCGACATATCTATGCGATCCAAGAAGCTGGATGAATCGTGGAACAAGAGGTGGCACCTTCACCCTTGCGACCCGAAGCTCATCCTCTGCTCCCCCGTACACCTTTACCACGAGGTTTAGAGACAGGTTAGAGATGTAAGGAAATGGGTGGGATGGGTCGACTGCTAAGGGTGTGAGTATCGGATATACGTCTTCAACAAAGTACTTATTTAGATATGAGAGCTCATCTTCAGTAAGCTGGGAGTACTCCACTATCGCAATTCCCTCGTTCTCCAGGCTTGATCGAAGCAACGGCCATAAAGCACTGATGCGCGCAAGAACTCGATCCATCTCAGCCTTCACAGCTTGCAGCTGTTCTCTTGGGTTCAAACCGTCGGGAGAACGGAGCCGGTTGTTTGAGGCCAGCTGGTCCTTCAATCCAGCGACTCGAACCTGAAAAAACTCATCAAAGCCTTGAAAGACGATCGCTAGGAACTTCGTTCGCTCCAGGAGCGGCACAGAGCAGTCCTCGATTAGATCTACAAGACGGTTTGCGAACGCCAGCCAAGACAACTCGCGATTGATAAAACGATCCGGACCGAAGCTTCTGATGTTTTCAAGTAGTTCTAACTCCACACCTAGTAAAGTATGGCTAGAGAAAGAAGTTTCAATCGTTTATCAAAAATAAATCATAGAAGGAAAGACGCCTTTGGCCTCAACGACGTTCCGAAGGACAGGTAAACGAGCCACCCTAACCGCTAAAGCGACTATCCCTCGGCGGCGTTTTGAAGTAGGACTCCTCGTAATCTCTAACATAGCCACAATAGTCGCTTTCCTCCTTGCAAAGTTTGGACTCGATCAGTCTTACTCGCCCACGTTGGACCCTTACGTGGTTGCGATCGTTTTGCTCCCATACTTTGGACATCTAGCAAATCGTATCAGCGCGCCCGACACCGACCCGGCGATACTTCCAGTCGCAGCGCTACTAAATGGAATCGGGTTTGTCATGATCGACCGCCTCGACCCCACGGAGGCACATCTTCAGGTCCTCTGGACTGCGCTTGGGATCGGTCTGTACTCGCTAACTCTTTTTTTGGTAAAGAACTCTGACACCTTGGACCGCTTCAGATACCTCTTGGTGATGGTAGGCATCGGGCTTGTCCTGTCTCCTTTAGTGCCGGGCCTTGGGGAAAACATCAACGGTGAACGTCTGTGGATACACTTCGGACCGCTTTCCTTTCAACCGGTAGAGGCAGCAAAGCTCCTACTGGCTCTCTTTTTTGCATCTTACCTAACAGAGAAGGGGGAGCTCCTAAAGAGACTTTCCATAAGACACATAGCGTCTATCGGCTCCACCTTGCGTAGCTTTGGTCCTCTAGGTGCAGCTTGGGCAATTGCGATGGTGCTAATGGCTGTGGAAAGAGACGTCGGCTTTGCTCTTCTCATATTTTCAACCTTTGTAGTAACTGTTTGGCTCGCTACCTCAAACAAAACCTTCTTGGGTCTTGGTACGGTTCTATTCGTGATAGGCGCTTACATCGCCTCGAAGCTGTTCGCTCAGGTAAATGAGCGTTTTACGATCTGGTTGGATCCCTGGAAGTACGCTCAAGGAATCGGATACCAAATAGTCCAGGCTCAGTATGCCTTTGGCACAGGGGGATACTCTGGAACCGGCTTGGGACAAGGTCATCCCTCTTTGATTCCGGTAGTGACATCTGACTTTATCTTTGCAGCGATCGGAGAAGAACTCGGTCTCCTTGGGACAACCGCCATTTTGTTCGCCTTCTTGGTCATAATCGGCGCTGGACTTCGGGCTGCCATGCGCGCACGATCGCAGTTCTCTTCCTTGGTAGCCGCATCCTTCACCCTTACCTTTGGGCTTCAGACATTCTTCATCATCTCCGGAGTAATACGGATCCTACCCTTGACCGGCGTAACTTTGCCTTTCGTCGCCTACGGAGGATCATCGCTTGTAGCAAACTATGTTCTAATAGCTATTTTGGCAAGAATCTCACACGAGGGGAACGACGCCCGGCACTTCGGACCTCAACCCCCAATACAAACAAAGTAACAGTCATATAAGCGGATATCTACTGCGCTGTGGGTAAAGTCCAGATTGTCTACCTCGCCGCGCCGGTCGAGATTTAACTAAGAAGAGAGAGATCAGCCAGGATCGGTACTGGAACATCCGATAACAGCGCCATCAAGATCGCGTCAGAGGCTCTGGCCTCAAAGGTCCTTACCCCTTTTGTAGACGATACCGTAACCTCTGCGGTAAAGTTACCTTCTTTAACCCCAGTAATAGCCACGTACTCCACCCTCAGATCAAAGCCAAGCATTATCGAGGAGAATAGCTGATGTGACAGCGGCCTTGGGGGCTCGATAGAGCGCACCTTGGCCGCAATCTGAGAAGCTTGGTCTAAAGACACAGGGACCGTGAAAGACGCATCTGCATCAAGATCCCTAAGAATCACCCTAGCAAAGGTCTCCGGAAGCGCAACACCAACATCTTGGACAAACACCTGTCGCAGCCTCGCCAACGAGTCAGAAAGGAGAGGCTTTACCGAGAGCTCGGGAGCACCAAACTGCCCACTTTTGGCTTGATCGTGTAACTCTGCACCAGGAACGTCGTTGGCGTGCTCTTCAACACGCAATTCCGAAGTTTCGCCATCCTTCCTTTCAGAGTCCAAAGTAGCCACCCTTATCCAACCGATCGTCGCATAGAGATGTTCAAGACCAATCCAATGGCCGCAAAGAACGTCAGCATCGCCGACCCTCCATAAGACATGAAGGGCAAGGGGATTCCCGTTATCGGCATGATCCCAACGGTCATACCAGCGTTCTGAAATACCGAGTACACAAAGAGACCAAAGATTCCAGCTGCTGTTAGCCGGCCAAGCGGATCTTTCGCTAGCCGCATCGCCCTGAAGATCCGATAACACACAAAACCAAAAGCTGCTATCAAAGATGCGGACCCCACGAACCCTAACTGTTCTCCAACTGCAGTGAAGATAAAGTCGGTCTGCTGTTCTGGGACGTAAGAAAGGTTGGTTTGGGTTCCCTGAAACAGTCCTTTCCCCCAAAACCCTCCTGAGCCAATCGCAATCTTTGACTCTGTCAGGTTGTAACCGTTAGCGCCGAAGGGGTTCTTGTTTTGATTCAGGAAAGAGGTCAGTCTCGCTAGCTGAAACTTATGTAACACGCCTAGGTGCACTATTAGATACACACCAAAGACCGCACCTATCGCCAACACCGCTAGGTAACGACCTGGAGTCCGATCAACTGCCAGCAGTGAAGCGCCAGTAATTCCAACGACCAGTCCCGTTCCTATGTCAGGTTGCTTAATGATCAACACCATAGGTATACCAACCATGATGAGGAGCTGGATGAGACTTTTGAGATTAAGAGGTCCCTCCAGGCTATCTATATAGTAAGCCATCGCAACTATGATCACGATCGACGCAAACTCTGAAGGCTGGAGCTGGAACGGCCCAAGTTGGTACCACCGTTGCGCGCCTAATGCCGTCTTTCCTATGTGAGGAATGTAGACGCCGACCAAGGCCAAGAGCAGACCACCGTACATCACGTACGCCACTGAAGAGATTCTTCGATAGTCGATAGTTGCAACTAAGATCATTACGCCTACCCCAAGAGCAACGTAGAGAGCTTGTCGCTCTAGGTAGTAGTACTGACTTATTCCCTGCTGGATCATGGAGTCTTTCGTTGCAGAGTACACCATCAAAACACCAAAGGCAGCGATCGCTACCGACACAATCGCCAGGGCGAAATCGAACTTCAAAACCCTTTCCCGGATCTGCTTTTTCCGGTCGTCCATCGTGAAAGTCACAGTAGCTAATGTAGTAGCTTTGCCGTAGAAACAACTTAGTAGACTCATAGAGAAAGAGGTTCTGCACTCCCTTTCGTAGCCGTAATCAGCTACATTTGTTAGTAAGGAGTCGAAGGCCTAGGTGTAACATTTTGGCGACTTTGGATCTAAGAGGGTCTAAACAGGAGTAGATGATGAGCGTTTTCAAGCGGATGTCACAGGTTTTTCAGCAGAAGGCCAACGCCGCCCTAAACAAGGTTGAGAATCCCACGGAAGCTTTAGACCTGTCCTACCAGCAGATGTTGGAGAATCTCCAACAGGTTCGTCGCTCTATCGCCGATGTGTTGACCTCGCAAAAACGCCTTGAAGCGCAAAGAGCGTCCCTTCAGGCCCAATATGACAAACTTCAGGGACAAGCAAGGCAGGCTCTTCAACAAGGACAAGAAGATGTGGCGAAATTGGCGCTTACTCGAGCGCAGGAGGCTCAAAGAAACATAGCAGCCCTAGACCCCCAGATAAGTCAGCTACAGTCTCAAGAGCAGGCACTTGAAGAGACCGGAAGAAAGCTTCAATCAAAGATCGAGGTGTTCAGAGCTCAGCGTGATACCATGAAAGCTCAATACACCGCTGCGAAGGCTTCCACGCAAGCTATGGAGTCTCTAAGTGGGTTATCAGAGCAGATGACCGACGTAAATCTTATGTTGGATCGAGCCAAAGACAAGGTTGACGAAATGCAGGCGAGAGCGGCAGCGGTATCCCAGCTTTCAGACTCAGGGGTTTTAGACTCACCAAGTCTGGGTGGATCTGGAGATGACATTGAGGCCGCCCTCATGGCAGGGTCACCAACAAGCAGCGTAGATCTTCAGCTGGAACAGATGAAGGCAGAGTTACAGTCTGCCAACCTAGCGTCGGGAACCTCTTCCCAGTTGGAGAGTGGTCAAGGGTCAGACACAAACAAGGATTCGTCTTCTCCGACCACCGCTGCTCTGAGTCAGTCAAACACTATCGTTATCCGAATCGCTGGGGAGAGCCGCTATCGGGTTCCAGCAACGATCCGCCCGGCACTGGAGGGACTAGATACCGCAATGGAGATGGCGATATCTCAGTCCGATGAGAACGCCTTCACTAAGTTGGCTTCTCAGCTTGCAAAGCTGATCAGGGGGTCTGGAACGGAGTTGAGCGACGCTGACCTTAGCGCATCGGACCTTGTGGTTCCGGCACCAGATATGTCGATCGCAGATGCTCTCAAGATTTTAGGCGCCGAGGACTCCGCTGACGCTGATCAACAGCCCAACTAGTAGAAGTCACACAATAACAGCTAAGGGCACATCTAGGCAGAAGAGACGACTGGATCAAAGAGCTACTACATTCAAGCGCATTCTCACCTAGATCGACGCTTACAACTTACCGTTTAGGAAACTATGGATCAAGACTATAACCTAGCAGAGTACAGCCCGAGGTTAATCGCAGAACAAACCAATAGGCGAAGAACCTTTGCCATCATCAGCCACCCCGACGCAGGCAAGACTACCCTAACCGAGAAGTTTCTTCTCTTTAGCGGAGCAGTTATCGAGGCCGGGTCGATCAAGGCTAGGCAAGGGCGCCGCGCAGCAAGGTCGGACTGGATGGCGATTGAACAGCAGAGAGGAATCTCGATATCTTCTACAGTCATGCAGTTTGAGTACCGTTCGCATACCTTCAACCTTCTTGACACCCCTGGACACCGGGACTTCTCGGAGGACACCTATAGGGTCTTAAGTGCCTGTGACTCAGCGGTTATGGTCCTAGACGTTGCTAAGGGGATTGAGCCTCAGACACTCAAGCTCTTTGAGGTGTGCCGCTCCCAAAACCTTCCAATAGTTACCTTCTTGAATAAGTACGACAGACCAGGACGAGATCCGCTTGAGCTAATCGATGAGATCGAGGAGATGATAGGGCTCCAGCCAACCCCAATAACCTGGCCTGTGGGTCCCCCTGGAAACTTTCTCGGTGTCATAGATCGACACGACAAAACCTTCATCACCTATGAACGAACTGCAAGAGGCGCCCACATTGGAGCCGAGCAAAAGACGACTATTGAAGATGCGAGAGACCGAATCGGCACTCATATCGAAAAGGCTGTCGAGGAGTGTTCTCTACTGGAAGAGGTAGGCGCAAACTTCGACAGAGAGTCTTTCCTGCAAGGAAAAAGTAGTCCCCTCTTTGTCGGTTCGGCTCTCACCAACTTTGGCGTAAAGCACCTTCTCGACGCAGTTGCAACCTTGTCTCCACCACCAGGCGAACGGCTAGACGATGAAGGCAACGTTCGCTCAGTAACAGCTCCGTTTTCAGGCTTTGTCTTTAAGATGCAGGCAAATATGAACCCCAGTCATCGTGACCATGTAGCATTTGTTCGAGTTTGCTCAGGCGCTTTCATAAGGGGAATGACTGTGGTGAACGCAGAGACAAAGAGACCCTTTGCCACCAAGTATGCAACGACGATGTTTGGAAACGAAAGATCCACATTAGAGGTTGCCTTTCCAGGAGATATCGTCGGCCTTGTCAACGCAAGCGAACTCCGGATAGGAGATACCTTGTACCTTGATGAGCCTGTAAAGTATCCTGAGCTGATCACTTTCGCTCCGGAGCTTTTCGCCTACATCCGCTCTACAGACACCGCAAAGTCCAAGCAGTTTAAAAAGGGGCTGGAGCAGCTAGAGAGGGAGGGAGTCATACAGGTACTATTCGACCCAAAGCAACCCAATACCCCGTTGCTTGGAGCCGTTGGCGAGATGCAGTTCGATGTTTTGACCTATCGTTTGGAGTCTGAGTTTCAAGCGAAAGTAGAGCTACGAAGAACCTCTTATCGGTTTGTACGTTTAACCGACGAGCCTACGTCTGCTGCTTTGGATAAGCTCGGAGGTGTGCTGGTTGCGCACCGTAGCGACGGAGAGCTTCTAGCCCTTTTTGAAAACGAGTTCCGCCTAAAGCGAATTCAAAGCGACCATCCCGACTGGAATCTTGAACCTCTAGTTGGATCGGGAAGCGCTGAAGGCTATTTGGGAAGATAACTAAATACACCACGTATATAGCCATAGCTACCCGATATGTGAGATAGCGACTGGAGATACCTGCTACCTAAGGCGATTTCACAAAGTAATGGTGCTACGGCTTTCGCGAACCGCCTTACATACACCCCTTTAGATCCTGAACCGCCTTTTATCTTGGATGAACTCTCGACTGAAAGATCAGTTGATGAGCTTGTAGACGTTGAACATCGGCAGATAGAGCGAGATCACCATAGAACCAACCACAGATCCCAGAATCACTATTAGGACCGGCTCAAGGAGAGAAGATAGTGACGCTACCATGGCTTCTACCTCACTCTCATAAAATGATGCTACTTTGTCTAACATGTCGTCGACTCCACCTGTCTCTTCCCCCACAGACACCATCTGAGTAACCATCGGCGGAAAAATAGGGTGAAGTGCCATACGCCTCGCCAAGGGTTCCCCCTGCTTCACACCCACTTCAATGTCACTCACAGCCTCAACCATCTTGACATTTCCCGCTGCCTCTGCGGTAATTGAAAGTGAGTTCAAGATTGGGACTCCTGAGCGCAAAAGCGAAGCCAAAGTTCTTGAGAACCGAACTACAGCGTACTTATGAGCTAACTTGCCAAAGATCGGAATCTTTAGAACGAGACGGTCTAGTATCTCTCGACCTCTCTTAGATCTTCGGAACCTTATAAAGCCAATCGTTGCACCTACGTAAAAGAGTATCACTAGCGGCAGGTAAGCAACAAAGATGTGAGAGACCGCCATAAGTATCCTCGTAGGTAGCGGTAGCTGTCCATGCAGAGATGCAAAGATCTTTTTGAAAGTAGGGATGACAAAGATCATCATGGCGGTAAGAATCAGGATAACCAGCACTAGCACCGCAACCGGATAGGTCATGGCAGACTTCATCTTTCTCCTAATCTCAACCTGTTTCTCCAAAGTATTTGACAGGCGCAGTAGCACCTCGTCCAATACACCACCGGACTCGCCCGAGCGCACCATCGCAACAAATAGATGATCAAAAACCTTGGGATGTTTGCTTAGAGCGGCCGAAAGCGAGGAACCCCTCTCAATGTCCACTTTGACCTGCTGAAGAACCTTCTGGAAGTTTGGATTCTCGGACTGGACCACGAGTATGTTTAGAGCCCTAAGTAACGTGAGTCCAGAACTTATCATCGTCGCAAATTGTCTACAGAAAACTGCGACGTCTTTAGGAGTAATACGATCGGTCAGTCCCGGAATCTTGATCTCGGTCTTAGCCAGAGACGACTTTGACTTCGTTACCGAGACCGGAGTAAAACCCATCTCCTTCAGACGGGCTACAACCAGTTCCTGGCTGTCTGCTTCAACCTTCCCATCAAGTACGTTTCCCGCCTTATCGCGAGCTTTATATGCGTATGTTTCCAACAACTCCGTTACCCGATCCCAAGAGTCGCCTAACCTCTTCGGGGCTAGACGAAGCCGATAGTGCTGCCTTTAGTGTTACCTTTCCCTGTTGATGGAGTTTGGCCAGACATGAGTCCATCGTCTGCATGCCGAACTGAGCTCCAGCCTGCATCGCAGAGTAGATCTGATGCGTCTTGCCCTCCCGAATAAGATTTCGAACCGCAGGAGTCCCCACGACAACCTCAACTGCGGCTACTCTCCCTCTTCCACTTGCGTGAGGGAGCAGCTGCTGAGTAACGATCCCTTGTATCGTTGAGGCAAGCTGGATCCTGACTTGAGACTGCTGGTTCGTGGGAAATATATCGATCATACGATCGATCGCCTGGGGCGCATCTTGTGTATGTAGAGAACCCATCACAAGATGACCTGTCTCAGCAGCCGTAATTGCCGAGGATACAGTCTCCAGATCTCTCATCTCTCCCACCAGTATTACGTCGGGGTCCTGACGCAAAACATGACGAAGTGCGCTAGCGAAAGACTTGGTGTCGGTACCTACTTCACGCTGGTCCACTAAAGAGCGTTTCGACGAGTGCAAAAACTCGATAGGGTCCTCAATGGTGACTATATGGGACGGTCTAGAGGAGTTGATCTGGTCCACGATCGCCGCCAATGTTGTCGACTTACCAGAGCCTGTTGGACCCGTGACGATGACAAGCCCCCTTGGAAGCTCAGCAAACGATGACACGACAGATGGGAGCCCAAGTTCCTCCACGGAGGCGATCTGATAGGGTATGAACCTAAATACTGTACCTATACTGCCCCTCTGCCTCAGGACATTCATTCTAAAACGGCCCAAGTTGACAACTGAGTAAGAGGTGTCGAGTTCCAGGTTCTCCTCAAAGCGCTCACGCTGACTTTGAGTGAGCACAGAGTAGACCATCTCCTGGAGAACTCTAGGCGGTATCGGGGGGAGGTCTTCTCGTTGCGTGAGGTCTCCATCGACTCTAAAGTTAGGCGGGCTACCTGCAGAGAGATGAAGATCGGAACCGCCTACCGATACCAGATAGCTAAGTAGTTCATTTATGTGAGCAGGGTAAGACTCTAACAACTTCCTCTCCTCGTTTGATCATGAGGATCGAGGTTCTTCGATGTGCCAGCGAACTTACTCACAGTCTTTCTTTCGGCAACTCATGCTACAACCCTTAGAATCTCCTCTAGAGAAGTTGTTCCGCTCGCCACGTGCAGCAATCCGACACTTTTCATGTCGATCATCCCAGCTTTTAGTGCCAGATGTCTAACCGCGTCGGTCTGGGCTCCTTCAGCGATAGCTCGCTCAAGATCTTCCTCCACCGTCATCACCTCATGAATCGCAATCCTTCCCCTAAAACCGGTATTGGAACACTGGCGACAACCCTTGGCTCTGTAGATCACCTCCGGAACGGCCATTTCATCAAAGTTCCAACCGACCCCGGCGAGGTCAGACTCGCTTGGTTTGAGCGGCACCTTACAGTTATCACAGAGACGCCTTGCTAGTCTCTGAGCGACGACGCAGTCGAGGGCAGACGCTATCAGAAAGGGTTCTACACCCATCTCCGACAGACGAGATGGGGTGGATGCAGCATCGTTGGTATGAAGTGACGAGAGTACGAGGTGACCCGTTAGCGCAGCCTCTACCGCTATCGAAGCTGTCTCTCGATCTCTGATCTCACCTACCAGGATAACGTCAGGATCAGAACGAAGGATAGACCTAAGCGCATTTGCAAAGCTAAGTCCTGCCTTGTTGTGAACCTGGACCTGATTGATACCAGGAAGTCTGTACTCGACCGGGTCCTCCACCGTTATGATGTTGCGCTGGGTCTCGTTCAAGATGTTGATCGTTGCGTAGAGGGTCGTAGATTTCCCCGAACCCGTAGGTCCTGTAACCAGGATCGTTCCCCATGGCTTTTTAAATGACCTCTCGAACCTAGACAGCGACTCGGCAGTAAAGCCGAGTTCACCAAGTGAGAACTGCGCCCGGGTCTTGTCCAAGATCCTAATTACTACCTTTTCACCCTCCACGGTGGGTAAGGTGGCCACCCTAAGATCAACCTCTTTCCCATCGATCCTAAGCGTGATTCTTCCGTCTTGTGGTACTCTTCTCTCTGCGATATTGAGACCAGCCATGAGTTTCAAACGGGTGACAATTCCGCTTTGTAGCGCCTTAGGAACCCGAGTCACTTCATGAAGCACGCCGTCAATGCGAAATCTAATACGAATATCGTTCTGTTGAGGTTCGATATGGATGTCAGAGGCACGATCCAAGGCTGCCTGTGAGATTGTCATATTGACAAGGCGAATAATTGGGGCGTCATCGACGATCTCCGTTACATCGCTATCAAGAGGGTTAGCTCCTCCAGCCTCCTCACTAGCAGCCAGAGCCGTAGTCTCAAGGGCCTCCTCGCTAAGGTGCTGCTGACGTTCGACAAGTGCAACCAATTGACTCCACGGCGCCACAACAACCCGAACATCAGTTTTGGTGATAGCACGAACGTCGTCCAAAGCAACAACGTTTGTCGGATCCGCCATCGCAAGCAATATACGTTCACCTTGACGGGCGAATGGCAGCACCGCATACTTCTTGCACATCTGTATTGGAATCAAAGACACCACTGAGTCGTCAACCGTTACACCTGAAAGATCGACGAAGTCAAGTCCGAGTCGAGATGCCAAAAACTGACCAAGTGTGACCTCGTTGACGACTCCTTTTTCGAGTAGATAGGGAATTAACGCTCGTTGTGAACGGCTTTGCTCCGAGAGGATAACCCTTAGGGTCTGCTCATCTATTATTCGTGCAAGGATTAGACCTCTCGCCAAAGGCGACAGGTCCCTACCAGGTGTTATCGTTGTTTGGTTAGACGCCGCCGTTGCTTCATCCACAACTCGCTATCGACTCGATAAGGCTTTGACCTAAGCAAATTATCAAAGAGCGAGAGGGTATCGAAGGGAATATCGACCCCTGTTTCACCTATGCGTGTTATCAAGGTTGTAGATTACTATAACGCCGGTCGCCAGCAGGTGGCGGACTCCTTAGTTAACAGCTTGTCGCACGGTCATGACCATCCAGCCGAGATCCCAAAGGAGAAAATTCATTCGGCAACAGTTCCAGCGGAAAATTTACGCATACTGAAGCTGTGGTCCACGAGATGTGCACGGCAGGTTATACAAGTAGGCACGACACTTGAGGCCAATCATAGTTTGTAGAGCGATTAGGTCTTTGAGAAGCAAATCATCGCTATCCCTAGCTGTCATCTTTACACTAATAACGCTGAAGCAAATTGGTCTTATACACACCTTATCTTTGTGATAGGTACCTGTGATGCCAACATAGATCGCCAGCCTAAAGCGCTTTAGGAGTCAAGACCACGATACCCAGATGAATCTGTAAAGACAGTTGCCTCTACAGTTTCCGCCAGTTCTTAGCTACCTACCTTGGCTATCTCCCTTGTTCGTAGGTGATATCGGGGTCAAAAACGGTGGTAGACTGGTGCGTAAAGTACTTACCGAGTCGGCAATAAGTAGCCTCGCAGAAGATCAAGATTTTTATAGAACCTACTAGCTCAAGTTCTTTTACGAGATGCCTCAGCCTAAGATGGGCTGGGCGGTTGACGTATCTGAGCGCAAATCGCTTTGACAAAGGAAGCCAATCCGTAGATCAGCTACTCTCATACTGTAGACCACGGTCTCTCCATCTTTACAGCTAGGTCGTATCAGGATCGGCGAGAGCCATCCAATCAATTACCCGTTGCGCTCTCAATCACATTGCGCATCACATCTAAGGGAGGATCATGCTTCGTAAAGAGCCTAAAGGCATGCGCAGCTTGATGAAGAAGCATAGGCAGACCACCTACCACTTTGCAACCTTTCTTGGTAGCTTGCTTCATGAACTCAGTAACGAAAGGGCTATACACGATGTCGCATACGACCATACCACTGTGTAAAACCGTGTCTGGTACAGGAACCATGTCTCTTGAATGGTACCCTTTCATACCGATCGGAGTAGCATTTACGATCAGGTCACAGTCAGACAGCATCTCTAAGGTAGCCACATCTCCCTTGCCGTCGCAGAGAGATATAACATTTCCCAACTTCTCTGAGCTGCGACCGTATACAGCTACAGTCTCTGCACCTGCATCGACAAGAGCCCTGGCTATAGCTCGCGCCGCTCCCCCGGTACCTATAATTCCCACCCTCTTACCGCAAGGATCAAAGCCTGCCTCCAGGCGCAGTCCGTCGAGGAATCCTAGTCCATCTGTAGAGGTGCCATTTAGTTGTCCAGCGCCGTCAACGAAGACAGTATTGACAGAAAAAAGCGCAATAGCGTCACCGCTAATGACGTCTAGGTGCTCTATTATCGACTGTTTGTGGGGCATCGTAACGGATAAACCCTTCACACCCAAGGCTCGCACACCGTCCACCGCAGCTTTGAGCCCTAGGGGACTGACCTCAAATCCCAGATAAACGTAGTCCAGATCGAGAGCTTCTATCGCAGCGTTATGAATCGCTGGAGAAAGAGAGTGCATCACGGGGTCTCCTATCACCCCTAAGATCTTCGTTCTCGGAGTGATACTGTTGCGTTGCCAGTAAACACCCGTTGCCATCAGGCGACACCGCCAGCCTGAGCAATGGCTTGTTGCTGTTCTGAGAAGGTATTGAAGAAAGACTCCGAGGTATGTCCCTTAAGCGCAACAAAGTAGAGCCATGACCCTTTAGCGGGGTGCATAACTGCCTCAAGTGCATCAACAGACGGCTCCGATATCGGCGTGGGGGGAAGACCGGCGTTGGCGTAGGTATTGTAAGGCGAAGAGCTGTGCAGTTGTGCCAAGGTTAAAGACCCCGAGAAGTTTCCGGTTGCGTATCTGACCGTCGAGTCCATCTGCAGATTCATGCCAACCGACAGACGGTTGAGTATGACACGAGCGACCTTGGCCATATCCGTAGTTGTAGTTGCTTCTTTCTGCACAATCGATGCAGCTGTGATTAGCTGATAGGCACTAAGGCCGTTGTAAGTTCGTCCTGGAGAGAGCCCAATCTCAGCTGCCACCTGTTCAAAACGATCGAGAGCGGTCTGAATGATCTGAGTGTCGCTCTCCAAAGGAGAGACAAAGTACGTGTCGGGGTAAAGCAAACCCTCCACCGTGGTTGCGCTACCTAGATACGGAGAAGAAAGTGCCTTTGTCTCGACGGTAGCGTCGATAAATTGTTTAGCGTTGTGCGAGGGAATCTTCGACACAACACTTGCGATCTGTGAGACGTTCCAGCCAGGAATTATTGTAAGTCTCACTGAAGACGGCCCTGCCTTTATCTGACCCATGATCTTAGAGTAGGGTTCGTCACGTTGGAAGTAGTAAATACCCGGTTGAAGCACTGTACTTCGGTGCAGCGCCACGTAGATACGAAATACCGTCGAAGAGGAGATCACTGACTCCTTTGCGAGGCGGTTAGCAAGAGTGTCTAGGTTATCGCCAACAGACACCAGCACAACTACCTTGTTCCCACTTTGAGAGCCATTGACATTTTCGTAGTAGTAGATCCCTCCATAAGCCAGAACAGCCAGGAAGACTACGGTTGTAAGTGTTGCCACCTTAACCAGAACACCCCTAAATCCTTTTGAAACGGCTGGCGCTGCACTAAGGGGTTGGCGTTTCATCTCGTTTAACTCTTGAGCTAGCCTCTTGCGATTTGCCCCATCGTCACCATGAAGCTCCAAAGGAATCTCGATACTTGCTTTATCGCGATAGTCGCTCAAATCAACCCTTATCCTTAGGCCCTGGCGTTCCAGCCGCTTTATTATCAAGCCAAGCCTGCAAAATTATTGATGCGGCGTAGGCGTCTGAAGTACCCCGCATCGTTTTCGAGCTGTGTCCGGTCTCCCGCATATATCTTTCCGCCTGCTTTGAGCTGTATCGCTCGTCAAATAGCTCGACGGATCTCCCTACGAGAAATCTTGCTATGACCTTAGACTCTGCAACGATCCTCTTGGCCTGCGCGGAGAGACCACCCGAAAGTGAAAGTGGAAGCCCTACTACCACGACTTCAGGATCGTAATCATCGATCTCGTCTGCCAAAGCCTTGAGGTCTTTCCTTGCATTTCCCTTCCGCAAAAATACGCCGGTCGGAACTGCGATCGTTCTCTCTGAGTTGGAGACAGCGACCCCAACACGCTTATCCCCAAGGTCTATACCCACCACCCTCACTGAGACTCCCTCAGAAATTCACGTCCTCTAAGAAGGACTTCGCCAGGGAAAGAGCCTCGTCAACTCGACCGATCTCTCTTCCTCCGCTCAGAGCCAGGCTACTTTGGCGTCCTACGCCTCCACCCAGCACTCGCGCCGCTCCCTCGATGACGTCTGATGCCTTTACAGGAAATCCATCCTTGACACTACAGACGACGCCCACGCGATCACCTACCACCCCCGCTAAGACGACCGCCTCGATGTCGAAACTTGAAGATCTAATCGAAAGAGCCAAGTCTTTCAATTCCTCCGGTGAAAGTCCGTCTACCCTGGCCACCAAATAACTGCCTTTCGCCACTACCAATAGATCCTTGGCAATTGAAGCGATGGACTTCGAGCGCAACTTCTTTATCTCATCCAATAACTCTCGTTCCCGAACCTTAGTCTGGGCGACCTTAGAAGGCAACTCGGACCGACTGGTTTTGAGCGTCTCTGCAACGAGGTCTAGACTATCTTCCATCTCAAATAGATACTCAAGAGCCGCTTCTCCGGTCACGGCCTCTATTCGTCTCGTATTAGCACCGATCGAACTCTCAGAGACGATCTTTAGAAGCCCTATCGCACCTAACCGACTAACGTGAGTGCCACCACAGAGTTCAACTGAGTGCTCCCCAGCCCGTACGACCCTGACGACATCTTGGTAGCGGTCTCCAAAAAAGGCTATTGCCCCACTTGCGATAGCCTCGTCTTTATCCATCTCCCTCACCTCTACGGGTGCGTCAGAGACAATCTCTTTGAATATGAGAACCTCAACCTTGCGGATCTCCTCCTTGGTCAGAGGACCCCAGTGCGTGAAGTCAAAACGTAGACGGTTAGGTTCAACAAGGGATCCCTGCTGTTTGACGTGTTCTCCCAGGACGGATCGAAGCGCAAAGTGTAAAAGGTGTGTCCCCGTGTGGTTACGCCTGGTATTTGAGCGTGCTACTTCGTTGACCTCACACTTGGCCAGCGATCCAACTACTACCTCGCCTCTTACAACCCTTACCACATGCCTTATTAACTGGCTTAGGGCGTAGTTGGTATCAACGACCTCTAGTTCTGCGGTCTCTGTGGACACGGACCCCTTGTCCCCCACCTGACCTCCACCTTCGGGATAAAATGGCGTTCGGTCCAAGTAAAGTTCGAACAGATCGGAGCTGTCCTCCACCGGCAAAAAGGCGAGCACCCTACCCTCATCGATCACTCGATCGTACCCCGTGAACTGAGTTGGTCCATGGTCTTCTAGAACTCTAAACAATCTCTCGTCACGCGTTCCCGATCCCTTGCCTCCAAGACCTGCCTTTCTTGACTGTGTCCGTTGACGAAGCATCTCTGACTCAAAGCCTTCGACGTCTACAGCTATTCGCCTGTCCTGTGCCATCTCAACCGTAAGTTCGATAGGAAAGCCATAGGTGTCATGAAGTCTGAATGCTGCTTCTCCACTCAGAGCGGACGAATTAGAGATCTCCCTTTCAAAGAGCTCCACTCCAACCATTATCCGGTGACGAAACGCCTCTTCCTCCCTTGTTATAACTTCTTTGATGTAGGAGAGACGGTTACGTAGATCCACATAGTGATCTCCCATTGTATCTACAACAGCATCAACCAAAGAAGCTGTTATCCAATTATCTTTCGCACCAAGCATGTAAGCCCGAAGCACGGCTCTGCGAATAATGCGCCTTAGAACATAGCCACGACCCTCGTTCGTTGGGAACACACCGTCAGAGACTAAGAAGGTCATCGTTCTGGCATGATCGGCGATGATGCGAAGAGACACGTCGGAGGAGTCATCTGAGCCGTAAGTAACCCCTGTGACCTTTTCCGCCGCCTTGATCATCGGCACCATAAGATCGGTCTCATACACTGAACCTTTGCCTTGCAGTATCGGCACTATACGTTCTAGACCAGCTCCGGTGTCTATGCTTGGCTTTGGCAGCGGGCTTAGTTCTCCAGTTTCATCCCGGACATACTGCATGAACACAAGATTCCAGATCTCCAAGAACCTTTCGTCCGAGCCAAACGCTGGTCCGCCATCTTCTCCGTAGCTGGGACCTTTGTCGTAATAGATCTCCGAGCACGGTCCACACGGTCCGACATCAGCCATCTGCCACCAGTTGTCCTCTTCCAGCCTCTGGATGCGTTCCGGCGGTACTCCTATCTCCTTCTCCCATATCGACGCAGCTTCATCGTCAGAGGTATGGACCGTTACCCACAAAGAGCTAGGGTCTAACTTCAGGACCTCTGTGACAAAACCCCACGCAAATGGAATCGCAGCCTCTTTGAAGTAGTCGCCAAAGGAGAAGTTGCCGAGCATCTCAAAGAATGTAAGGTGCCTTAGAGTCTTTCCGATCTGATCGAGATCGTTGTGCTTTCCACCTGCGCGCACACATTTTTGTATCGAAGTCGCACGTTTGTAAGGAGGTATCTCTTCTCCCAAGAAGTATCTCTTAAATGGAACCATACCGGCGACAGTAAATAAGATCGTGTTGTCATGAGGTATCAAAGATGCTGAAGGCACAGCGACATGACCACGGTCAACAAAATACTTTGTAAACGCTTGCCTAAGTTCATTAGAGTCCATGCACAGCCTTCCTGTCGGTCTCTTTCCTTATAGAGTCACCCAGGCGCCTTCGTCTGAGGCTATCATTGACCTTTAGGTGCCCCTCTGCTCCGATACCGCCGCTCGGTAAGTGAATAAACTCCTGAATCCGGCCACCATCCACCTGCACGGATAGGTCCTTTAGGGATAGGCGTTCGAGTCTAGCTACCCTCACCCCTTCTTTCATTGACTCAAGGAGATCGTCTTTCGTCCTAGCGATCTCTTGGGATACACTGCGGGCAACTGCGTCCGGAGCCATGGACCTGATCTTTTGCCTAAGAGCCCTCTCTACCCGGACGGTCGCAATCGATCCTATTGTGACCCCAAGTCCTAGCCACCCAAGTCGTGACGCCAATTAACCGATCCTCCTCCTTGACACAAAGAGCTCCTTGGCTCGCCTGTATCCCAACTTCAATGCCCTAAATCGCACGATCGGGGCTGCAATCGCTCCGATCGCCACCTTTGACACGTCGTTTATCGCTCCGGATCTTAGCTCAGACATCTCTAGAAGATCCTCTACTCTCGACACATCTTTCTTCGTTCCAACCAGCATAGAGGTGGTCTCCCTAACCAAAGCTACGGTCTCGCTCTGTAGCGACTCAAGCAGCTTCTCAGAGGCACGAAGAGTCGCCTTTGACTCTCTCAGCGCCACAAGAGATAGAAGCAAAGAGAGCAATGAAAGGATAATCAGCAAAGCCACTACCGCAAAGGACATCTCACGCACCTCAAAGACCCCAACCTCCACCAAAAAGTACCGAACCTAAGATCACCCTCTTACCTCTAATGCCTGTCCTTACTTCGCTTCGACCTTAGTCGCCTTGGGCTGTTGAGCCTCGGGACTATCTAAGACGACACCGCCACCCTTCGGAAGCACGCGATAGGCGTTATAAACACCCTCCAACTGACGCAATGAAGCCAAGATAGAGTCCAAGTGAGCGGGGTCGGCCAGCTCAAACTCAAAACGCATCGTAGAGACACGGTCGTGACCGGCCTGCGAAGAGGAGTTCAATATATTGACGTGATGCTCTGAGAGAACTCTTGCTACGTCCGCAAGAAGTCGTGAGCGATCTAAAGAGCGAACCTCAATAGTCGTAGAAAAGATGCCATGCGATTGTAGATCCCACTCTACATCGATCATCCTCTCCGCCTCCGAAGAAAAAAGCGCCATGGCGTTAGAACAGTCCGATCTATGCACCGAGACGCCTTTGCCTCTGGTTACAAATCCAATGATCTCATCTCCTGGCATGGGAGAACAACACTTTGAAAGCTTCACCATCACGTCGTCTAGACCCTCGACGTAGATCCCGGGACCTTCCCGCCTTCGCCTCTTACGACCTGTAGACACTACAGGTATGGAGCTCTCCTCCTCGACCTGATACAGATCTCGGAGCATCTTCGCAACCACAGTTCGCGCACTAATGTGGTTTTCACCTATCGCTGCAAGCAGTGTTTCCGGAGAGTCGAAACCCATCAGTTGACTAATCTGCATGAGTCCGCTTTGGGAGGTGTGCTTTTGAAGTGGCAGGCCCTCTTTGCGCAGTGCCTTTATTAGCTCCTCCCGGCCCTCATCTACAGCTTCGTCTCGTCGCTCCTTAGAGAACCACTGCCGGATTTTGTTTCGGGCTCTTGGGGTCACTACGACCTTTAGCCAGTCCCTAGAAGGACCTGCGCTTTGCACCTTGGAGGTAAAGATCTCTACGGTATCTCCAGAGCTTAGCCTAGAGTCCAAAGGTACTAGCCTTTGGTTAACTTTGGCACCGATACATCTGTGCCCAACTTCAGTGTGCACCGCATAGGCAAAGTCAATCGGCGTGGCGTTTGCCGGTAAGGTAATCACTCTTCCTTTAGGTGTAAAGACATAGACCTCATCGACCTCTAGATCAAGTTTGAGATTCTCCAGAAACTCATGGGGATCGGTTGTGTCTTTTTGCCAATCAACGATGCGCTGGAGCCAAAGTAGCTCCTCCTTAGTAGACCCTTCCTTGTATCCCCAGTGTGCAGCAACGCCATACTCCGCCCGAAGGTGCATGTCTTTGGTGCGCAGCTGCACCTCCAACGGATTGCCGCTGGGAAGAACAACGGTCGTGTGCAGTGACTGGTAGAGGTTGAACTTTGGAGCATTTACATAGTCCTTGAACCTGCCAGGAACCGGAGACCAGATCGAGTGAACCACACCCAGAGCTGCCCAGCAGTCTTTTTCTGTCTCTGTAATTATACGCATGCCCACGATGTCGTAGATAGAGTCAAAGTCCTTCTCTTTTACCACCATCTTCTCGTATATGCTCCAGAGATGCTTTGGTCGACCCGTGACCTCAGCATCTATACCCACCTCTCTAAGGCGCTCCCTAGCGACCTCGATAACTGAATTCAAGTACTCCTGACGTTCGGGGGACTTAGTTGTAACCAGATGCTCTATCTCGGCAAAACGTCTCGGGTGCAACGTTGCAAAAGCCAGGTCTTCGAGCTGCCACTTGATCTCCGCGATACCTAGCCTATGAGCAAGTGGAGCGTATATGTCCATCGTCTCTTGAGCCGTTCGTCTCTGTTTCCAATAGGGCAGAGCGCCTATGGTCCTCATGTTATGCAGACGATCGGCAAGCTTGATCACAAGAACCCTTGGGTCTCTGGCCATCGCCAAAAGCATTTTGCGCATCGTTGCTGCCTGTTGAGCCTCTTTAGACTCAAAGCTAAGGCGATCTAACTTAGTGACGCCATCTACGATCTGTGCGACGACAGATCCAAAACGTTCTTCAACCTCGGCCAAAGTAAGCTCGGTGTCTTCAACCGCATCATGCAGAAGTGCAGCACTAATGGTCACCTCATCTGCGCCCAAAGAGGCCACGATCTCCGCAACGGAAAGTGGATGAAAGAAGTATGGCTCTCCAGACTTTCTGTACTGTGAGCCGTGAGCTTCCCTGGCTATTTCGAACGCAGTGACAACCGTGTCAGGATAGCCGCTGTAGTTGCTGTGGAGAGACAGGAAGATGTCTACCAGCGTCTCTGGCGAAAACAGTTCAAAGTTATTGTCTAGTGCCTTGGCCATCTCTATATATAAAGTTACTCCCTATCGGGAAGTATTCTGCAACGACTCTATGGCTGGGCGTTAGTGAGCGAAATAGGCTTAGCGTTTCGAGCGCGCCTTCCTCTTGGAGTTCGAGGATCTGGGCCGAGGTGGACGAGCGGTATCACTTGAGGCCCCTCCCACGCCCTGCGACAGGGCACCCTGAGCAACAGACCTTGTAGAGAGATGTGTTGAACGCTCACCAAGTCTTGCTGCTAGTGCTTTGTACCTCGGCTCTCGTCCCTTGAGCCAAGCTAGTACCGGAGACGCTATTGCAATGGATGAGTATGCTCCTGTAGTGAGGCCGACAAATAGAGCCAAACCAAAGTCCTGAAGGGTGGTTGCTCCAAGGATGTAAGCGCCCACAACTAATATCGAAAGGACTGGGATGATGGCGACGAGAGAGGTGTTGAGGGAACGCATAAGCACTTGGTTCAATGAGAGGTCCACCGCTTCGTCGTACGTCAACCTCCCTGGATTCACGAGAGTCTTCACGTTTTCTTGGACTCTATCAAAGACAACGATCGTGTCATACAACGAGTATCCCAATATGGTTAGCACCGCTATCACAGTGGCTGGAGTAATCTGAAAGTTAGAGATCGAGTAGATACCTACTGTAACCAATAAATCATGCACCACTGCGACCAGCGCCGCTAAAGCCATCTTCCATTCAAAACGAACCGAGATGTAAAGAACTATCCCAAGGAAAAAAAAGGCCAATGCTTCCAAGGCTTTAGATGTAACGTCGCTTCCCCATGTGGGACCGACGTTCGTGAGAGAGACCGACGAGAAGCTCACACCCCCAGCCTTTGCGAGATCCGTGGAGACCTGCCGCTCCTTTGCACTTTGTGCTGAAGGAGATAGACTCGAGAGATCAGCCTCCGCCTCCAAAGAACGGTTTGCTCCCGTTCCTAGAGTGTACACAGTCGCCTGAGTAATACCATCAGAGCGAAGCACCGCCTGAGCTTTCGACACCGTTAGAGAGGGTGACGGCACCTGCCAGGAGGTCCCCCCCTTGAAGTCGATGCCGAAGTTCAACCCTCGAACACCGATTGATATCCCACCTAAGACGATTATTAGGATAGAGATGGTGTAGAACACCTTACGTCGTCTAAGAAACCTAAAACTCGTCTCACCTTCAGACAGTGAATGAAAGAAGGAAGGCCTTCCCTTCTTCTCATCTTTTACAACTTCGCCGACACCCGACTCAGCAGAGATATCCACTTCTTCACCGACTCTTGTCACCAAACCACCTCAAACTATCGACAAAGCACGAGATCCAACTCGGACCAACAAGCAGTTCCCCTAAGAGCCTTCAAATCACACTCCACTGGGCTTCAACACACCGCTTCTCTGAGGCAAGACGGCATCGCTTACAATATTGCTTCTGGGACTTGCGCCGAAAAACTTCGGATTCTTTGCGATCGGAGACTGTCCCATCAAAATCACCAAAGGTCTCGTAAAGAACCATGCCGAGACAACGTCTAGTAGAGTCGAGAGTCCAAGAAAAAAGGCAAAGCCTCGAACAGGCCCAATGCTAAGCAGATAAAGCAAGGTAGCACCGATGAGAGAGACCAGGTCAGCAGCGACGATAGTTCGGAACGCCTTGGCAAAGCTTTTGTCCACCGAAGAACGCAAAGACTTGCCGCCTCGTAGCTCATCTTTCAGTCGTTCGAAAAACACCACGTAAGAGTCCACGGTTACACCGATAGATACAATTAGTCCAGTAACTCCCGAGAGATCTAAGGTGAGCTGCGAGGTATGCCCTAAAAGTGAGACGATTGCCCACAACAGCGCTGCTGTGGTACCAAGTCCGGCAAGAACCACCACTCCAAGGGCACGATAGTAAAACACCGTATACAAAAGCACCAGCAAGAGACCTCCGATGCCAGCGTACACCCCTGCTCTTAGAGAGGCCTTACCCAAGGTTGGAGAGATCGTCTGAACTGTCAACTGTTGAAGCTGCACTGGGAGCGCCCCGTACTTTAGTACGAGAGCAAGGTTCTCAGCTTGGGTCTGCCCACCAAGTCCAGTAATCTGCCCTTGTCCATTGAAACTTTTTGTTGTGATGACAGGGGCCGAGATAACATTGGTATCCAGCACTATGGCAAGCTGTTTGTCGAAGTAGGTGGTTGCAATCTGGTTGAACAAAGGTGTTGCTTTAGGTGTAAGTGAAAAGTTTACAACCCATTGCTGCTGCTGATTCAGCCCAGCTACTGCGCTTGAAAGAGCGGTGCCGTTCGCCAACGTTGGTCCAAGTACGTACCTTATTACCTGGGGACCGGATCTATCGGTCAACACCGCTTCTTTAGAGGAGTTGAGCTGAGAGAAGGTTGTGTTTGGGATGTACTGTGCAATAGCATCTTGCTGTGCCGAGGTTGGGCAGAAAGCTGTCAAAGGGTGAGCCTGAATGGTCTTGGCCAATTGACCGTTAGGTTTCTTGTAAGGTGGCAAGGCGCATAGAACGGGGCGAAACTCCAGTTGAGCCGTCTGACCGATGAGCGCCAAGGCTTGATTTGGATGCTTTATGCCAGGCAGCTGAACGACTATGTCTTTGCCCTGCTGCGCAATGTTCGGCTGCGCCACACCAAGTCCGTCTACCCTGTTTCTTATGATCGAGATCGTCTGATCCAACGTAGACTGCGATACCGTCCTAGTTGGTTTGTAGACAACGGAGGCGCCTCCCTGCAGATCAAGACCCAAAATGGGCTTGTAGTTGAGCACGAGCACTGCAGCGAGAGCGCCCACCGACACAAGGAAAAAAACCAGGACGGAAAGTATCTGGGGCCCTTTTCTCATGTAAGAGTAGTCACTTCCTCTCTGTGCATAGAGACACCTTACACCAATGCAGTACTTTAGACATCACAGCGGCATCGAGGCTCACTTAATCCCGCCTTCATCGTCGTCCTCTGTGGCGTTATCATCGGCTTTGCCTTTAGGTTCATTAACATTATCTGTGGCGCCCCCTTCAAAAGACTTTTCATCGTCGGAGGAGGCTTGTTGTTTTTTGAAGTTGATCTCGTCGAACTTCGCCTCCGCCTCCTCCATTGCATCAACAATCACTCCGTCTAGATGGGTGAGTGCGCGGCGGTCGAAGATGACCTCCACCTCTGGAGCGATCTCCACATATACCCTTTGGTCATAGACCTTTGTGACCACTCCAAAGATTCCACTATTAGACACCACATCGTCTCCTGGCTGAAGACCAAGTCGGCGGTTAGTTTTGGCACCTTTCATCCTTGGTCTGAGAAAGAGCAGGTAGAGAATTACAAGGACAAACAAGACCAATATAAGCTGACTCACGCAGATCCTTCCGATTCGACTAGCTCAGTGTAGTTTCAAAGAACCATCTTTAGATCACCACGCACCTAGCTGTAGTAGGTTTCGACAAATCGTTTGGGATCATTGAAGTTTCCTTCTTCTACTGCCTTACGACACCAGCTTATTAAAGTCTTCATGAACGTCAGGTTATGCCTTGTTAGCAACACTCCTAAAGTAACTGGGTCGACCTTGAATAGGTGGTTCAAAAGCGCCATTGGGTACCTAACACAGGTATCACACTCACAGTTCGGATCCAAAGGCTCTTCAGATGCTACGTACCGTGCTTGTTTGACAGACACCTTACCATTAGATGTCCATCCAACTCCATGCCTAGCGACCCTTGAAGGAGCGACGCAGTCAAACATATCGACACCAAGTTCGACTGCGTGCACTATCGAGTACGGATCTCCCACACCCATTAGGTACCGTGGCGCGTCTTGTGGGAGAGAGTCGCAACACAACTGAACGGTTTCTAGTGTCAAAGAACGCTCTTCTCCCACCGCCAGACCTCCGATTGCGTAGCCGTCGAATCCGATCTCACAGGTCGCCTCTATCGAGATCTTCCTCAAAGTGGCGTCAGTACCTCCCTGAACAATTCCAAAAAGTGACTGATCCGATCGGTTGTGAGCAGCCTTAGACCTCTTCGCCCAGGATATTGTCAAATACAAGGCCTCTTTGAGCTGATCCGTAGACGCTGGAAGCATCGTGCACACATCAAGCACCATTGCTATATCTGACCCAAGGAGTTCTTGCATTCTAACTGCGTTCTCAGGCGTGAGGTAAGCCTTAGCCCCGTCATAGACAGATCGAAACGAGACACCGTCTAGGTCAAAGTTCGCATCAAGAGACATCACCTGAAATCCTCCGGAGTCAGTAAGGATCGCATTGGGCCAACCGCTAAATCGGTGCAAGCCACCAAGCTTTGCTACAACGTCGGCGCCAGGACGCAGCATCATGTGGTAGGTATTTGCCAACACCACCTCAAACCCTATCTGGTCTAAGAGATCATGGGGGAATAGACGAACCGATCCCCTGGTACCAACTGGCATAAACACAGGAGTCAAAAAGCTGTGTCTCTCACCTAAGAACCGACCGTTTCGATACGATCCCGACTCCTTTAGTATCTCGAATCTACCAGACAACGTCGTCATTTCTTGCAATGAGCATTGCATCCCCAAAAGAGAGGAAACGATATCCATCTCTTAGAGCATGACTGTAAAGCTCGCGCCAGCGCGGCCCATAAAAACTAGCGATGAGGACCAAAAGAGAAGATCTAGGTGTATGGAAGTTGGTCATCAAAAGATCAACTACCTTGAACCTAAAACCAGGAGTTATGTACAGATCTGTACGACCCTCTAACAAATTGGAGCTCGCTACCGACTCAAGGGTTCGAACTACGGTGGTTCCAATAGCGACGACCCGTTTTGCCGCTTTGACCTTTTCCCATACGCAAGGGGCGACTATGTATCGCTCCGAGTGCATCTTGTGTTGGTCGATACTCTCTTCTGAAATGGGCTTAAAGGTATCGATACCTACCATCAGCTCCACTGTTGCAACCTCAATACCACGACGTTTAAAACCCTCAAAGACCTCCTCGTCTAAGTGTAGCCCGGCTGTCGGCGCAGCCGCTGAGCCATAGTTTTGGGCGTAGATCGTCTGGTACCTAGAGGGATCATCGACCTTCGTTTTTATGTAAGGTGGTAGAGGGATCTCCCCTATCTTATCTATAAGCGCATTAGAGAGAACCTCAACGACCGGCAACTCCCCGTCTTCGCAGTCCCTTACTCCTTTTTCTACCCTTACAACCTTGACACCATCGTGGTACAGGCTCTCCCCGGTTACCAACTTGCGACTCGGCCTAAGCAGAGCGTTGTAGAACCTATCTGAGATCTCTTCCAGTAAAAGAACTTCTGCTGCCCCTCCGGTTGAACGCTGAAGACTTAGTCTCGCTGAAAATACCTTTGAGTCGTTCACGACCACAAGGTCACCCGGTTCTAAAATATTTGGGAGATCGTAGACGTAGCGGTCTTCGATCGAGGACCCATCTGACACTAAAAGTCTGGAGGCAGAGCGCTTCTCAAGTGGGGTCTGAGCGATCTTTGACTCAGGCAATTCGTAGTCGTACGCAGCAATATCTCTATAGTTTCCAAACATCATCTTACAGTCAACTCTACCCCAACTACTTTCTGCAGCCCAATGATGTTTTAGGCGCAAAGGAGATGAGCTTCTCGACTAGCAAGCCGTAGCGCTATCGCGTGCCAGGAAAGTTTAGGTTTACTCCTCTTGAAGCCGAGCTATCCTCTTCGAACCAGCGCTCGGTAACCGCCTTTAAGCGCGTGAAAAAGCGAACTCCCTCCATTCCATGCATATGGGTGTCCCCAAAGAGAGAGTCCTTTGAACCCCCAAAGGAGAAGTAGGCCACCGGGACTGGTATCGGAACGTTGATACCGACCATTCCCGCGTCTATCTCTCTTTTGAACCTTCGGGCCAGGTATCCACTTCTTGTAAAGATCGCTGCACCGTTTGCATAAGGATTGGAGTTGATAAACCTTACAGCTTCGTCGACCCCGCTTACCCTAACAACTGAAAGAACAGGACCGAAGATCTCATCGCGATACACCTTCATCTCCTTGGTCACTCCGTCGATCAACGAGGGACCCAAATAAAAGCCTGGACTGAGCTGATCGATCACCTCTCGTCCATCGACGACGACCCTGGCCCCTTCCATCGACGCCCCATCGACGTAGGAGGCCACCTTGTCCCTGTGCTCTTTGGTAACTAAGGGACCCATCTCCGAGTTCGGATCCAAACCAGAACCGACTCTTAGATTTTTTGTCCTCTCTGCTACCAGGTTCACGAATTCATCGGCCACCAAGTCGTCGACGACGACCACAGAGATGGCCATACACCTCTCTCCCGCACTGCCATAAGCAGCACTTACTGCAGCATCTGCGGCTGCAGAAAGATCTGCGTCGGAGGCAACAAACATGTGGTTCTTGGCACCACCCAGAGCCTGCACACGCTTACCGTTCTCCGCTGACCTTTGGTAAATGTACTTGGCAACCGGTGTGGATCCGACGAACGACACCGCTTTAATCTCTGGGTGTAGGAGTATTGCGTCCACCATCTCCTTGTCTCCGTGCACGACGTTGAAGACACCCTCTGGAAGTCCAGCCTCCATAAACAGCTCCGCAAGCCTTACCGCTAGAGATGGGTCTTTCTCTGAAGGCTTTAGCACAAACGCATTACCACACGCAATAGCTAAGGGAAACATCCACATCGGAACCATCGCTGGGAAGTTGAACGGGGTCACACCAGCTACGACTCCCAAAGGCTGACGCAGAGAGTATGCATCAACTGACCTAGAGACTGAGTCTGATAGCTCACCCTTTAGAAGATGAGGGATGCCACAGGCAAACTCTACAACCTCAAGACCACGTCTCACCTCCCCTTCGGCGTCAGAGAGTACCTTTCCATGCTGGGTTGTGATCATCTCGGCGAGTTCCCCGATGTGACGCTCCAACAGCTCCCGGTAGGTAAATAAGATCTGAGCCCTTTTCGATAACGAACTCTCGCGCCAAGTTTCGTAAGCCTTAAGGGACGCATCGACAGCCAGGTCAAGATCGGCCTTGCAACCAAGAACCACCGACGCTACCGCCTCACCTTTGGAGGGGTCATAGACCAAGGAGGTACGCCTAGAGACACCCGCTACCCGCTTACCGGCGATAAAGTGCAAAATCTCATCCATGAATTAGTTCCCCTCTCTAGAGACATCGATTAGCACCTCGGCGAGTACCTCGGCACCATATCTGGCTTCATCCTCAGTAAGAGACAGAGGTGGAGCGATTCGTAGAACGTTTCCCGCTAGCCCCCCTTTACCTACTAATAGACCTTTTTCCTTTGCGAGCTCCATGACTCTCGAGGTTGTCGTCGGGTCTGGAGTAACCGTCCCTGGTTCGCAGATCTCAACCCCGATCATGAGCCCCTTTCCCCGAACATCAGCCACAGCTGGAGCCTCTGAACTAGCAGAGTTGAGGGTTGCAAACAGCACAGATCCTGTCTTGAGGGCGTTCTCTTGTAACTTGTTAGCAAGCAGGTATCTCAAGTTTGCAAGCCCGCCAGCTGCCGCTAGCGGAGACCCTCCAAAGGTAGATATCGACGCCGCTGAAAAAGCGTCCATTATCTCAGCTCGCGCAACGACCCCAGCTAAAGCCAGTCCGTTTCCAATCCCTTTGGCAAAGGTTACTATGTCAGGTGTCACTCCTTGCGCCTTATATCCCCAGAAGTTCTCGCCTGTACGTCCCCACCCCGTCTGCACCTCGTCAGAGATGTATAAGGCGCCAGACGACTTCAAAACACGCTGAATCTGTCCGAAGTAACCATCCGGAGGAACCGCAAATCCGCCAACCCCTTGGATGGGCTCAGCGATCAGCGCCGCCACATGGCCGTTGGTCTGCGTCTGTAAGACGTCTTCGAGATCGGTTACACCTCGTTCGATGTACTCCTGATCACCTAGATTGGCCAACGGTCCCCGTAGTCTCGATCCACCAAGTACATAGGAGACCTGAAAAGGAGAGTAGCTATTTGCGCGGTAGTGAGTGTTAGCTGTAACAGAAAGCGCAGAGAACGACCTACCGTGGTAGCTGTTTCGCACGGCAATGATCTGATTGGTCCCTCTATAAGCAGTAGCCAATAGCAAAGCAGCGTCGTTAGCCTCGGTACCAGAGGTGGTAAAGAACACCTTTGGATCTTCGATACCAGAGAGCGTGGCTATCTCCTCTGCAAGCTCGATCATGGGGGAGATAAGGTACAACGTGGAGCTATGAATCATCTTCTCCGCTTGTTTTGATATCGCCGAGACAACTTCTTTTACGTTGTAACCGGTCATGGTAGTCAAAATTCCGCCAAAGAAGTCCAGGTAGCGCCTTCCGTCGCGATCAAAGACGTGCCTGCCTTCACCAGAGACTAGCTCTATAGGTGAGTCGTAGTACAAAGACAACCACTTAGGCATCACTGCCTTGTGTCGCATAAGCCATCCACTGTGCAAAGTGCTTTCAATCTCGGCCATAAGAGACGCTCCTCATCGAAATGACTCAAATCTATACATGACACACTAGGCCACCTCTTTGTGACTCGCTGGCACCTGATGCAAAGGATGTAGAGAAAACTTTGGACTTTCACACAAAGATCTAGCGCAAGGTTATTCATATTTCACGTGCTAAAGATCATCCAAGGCCACCAGAAACTGCACTTAGGGCATAGATCGAAGAAACGACGTTAGTGCCTGTTCAGAGAGAGGCTTAGATATCAGGAATCCCTGTGCCTTATCACAGCCAAGCTCTCTTAGCATGTAAAGTTGATCTTCGGACTCAACCCCCTCAGCCACAGTCTCTAGCTTTAGGGAGTGACCCAAAGTAACTACCGCCCTGACTAACTCGGTATCTTTTTGAACCTTTCCCAACCCTTCCACGAAACTTCTATCGATCTTCAACGTTGAGATCGGAAAGTTACGCAGGTAAGTGAGAGACGACCAGCCCGTCCCAAAGTCATCGATAGCGATCTTTATACCAAGATCTGCGATCTCAAAGAGGGACCTCTGCATAGAAGAGCCCACATCGATGAGTGCATACTCTGTCAGTTCAAAGGAGAGCCACGTCGGATCAAGTCCATAGTCTTTCATCACTGAACGGATCAGCGGAAGGAGCTGCGGGTCGGCTAGCTGTCTGGGTGAGAGATTCACTGAGAGTCGTGTAGGTCCGTTAGGCGATATCGATCTTCCCAAAGTCTTATTCCATCTCTTTAGGTACTCACCTGACATCTGCAGCACGATGTTTCCCATTGGCACGATAAGGCCACTTTTTTCAGCTACATCGATGAAGACAGCTGGCTCTACTACCTTGGACGGGCTTTGGTCCCAAACCCGGACTAGCGCTTCAACACCATCAAGCTCCATAGTGTCTATGCGTAAGATAGGTTGAAACAAAAGGCTGATCTGTTTTGCTTCGATCGCTCGTCGAAGAAGCTGCTCGGTCTCCATACGCTTTTGAGACAAGGTTCTCATCGCCTGATCAAAAAGTTCCCAGCGCCCCCGTCCATGTTCTTTGGCTCGATACAAAGCAGTATCTGCCTCCTGCATCATCTCCTCGGGGGTGCTGCCCTCAGATAGGGCTATACCTATGGAGCAACCAACACGAAGTTGGGTTCCACCTACCAAAAACGGTACCGATAGATCGGTCTTTATCCTTTCAGCGAGACGCTCCGCCTCATCGATACCAGAGACGCTGGTGGCAAGAACTACAAACTCATCGCCCCCGAGCCGACTTACAGTGTCCTCAGAGCGGACCGCCCTAATCAATCTCCTTGACACCTCTACAAGAAGCTCATCTCCAGATCGATGCCCCATCGCATCGTTCACCTGTTTGAACTCGTCCAGATCAAGGTAGAAAAGGGCAAAGTTCTCGCCGGTTCTAAAGTATCGCTCCCTCGCTACAGCAAGCCGATCTAGAAGCATCACTCTGTTTGGAAGCAAAGTCAGAGGATCGTGTGTCGCCTGATACTCGAGGCGTTTTGCTATGAGGATCTGCTCTGTTATGTCTCTAATATTCACAACCAACCCGCCGACTGCTGGGTCTCGTAGGAGATTTCTTACAGTAACTTCTACGTAACGATAGGTCCCATTAGTGTGGAAAAGTCTGCAGTCAAACTTAGCGACCTTGTTGTGCTCTTCTTCTATGGATGTAAACACCTCACGTACTCTGTCCCTGTCCTCCGGATGCACGATGTCGGTGGTCCTTTTGCCGAACCGCTCGCGAGGAACATAGCCGAGCACAGACTCAAGACCCGGTGATGCATAAAGCAGTCGTCCTCCACTGTCTACTATCATCGTCACATCGCTAGAGTACTCAACCAGAGCTTCAAAGCGCGAGAAAGCCTTTTCAAGCTCTAATTTAGCTCTGTGGCGCACACTTACATCTTCTATGAAGATAACCAGCTCCAGTAGCGAGCCGAATGGGTCGTATATGCCGCTCACACCTATTTCAGCCGGAAAGGGTGTGCCATCCCATCTGATAAGACGTTTTTGAAAACGAGACTGTTTTTTTGATCCCTCCAGGATCTCTAAAAACTCTCGCCTCCCAATCTCACGGTCATCTGCAAAGCTATAGGACTCTAAGTCCGCTCCGACGATGAACTCTATAGGTACGCCGAAGATCTCTACAACTGCCTGATTTACCTCCTGCCACACTCCATCAGGGGTTGCGATCACCAGACCGATATGCAGACTCTCAGCCGCCGCTCTCCAACGCCTCTCGGCCAGGCTTCTATCGGTAACGTCCCTAGCAGTCGCTAAGACACCACCTATACTTGGATCATCGTAGCGATTGATAACTGAGAACTCCAGGTAACGGTAGCCGCCTTCTTTGCGTCGGGTTCTCACCGTAACCGAAACAGGCGTAGAGACGTTGTTGCGCAGGACCTTTGCGACCTCTTGGACGCTTTGGTAGTCCTCTGGATGCACAAAGTCCAAGAAGCACTTGCCGATCATCTCCTGACGTTGAAATCCCAGCAATTTGAGACACGCTGAAGAGGTCCATGCAATCGTGTCGTCGGTGTCTATTGTGATAACCAGGTCCCACCCATCTTCGATCAAAGCTTCGAGCCGAGTCTTGGACTCCCTTTCTGCGTCTATGGCTGCCCGTTCGTCTGAGATATCCCTAACGCTTATAACGCACGCTTCACCGACACCCAAAACCACTACAGGAACCGCTTCGACCTCTATCCACTTAAACGAACGGCTGACCGTTGAAACGCCAAAGGAACCCTTTGCAGGCGTCTTAGACTTCATCGCTTGGGAGATAACAAAGTCTTCGGAGTCTATCGGTATCAGTTGCTCTCCAAAAACACCGTGAAATAGCTCATCGCTCGTAACCGTGTTCCGCTCTTTTGGAATATCAAATACCTGAGCTGCTGAGTAGTTATGAAACAGCACCACACCTGAGCTATCCACTAGCAGAATCCCACACGTTACTGCGTCTAACAGCTGACGAAGGTCAAGGCCAGCAGACCTAGACGTGGGACCCATGACCGGCTGTTCCTCTAGGTAGGGCATTACGACTACCAGATAGGTGGATCGAGCGCCGTCTTGTTCGTATGGAAGTATCCAGACAAAGCATGGTTGAAAGCTGCCATTGGCAGAGAGAATCTCCGCATCGAAAGGTCTTATGTCTTTCGAAGTAAAGACCGTCATTCTTGCTTTGGACGGATAAGCCGATAGGTCTCCAAAGTTCTGAGACGATACGCGCAAAAGATCTCTCAGTCTCTTTGTGCCAACGACCTCGCTAAGTTCTAGACCGATCAGGCTCAAGAAGTGTGCGTTTATGTCGTAGATCAAACCGTCAGAGTCGCACAGCAGAACGGCTACCCCCAAAGACTCCTCTTTGTCAAGATAAAGGTCGATCGACTCTTCCTGATCACTACTCATGGCTCTACCTAACTTTGGAACCAGATGGTTCTACATCTAAAGACCTTTGCCCAGAGGTGGTACGCCTTTGGTACTTGAAGGGGTTCATCTTTGGTCTTCCACGTGAAGCTGGAGGATCCTGTCTTCCACTAATTTCATAACGGCGATCCCCAGACACGCATATTATTCGGAACTCCTACGTAATTACTTAACCAAGATCTGTATGTGATCGCTACGGTCAGAAAAAGACAGCCTAGAAAAGCTGGCTCTGTTCCTCAACAGGCCTAATTCCTAAATGGTCGAAGGCCCGGTTGGTAGCTACCCTTCCCCTTGGAGTCCTTATTACCATCCCAAGCTTTACGAGATAGGGTTCGTGCACATCCTCTATGGTCTGCCGCTCTTCCCCTACAGAAGATGCCAACGCGCTCAAACCTGCCGGCCTTCCCCCAAAGGTCACGCACAGAGACTTCAGAATCTCCCTGTCTACCCTGTCTAAGCCAAGATCGTCGACACCAAAGACGTCAAGTCCTTCTTTGGCAGTTGTCTGATCCAGGACTCCGCCACGGCTGACATCTGCGTAGTCTCTTACAAGTTTGAGCAGCCTGTTAGCCAGTCTTGGAGTACCGCGTGACCGAAGCGCAATCTCGTAAGCAGCGTCTTCGCTTATCTCCATCTCAAGTATCTGTGCCGAGCGCATCACCACTTGGGAGAGCTCCGTTGGATCGTAGTACTCCATGGTGTGTACAAATCCAAAGCGATCCCGCAGTGGGCCAGACAACATTCCCGTTCGCGTCGTCGCTCCAATAAGTGTAAAGTGGGCTATGTCAAGTCGAAGGGTTCGGCTTGTTGGACCTTTTCCAAGGGTGACGTCGACCTTAAAGTCCTCCATTGCGCTGTAAAGGAGTTCCTCGACGGTTCTTGGGAGGCGGTGTATCTCATCTATGAACAACACGTCGAAGTCTGAGAGATCTGAAAGAAGTGAAGCGAGATCTCCTGCCCTAGTAATCGCAGGGCCTGAGGTTACCCTGAAGTTAACCCCAATCTCGTTAGCCACTATCGAAGCTAGGGAGGTCTTGCCAAGTCCCGGAGGTCCCGCGAACAAGATATGTCCCACCTGATCCCCCCTAAGCTTTGCGGCTCCAATTACGATGGACAGCCTCTCTTTCAGCTGTGGTTGGCCCACAAACTCAGTGAGATATTTAGGTCGCAAAACGTTATCGATCGATCTATCGTAGATATCAAGGAGCGTGGACGGCTTTGGCTCAGCGTTTTCAGAACCCTTCTTGGACGGCTCTTCTGTTGAACTCTTTTTGAAGACAACCTCCCGTCCACTCACGATCGAAGCCCCTTTAGAGCCATGCGTAACGCAGAATTTGGATCTAGTCCATCAGGGAGCGACTTGAGTGCTTCCACAACCTCAGTTTGAGAGAATCCAAGTGCCAGCAAAGCCTCGGCCACCTCACGTCTTACTCCACTCAAGTAGATCTCCCCTTCATCGATCTCATCGGACTCAAAGAATCGTTTCAGCTCCAAAACGAGGCGTGAAGCCAGCCTATCGCCTACCCCCGGAACTGACTTGAACCTTTTTACGTCCTGATTTACAACCGCCTCCGCAACACCAACGTCCCCGAGATGCGTCAGTATCGTCAGTGCGAGCTGGGGGCCAACACCTTGCACCGTTCGAAGTCTATCAAATGTCCTTCTGTCAACCTTTGACTCGAAACCGAACAGAACCGGTAGTTCATCTCGGATAACCATCCTTGTGTATAAGGTAGTCAAAGACCCGATCTCTGGGGTATAGGACGAGGGTGCGAAGATCTCATATCCAAGACCTGCAGCTTGAACCACAACGGAGGAGTCTCCTTTTTCCACCACCGTCCCAACAACTCTATCTATCAAGACAACCTCCAGCCTTCCCTAACCGTCTCAGAGGCGCTCAAGAAACAAAACGCTAGTCCGATAGCATCGACTACATCTGGTGGCCGAATTGATTGTTCCGTACCTAAAAGCCGCTGTACCATGGCTTGCAGCTGCCACTTTTCCGCAGATCCATCGCCAACCAAAGTCAGTTTCATCTCATTAGACGATACCTGGGCAACTGGAATGGACGAACTCTCCGCCGCCATAAAGGCTGCCCCTAACGCCTGACCTACAGCCATGGCTGACTTTGCATTCGTCTTGAACACTACCCTCTCCACAACCATGACATCCAGGGTGTAAAGAGCCATGATCTCTCTCAATGACTCAAAGATCTCTAAGAGGCGCCTGGGTAACGCTGTCGTCCCCTCTGTCCGAATCACACCGGCCTCATGCACCTCTATGCTTCCAGCCGACCGAGACAAAAGAGCATAGCCACATCTAGCCACACCCGGATCTACGCCTAATACATACATATGTTCTATACAAGCCTAGATGGAGAACACTTGAGCCAGCTCCTTCACTGACCTCACATTACAGCACCGGAGCCCAGCAGGATACAATTCAACAAAAAAAGCCAGTCCAATCCGCTAGGACAGAGTTATTTATCTAGAGGCATCCACTTACTGAAGACTTCTCACTACATCTAGTAGTTCTCCAGAGGAACGAAACGAAAGCCCAGCCCGTGTTCGGTGTGCGTATCGGATCACCCCTTGTGCATCTACAACAAACACAGATCTCCTGTAAAATCCAAGAGGCCCAAGGACATCGTAGGCTATAGCAACCTCCTTGTCCACATCCGCCAGAAGTGGAAAGGTCAGATTTAGCCGACGAGAAAATTCGTCGTGGGACTCAAGAGACTGAGGGGAGATTCCGAGCACAGTTGCGTTGAGCTCCTGGAAGTCACTCGTTGCACTCGAATACGAGTTGAGCTGAGCTGTACATATCGGAGAAAAGTCTTCGGGGTAAAAAGCAAGCACAAGTGGGTGACCCCTGAAATCAGAGAGGCAGTACGTCTTCCCTCCAGTTCCCAAGAGACTAAACTGTGGGGCGGGGTCACCGACCTCGGCTGCCATCAATCCCCCACAAGCTCAAGCACAGAGTCTGGGATATCGACGTTAGAATACACATTTTGAACGTCATCTAGGTCGTCGAGTGCATCGATTAGCTTGAGAACCTTACGAGCCTCAGCTTCGGAGTCTATTGAGATTGAGTTCGACGCTTGCAACACAAGATCGCTCGAGATGCACTCCATCCCAGCTTCTTCAAACGCTCCCTTCAGGGATGCCAGATCGCTTGGCGCACAAACAACCTCCCACTCTTCACCCTGATCGATAACGTCATCGGCTCCTGCGGAGAGGGCAACCATAGTTACCTGATCCTCATCGTACTTCTTGCTCAAAGTAACCGAGCCCCTTCTGGAGAACTGCCACGCAACTGATCCCGGCTCGGCTATAGCACCGCCGTTCTTGGAGAACGCTGCCCTTACATCAGCGCTAGTACGGTTTCGGTTATCCGTTAGGCACTCCACAATCACAGCAACTCCGCCCGGTGCGTAACCCTCGTAGGTCACAGCCTCGTAACGAACCCCTTCAAGCTCCCCTGTGCCACGCTTGATTGCTCTATTGATGGTATCGATCGGAACGGAGGCGTCTCTTGCCTTTTGGAACATGGTGCGTAACGTTGCGTTGGCGTTGATATCGCCTCCACCTTCTCGGGACGCAACCTCAATCTGCCTAATAAGCTTTGCAAAGAGCTTTCCGCGAGCCTTATCTTGGGCACCTTTTTTATGTTTGATCGTAGCCCACTTGGAATGACCTGACATATTTTCTTACACCTATCTCAACGACACAACATAACAATAATAGAGCCTAAGCCTCAACGACAGCTTCTAGGAAGTACCTGTGCAACCTAGAGTCGGAGGTGAGTTCTGGATGGAAAGCAGATGCCAAATACGACCCTTGCCTCACAACAACAGGAACTGACTCCCCTCGATCCCCAAAGTCGTACACAACCCTTCCAAGCACCTCTACCCCGCCGTCGACGCCCGTGATAACCGGAGCACGGATAAAGACGGCCTTCATGGGAGGCGGAGACACTCCTTCGACATCGATATCTGCCTCGAAAGACCGTATCTGTCTTCCGAATCCGTTTCTACGAACCTCTACATCTAGGTAACCAAAGCTGAATTGATCGTCTCTCCCGTCAACGATCGATCTTGACATGAGAATGAGACCCGCACAGGTCCCAAATACCGGAAGATCTGTTCGACTTAGGAGGGCCTCCTTGAGACCAGAGGTCTCAAGGAGCTTTGAGATCGTCGTCGACTCCCCCCCAGGGAGTATCAGCCCATCAATAGAGTCAAGGTCCCTCGGTAACCTAACCGTAGAAACCTTGACTCCAAGACTATCTAGCATCTCGGAGTGTTCTAAAAAGTCACCCTGAAGCGCTAAGACACCAATCTGCAAGAACTACCAGCCTCGCTCGGCTAGATGCAGATCCACCTTGTCCATCTCGATACCGACCATTGCAGGGCCTAGATTCTTTGAGACCTTTGCCACTATCGCAGGATCTCTGAAGTGTGTAGTCGCCTCTACGATAGCTTGCGCCCTTTTTGCAGGATCATCGCTCTTGAATATTCCCGACCCAACAAATACCGCTTCAGCACCAAGCTGCATCACCAACGACGCGTCTGCTGGCGTAGCCAAACCCCCGGCACAAAACAGCGGAACGGGAAGTTTCCCGGTTTCTCTGATCTCAAGAATCAAATCGATGGGCGCTCTCAATTCCTTAGCCCATGCGTAGACCTCCGAGTCGTCTGCCTTCGTTATCTTCTTGATGTCACCGACGATCGACCTTAGATGCGTCACCGCCTCACTTACGTCACCAGTCCCGGCCTCACCTTTAGAACGGATTAAGGCAGCGCCCTCCGAGATGCGCCGTAGTGCCTCTCCAAGGTTGGTTGCACCGCAGACGAAGGGGATATCAAAGGCCCACTTATCGATGTGATGCTCGTAGTCCGCCGGAGTAAGAACCTCGGACTCATCTATGTAGTCAACTTGCAGATGCTCCAGCACCTGCGCCTCAGCAAAGTGCCCAATACGAGCCTTGGCCATCACTGGAATCGTCACTGCCTCTTGGATCTCCATAATTAGAGCTGGGTCACTCATTCTTGCAACCCCACCCTCTCGCCGAATGTCAGCCGGTACCCTCTCTAACGCCATAACCGCCACTGCACCCGCATCTTCGGCTATCTTGGCTTGCTCAGCGTTGACTACGTCCATGATGACACCGCCACGTAGCATCTCAGCTAAACCACGCTTTACTCTTGTGGTTGCAAACTCTGGGTGTTCGATTGACAACTTTATCACTCCCTAACTAAGGTTCGTAGAGGTAATTTTAGTCACTCACACGAAATTTCATGAACACCAACAAAGCAACGCCTCTCGGTCTAGGAGACCTACGAACACAACACTGCGCTCTACCACTCCTCTAGTTGGGCTATCCGATCCTCCAGTAGAGCCTTGGATCCTTTCAAGAGCGGCGGATTTAACCAAAGCCAGCTTGATCCCTTTGCCGCAGCACCTTCTAGCTCAAAGAAGACCCCCTCGTCGCGTATCTTTTTGAGCACTAATATAAGCGCAGGCGGAAAGCGAGTAATTGAAAGAGATGCAACGTCGACCAGCATGATCTCTTGAGCCATTGGCAGCGTCACCGACTCAGGGTAAGCCCCCAGGGTAACGAGCGCAAGCAACCTTCTAGGCAGAGAGAGATAGGCGTCGTAGTCAGAGAGTCCGGAGCGAACCTTGGCGATCTCTCTCGCTAAGACAGCTTCAAGTTCAAGTACGCTTAGAGACTCAAGCGCTCCGGAAGAAAGAACCACTAAGGGCTCTCCTCCTTTTTTGAACGAAGCAACCTCAATGGCTGGAGTTTTGATCTCCGCAAGTAGTGGAATCTGTACCCCAACCTGAGTACAGATCGCCTCAAGCACCGTCTTTACCCGAGCCTCGAGCACGGCATCACCAATGGGTTCAAAGTCAAACCCCACCACGGAAACCCACTTTGAGACTAAAAGCATCAAAGCAGCTACCCCTAGGCCAACTACGACAGACACTGGGATGTTTTCGATAACATCTCGATTGAGACTAAGTAGGTATGAGGCAGTCACCAATAAAACCCAGGTCAATATTGCGATAGCTGAAGCGAACACCAGATAAGAAACGAGGACCTGCAAGCGCTTATGCCAGAGCTGGTATAGGTTGGCCCCTCCCCATATGGTCGTCCTGTCGCTAGCGTCAAACACCACTACAGATTACCCATCTATCCGTTCAGCTGTTCCGTGAAAGAGTCTAAATATCTCTTCGCCAAACCATCGATAGAGTAGGTCTCAGCCTTAGCTAAAGCGTTCTCCGTAAGCGTTGCTGCCATATCTTTTGAGTGAATGACCTCGTAGATAACGCTTGCGAGCGCTGTCGGATCCCCCGGAGGGACCAAGATGCCATCAACTCGGTGTCTAACTAGTTCGCGATATCCGTCAATGTTAGACGCCACAACCACACTCTTACAGGCCATAGCCTCAAGCAGAACGACCCCGAAAGATTCACCAAAGAGCGACGGTGCAACTACAACGTCGGATGCTCTCATTCGTGCAGCTGCTTCCGCCTCAGATACCCTCCCAAGCCACTTAATACGTGGGTCTTTTTTATACTTCGCCCTAAGCTTGAGACTCTCAGGTCCATCTCCAGCTACCCAGAGCTCGATCTCGTGGGTAAGGTCGAGGTATCTAAAGGCCTCTAGAAGAATCTCAAGACCCTTCCGAGGTTCGTGGCGTCCAATAAACATCACTGTGAAAGCGTCTTTGCGCCAAGGAGCTACCGACGAAAACCGAGTGAGGTCAACTCCGTTGCCCACCACTAAGCTATCGCGTCCAGTCACTGCGTAGGCTGTCGATCTTGCTTCCTCCGAGACAGCGAATCGAAGTTCTAGTCTGCCAGAGAGCACCCCTAGAGACCTGGCATACGCCTTGTAGATAGCCGATGCACCCGACCTGTGAAAAGTACCAGCCACCGGTGCATCTGAGAGCGCCATCGTCGCTACCCCCACAAATGGAGTAAAGGGTTCATGCAGATGGACTATGTCGTAAGAGTTATGCGAAAATATACCCCGGAGTCTGCCCCACATCTTTGGACTTATAGATATTGGCGCCAACGAGCCATTAGCCCACCATTCGTGAGTCCGGCCGAGTGCCACTATCTCATCGACAACAGTCGGCTCGTCACAAGGCGCCACAACATCTACTTCGTGACCCAAGTTACGCATAGACCTAGATAGAGCCAAAACCTGTCCCTGAACTCCTCCTGGGACACTCACACTATAAGGACACACCTCAGCCAACTTCACAACATCCCTAGCCTACCCATGGCCAATGCCACACCCGGCTAAGGTGACTAGACCACACAGCAGATCTGCGACGAGGAGCACAGCGGCCTGCTTAGAGCGAGAAAGTCAAACAGCTAAAGATCCTATAAAACGCTAGATTGCAGCTAGGGTCGCAAGTCTCTCGAAGTTACTCCCGTTAGCTCATAACGAGACCCCACATGTAGTTCACCCAACGTTCACCCAACACGCACTCGTGATTTACCTTGAGGCAGAAAGGTGTCACTTGCGACCATCAAGATGGACAAGTAATGAATACTCGTTCATTACCGAGAACTGGAGCCACTTCAAAGTGGGAAATGAAAGGATAGAGGTGTCTCAGGAACATCTAACGATCTCGGAGGCTCTTGACACAGCGCCCCAAGTCGTTTCCATAGTCGCTCGATCGTGGTTGCTGGGATGGGTTTCTTTACCGACGCCTACGACCTCTTTATCATTAGAACAGCCACCACTCTGATTTCAAAGCAGTAGGGCCTCACCTCATCTCAGACCGGAGTGATCAACTCGATTACGCTTTTATCGGCCTTTATAGGAGCGATCTTTTTTGGAAGACTCGCTGACAAGATCGGACGCAAGCGCACCTACGTTCTAGAGGCCGCAATCATGGTACTAGTGTCCCTCCTCAGAAGTTTGCGGAGAAACAATAGGCTCCAGGTATTTCTGCATTGAAGCGAAGATCTCGTCGGCGCTCTTGGTCCAGATGAAGGGCTTGGGGTTCTCGTTCCAGTTGTCAGTCCACTCCTTGATGCCACGGGTGAGCTCGGCGACGCTGCGATGCACGCTGAGCTGGAGGTACTTGGTGGTCAGGGCTGCGAACCAGCGCTCGACCTGATTCATCCAAGAAGAATACGTTGGTGTGAAATGGAACTCAAACCTCAGATGGCCAAGGAGCCAGGTTCTCACCGACTCGGTCTTATGGGATAAGTAGTTGTCTAAAACGACGTGAACTCGTAAGCTCCTTTTGGTACTTGTCGGTCGATGAGCTCTAAGAACTGAAATGAATTCAACTGCCCTCTTGGCAACCGTCATCTTGGTGATAACCTTGCCGGAGGCGACATCAAGGGCAGCGTAGAGATTACTAATACCATTGCGCTTGTACTTAGGT
>NZ_FQUL01000003.1 GCF_900128965.1 Ferrithrix thermotolerans DSM 19514
TGTCGGAGCGCTCGGACTTAGACGCACCAAGCACCTGATCCATCTCTGCTTCTAGCATCTCTTGTAGGACCTGTTGGATAATATTTCTTAGCAGATCTCCATCTTGGGTAAGTGTCTCTTTTACTGACTCGATAAGTGCTTTAGTATTGTTTGTGGTGGTCATGGTCTACCTCCTTGAGGTTCTAGTTTGCTAATAATTCCTAGATACCATGGCCACCACTAGCAAATCAATTCACTCGTGGAATTTGCACAACTATCGGGACACAACCACGACCCAGAGCCACAAGCAGCCAGAGTTATAGCTGCCACTGTGGTTGCAATTACGGCGCTGCTTCTGCGCCTTAACTTCATCTTCTTCGTCACGTAGACACCTCCGAGTTCGGTTGAAGTTGTCACTAGTCTTAGGTCGAAGGTGGAAGAGATGTTGGAGGAATCTAGTTAAATAACCAAACCAGTAACTGTTTGGCCTTGCGGAGCTGCTCTGCCGTCTAGAAATTAAGGCTTTGGGTCCAGCTTGCGAGAAGTGGTAGAGGCTTGAGACCGATAAGTTAGGTTTTGCCATAACCTTATGGCACTACACTTAAGGTGGATCTGACTCGCTAGGGACCACAGTGACATGTAGAGTTCGCTGGAAAAAGGTTAGGAGCCGGAACTTGCTGGAACAGCAGATCCAGAAGGTGGATCGTTTTCAACGTGAACATAGTCAGTTGGCGTTCATTTATGCCGTGTATAAAAAGTCCAGCGAGGACAAGGTTTCATCGCTAGCCGCTCTTTTTGCATACTATGCACTGTTTTCGATATTTCCTCTTCTATTGGTCATGGTCTCGGTGCTCGGAGTGCTTTTGACCAAGGATTCGTCGCTGCGTACGCAGATAGTCAACTCTGCACTTGCCAACTTCCCGATAATTGGACCTCAGCTAAAGTCAAGTGTTCACAGTCTTACGGGAAACGGAGTCGGTATCGGCATCGGGACCGTAACGCTCCTTCTAGCCTCGCGGTGCTTAGCCTCTTTGGCGATAAGAGCTTTGAACGACGTTTGGAATGTACCAGATAGTAGACGAATGGGTTTTCCTAAATCGGTGCTGAATCAGTTGCTTTGGACCGTTACTGTAGGGGTCGGTGTAACAGTATCCACATTTTTTTCAACATATGCTTCTCTGCCTCTCTTTGTTGGCGTAGCTGTGGCCTTTGGGATAAACGCTCTTACATTTACTCTGGCTGCAAGAGTAATCTTGGGTAAGGCGGTTAGTGTCCGTCAGCACCTTGTGGGTTCGGTGCTCGCAGCGTTTCTCTGGGGCTTGTTGCAGGCCTTTGGCGCAGTCCTGATCGAACGCGATCTTTCGCACGCCAGCAGTACCTATGGATTTTTTGCGATCGTAATTGGGCTTTGTACCTGGATGTATCTTCAAGCGTATCTAACCCTGCTCTGTGCCGAGGCCGATGTGGTGCGGGACAAGCGACTGTGGCCCCGTTCTGTGGTTAGAGCTGATCCGACCGAAGGCGACCGCAGAAGTGAGGCCTTTAGGCTCAAACAGATCACAGCGGGACCGACATAGTCACTTTGGCTCTAGAAGTTTTCACAAAAACTTTTTGACTATCGCTAAAGTTTACTCTTTAGAAGTCCGACAAACGCGATGTCACAGGCTTGACTTTTGTTGCAGGAAAGGATTCGTGCAGTGAGACTCAGGTTTTTGTACCCCCAGCTGTCGGATCGGTGGCGAGGAACCCTGTTCTTGCTTTCATGCTTAGATCTGTAGGGGCGTTTCTGCTCCTCTCAGCACTATCTTGCTCTCTGTAGTGTTAAGGCCACGTAGTTAAAGAGCCAATGATCCGTTTTACAGGATGCTTTGGATAGTCTCCATTCTTGGATGATCGGCCGTGGTCTTGGTCTTTCTTGACAAAGTTATGCGAAGGCTTCTGCCTTTGGTTGCGCTTTTGAAACTTTCTATGATATTTCCAGATCAGGCTCCTTCACGCCTGGCTTTGGCTATGAAGGCGAGCTCTGTCAGGCGACTCGAAGAAACCGTAGGACGTCTAGAAGCAGGCGGTCCGATCTCTGACAACGAGGCTGCCATTCAGGTGCTTGAACTTGTGGCTGCATTAACTAACCACGATCGTTGCACAAGAGGGCATTTCCAAAGAGTCAAAGGTTACGCATACTTAATATCACAAGAGATCGGTTTGGACGAGGAGGATGCAAACAAACTCCAGTGGACAGTACTATTACATGATGTTGGAAAGCTTTCAGTTCCTTCTGAAATTCTGAACAAAAAAGGACGTCCAAAAAGAAGAGGAGTGGAGTCGGAACAAGGGACATCCACTAAAAGGCAAGAGACTTTTGGATCCACTTTCCGGTGGGTTGGGTCAGTTTGCAAATGCTGCATGGGAGCATCACGAGAGGTGGGACGGCACGGGTTATCCTCTGGGTCTGTACGGCACCGAGATCTCGTTCTCTGGAAGGATAGTGGCAGTAGCAGACGCCTTTGAGGTTATGAATGCGACAAGGTCTTACAAAAGGCCAATGTCTGCGAAGGAAGCTCGCACTGAGTTGGTGAGTTGTTCCGGCACTCACCTCGATCCTCGGGTTGTGAGGGCGCTTTTAGGGGTGTCTATAGGACGTATGCAACTCGTGGCCGGACCGATGTCCTGGATATCTCAGATCCCGTTTCTTGGCTGGACCGCTCCGCTCAACGTTGGAACGGCAGCTGGTGCGGTCAGATGGCCTCTCGCACTGGTGGGGTTTGCACACAGTGTTGCTCCTACGTTGCTATTCAGCGCATCTTCGGCTTCCCCGACTCCTGCAGCTCCGTCGGTCCCGGCTGTTAACAACACTTCGAGAGGCGCCGGCGTAACGGTTGCTCTAGCAAACTCCACCTTCGATGGAGCGACCAGTACCACTGCCAAGCAACCACAAGGGTCTACTACTTCGACGGCCGCCTCCGTATCTGCCTCAACAACAAGTACTACTTCAAATATCGATGCGTCGACAGAGGCGTCGCCGAACAGTCGCTCTGCGGGGTAGACCCCTGTCAATGGCGGATCCTCTTCGGCGTTGAGCGTTGCGGTAAGCGCAACCACGGCGGTTACTGTTGTTTCATCGGTTGCAAAGTCAAACTCGGGCACCTTGTCGTCCGTGCCGTCGTCGGCTACTTCCACAACCGCAGCCCCTTCTACCACTTCGACGAGCGCTGTGAGCTCAACGATTACCTCTACTCTAAGCGGCACGAGTCAGCTGAACCCTACTGCAAGCTCCGGATCGGCGGGTGGAGCAGGAAAGTATGTGCTAGGTAAGTCATCTTCAGCCTCTATCCCCTAACTCCGTTTTGCTTCAGATGAACGTAGCTAGATGGAGTCCGTTCCTCACTTCTAGTAGTCAGAGACGCCTAGAGAAAGAGTCTCAATCGAGACCATAGATGCTCTTGGTTTTCTGAAATCCCAGATGATCTGTGAGTGCCATGCACTATAGATCGCCTAAATGTTTTATTGATGGCAGGGTCTATCGACACTATCTACATCGACAGAGGGTCGTGGAGGTTAGTTAGGTGTAGGAGTCAATAGCGATCTTTGCTACGTGAATCGAGCATCGAAATCCTCCTGAAGGTGAGTGAATTACTAAAAAATGCAAGGTGGTATTTTGAGCTACTTCGTGTCGTTACTTGTTGAGACGCTCATATGGAGTGTCTTTAGAGTCCGTCTTATGCCAAAGACAGCCTTCGATGAGTAGCTTTGTCGCAAATCCAAGGGTGATGACCTCTACCTTTAGTGCCGAGATCCGCCGCAGGTAAGTACATCGGGACTCGTTGAGTGAATTGGCATATGTTAGCAAAGGACTTTAGTACTTTGAACCTGTCCTGCCCTAGTATCGTATCTCTAGCCCGCAACCTTTGAGGGCTCTTGGGGTAGAACTCAAATCGGAGGTTGCTAAAGACGTAACAAGCGAGATTTTAACTACTGTCGCCCAGGGAGGGCTATCTATACAGCCCGTACCCGATGTCCATCTAGGTTTACTGAGCATGGTGTGGGTGCTTTAACGCCTTGATATCTCAGTAGGATACCCCGTTGTGAGTGGAAGTGGCGATATGAGCTTTGCTAGCCTCACTAGTAAGGAATTCGTTGTGATTTCACTTAAGTGAAACTTAGTCTCAGCTAGTTGTCGATCGGAAGGATGATCGGATTGAAGTTACTAAGAGACAGAGCTTTAGAACTTGATGAACGAGACGTTCTGGCTAAGTATAAAGACGAGTACGAACTGCATGTAGATGACACTATCTATATGGATGGAAACTCCTTGGGCCAATTGTCGAAAAGTGCTCGTAGCGCAGTTATAGACACCTTGGATCTGCAGTGGGGTAGAGACAAAGTCGCAGCCTGGGATCGGTGGCTCTATCTTTGTGAGACTGTCGGTAACGCAATAGGAAGTGGCTTTCTTGGGGCTGAAGAGGGAGAGGTTATCGTCTCCGACTCGACCTCTGTCAATCTCTACAAGCTCGCAGTTGCTGCAGTGTCTGTGCAAAAAAACCGGGGGAGGATCGTGACCGATGACCAAAATTTTCCCACCGACCGGTACATCCTTACTGGCATAGCCGAGCAGATGTCACTTGAACTTACGGTAGTGCACTCAGACCGAGACGGTGCAGTGACAGAAGCTGACCTTGCGGAGGTTCTAGATGAAGACGTTGCACTTGTGAGCCTCTCTCATGTCAACTATCGCTCTGGAGGTTTGTCCGATATGAGAGAGATAAATCGAGCTGTTCACGGTGTTGGAGCGTTTTCGCTTTGGGATCTTTCGCACTCGGTGGGAGTGGTTCCTATCGATCTTGACGAAGAGGGTTGTGACCTAGCTGTCGGATGTACTTATAAGTATCTAAATGGAGGTCCAGGATCTCCTGCGTTTCTGTACATCCGAGACGAGTTGATCGATAAGCTTTCCCAGCCGATCTGGGGATGGTTCTCTACTGCAGATCAGTTTGAGATGGGTGACCTTTATCTTCCAAAAGATGGGGTGGGGCGGTTCCAAGTTGGAACTCCTCCAATTTTGTCCGTAGCGGCTCTCTCGGGTGCACTTGAGCCTCTAATTGAAGCGACTATTTCAGCGATTAGAGAGAAGTCTTTATCCCTGACTACCTTTGCCCAAGAACTGATCGCTGAGTGGCTGCACGATTTGGGATTCATGTTGGCCTCGCCGAGTGACCCCAATGGAAGAGGAGGACATATCTCTTTATATCACAAAGATGCGAAAGAGATAAACGACCACTTAGTCAAGCGTTATGGAGTCATCACAGACTATCGTGTCCCGGATCGAATTCGTTTCACACCCTCTCCTATGTACACAAGCTTTACCATGGTCTACGATGCCCTAGAACGGTTGCGGAAATTGGCAATGGGGATGTACAAGCACTAAAGGTTGCAAAATATTGAACCCCCCCAAGGAGATTACTCCTTGGGGGGGGTCGGCTTTGATTTGAGAAATACCTACTTTGGTCTGTGGTGTATTTACTTCTTTGTCTCCCAGAATATCTCAGCGATCTGGTCGATCTCTGAGAGAAGCCGGTCGCCTACCGCTACATCGTTTGTTTTCTTCGACTCGCCAGCAGTCTTGGTCGCCTTCCAAAACAGCTCGTGAAGTTGAGGGTACTTAGCTAGATGCTCTGGCTTGAAGTAGTCTGTCCACAGTACCCATAGATGATGCTTTACCAACTCTGCGCGCTCTTCTTTTATGGTAACTGCGCGTTCTTTGAATACCGGATCGTCTGACGCGTTGAACTTCTCCATAATTGACTTTACTGACTGTGCCTCTATTCGCGCTTGGGCGGGGTCATAGACGCCGCAGGGTAGGTCACAGTGGGCAGAGACTTGTGTCGGACGTGAGATTTTATCGATTGTGTTTAGCACTCGATAGAAAATGCGCATTGGCTCTCCTTCGTTCTGAAGATATTTTCTTTTCTATCCATAACATTAGTCAACCTACTTGAGACTGGCACCTTGTCGGAGAAGGTAGTTTCTAATATGTGTTGCAGTTGAGAGTGAACAGAGGCCGAGGATCCAAGGCGAAGTCCTCTCTAGTAGTTACCTTATTGCTTTGCGTGGTTTTAATCCTGGCAGTTAAGCAGAGATACATTAGATTTGAGGTTACTGGAGATTCGATGTATCCGACTCTAACACCCGGCGATAAGGTGATCGTTGGGAAGAACCGTAGGTGCAGAGTCGGTGACGTGGTTGTTTTGTCGGATCCCAGAGATAGACGTTCGCTGATCGTCAAGCGAGTTCAAGATATCTGTGAAACAGAGGTATATGTCGTCGGTGACAACCCGGATTCTTCCACTGACTCAAGGCACTTTGGGCCTGTTCCTTTAGATTTAATTGTTGGAAGTGTAAAGATGCGCTACTATCCCTTAGGAGCTTCGGGGAGTCTCTGAGAAGCCATGAGGAGGAGCTAAGTGGAAAGATCGTTAGATGAAGCGATTTCAAAGGTTCTGGAACGAAGCTACGTACAAGACGTCTCCGATATAGACATAGAAGAACTCAGATCAAGGCGAGAGTACGCGAGACGCTTGGAGTCTGTTTTATCCTACGCTAGGAGGCTTCTTCAGGCGCGTATCGATATCGCCAAGAATTCGAGCGAGGGAGATGTAGTCACCGAGCAGCTTTCCCAAACTCTGGCACGTAGCGTGAAGGGACCCGAAACTGCTACTCGACACGTCGAGGTTGAACTATCGGAGGAGTTACAGGCTTTAGCCGATCAATGGATCGAAGCGGTCGTTGAACCGCACTCAAACCTCTCGAACATTGAGCTTCTCATCCGACTAGAGGAGGCTGAAGCGGGAATATCGTCCAAACGACATCAGTTGCATGAAGTGCTGAACGTTCTTAGTTCTGAGGTCAAGGGTCGATACATAAGGGGTGAGGCTTCGATCGACACCGTGCTAGGGGAGAAGCCGGTTTGATTATGTCAATGTGTACTGGCACGTGAAGTTTAGGGGAAGGAAACCATTTCATTGCGTATTGCCATGATCTCTTACCATACCTCACCGTTGGCACAGCCAGGAGTTGGTGATGGAGGTGGAATGAATGTGTACGTTAGGCAGCTGGCGACGGCACTTGCAAGATTGGGCATTCACTGTGACGTCTATACTCGGGCTGACTCCAAAGATGACGTTGGCTCTGTCAGGGTTGAGCCTGGTTTCGAGGTGCACTTCATTGAGTCTGGACCGAAGAGGGATCTCCCCAAGGAGCGTCTTTTGCAGTACGTGCGTCACTTTACTGATGGCGTTCTAAGACATATTTTCACCGAACGAAACGGCCACGTCGACCTTGTTCACGCTAATTACTGGCTCTCGGGAATTGCGGGCCACACGATCAAACACGAGCTGAACGTACCCCTCTTTACCAGTTTTCACACGCTAGAGAAGGCTAAGAAGATTGGACGGGAGTCTCCAGATGACGGGTACGACTCCACTGTGCGCATATGGCATGAGCAACGGGTCATGGGATGTTCAGACGCCATACTGGCCTCTTGTGGTCCTGAGGCGGAGTGGATAACTAGGCTCTATAACGTAGATCCTTTTCAGATCAGAGTGGTCCCGCTAGGGGTGGATAGAGCGTTTTTTGCCCCAGGCGACCAGAAGATGGCGAGGAGCGCTATTGGACTTCCCCGAGACGATAAAATCGTCTTATCCGTCGGGAGGGTCCAACCCCTAAAAGGCTTCCTACTTGGAGCCAAGGCGGTTGAGCGGGTCCTTGAAGAGATGGATGTTCACTTCGTGCTCGTAGGAGGTCCCTCTGGTCCCGAGGGTGAGGATGAATTAGCTCGGTTACGGGCGATGAGTCGGAGAGGAACCCTAAAGGGCAGGATGCATTTTTTTGCTCCGCAGCCCCACGAGATTCTATCTTCTTTTTACCGAGCTAGTGATGTTGTGCTGGTGCCCTCAAGAACGGAAAGTTTTGGGTTGGTTGCTCTGGAGGCGTCAGCCACCGCTAAGCCTATAGTTGCGTCAGCGGTGGGAGGTTTGACAACCCTTGTCAAAGACGGCCGCTCTGGACATCTTGTCAGAGATAGATCTGTCGAGGGTTTTGCTGCCAAGATATCAGGGGTCCTAGCCCATTCCGATAGGGGAGAAGCGATGGGGCGCAACGCTTACCATCACACACGTGGCTTTACTTGGAGTAATTCGGCGAAGTATCTGCTAGAGATCTTGGAAGACCGTCAAAGTAATGAACTAGTCCTTTGTGGGTAGATCTCTTAGGGATGATCTTCAAACGCCTTTATTGGAATGAGGCGGATACTTTGATCTTTGTGGGCGATATGGAATATCTAGCTATTATATCTATGCTTTAGCCATGGAATTTGAACTAGCAGTTATCGGTGGCGGAAAGATGGGCGCTGGCATCTTGCGGGGTCTTTTGGATTCGGGAAGATCCGAGGTCCTTGGAACTTTAGCGGTCGTGGAGCGCAATGAACTGCGGGCAGAGGTTCTACGGTCTGATTTTGGTACCCATGTGGCAGTTATCGATACAGCGCCCAAGGCAACCTATTACCTCATTGCGACGAAGCCCTCGGATCTGCCACAAGCCGTCAAGGACGCTTACAGGGCAAACAGGGAAGCGGTGTTCATTTCGATCGCAGCGGGTGTGACGCTAGAGACGTTGCACGAACTTTCGTCTGAGTCATCGACCTGCGTTCGGGTTATGCCGAACACTGCAGCTACCCTTCAAAGATCGATATCGGCGGTCGCAGTGGATGATGGTACCACAGGCGAGGTGCTGGAGTTCGTAGAGCGACTCTTTAGATCCGTCGGCGACGTCGTGTTCATCTCCGAGTCAAAGATCGACTTGGTTACAGCCGTCTCGGGCTCCGGACCTGCTTATCTGTACCTATTGGCTGAGGCACTTGAGGACGCTGCGGTATCTGTGGGACTTCCTTTCGAGCTTGCGAGTCGACTGGTGCAACAGACTCTGGTTGGTGCCTCGCATATGTACCTAGAAACCGGCAAGGATCTCAGGGTCCTAAAAAGAGAGGTTACTTCTCCTGGTGGAACCACCGCAGCTGCCCTTATAGAGTTAGAACGATGTGGCTTGAGGGCTGCGGTGTATGACGCAATTAGAGCGGCAATTCGACGGGCAGAAGAGATAGGTAAAAAGACCCAGCTCTAGACGACTGTGACGGCTGTATCCCTGAATCACACTGAGAGACAGAACGAGATATATCATCTTAAGATATGCAGATCATAAAGAGGGTGAGTTGTTCCCGTCTATGAATTTTTGCATTCAAGGTAGTAACCTTGATAAGAGAAAGTATTTCTTAGTAGGTTTATTGCCCTTGGGTTGGCGGTAGGGAGCCTTTCGTGGCCATTATGGCGGTTGTAGTCTCAAATAGTGACGAGACTGATGAGTTGGATTTCGAGAGTTTTGCCCTCTCTAGTGACACGACGGAGTCGATAGTGTCCGCTCTGTCTGAGTTACGGGGCTCTTTAGTGGACGAGGCAGTCGTTCTCTCCACCTGTGCCAGAACCGAGATCTACGTTCAGGCGAAGGAGTTCCATAGGACCGTCGAGGCGATAGCAGAGGTGATATCTTCCAAGCTCGGTGTCTCTCAGAGTGACTTTCAAAGGTACGCTAGGGTACACTACGCAGACGGCGCCGCTGAGCATCTTTATCGGGTAGCGTGTGGTCTTGAGTCTCGAATAGTGGGCGAGAGCGAGATACTAGCCCAGGTGAAAGAGGCAATAGAAGAAGCAGTACAAAAGGGAACCTCTGGCCCGGTCTTGAATCGTCTGTTTAGGGAGGCGATCGAAGTCGGGAAGTGGACCCGTGCTGAGACCTCGCTATCGGTTGGGTCGACCTCCGTTGGTTCTGCAGCGGTAAAGATCTTGCTGTCAGAACTCGAGGAAGTTGCAGATCCCAACGTAGCGGTAGTAGGTTCGGGCGCAATAGCTACAGAGGTAGTCGAGATCCTCTCAGACTCAGGTGCAGTGGTGACTGTAGTTGCCAGGGATCCGAGCAAAGCACAGCTCCTTGCTAAATCCGCTAGGGGCAAGTTTGCCGCTATAGAAGATCTTGAGACCGTGCTTGCAGGCGCTGATGGGGCAATCTTTGCAACGACCTCCCCCACTTACCTCCTTAGTACTAGTAACTTTGTGCGGGTACGATCCGCTAGAGTCGACCCTCGCCCTTTGGTTGTCGTAGACCTGTCGCTTCCTCGTGATGTGCAACCGGACGTAGCGAAGTACGACGGGATTAAACTAACAGACTTAGAGGGTGTTAACCAATTGATCGAAAGGTCCATGAGTGTTCGATTGGATGCCGTAGCAGAGGTAGAAGCTAAAATCAGCGCCTATCTGGAACGCTTTCCGTCGTTGTCGGCGACCAAAGAGATCTCCCCTGTTATCGCTTCGCTTTATCAAAGAGCCGAAACTATTAGAGTGGAAGAGCTCGCAGTATTTTTCGAAAGGCATCGTGGTCTCGATCCAAAGCTCGCTTCTGAGATCGACAGGCTGACGGATCATATAGTTAAGAAACTTCTGCATACCCCAGCCACGCAACTTAGAAAGGTCGTTGACGGGTCCCAAAACACAGACATCGTAGAGGACGCTAAAGTACTCTTTGGGCTCTGATACCTTTGAGCCAATGGCGATTACTAGTTAGGTTTTAGATGCGAACAGTAAAGATTGCGACCAGGCGGTCTGAGTTGGCGGTTGCCCAAGCCACATATGTAGGATCATTGCTGAACAGTGACTTTGAACTGGTCTATGTCACCACCCAAGGAGACAGGGATCAGGCAAGCGCTCTATCTGTAATTGGCGGTCAGGGCATCTTTACTAAAGAGGTTCAAAGAGCGGTATTGGACGGCATGGCAGACATAGCGGTCCACTCTGCCAAAGATCTACCATCAGCAACTCATATCGATCTAGCGATTCGAGGTGTTCCAAAGAGAGAGGATGTAAGAGACGTTCTAATCGGTTCAAGGCTAAGCGATTTGGCTGAGGGATCGATAGTCTATACATCATCTAACCGTCGAAAGGCTCAGCTTCTATCTTTGAGGCCTGACATAGAGGTTAGAGGGGCTCGGGGGAGCATTGCGACCAGAATGAAGCTTGCCGGTCATCGATCTGCTGTGTTTGTTGCCAAAGCAGCGCTTGACAGGCTCGGTATATCTAAATTTGACGGTGAGATTTTGCCACTAGAAAGCTTTACGCCTCAAGTTGGGCAGGGAGCTTTGGCCGTTGAAGCCCTTAGATCAGACGATGAGATAGGAGATCTCCTACAAGGCATAACGGATTTGGAGACCTTCGATGCCCTGATGTGTGAACGCGCCTTTTTGAGTCGTCTAGGTGCTGGGTGCACGATGCCGGTAGGAGCCTACGCAGTTAGCGCTGAGGGTCTAACGACGGTTAATGGGTTTATCGGAGTGGAAGATGGATCACGCCTTTGGCGGGCCTCTGCGTCTAGTACAGATCCGCAAAGAGCTGGTAGGGAGCTAGCCGAGAAGCTTCTTCAGATGTCAGGGGTTCGTTTTGGTGAAGCGACAGTAGAACGAGCGACGGGTTAGGTGCTTGAAGATCCGATGGTCTATCTTATCGGGGCGGGACCTGGGCGCAAAGAGCTTCTGACTCTGCGTGCTGCGGAGTTGCTCAAGGAGGCGGAAGTCGTTGTATATGACTACCTGGTCTCGGATTCCGTTTTGGCTCTCGCCAGTAGAAGCGCTGTTCTTTATGACGTTGGAAAGCGTCCTGGGCGCCCCACCAACCAGGGCGATATCAATGATCTACTGCTAGGACTTTCGCAGAGATACAGCCGTGTAGTCCGTCTAAAAGGTGGTGACCCCTTCATATTTGGACGGGGAGCGGAGGAGGCACAGTTTCTTCAACGTCACGGTGTCAAGTTTGAGATCGTTCCAGGTGTGTCGTCTGTAAACGGCGCCTCAGTTTTTGCCGGTCTTCCTCTTACTCATCGAGGGGTTGCGCAAGGTTACACTGTCATCACGGGTCACGGTCGGGAGGGGATGCCGCTCTCCTACGACTGGGAGGCACTTGTTAGGAGTCGGCTCACGATCGTTGTCTTGATGGGAGTGGCCCACAGATTAGAGATCGCAGAGAGTCTCTGCCGCTTTGGTATGGATCCAAAGACCCCAGCGGCGGTTGTTACAAGAGCTACGACTGCGTCGCAGCAGATTATACGTTGCGCTCTCTGTGAACTTCCAGGCCTGGAGGTAACTTCCCCTTCGGCTATCGTGATCGGCGAAGTAGCTTCCGTCGATGTTTCGTGGTTGTCAAGCCGTCCCTTGTTTGGGCTTCGTGTAGTCGTTACTCGACCAAGCTCAGAAGAAGATCTCGTCGCACCGCTTGAGTACCTGGGAGCGGAGGTCACTCATCTCCCGGCTATCGAGATAGGAGAGCCCTCTGACTCTGGTGCGGCGCTACGGTCGGCTTTAGAGAGAGTCCAGGAGTTTGAATGGCTCATATTCACCTCCTCTAACGCAGTAAGAAAAACCTTTGAAGAACTTGGGGATCTGCGAAGACTGGGTGGGGTAAAGTTGGGAGCGATTGGCTCGGGCACTCGAGATACCTTGTTGTCTTACAAGGTAGGCGTCGACTTTGTGCCCACGAGCTACGTCGGTGAGAGCTTTGCAGAAGAGTTTCCCAAGGCCCAATCAAAGTCGGGCAGCGTTTTACTACCAAGAGCCAAGGTCGCAAGAGACGTTGTACCGCAAGGGCTTATGGATAAGGGTTGGAACGTCTCGGTGGTAGAAGCCTATGAGACTAAGAGCGTGCGATACGATTCGGATCAGTATCTAAAGGACTATGATCTTGTACTTTTTGCTTCCCCCTCGGCTGTAGATGCGTATTTTCAGAGCTTTGGAGAGCGACTCAATTCGTTGTCGATAGGGGCTATCGGTCCGATAACGGCGCGTAGGGCTTCTGCGCTGGGACTAAGGGTGGACTTTATCGGTGACGTGTACAACTTCGAAGGTCTCATCGATGCAACGGTTTCGTGGTGGAGATCTCGAGACTGGTGAGAACCTGAAACGAAGAAGTTCGGGAGTGCTGGTAAGGCATCCAAATTCTCTTGAGCCTTGCTAGGTTTAACTCTAATGAGATTTCCCACACACCGCCCTAGAAGACTCCGATCCAACTCTGCGTTGAGAGACTTAGTTGCCGAGACCTCGATAGCACCAAGTGACTTTATAATGCCGTACTTTGTGCTTGAAGACGCACCCGAGCCGCTGGAGATACCATCCCTACCTGGCGTGTATCAACACACCTTGTCCTCTTTGTCGGCTGATATCAAGGAGATAAAGGCGCTGGGGATAAGAGCCGTAATTCTATTTGGAGTCCCTAAGCACAAAGATTCAGTCGGATCAGGTGCATACGCCTCAGACGGAGTTGTCCAGAGGGCCATAGCGCAGGTGAAGGACGCATTTGGTGATGAGGTAGTTGTATTTGCAGATCTCTGCCTGGATGAATATACAGATCACGGTCACTGTGGACTGATTGACGCTAAAGGCCATGTGGACAACGACTCTACGCTGGAGCTTTACGCTCAGATAGCGATCTCTCAGGCACTAGCAGGAGTGGACTTTGTGGCACCTTCTGGGATGATGGACGGTCAAGTAGACGCCATAAGGAAGGCTCTCGATCGGGAGAGCATGTCAGAGGTAGGGATTTTAGCTTACTCGGCGAAGTACGCATCAGGGCTATACGGACCTTTTCGTGACGCAGTCAACGTCGAAATACGAGGCGGTGGTGATCGCAAGGCTTACCAGCAAGATTATCGGAACGCATCCGAATCGATAAGAGAGGTTCTTTTAGATATCGAAGAGGGTGCGGATATGGTGATGGTCAAGCCGGCTATAAGCTATCTCGACATTATCTCAAAGGTAAGTGAGGTCTCATCTGTCCCGCTATGCGCGTATCACGTTTCGGGGGAGTATGCGATGGTAAAGGCAGCATCGGAAAAGGGGTGGATCGACGGTGAAGCCGTAGCGCTCGAGCAGATGTATGCGGTACGAAGGGCTGGCGCAGATATGGTAATTACCTACTTTGCCAAGGATCTGGCAAAAACCATGCAGCGATGCTAGAGGGAATTGGTGAACTTATAGAACCCGACTTGGGTGAGTGGAGACTATGAACGATACTAACTTGCAGATGTGGAAACGTGCCGTGAAGGTAATTCCTGGCGGGGTCAACTCCCCAGTTCGATCGTTTGTGTCAGTGGGGGGTACGCCTTACTTTGTGCAACGCGCCAAGGGAGCGTACGTATACGATTTGAACGGTCGGAGATATATCGACTACGTACAATCTTACGGGGCTTCGATACTTGGTCATGCAGACTCTAGAGTCACTGTGGCTGTGTCAAGGGCGGCAGAACTAGGTACAACCTACGGAGCTCCGACTGAAGGAGAGGTCTTGTTGGCGGAGGAGGTAGTTGAAAGAGTCCGCAGTGTTGAGATGGTGAGGCTTGTCTCCTCAGGCACCGAAGCGACTATGACCGCTTTGCGGCTTGCGAGGGGTGTAACCGGCAGGAACAAAGTGGTAAAGTTTGACGGTTGTTATCATGGCCACTCCGATCAGCTGCTTGCCTCTGCGGGATCAGGGGTTGCATCGTTGGGACTAGCGGGGTCTGTGGGGGTCTCTGCCAACGCGGTGTCCGATACACTTGTGGTTCCATACAATCAGGTTCCTGTGTTAGACGATGAGACTGCGTGTGTGATCGTAGAGCCTGTTGCAGCAAATATGGGATTGATCCCTCCTCAGGAAGGCTTCTTATCCGGCCTTAGACGTGAGTGTGACAGGGTCGGGGCACTTCTCATATTTGACGAAGTTATAACTGGATTTCGGGTAGCTAAGGGGGGAGTTTCGGACCTCTTCGATGTCGATGCAGACCTTTATTGTTTTGGGAAGGTCATGGGCGGAGGGTTGCCAATCGGTGCCCTGGCCGGACGAAGCGAGATAATGAGGCAGCTAGCACCTACAGGACCCGTTTACCAGGCTGGCACGCTGTCGGGTAACCCCGTTGCAACAGCAGCAGGACTGACCGTGCTCAGGGCCCTAGATGAAAACTCTTATTCGATGCTCGAAGGTAGGAGCAAATACCTTGCAGAGGGTCTAGAAAAAGTTATCTCGGAGGCTGGATTTGACGTTCAGATACATCGCTTTGGTCCTCTTTTATCCATTTTCTTTGGAGACCTAACAGTGACCGACTACCTAAGTGCCAAGAAATCGGTTGCGCTGGGCGCTTACCCTTACTTCTTCCACGCCATGTTACAGCGCGGCGTGGCTTTGGCTCCTGGACCTTATGAGGTCATGTTTCCCTCTTTGGCGCATAGTTGGGACGACATTGAGCTGAGCGTCGATCTGGCGTCTGCAGCGGCGAATCAGGCCTTTACGGAGTGGTCGGATAGAAAACCTCTTTAGATCTTTGTACCGCCTTCAGTACCTTGAAAGCTTTATCTGCGTAGCTATAGAGGTGGTCGCCGAGCCTTGGGTCCTGTGCGCTCATCAGGTTAGCCATCACGGTAACGATAGGAGTCATAAGACGTTGCTCTCTCGTTGCGAGCCATATCGCTGGAGCCATGATCCGGGGTTCCGAGATCAGCTTTACAAAGGCTCTTGCGATACTGTAGTACTCTCCGTATCTCTCCTCCAGTCGGCTTGTGTACACCTTGGCTAGGTCTATGGAGGGCGATCCGATCGCTAGTGTTACTACGTCAGCTGCTACCTTGCCAGTTTCGAGTGCATAAGCTATGCCTTCTCCGTTGAAGGGATTTATAGAGGCTGCTGAGTCTCCAACGAGTAGATAGTTATTGCCTGCACGCGGAGTTACTACGTGTCCCATCTGAAGCTTGCCACCTATGAACTTTGAGTGGGCACTCTTGGGATCTATCCCCCAGCTGGGTCCTATCTGTCTTACGTAGCTCTCTAGAGCCTTTGTTGTATTTATAGACCTCCAGCGGTGGGAGTTAGTGAGAAGTCCAAAGCCGATGTTGGCCCTTCCATCTCCCAAAGGAAATATCCATCCATATCCCGGAATGATATCGCCGTCATCGTTCCTCAGATCCATCTGAGACTCGATCCAGGGCTCCTCGGAGCGATCAGTTTCGAAGTAGGCTCGGACAGCCATTCCCATCGGCTCATTGCGGTTTCGAACGGCACCAATTGACCTTGCGACGCGCGAGTTTGCTCCCTCGGCCAATACGTAGTACTTTGCGTGAACCTCAAACACCGATCCGTCACGTTCATCTGTGGCGCTTATGAAATCAATCGCTTCATCGCTAGAAAGGGCCGCCCCAGTGACCTCAAACCCTTGATAGACCTTAGCCCCCAAAGCTTCGGCGCGCTCGGCCACTGCTTTATCTAGTTCGTAACGCGTTACGACGTACCCATGAGAAGGATACTCTGGGCTGCTTGGCCATGGTATCTCCAGTGACTTACCGTAAGCGTTGGCTCTAAGTCCAAGGTACCTATGTTTTTTACTAAGGAAGTTGCTCAGACCCATAGATTCCAGTTGGACGACGCTCCTGGGAGTCAAACCGTCTCCGCAGGCCTTTTCTCTTGGGAAGTGCTTCTTTTCTAACACTACTGTGTCTATGCCTCTTAGCGATAGCCAGTAGGCGGCGCTTGATCCTGAAGGACCTGCTCCTATAACAGCAACGGTGGTATCGATTCTGGATTTGTTCACACCTATAACCTAAGTGATGGCACGGGCTATGCCAACATGGTGACGGTACTGTTATTTGCCGAGATACACAACGCTCCAGTGTGATAAATTATGCAAATTTGGTGCGTACGTCAAATTTTGGAAGTATGTAGGGTGTAGTTGTGGCGTGGCCGGCGTTGAGTCGGTGGTTAGGTCATAAAGAGTATTTCTTTGAAGGAGGGACATTGGCGCAGTACTTACCGGTGTTGGTGATGGCAGTTCTTGCGACGCTTTTTGCCGCAGGTTCATTTGTAGCGTCAGCTATATTTGCCCCCAAGCGCCCGACTAAGGCGAAGGGAGCCCCCTATGAGTGTGGGATTGTTCCACGGAACGCAGCGGCTGAGCGATTCCCTGTGCGTTTCTACCTCGTAGCGATGATCTTCATAGTCTTTGACATTGAGATCGTGTTTTTGTATCCCTGGGCGGCAGACTTTAGGCAGTTAGCGGCCTTTGGCTTTGCAGAGGTGGTGGTCTTTGCCGTCATTGTCTTTGCATCGTTCGTATATCTAATCGGAAATGGGGCGTTGAACTGGGGGCCTCAAAAGCGCGTTGAACCGCAAGTGGATCTTGATGTAAGTAACGAAGACTCTTTAGGTAGTTCATCTAGCGGTGTAAGGGCGGCTTAGACAATGGGTCTAGAGGATCTCAGTCATAATTTTCTAACCGCGCAACTGGAGAACGTAGTTCAATGGGCGCGCCAGGCGTCGATGTGGCCAGCCACCTTCGGTCTTGCTTGTTGCGCAATCGAGATGATGTCTGCTGGAGCGGCTGACTTCGACCTCGCTAGATTTGGCATGGAGGTCTTCAGGGCATCTCCCCGGCAAGCGGATCTAATGATAGTGGCTGGACGAGTGTCGCAGAAGATGGCTCCGGTGCTACGACAGGTCTACGATCAGATGATGGAGCCAAAGTGGGTCATTTCAATGGGTGTTTGTGCCTCTACTGGCGGAATTTTCAACAACTATGCGATAGTTCAAGGCGTAGATCAGATTGTACCAGTCGATGTGTATGCCCCCGGGTGTCCTCCTGGTCCTGAGACGCTGATACACGCAATATTGACTTTGCACGAAAAGGTTCGTAATGGGGCGATCACAAGACGCGATGAAGACGCAGTCCTCCTCTCTGATGGGGTGGAGTCAACTTTGGCGGTCTCACCACAGAAGGTGCGAAAGGTAAGTATAAAGTCGTTGGTTCGTTCGGAGCAAAAAGGTGAGTGAGGTAAAAGAAAGAGGCGGCGAGGTTCTCTTTCTACCGAGAGTGGAGTACCTAAGCTTTGTTAGTGATCTGCGCAGGCAGGGTTTTGAGGTGTGTGCGGACCTAACTGCAGTGGACTATCTCGACGTTGAAGAAAGACCTCTGCCAAAGGAGATAAAGCCTGAACGTTTTGAGGTGGTTGTAAATCTGCTCTCGATCTCTCAGGCTAGGCGGGTGAGACTTCGTGTCCAAGTGCCTGAGAACGACCCATGGATAGACTCAATCTTTCGTCAGTATCCAGGTTCAGAAGCCATGGAAAGAGAGGTCTACGATCTGTTCGGTATTTTATTCAGAGGTCACCCCGATCTGACGCGTATCCTGCTTCCGGAGGGTTGGGAGGGTCACCCATTGCGCAAAGACTACGCACCACAGCGTGTGCCCGTACAGTTTAAGGAGGTGAAGAGTACCAGATGAAAAACGACGTAGACTCTAAGGTCTCAAACACCGATCATCTCAGTCTGCTTGTTGAAGAGACTTCAGAGGGTGTTCAGGAACTTCTTCCACGAGAGCACACTCCAATCGAGGAGTTCTACCTTGAGGAAGGGTATGTTCTTCGAGTACCAGAGGAAGAGGCCGTAGACATCGATGAGGTAGATCTAGCTTCCGTTCCAGCGGACGAGACCATGATCATCAACATGGGTCCACAGCACCCATCTACCCATGGGGTGCTACGAATAATGATGGAGCTCGATGGTGAGACGATTCTAAGATCAAAGCCAGTCATAGGATACCTGCACACCGGAATGGAGAAAACGGCGGAGATGCTTACGTTTATGCAGGGCTCGACCAACGTTACCCGCATGGACTATCTTTCTCCCCTCAACAACGAACTGGTCTTCTCCCTTGCGGTTGAGTCGCTTATGGATATTGAGATTCCTCCCAGAGCAACGTGGATCCGCATGCTGATGTCGGAATTGAACAGAATCTCGTCTCATGTCATGTGGATGGCGACAAACGGTATGGATCTTGGCTCTACGTCAATGATGATCTACGGATTCAGGGAGAGGGAGTTGATCCTGGGGTTCTTTGAAAAAGTCACTGGACTGCGCATGAACCACAACTACATACGACCCGGCGGAGTTGCTGCTGACCTTCCTGATGGATGGTTTGATGACGTGGCAGCTATCTGCGAGACCATGCCATTTAGAGTGGAGGAGTATCAGGAACTACTTACGGGTCAACCCATCTTCCGTGAGCGCGTTGAAGGTGTCGGAGTAATCACTCAACAACAGGCTATGGCTCTTTCTGCAACCGGTCCGATACTTAGGGCAACGGGTCTGCCGTGGGATCTTCGTAAGACTATGCCTTATCTCTTCTACGACCAGGTGGACTTTGATGTGATAGTTGGCACTGTAGGCGATACTTACGACCGTTACTCTGTCCGGCTGAATGAGATCCTTGAGTCTGTTCGTATAGTCGAACAGATTCTAGAAAAGATGCCAGAGGGCGAATACAAGTCTTTAGACAGGAAGGTAACTCCACCGCCTCGAGCCCGTATAGACGAGTCGATGGAGGCGTTGATTCACCATTTCAAGCTTCATACTGAAGGGTATCGTGTTCCCGCTGGTGAGAACTATGTGGCTATCGAGTCGCCACGAGGGGAACTCGGCTGCTACATAGTATCAAGCGGAGAGAATCGCCCCTACCGCATGCATGTCAGAGCGCCTTCGTTCGTGAATCTTCAATCTCTGCCTGTGATGTTACATGGAGGTCTCATCGCCGATGCAGTTGCCGTCATATCCTCGGTGGATCCAGTTATGGGAGAGGTTGATAGGTAGTGAGCAGATTTAAAGACGAAGTTCTGCAAGAAGCGCTAGAGCTTGTAAAGCTTTACCCTGAAGCGCGTTCCGCGACGATTCCCCTGTGTCATCTTGCTCAGTCGGTAGATGGTTACCTTGCACCCGACGCCATAGAGCACATCGCAGAGCTTACGAGTACGACACCGGCTGAAGTGCACGGAACTGCGAGCTTTTACGATATGATCCAGCTCCACCCAGTTGGTCGTTACGTCGTTGGGGTATGTACCAACATCGCATGCATGCTGCAGGGCGGATATGAGTTACTCGAGGCTGTTGAAGAGACCATGGGAGCTTCAGTCGGCGAGACTAGCGAAGACTCGCTGTTTACCGTTGAAGAGGTTGAGTGTATTGCGCTGTGTGATAGGGCTCCTTGTCTGCACGTGAACTACAGGTACTTTGGTCCATTGGATGAAGAAGGTGTCAAGAGGCTCAAGTCAGACCTAATTGAAGGTCGGTTAGAGGACGAGGTACCCAGTCACGGTGTGATCTCCAGGATAAAAAGAAGCGCTCCGGAGCTAATCCCTCTCGAAGAGATCGATGAGTTGAGACTTGTTGAGGATGAACAAAGATCAAGCCGGATGGCTCAAAAAGGAGGTGGAGATGCCTGAGGCGGCAGAGTCTATTGTTCTTTCTCGAAGAGGTGTAGAAGGCTCACATACTTTGGACGTGTATCTCGAGACGGGTGGATATGAAGGGCTTCGCAAAGCTCTAGCCATGAACCCCGAGGAGATAGTTGCTCAAGTAGTTGAGTCAAATATCTTGGGCCGTGGGGGAGCCGGATTTGAGGCGGGCCGTAAATGGTCGATGCTAAAGAAGTCCACGAGACGATACCTGGTGATAAACGGAGACGAGAGCGAACCCGCAACCTTCAAAGACCATTTTCTCGTGGAAAACGATCCGCATCAGCTGGTTGAAGGAACAATCATCGCAGCTTATGCGATAGGTGCATCCCGTGCCTTCATCTTTATAAGGGGCGAGTTTGCACTAGGTCTAGAGAGAGTGCAAAGTGCGGTTAACGATGCATACAAGATAGGCGCACTCGGAAGGAACATCTTTGGCTCGAGCTTCTCTCTAGATCTTATCGTTCATCCGGGGGCGGGAGCATACATCTGCGGTGAAGAGACCGCTCTGCTCGAATCACTAGAAGGTAAGCGAGGTTTCCCCCGTATAAAGCCTCCCTATTTTCCAGCGGTCATCGGACTGTATGGTGAACCAACCATAGTGAATAACGTCGAGACGGTGTCCAATCTTCCTTGGATTGTATCCAGAGGAGGTGCTGCCTTTAAGGCGCTAGGATCTGGCAGATCGACTGGAACTAGGATATTTGCTCTCTCTGGAGCGGTCAAGCGGCCCGGTCTGTATGAGTTAGAGATGGTCAAGACCACATTCAGGGAGCTAATCTTTTCGGACGATCTTGGAGGGGGTCTTTATGAAGGACGTTCACTCAAAGCCGTTATCCCAGGTGGCGTCTCTGCTCCGTGGATAACGCCAGATCAACTAGATCTCCCTTTGGGTCAGGATGAAGTCGCTAAAGCGGGTTCCATGCTTGGATCTGGTTCGATAATTGTCATGGACGACTCTACCTGTATGGTAAGGGCTGCGTGGAGGATCTCCAGGTTTTTTATGCGTGAGTCGTGTGGTCAATGCACTCCATGCCGTGAAGGTTCCAACTGGATCGAGAAGGTTATGGCTCGCATTGAGGCAGGAGCCGGCAGGGAAGAGGACCTCGAACTGCTCATGGATCTATGTGACAACATCGTCCCGGGAGTCAGCTGGCCGCCAGCACAGACAACGATATGCGTACTAGGACCCTCAATCCCATCATCGGTAGCTGTGGGCATTCGTATGTTTCGAGATGAGTTTCTGACCCATATCAAAGAAGGAGGGTGTCCCTTTGAGTAAGGAGCGGGAGGAGGCAATATCCTTTGTCCTAGATGGCAGGCCGATTTGGGCGAGAAAGGGTGATCCCGTCATAAGAGCAGCAGAGGAGGCCGGAACCTACATCCCTAGGTTTTGCTACCATCCCCGCATGAAGGCCGTTGGTATGTGTAGGATGTGCTTGGTTGAGATAAAGGGTCCGCGTGGATTTACTCTGCAACCAGCTTGCTTTGTACAAGTCTCCCCTGACATGGAGGTTATTACTGATTCGGTGGCAGTAAGGAAGGCACAAGACGGTGTCCTAGAGTATCTGCTCGCCAATCATCCTCTCGACTGTCCGGTCTGTGACAAAGGTGGGGAGTGCCCTTTGCAGGATCAAACCTTGGCGCATGGTCCTGGTGAAAGCAGATACGTAGAAGAAAAGCGACACTTCGCAAAACCTATAGAGATATCAAGCATCGTTTTGTTAGACCGAGAACGTTGTATCCAGTGCGGTCGCTGTACCAGATTTGCGGGTGAGGTGGTAGGTAAGGGACTTATCGACTTTGCGGGAAGGGGAGCCAATATAGAGGTTGCTCCTGCTCCTGGCGGGACCTTCGATAACTACTTCTCGGGAAATATTATCCAGATATGTCCGGTGGGGGCTCTCACCTCTAAGTCCTATCGTTTCAAGGCTAGGCCGTGGGATCTAGAACAGACTGAGTCTACGTGCACAAGTTGTGCGATGGGCTGCCGGGTGGTACTTCAGTCTTCCCAGAACGAGATGACTAGGGTGCTCGGTATCGACTCTGATGCGATAAACCACTCGTGGTTGTGTGATAAAGGGCGGTTTGCGTTCGAAGCAACCTCTTCAGAAGATAGAGTCTTAGCGCCTTATCTGCGCAAGAACGATAACCTAGTGGAGGTCGGGTGGTTCGAAGCCCTAACGCAAGTTGCTAAGACGTTAACCGCCGCACTAGAAAAAGTTGGTCCCGCTACGGTGGCCGCTATCGGCGGAGGCTCGATATCAAATGAAGACGCCTTTGCTTGGGCTAAGCTGCTAAAAGGATACCTCTCGGTCGACTCCCTGGACTGTCAACCAGAGGGGGGAGTTGATCCTTCTCTTTTACTTGGGGGAAAGATAGCGACCTTTGATGAGGTGGTTAACTCTAAGTTGACTCTGCTACTCGGAGCGGATGTAGAAGAGGAGATGCCAGTGCTGTATCTCAGACTCCGGGAGGCTCTTCTTGCGCAAACAACCTCTGCGGTTGAGATAATCGAGCGTCGGACCTCCTTGTCTACTCTTGTAAGCTCATCTTTATTGATCGAAGCTGACGAGGTTTTGAGTCAAATCGAGTCAATAGACCTATCCGCATTGGCGGGTGTGAAGGTCAAGGATCTAAGTGACGAGCAAGTGGTAGTGGTAGTCGGGCAGGCAGATCTGTTGCGTTCTTCGTCATGGAGGAGTGGTCTTGTTGCAAAGGTTTTGCAGAGGTATCCAAATGCGAAGATCTTGCCGTTGCTCCAGGGTGCTAACACCATGGGCGCGGTCCAGATGGGAATGTCCCCAGGACTCCTTCCAGGTGGAAGGGTCATAGGAAAGGTACCAGAAGACTTTCCATGGCCAAATCCACCTAAGTCGTTGGGTCGAAACGCCGCTGATGTTTTGAGTGCGGCAGCTGCGGACGATATCGAGATTATCTTTCTCTTGGGACCAAATCCACTCTCAGGTTTCCCTGATAAGTCTTTAGTTAGGCAGGCGCTTGAGAGGTCATCTATGGTTGTGGCCATAGATAGCCACTTTGGAGAGTGGACAGAGTACGTAGATGTCGTGCTACCTCTTTCTGGTTATGGCGAGTACTTTGGATCGATTACCAACGCAGAGAGCAGGGTCCTGCCGCTAGGACAGAGTCTTGTCCCAGCCGGAGTGTCTCAAAAGGGTTGGGAGATTGCAGTTGCGCTCGCTGAATCGATCGGGTACGACCTAGGTTTCGAGAGCGAGAGCGACATATGGGAGGAGATCCAGGCGATATCTAAAATCCATCGGGGGTTCTCTCCTTCTTTGTTGTCGACTGAGGTTGAAGGCGTGGTTGTGCCACGTAGTGTAAAGGTGCACATAGCGGGAAGACGAGTCCTGGATCCTGTCGCAACACCGGGAATTAGTTCGGTAAAGAGACAGGCAGCTCCTTTGTCAGAACCGGTTGCTATCTATGACTTTAACCCAGATGGCGAGTTGGTTGACTCTAATGACTCCTCGGATTCCTTGGATGAGTTGTCTGATGTAATGAAAGAGAGGCCGACAGCCTCTATTGCGTCGAGGAAAGAGCCAGATAAGCTAAGGCTACATTTGGCGAGGAAACTATACGGCTACGGAGTAGAGGTCGCCAGTTCGCCGACCCTTAGTTCGTTGGTGTCAAAGCCAAAGTTGCGGCTTTCGAGCGAGAGCGCCAGAGTTTCTTCCGTCGAAGATGGAGATGTCGTGAGGATCATCTCGGGTGATCTCTCTAGCGGTGAGTTTCAACTAGAGGTGTCTAACGATGTTGTGCCGGGAGTCCTGGTGGCAGAGTTTGTTGAAGGATACGAGCTTGATAAGTTCGGGTCGTTGAATGGGGGAGTTCTCGTGAAGGTGGTGAAGGCATAGTGGGGGCTGATCCCTTATTGTTAGGCAAGATTAGCCTCGGGGTGCTAGTCCTTGTCGTTGTAAAGGTAGTGGTTGCCTTCGCAGTTCTGCTGGTAACCGTGATGCTTATGATCTGGTTTGAGCGCAAGGTCATATCCGATATGCAAAATCGTATTGGTCCAAATCGCGCAGGCCCTTTCGGTCTTTTGCAGTCTCTGGCAGACGGTATCAAGCTGTTTTTCAAAGAAGACCTAGTACCCGATAGATCGGACTCATTTGTATTCAAACTTGCTCCCTATCTAGCGATGGTACCAGCGTTTGTGACCTTTACGATTGTCCCGATCGGAGGGTACATCAAGGTATTTGGATACTCTACTGAACTTCAGGTAGCTGATCCGCCTATGGGAATCTTGTTACTCCTTGCAATGTCGTCTATATCTGTCTATGGGGTAATGTTGGCAGGCTGGTCCTCGGGGTCGAAGTATCCGTTGCTCGGTTCCGTGCGTGCATCGGCTCAGATGATTTCTTATGAAGCAGCGATGGGTCTATCCATCGTGGCCGTAGTTCTCGTGACGGGATCGCTGTCGACCCGAGACATGGTCTTGTCTCAGCAGGGTTCATTCTTCGGTGTCATTCCACACTGGAATATCTTGAGGCTCGGTGTCATACCCTTTGTCATCTTTCTAATCGCAATCACTGCTGAGCTCAACCGACCCCCATTCGATCTAGTGGAGGCGGAGCAAGAGCTGGTTGGAGGATTCAATACCGAGTACTCGTCGATACGGTTTGCCTTATTCTACCTAGCTGAGTTTATGAACACAGTGACGATGTCGGCGATTATAGTGACTTTGTTCTTTGGAGGTCCAGACGGACCTGATCCTGCACCGCTGCACTGGTTATGGCCCATACTGTGGTTTGTCATAAAGACGGGCGTTTTCGCATTCATCTACGTGTGGCTGCGAGCGGCTCTACCGCGTTTGCGCTACGACCGGCTTATGGATCTGGGCTGGAAGGTCTTGATACCTCTTTCCCTTGGCTGGCTTCTAGTCATAGCCGGTATGCAGATATCAAAGGTTGCAGGCTTTTCTATGCTGGCTGCTCTTATCGTTGGTGCAGGTCTACTTTATCGGGCCATGGCAGTTGGCCAAAGGAGCAACGCGACGAACGCTATGAGTGCGAGCCTGAAGGTTGCGCCAAAAGATGCCTTAGATAGTCGAGCGAAGTTTGGCGATACCCATGTAGTGTCAGGCAAGCGTGTCGTTACCCGTATCAGCGCCGAGGGCGTTGTCAGTTCGAAAAGTGGAGGAGATCCAGATGGGCGTACTTGATGGTTTGAAAGGTTTTCGACTGACCTTTAAGCAGATAGCTGAGCCTCGCGTTACAAAACAGTACCCTGAGGAAAAGCGCGAAAAACCACCGAGGTTTCACGGCAGGCATGTACTGAACCGTTATGAAGACGGTGCTGAGAAGTGTATCGGATGCGAGCTGTGTGCTGCTGTATGCCCAGTGCGCTGTATTTACGTTCGTGGTAAGGATAATCCTCCAGACAGTCCCGTATCTCCCGGTGAACGCTACGGCTTCGTATATGAGATCAACTATCTCAGGTGTATCCACTGTGACCTCTGCGTGGAGGCTTGTCCAACTGAAGCTATAACCGAGTCAAAGATGTTTGAGTTCTCATTTACCAACAGAGAAGATGCGATCTATACCAAAAAAGAGCTTCTGGTTGATGACAACGGAATGCCTAGACAGCTTCCCTGGGAGGACTGGCGAGAAGGTGAGGAGCAGCTGACCTCGGCGTGGATGCGAGCAACGGCTCCTCAGGGTGATCCAGAGTTTGAGGGAGTTGTGTCGTGGAGCGGCGAACTTGGCTTCGGAGTAAGGCCTCCAGAAAGCGGTCAAAACAAGGACGTCGAACCCGCAGAAGTGAACCACTTCTCTCTGCGCGAAGTGGCGGCTTCAAAAATTCTAAGACGATACGGTGGGGAGGTTCACTAAGTGTTCGCAGCAATATCTGCGCCAGATTTCTTTACCTTTGCAGCCGCTGCGATTGCTGCTGTTGCGGGCGCTATAGGCGTAGTTACGCTTAGACATCCTGTTCATGCCGCGCTTATGCTCGTTATGACGTTTTTTGCTATAGCAGTATTATTCGTTGAGCAAGGAGCACAGTTCCTCGCTGCGGTTCAGGTTATCGTTTATGCGGGCGCAATTGTGGTGCTGTTCTTGTTTGTGATTATGTTGCTAGGGGTGGACAAGAAAGAGACCGTCTTTCCCAAAGATTCGGTGTCGTGGAAGTTGCCAGCCGGTCTTGTTCTCTCGATCGCAATCTTGGTGGAGCTTTCTATTTTGGCAAAAGGGGTCTGGGCGACTGGAGCTCATTCGGTTACCGCTGCTCCTAACGGCCATTCGAACGTTGGAGTATTAGCGAGGGCAGTTTTTACAACCTATCTGTTGCCCTTCGAGGCGACTTCGGTTTTGCTTGTAATAGCGGTGCTTGGTGCGGTTGTACTCGCTCGGGTTTCAAAGATACAGGAGGATATTTCGTCAGAGTCGGCTTTGGAGGACGAGATGGGGGAGGTGAATGCGAGATGAGTGTTCCTGGAAGCTGGTACCTAATTCTTGCCGCGGTCCTTTTTGGTGTCGGTGCCTTTGGACTTTTGGTTAGGCGAAACATTTTGATCATGTTTATGTGTCTAGAGCTCATGTTGAATGCCGTGAACCTAACGCTTGTTACCTATTCACGGATGCTCAACGATATAGCGGGACAGGTGAGCGTGTTCTTCGTCCTAGTTGTTGCCGCTGCAGAGGTCGTAGTGGGGTTGGGGCTGATCGTTGCAATCTTTCGCGGCAAACGGCAGGTTACGGCTGATGACCTTCATGTCTTGAGAGGATAGAGATGTTGAGCTTGTTGCCCTACGTGGTCGGGCTGCCCCTTGGTGGATTCATCGTACTTTTGTTCTTTGGCCGACGATTGGGTCGCCCTGGTGCGGGTGTGATTGGATCGCTTACAGTGGGAGCGGCCTTCGTGTTGTCGGTGTTTGTCTACATCGGACTTTTATCTAGACCATCTGGAACTCGGGTATATGTCGACAGACTGTACACCTGGTTTGCGGCTGGTTCATTGCACGTAAACGTTTCTTTATACCTCGACCCTCTGTCTATGACTATGGTGCTATTCGTAACCGGCGTTGCCTTTTTGATCCATGTTTACTCGATAGGCTACATGTCGCATGACGATAGATTCCATCAGTTTTTCGTCTACCTAAACTTGTTCGTATTTTCAATGCTCGTCCTGGTGGTAGGTGGATCGATCCCCCTAACGTTTTTAGGGTGGGAAGGGGTAGGCACGTGTTCCTACTTCCTAATAGCTTTTTGGTTTGAAAGGCCAAGTGCAGCGAGCGCAGGCAAGAAGGCTTTCATAATCAACCGAATCGGCGACGCTGGCTTTCTGCTCGGTGCATTCATGGTGTACAAGTACTTTGGTTCCTTGAGCTATAGCCACATACTGTCTCATACCGCTGGTACATCCCATGAGGTTGCAACCTGGATATCGTTACTTTTCTTTGTCGCAGCGGTCGGTAAGTCCGCACAGATACCGCTTTTCGTGTGGCTTGTGGATGCGATGGAAGGTCCTACTCCGGTCTCTGCGCTGATTCACGCAGCTACCATGGTGACGGCCGGGGTATTCCTCATGGCTAGGCTCAATCCGTTCCTGGCACTATCCAAGACGACCTCCATGATCGTGGCTGTCGTTGGGGTCGCTACCGCACTGCTTGGGGCAACGGCTGCTACATCGCAGAGCGATATAAAGAAGGTACTCGCTTACTCTACTGTATCGCAACTTGGTTTTATGTTTCTAGGGATCGGTACAGGAGCATACGTCGCTGCCATCTTTCTTATGGTTACTCATGCGTTCTACAAGGCACTTCTATTCCTTGGTGCTGGTTCTGTGATACATGGAATGCATGATGAACAAGACCTAAAGAAGATGGGAGCTCTCAGGCGTTTCATGCCAGTCACCTCTGTAACCTTCGTTGTAGGGTGGCTGTCGATAGCGGGAGTTCCTCCTTTCTCTGGATTTTGGTCCAAAGGCGACGTTCTCGATGCTGCTTATGTGAAGAGCCCGTTCCTGTGGGTCGTTGCGATAGTCGCAGCGCTACTTACTGCTTATTACATGGGACGAGAGACCTATCTAACCTTTTATGGTCCCAGTAGGTGGAGCACGGATGAGCGAGAAGAACATAAACCTCACGAGTCTCCAAAGGTTATGACCATACCTCTTGTGGTCCTAGCCGCTCTGGCTGTCTTGGGTGGTGCTTTGAATCTGCCCTTTGGTGTCAAGCTGGAGTTCCTAAGTAAATGGCTGGCTCCAGTGTTCGCCGTCTCTCCGCCCCCTCCACACGTTTCGACTTCGTTGGAGCTTATTTTGGGAGCAGTTGATACTTTGGTTGCTCTAGGCGGAGTTGGGCTAGCCACCTCACTGTGGCGTAGTAGGTGGGTTCAACCCTCCCTGGAGCCGAGAGTTTTGCAGAAGGCATACTACATCGACTCGATTTACGATAAAGCCTTTGCTGTTTCCGGTACAAAGCTAGCTCTTGAGACAAACGATGTGGTGGATCGAAAGGTCATCGATGGAGCGGTCCGTGCGGTGACGGCTATCGTTGCTGGAGTTGGCGTCTATGCGCGAAAGCTGCAAAGCGGATATGTGCGTTCTTATGCTCTTGCAGTCTCCTTGGGTGTGGTGGTTCTACTCGGTTATATGTTGACCAGAGCTAGTGGCTAGAGGGTGGTTCAGGTGGTAATCAGCGCATTATTTCTTCTTGTATTGATGTCAGGAGGGCTATAGATATGTTCCCCTACCTAGAGGTTCTGGTTTTTCTTCCGGCGATTGCAGGGGTGCTGCTATTCTTTTTTCCTAGCGAGTTTCCTGCGAGATACTATAGAAGACTGGGCCTGTCACTTTCGCTGGCGGAACTAGTTGTTGCTGTTGTAATGCTGCTAAAGTTCAAGACCGGTGTAGCAGGATATCAAATGACGTCTTCTTACCGCTGGATTCCCAGCTTTGGGATCTCGTGGTCCTTAGGCGTCGACGGTATCTCGCTATTTCTGGTGATCCTTAGCGTGGTTCTATTTCCCATCGCCATCTTCGGATCGAAAGAGACGAGGGATCCCAAGTCCTTTATAGCATGGATGCTGGTCTTGGAAGCTGCGTGTGTTGGAAGTTTCTTGGTCACCGATCTGTTCGACTTTTTCTTGATGTTTGAGCTCACACTGATTCCCACGTACTTCCTGATGGCTAACTGGGGATTTTCGTTAGGTGGTAGAGCGGCCGTAAAGTTTTTCGTCTATACCTTTCTTGGTTCAGCCTTTCTCCTGGTAGGAATATTGGCCCTTGTGTTTATACACGAGGCTTCAACGGGCCAACTTACCTTCTCTATCTCAGCCTTAGCCCACACGCAGATGTCGTCTACGGCGGGTCGGTTACTCTTCCTAGCCTTTAGCGTTGCATTTCTGATCAAGGCTCCCGTGTTCCCTTTCCATACCTGGTCTCCTGATGCCTATTCTCAGTCGCCTATCTCTACGGCGATAGTTCTCGGTGGAGTCATGGCAAAGTTAGGGACCTACGGTATACTTCGCTTTGACTTCCAACTTTTTCCCCAGGCGTCAAGGTCGTTAGGTTGGCTTATTCTGACGCTGGCTGTCGTTGGTATAGGATATGGTGCTATCACCGCTGCAGGGGAGAGTCATCTCTCGAGACTCGTGGCGTACTCGTCTCTGTCTCATATGGGCTTCATCGTCCTTGGACTGTTCGCATTTACCACGATTGGACTGTCGGGTGCCGTACTTCAGATGTTTAATCACGGTATATATACAGCCGCCCTGTTTTTGTTGTTGGGCATGATCTACTCAAGGCGCAATACTTTGGACACCTCTAAACTCGCGGGATTGCAGAGCAAGGCCCCGGTTATGGCCGGCATCTTTACTGTAGTGATGCTTGCTTCGATAGGAGTTCCTGGATTAAATGGCTTCATTGGTGAGTTCATGATACTCCTAGGTGCATTTGTGTCTCATAGGTGGTGGGCAGTAGTTGGCGTGAGCGGCGTTATCTTGTCTGCAATCTATATGCTCTGGGCTTACCAGAAGGTGTTTCATCGAAAGGACCCTGAGCAGCGTGGATTTAAGGATCTCAGCGTAGCGGAAGTGGCAACACTGGTGCCTCTAGTAATTCTGATAGTGGGTGTTGGACTTTTTCCGAGTCTCCTTCTAAATAGGATCAACCCTTCGGTTCACAAGGTTCTTTCAGAGGCGACTCCTGCTTCTTCATACCAGTCTTCTCTTGGAAAGGTGGGACGATGAACTTGGTCGCAACGGTGCTTTCCGGAGCGCCGATACAGTTCCCGTCGATATCATACAGTTCAATACTCCCTGAAGTTGTCTTCGTTGGAGCTGCTGTGTTGTCGATGCTGTTGGTAGCTGTTCTTGGACAGCGTGATCAGACCTATGGATACACTGGACTTGGGGTGGCGGCTGCGCTATTTGGCGGCATATGGAGCTATCATCTCAGTCAGAACGTAAATGCTCGTGGGGCTTACGCAGTTGTGGGCGGATCACTTGCTGTGGATGGTTTTTCAACCTTTTTCATGATCCTTACATCCGTCGGAGTCCTAATTACGTTGCTTTTGGCTGAAGCCTATCTTTATAAGGTAAGTCACAGGGGTCCGGAGTTTGTCGCCTTAACCTTGTTGTCGGCGACCGGCGCTATGTTAATGGAGTCTGCATACGACCTACTGGTGCTTTTTATCGGACTTGAGATACTTTCGATCTCGTTATATGTTATGGTCTCCTATACAACCTCTAGGAGAGTGTCAAAGGAAAGCGCCTTTAAGTACTTCATACTCGGAGGATTTGCTTCGGCCTTGTTCCTTTATGGACTGGCGCTTGTCTATGGTTCAACTGGATCGACAAACCTAGGGAATATTGCAGCGTTTCTTTCTAAGAATACTCTTACATCAAATGGCGTGTTGTTAGCTGGGATGGTCCTTATCCTAGGCGGACTTGGATTTAAGGTCGCGGTAGTCCCCTTTCAGTTCTGGACCCCTGACGTATATCAAGGTGCTCCAACCTCCGTCACCGGGTTTATGTCGGGCGTGGTCAAAGCAGCGGGATTCGCTGCACTACTTAGAGTGTTCTATTTCGCGTTCAACACTTTGCGTGCGGACTGGCAACCTGTTCTTGAGATTGTGGCAATCCTAACTCTGCTCGTGGGAGCGGTGCTGGCAGTGGTTCAAAGTGATGCCAAAAGGACACTCGCCTACTCTTCGATCAACCACGCGGGATTTATCCTGCTAGGACTCTACGTCGCTTCAGCTGCGTCAATTGGGGACTCGTTGTACTATCTGTTCGCATACACAGTGATGTCTTCGGGTACATTTGGTGCGATCTCCATGATTGCTCATCTTGAGGGACGTACTGAAGGCACCTTGTCTCTAGCCGACCTAAGAGGGATCGGTCGCAAGTATCCAAAGATAGCCCTGACACTTGCGATCTTGTTACTAGCACAGGCCGGTGCTCCCTTTACCATCGGATTCCTGGCAAAGTTCTCGGTTCTCTCGTCTGTGGTAGAAGCTCACCATTACGTTATCGCAGTGATAGCTATGGTATCGGTTGTAATCGCTGCCGTACTCTATCTCAGAGTTACACTGTCCATGTATACCCCTCTCACCAAGGATGCGGAGATCGACAGGGTGTCTACGGATCCAGAGATATCTCTTGGGGCGGTTGCAGTAAGAGTTGATGAGGATACCGATCTGAAGGTGGACGCAAAGGTACCGGTGGCTGCGGGCCTGGCGATGGGGCTTTCGGTGGCGATGACTGTGGGTTTTGGGCTTTATGCCAGTCCCTTAGTTCAGTTCGCATCGAAGGCGTTCCTGCTCCGATAGGCGGCGCCCCGTTCGTGGTTGTGAAGTGGTCTATCTAGATTGGCGGTCTCTCTGCTTTTTGGATCGGTTGCGCAAAAGCTCTGGAAGTGTGCGGTAGCTCATTGACGAAGTTGTCTCAAAAGCAAAGCCCATATCGTGGCTATCTATATCTAGCTGCGGCCCCGTTCCTCGTTGGAACCGGAGTGGAGGCTGCATCGTTTCTGTCTCACTTTCCGGTGTTTCTCGGTCAAGGTCTCCGCTATGGCGTTGGGGCGTTGATCCTACTTCCATTTTCTTACAAGAAATTGAGTACCCTTAGAGGACTTGGGTTTCGGAACTGGTTTATGATCCTTGCCCTTAGTGCGACGGGCTTATACGGTTTCTCCGTGAGCTTGGTCGAGGCGACCAAATCATCCTCGGCAGCTGCAGTCGGTGTGGTGATTGGATGTGCCCCCCTTTTGATCGTGCTCATATCGGAGGCGATCTTGATACGGCTACCAGCTGTTCAGACTTTGTTGGGTGCTCTGATTGTCGTCGGCGCTACTGCATTAGTTGAGGGCTCTGGGACAGGGAGCGCCAAAGGTTTCCTTTGGTCTCTTGTTGCGCTTGTGTGTGACGCTCTTTACTCTGTTCTTTCTGCACCTTTGGTTGCAAAGACTGGTGCGGTCTCCTTGGCCTTTACGACAAATCTGATAGCAGCCACGGCTTTAGTGATAACGCAGCTCGTCTCTTTGAAGCCGTTCAACTTTGGTGACACTCCTACGCCATACTTGTCCATCCTTTACATGGGTGTTTTTGTTTCAGCTGCAGCCTTTCTGTTGTGGTATGGAGGTCTCTCTAAGATTCCAGTGCAAGTTGCTGGTCTCTTTGTAGGTCTGATACCCATAGGTGCCTTAGTTGCGCAGGCGGTTGTCGGTGGCCGTCAAGTGACCGTCCCCCAAGTGGTTGGGTCTGTTGGAGTCATGATGGGTATAGCTTTAGGGGTCGCTCCAGGGGAGGTTGTCAAACTTCTCTTAGAGCGATTGGGGCTTCGTAAATATTGAGTTAGACAAATGTTGACCAATTTGTCGGTGACACCAGGTGTAAGACTAGCCTAACCCGTCTACGTCGGTGCCCAGGAGAGGTGTAGGACTGTTATGTTAGAGGTCCACCTCCACGATGGCCTCTACCTCTACGGAACTGCCTAAGGGTAAGGAAGAGACTCCCACAGCCGATCGGGCGTGGCGTCCAGTCTCTCCAAATACCTGAACTATGAAGTCCGAGGCACCGTTAATTACCAGTGGTTGTTGCGTAAAGGTTGCGGTACTGGCTACGAATCCGGTCAGCTTGATCCAGTTCTTCACCTTCGTTAGTGATCCCAGATCACTATGCAGCCTTGCGATTAGGTTTAAGGCGCACAACTGAGCTGCCTTTGCAGCTTCGGACTCTGAGACCGTGTTTCCAACTACGCCAGGGGCGTATAGAGCACCCTCTGGATCTATTGGGAGGGCTCCTGAGAGGTATGCGATATTTCCCTGGAGCCTCATTGGAACGTAAGATCCTTTGGGAGATGTGGGTGTAGGCAGCTTCAGCCCTAGCTCTTCTATAGCTCTGTATGGGTCATTGGTCATGCACTTCAAGCTAGCACTTGAAATATCAGATCTTGTTATTAGAACCGGGAAATCATCGTAGTTTTGCGAAAGGGACACCGATCGATCTCCTTGACGGAGAGTGTTGAAGCGTTAGTGCATGATCAGACGACCTATCAAAGGAATATCCCATAGAGACTCTGCCCTGGCAATGGCGATAGCAACGTTTGGAATGTCTTCTACGTTATCGTATATTAGGTACCTTGGCGCCCAGGTGGGGTTGAACTTCGAGTTGAACCGCCAAAGCGACTCGATCTGCATGGAGTCGGAGAGGCGTTCAAGTGCCCATCTTTCCATGCGTTGTGAAAGTCCGCCTCCTCGCTCACCCGCCAGGGTTGCTCTAAGCGCAGCAAAGTTTAGACTAAGGTACCTTACCTCCGTCGACGACAGATGGGAAAGTGTCTCAACGATCAAGAGATCCATCATCCCATTTGGATGCTCTCCAATCTCTCTGCGCATCAGGTCCAGGGAGTACCCCTGTCCATGGTTGGTTGGTACCCACTGACAGAATCCAACGATTCGGCCCTCCTTGGACCTGCATATACTAAGTAAAAGGTCTTTGTCGCGTGGGTCAAAGATGCGACCCAGCGTCATCGAAAAGCCTCTTTCGACGCCGCCGCGACGGGACTCGGAAAGGACCCTTACGACGTCGTCTTTGTCGTCGTCGTTTATGCTAGAGCTCTTGATTAGTTCCACGGTGTAACCGTACTTCTTCATCCTGTTGACTGCTTGCCGTAGAGATTTGTTAGCCTTTCCCAAAAGGGGGATCTCTCGCGCCTCCACGATGGCTTCGTCCCCGATGTAGTAGGGATGAAGGCCAAGGCTTTGGTAGGTGTCGATCCACTCAGCTGAGGCGCCCAGTACAGCGATCGATAGACCTCTTCGTTTCATATCTGACAAAAAGTGCTCGAATACCATCTCGCGGACCCCTTTTGGTCCTACGGGGTCTGGCGAGACTACGCAGGTAGAACCAAAGACCGAGTAGGCGATCAATGTGGACCTCTCTACAAAGTGAGTTTTGTCATCTCGAAGTGCGAAGTAGTCAAGGGTGCCGTTGCCGTACATCCTTACGAGAGAGAAGGGGTCGTTGGCAGAAGACGAGTCGAAGATGTCGTGTGCGATTGAGCTAACAAGTGGGTTGAACAAGGTGTAGGCAACTATTCCAAGCGTCGCTATGCCTGTATAGGTCAGCGCTGGTGTGATGATCCGGTTGAGGTCTGGATCCAAGTTTACGGTTGCCACGCCTACCATCCTCTCTGCTGTGGCAAAGAAAACAGTTCCTATGGGGAGCAGTTGCCTCTTGGCTAATGCGTAGAAACCCTCTACTGAGAGCACTCCGGTGAAGAGTACTGCAAACAATGGTCTAGCCGCCCTCAGAATTCTTTTTTGTTCTTTTGCCGGCGCTGCCTGAAACGATCGCCTGTTCGCAAACAGGTATATTCCCGCCAGTATCAACAGGAACGACTCCTCAAGATCACCACCTTTTATGAGGTTTGATACTACTCCAGCTGCGATTGCTGCGATAGTTAGAGCCCATGCGCGACGCGACCCCCGTCTAACTCCGGCAGCGAGTGAGATAGTGGCCACTCCGATGAGGGCCGTTGCAGAGTTCGCATAGTTTGAGACCACACTTGGAAGAAGTGCAAGGATTGCATGTATCCTCGCTCGAAGTGGAGGAGTGAATGACGATAGAAGCTCCAAGAAGCCCATGGATGTCAAAGCTACGTAACTGATCCTTCTAGCTCTATATGTGTCATTCCTAGTAGCTTTTCCAACCTGAGGGTAATTTTTGCCTCCAGGGTGCGTAGCTAGAACCTCAACGAATTTGGCCTGACGATTAGAGTCTTTTAGTAGAAGTCGCGTAAACCAACTTGTCCGTGCTTCAATGCCGATCTGCATCAATCTTACGTAGAACTCTTCGTAGACAGATATCTCCAACCAGGAACACCGTCCGACCTCAAGGAACGTGTCAGGCAGGCCGAGTCGGGTGTGGAACCGGCGGTAGCTTGAACCTACCGAACCAGGGGATGCAAGGAAAGAGTTCTCGCCCACACTAAGGAGCGAGGGGGAAAATCCCCTAGAGCTGATGAGCCCCCGAGCAACAGCCTCGGTTTCAACTAGTCCAAGTTGTTGAATGGAGTCTCCCTCTTCCAGCACTGTCTCAGTGGCTCTTTCGAGGGAGCGAAATATTTTTCGAGCAAAGATCAAATAGAGGATGGATATCACGAAAGCGTCTACCAGGGTGTTTGCACCGACGGTGAAGAGTTGATGGTTCAGCAGGTGACGGTGAGACTTTAGTCTTGATAGGAGTGGAAGAGTTAGGACTAAGGGAATCTTTAGGGCGAGAGCGACAAAGATAGGAGCTAAGGCCAGAGGTAGGTAACGTAATCCCCTCCGGTAGATCAGACGTGATACAACGAAAGCGGAGATATCGTTGGTATTCTCCAGTCTGTCAGCACCATGGAGAACCTTGTACTCGTCAGCGATCTTCTTCGTGACCTGTCGAACGGCTGCTTCCGTTTGGGCTATTGAGTTCTCATCTTTCGTCCCGTACCCACCTGCATCTGAGGTTATCAGTAGCTCCTGTGGATTTACCCCGCTTTCAAGGCGCAACGTGACTGAAGAAGCCAACTCTATCTCGACGTAGGTCTCTACAGCTTTTTCTAGGAGATCTGGCGCATCGGCGACCTTTGCGTCAAGCGTTCCCGGGATGAGGATGAACCTGGTGCCCAGATGATTTCTCAGCTCTCCCAAGGTATCAAATAACTCTTGGTGGCCCCTCACTATATCGAGGAGATCTGAGTTAGTTTTAAGTGTAAGATCAAACAGATTACCTGCGAAGATAAGGGTGTCAAGATCTTGTTGCTTCCTTAGTTCTGCGCATAGTGAAGTGAGGGAACCAAGCTTTACTGAGCTCTCACTGCTCGGAGTGGTTAGGGCTAGATGCGCAAGGATCATCAGCCGTTGACCTTTTTGCACTTCGCAGACGAGAGGCTTGATAATGTTCATCTAAGGGGATACTCTAACTCAGGTACATCACTTTTTGTCGGTAGCTTTGTAAAGTAAGTTGCACTTGCTATAGGTGTAAGCGACGTCAAAGGGTGTTTTGTCTGCGATCTTCATAAGGCCAAATCAGCCGGTGCCAAGGGCATCACGGATTTGTGGAGATCTCGGTTAGGTGATCTCTAGTCTCGAAAGTTATTGAACTGCAACGGTATTCCAAAGTCTTGGGCCTTTAGCAGTTCGATCACCTGCTGGAGGTCGTCTCGTTTCTTCGAGGTGACTCGAAGCCGGTCCCCCTGTATCTGGGCCGTAACCCCCTTGGGGCCCTGTTCTCTGATCGTTTTCGATATCGACTTTGCGTGTTCTTGGTCGATACCTGCAACGATCTTTATGGTTTGCCGTGCGGATCCTCTCGAACCCTCCTCGACCTTGCCCCGCTCAAGTGATTTCAGGGATACTTTACGCTTCACTAGCTTCTCTTCAAGTACCGTGGTAAGGGCCTTTAGCCGATCTTCTGTCGATGACGAGAGTTTCACCTCATCTCCCGATAGCTCGATCGATGAGTTGGTGTCTTTGAAGTCGAAGCGGGTATTCACTTCTCGAGCTGCCTGGTCAACAGCGTTTTTTACTTCTTGCATATCAACTTCTGAAACAACATCGAAGGTAGGCATGGTTTAACAGACTATCATGTTGCCCATAGGGTCGGTGCCCGAGTGGCCAAAGGGAGCAGACTGTAAATCTGCCGGCTCAGCCTACGGGGGTTCGAATCCCTCCCGGCCCACAGTTTTTCTTGGTGTTTAGATTATTTTTATGAGCGTTGATCTACATTGAAGACGATTACATATTGGGCGTCTTTAGTAAGGTGGATTTAGGTGGGGCTGTCGACTCGAGAGAAGCTCGTTCCTGGTGGAGTTAGTCCGCACCGTATTTTATCGATGTTCCTTGAGTTCGACCCCATGATGTGGGGGACTGTCGGCTCGTTGATGGTGTTCTTGGGGACCTGGCAGTCTAACTCTCCCTTCGTCTCTAAGATCCCTGGGTCCTGGTTCATAGGCGTCTCAAACTCTCCGTCTCAGGGCAACGCTATTTTGGAACTTGTCGCACGGTGGCTCGTGTATCTGGGGATGGCTATTGGGCTTTATGTTTGGTCGAAAACGGTGTTTGATATCTACAACGGTAAGTGCTTCGGATCTACTTACCTCTGGACCATGTTTGCCTTGTGGATAACCCCTCTGATGCTCTCAGGTCCACTTCTATCGCGTGACGTATATTCCTATGCGGCCCAGGCCGAGATGGTGCGTGTCGGGATCTCACCGTATCTTCAAGGACCCATAGCTCTTGGACACTCACCGTTTCTGCCGACAGTGGATCCACTTTGGATGAGGGCTCCAGCTCCTTATGGTCCGGTCTTCCTCTACGTGGGTGACCTCTTTGTTCATCTCGCAGGTAACTCCCCACTTGGAACTGTTGTTCTGCTCAGAGTAGCCGCACTCGCCGGTGTTATTCTTACTGGGATCTATGCACCAAGGATCGCATCCATAAACGGATACTCCAAGGATGCAGCGTTTGTTCTCTCTGCACTAAACCCTATATTTCTCTATGATTTGGCATCCGCCGGACACAACGACGCCTGGATGGTTGGACTTATGGTGTTTGGGGTCTATCTTGCTTACACAGGCCGATTTGTCTGGGCTAGTGTCGTAGTTACCCTCGCTGGACTTGTCAAGGCACCGGCGTTTGCAGCTCTTGTCTTTATCGGTGTGCTCTGGGGTGGTTTTGGGTCGCTCAGGAGGAAGATTCGCTATGGCAGCTACGCCCTTTTGATTGGGGCGATCACGACGGTGGTTCTGGGTGTAGCTACCGGCCTGGGAGTGGGGTGGATTAGGTCTCTGTCAACGCCGGGCGCATCTATTTCCCCTGCGGATCCCGTTACAGCCGCCGCTACCTTGATTCACGAGGTGGGTTCGTTAGTGGGAGTCCCCGTCTCGACCTACCTTTACCTGTCTGCGATGAGACTGCTCGCTCTGTTTCTCTCCGGTGTAATAGCTCTTTACCTACTTTTACTCTCGAACGAAAAGAACTGGTTGCGGAATTTGGGGCTAAGCCTCTTAGTAGTTGTCCTTCTTGGTCCGGTCATATGGCCATGGTACCTTAGCTGGGCTATAGCTTTGTTGGCCTGCAGTGTTGGACGTTATGGGGGAACAGCAGTCGTTGGCTCATCTATCTTAGCCTTCCCGCTGTCGATGCCGGGAGGCCAGTCCTTCGTAGCGTTAGTAACCTATCTTCTGCTCGCAGTCGTCTTGATCGTCTTTGTGTTGTATCGGAAGCAGAGTTTGCCCTATCAGATGCGCTTGGTGATCGATGAATACCTGATTAGGGCGAAATGGTTTTTTGAGAGCGAATTTAAATCAAGAGGAACCCAGGTAGATTCGAGACCGTCATAGTAGAAGCTGAAGAAGTGCGATGTCTATCCATTGACCGAACTTCCTACCCACCTCTCGCTCTACACCAATCACCTCAAATCTGCATCTGCGGTGCAGTTCGATGGAGGAAGATTGAGTGGCAACGACACGCGCAATTATCGAATGAAACCCCAGCCTACCAGCCTCGTCGATCAGGGCTAACAGCAACTTCGTGCCTACGTGCTTGCCTCTGTGGTCTTTGTGCACGTAGATAGAGTTCTCCACCGTTGAGGAGTAACCAGGTCTTGGCCTGTAGGGAGAAATTGACGCAAAGCCTATAACCTGATCACCCTCGGTGGCTACGATCACGGTATGTACTCCTTGATGTTCGTCCATCCAGACTCTTTGGGCTAGTTCAGAACGAGGTATAAGATCAAGCGTTGCCATCGAGTTCAAAACCTCATGGTTGTATATCTGACGAATCTGCTCGGAGTCGTCACATTTCGCTGTTCTTATGTTCATCGTAACTAATTTAGCGAGTAGATTGCATAAGGAGCCTCCGATGACACTCGGTCGGCACCGCTAAGGCGCGGCTCTGATCGCAATCTTGACGTCTAGAAACGTAAATGTCGAAATTACAGGGAGACCGATCTGATCACAGAGCGCTATCCCTGCTCAGTACCGTCTTTCCTTTGCCGATGATATCTCTAGCCTGACTGAGACAGTTGGCATTTGTGATCTGGCTCCGACTGAAGCACTAAAGAAACGAATAGTCAGAGACCTTATGACGCCTATCTGCTGATGATTGCCGTCGCCCTATAGCCCGCTCTCTAAGTTGGCCCTTTCAAAAACTTCGACCGTTTCACACGAAAATGGGAGTGTCGGAGATGTCCTGGATAGATTTCATCTTTGTAGGAGGTTCAAAGGTCTCAACTAGAGGTTACATTTCGGTTTGACTGTACACTATTTCAGACTAGTATTTTGCCAAGTCGCCCCCTTAGCTCAGTAGGCAGAGCACAGCCATGGTAAGGCTGGTGTCGTCGGTTCGATTCCGACAGGGGGCTCCAAGGCGGCGTAGCTCAGTTGGTTAGAGCACACGGCTCATAATCGTGTGGTCGTCGGTTCGAGTCCGACCGCCGCTACTTTGTAGGCAAGAAGTAGGCTCAAGGATCGTGACAGTCCTCGGCGAAATGGAGTTATGTAGATGGCGAAGAACGAGAAACGAATCAAAGTGACTTTAGCTTGTGAAGAGTGCAAGCGAAGAAACTACATCACGGTGAAGAATCGCCAAAACGATCGAGAGCGTATCGAGATGAAGAAGTACTGCCAGTGGGACAGACGACACACGCTCCATAAAGAGACCAGATAGGCTAAGGAACGTCTTTGTACAACGTCGATGAGCAAGATCGTTTCAGGTCGCCTGAACTCAGGCTGATCGAAGGCGGTAAGGGTTCAAAGCTCGAGGAGCTTTTTTCTTCATGCTACCAATCGTCTCTCTCTTTGGCGTTGAAATTTGTTGGAAACTTGGAGGACGCAAGCGACGTCATCCAAGAGTCCTACATTAGAGCCTGTAAGGGTATAAGTAACTTTCGTGGCGAGTCTTCCTTTGAAACCTGGTTTCACACCATAGTGGTGAACACGGCTAAGTCGTTCCGTGCTGTTAGGTCAAAGAGGTCGGTGCGGGAAGGTTCCGAGCTCTTTGATGAACCAGGAGAGAGCCAAAACGTTGACGATGACTCCTTCAGCGCCACGGTCATCGACATTGAGAGAGCAATGGCGAAGTTGCCCCCTAGATTCAAATCGGTAGTGATTTTGAGAGACTTCTATGGGATGTCTCATAGAGAGATAGCCGAGAGGTTATCGATCACGGAAGGAACTGCAAAGGTCTGGCTCCATCGCGCTAGAAAGAAAATCGTAGAGGTATTGGTGGCCAAGAGAAACTGCGAAGATGACTTTTACCAAGATCTTGAGCGTGGCAGTTCAAGGTCGAATAAAAGAGTTTCCTAAAGGGTCGTAACGGTCTTATTCTTTCCGTGGAATGAACAGATGACTTATTTGTCCTGACGCAGTGGTAGGATACTTTGGTTGACATAGGGTAGTAGCTCAATTGGTAGAGCACCGGTCTCCAAAACCGGGGGTTGGGGGTTCGAGTCCCTCCTGCCCTGCTCGTAATAGTTTATAGTTTTAAGACAGAGGTAGAAGGTGAACCGCGAAACTAAGCGGATGCTGCAGAGACAGGGACAGCTAGATAAGAGCGGTGAACCCGCCGCTCCTGTAAAGTCTGTACCAGCTCAGGCAAGATCGAAGGCTGATCCAGCACGCCGAGGTGGCATCAAGAAGTACTTTAACGACGTAAAAAGTGAACTGAAGAAGGTGAAATGGCCTTCGAGACAGGACGTAGTCAGCTATTCTTCCCTGGTGTTTGTGGTCTTGGTACTAGTGATAGCGTTTATCTTTGGTCTGAACCTTGTCTTCTCCAAATTAGTGTTTTTCCTTTTCAAGTGAGAACGGATCTGAGGCTTTGAGTAGTTCTGACCTAGTGAAGAGGGGAGTGGAGGAGTTTATGGGCCAGGAAGAACAGCCTGAAAGCATCGATAACGCTTCAGAGAGCGACGATGAGTTCGAAGAAGAAGTCTTAGTTGAGAGCCCCTATGACCGCCCAGGTGATTGGTTCGTGATCCACTCTTATGCGGGTTACGAAAACAAGGTGAAATCTAACCTCTTCGCACGTGCGAAGTCGCTGAATATGGAAGAGCGTATCTATGAGGTGGTTATTCCTGTTGAGGATGTAACCGAGATCAAAAACGGGAAGCCTGTTACATCGGCTAAGAAGGTTTATCCGGGCTATATCATGGTGCGTTGCGATATGGATGACGATGTATGGTCCCTGATTCGCAATACACCTGGGGTAACTTCGTTTGTCGGTCTCGGTTCTAAACCAACGCCCTTGCCACGCAAAGAGGTGGAGGCCATGTTTGCCTTCGACAGGACTAGTGCAACAGGGATTCGTGAGGTCAAACGGGTAAGACCAACTGTGGACTTTGAAGTCGGCGAGACTGTACGAGTCAAAGAAGGCCCCTTTGCTGACTTCTCCGGACAGATATCTGAGATCAACGAAGACCAGCTGAAACTCAAGGTTTTGGTAAATATCTTTGGACGAGAGACTCCGGTGGAGCTTGAGTTCACACAAGTTGCTAAGCTCTAAGGGCTTGTATTTCGGAAGTGAGTGAAGGGTAAATGGCAAAACGTCGAGTAACTGCGGTTGTGAAGATTAATCTTAATGCTGGAGCGGCTACCCCAGCCCCACCTGTAGGTACAGCTCTCGGACCCCATGGAATCCAGACCATGGAGTTTGTGAAGCAGTATAATGCAGCTACGGAGGCTCAGAGGGGACAGGTCGTTCCGGTTGAGGTTACTATCTACGACGATCGGTCATTCAGCTTTGTCCTAAAGACGTCACCCACGCCTGTTCTCTTGCGCCAGGCTGCTGGAATTGAGAAAGGCTCGGCTACAAACAAAAAAACACAAGTTGGTACAGTGACTAAAGAGCAGGTTGCTGAGATCGCTAGAACCAAGATGCAGGACCTTAACGCTTACGACCTCGACGCTGCTATCAGGCAGATAGAAGGTACAGCTAGGTCCATGGGAATAGCCGTCGTCGATTGACGCGGCGAAAGATTGGGAGATCCTAAATAATGAAAGTTACTAAAGTTCAAAAGATTCAGAGTCAGCTGGTAGACCCAGAAAAGCTGTACACTCCTATCGAGGCTATAGAGCTTGTCAAAAAGGCAGCGAAAGCCAAGTTCGACGAGACTGTCGAGATGGCCGTACGTTTGGGTGTTGACCCGAGAAAAGCAGACCAGATAGTTAGGGGTACGGTAGCTCTTCCCTCAGGAACCGGCAAGGATGTGAGGGTCGCAGTATTTGCTGCTGGAGACGCTGCGGCTGAGGCACGGGAAGCAGGGGCAGACGTGGTTGGAGCAGACGACCTTGTAGCCAGAGTAGAAAAAGAGGGGTTTTTGGACTTTGACGTTGCTATTGCGACACCCGATCTCATGCCCCAGGTAGGACGACTGGGTCGCGTACTGGGTCCACGCGGTCTTATGCCAAACCCAAAGACCGGAACGGTTACTACCGACGTCGGCCGAGCGGTAACCGAGTTCAAAGGAGGCCGCGTCGAATACAGAACCGACAAAGTTGGGATCGTACACGTCAGAATTGGTAAGGTCTCGTTCTCAACCAATCAGCTCGCAGAGAACTTCCGGGCAGTCATCGAAGAACTGCAAAGAGCTAAACCAGCGTCTGCGAAAGGACGTTACTTTAGAAGCGTGAGTCTTTCCTCAACTATGGGCCCAGGTATCAAGGTAGACACAAACAAGTTGAGGTTGACAGATGAAGATGTGGCTCAAAGCGCTGCGTAATCGCAGGGGTTTGCTCCACGTTATGGTAGATTAGTTTTTCGTTCAACTCAGCTCTGATTCGCTGAAGAGGTCCGGTGCTCGACGAGCTTAAAGGTTTTCCGCCTGATGAAGCGATCTCTCCGAGTCGGGTGAGTGGGCAATTGAAGCACTCGAGGAGAAGTATGGAACAGCCAAGACCTGAAAAGGTGGCAATTGTTGAGGAGTTGAAGGAGCGCTTTGACAGCTCAGCAGCGGTTCTCGTTACCGAGTACCGTGGACTAAAGGTGTCGGAGCTTGAAGAGTTGCGTCGGGAGCTCAAAGCAAAGGGTGCAGATATCAAAGTATTCAAGAATACTTTGGTAAGAATTGCAGCCTCGCAAAGCGGTAACTCAGTTGTAGAGCCTCTGCTTGAGGGTCCGACAGCACTAACCTTCGTCAAGGATGATCCTGCGGCTATCGCCAAATCTTTGAGGGAGTTTGCAAAGGCAAAGCCAGCCCTAGTTCTAAAGGGCGGCCTGATGGGTGGGAAGAAGCTAGGTGTCGAAGAGACTCTTGCTCTGGCTGATCTCCCCTCCCGTGAGGTTTTGCTTGCGCAGTTTGCTGGAGCACTTAGTGCGCCGATGCAGAAGTTTGCGTCTCTTCTCAAGGCAGTTCCTCAAAACTTTGCCTATGCTCTTCAGGCGTTAATCGACAGTAAGAGTGAGCAGGGTTAGTTCCGCTTCGTCTCAGCGTTTAGTTGTTTTATTGGTAGGCCCGGAGGGGCAGTGTAAGGAGTTGATCTCAGTTGGCAAGTAAAGAAGAAATTTTGGATGCGATAGCGTCGATGACCGTGCTTGAGCTATCGGAGCTTTTGAAGGAGTTCGAAGAGAAGTTCGGAGTAACTGCCGCTGCTCCAGTGGCTGTGGCAGCGGCTGTGCCAGCAGGTGGCGGAGCGGCAGAGGCTGCGGTTGAGGAACAAGATGAGTTTGACGTGGTCCTGACGTCCGCTGGAGATAAAAAGATTCAGGTTATCAAGGAAGTTCGTACCCTTACGAATCTAGGACTGAAAGAGGCAAAGGATCTTGTGGACGGTGCTCCCAAGACCGTCTTAGAGAAGGTTTCGAAGGAAGATGCCGAGAAAGCCAAAGCTGCTCTCGAAGGAGCCGGAGCTACAGTCGAACTGAAGTAGTTTGTGCTAAAGTTAAAGCCGGAGGTCTCTACTTGAGCCTCCGGCTTTTTGCTTATTTGCGCGCCTGAGTTTTAGTGTTGTTGTTCTATACTTACTATTGTCGTGCGTAGAGTCTCTGTCTTTAGGTTATTTTCTTGCCTAGCCCCCTCGCGTTCGGTTTTCACGACCATGAGGTGGATGTGACTTTCATTAAATTTAGAGGAGTTGCTCGTTGAGTTTCCGTTCGAAGTCTCCGGAACGATATTCATTTGCCAATGTGGACGAGGTTTTGCCCTTGCCCGATTTGGTATCTATTCAAAGTGATTCGTTTGAGTGGTTTTTACGTGAGGGGCTGGTCGAAACCTTCAGGGACATCTCCCCGATAGAAGACTTTACAGGGCAGCTCTCTTTAGAGCTTGAGTTTGATCCGGACGATCCGGATCTCCGTCCCCCGCCGAAGTACTCTGTCGAAGAGTGCAAAGAAAAGGATATGACGTATTCGGCTCCTATCTTCGTGCGTGCGAGGTTCTCTAATAAGGCCACATACGAAATTAAAGAGCAAACCGTGTTTATGGGTGACTTCCCGATGATGACCAATCGGGGTACCTTCATAATCAATGGAACTGAACGCGTTGTGGTCTCGCAACTCGTTCGTTCTCCGGGGGTTCTGTTCCAAGAAGGTAGAGACTCCAAGACGATTGTGACCGCTACGATCAATCCATACCGTGGGGAGTGGATTGAGTTTGACGTTGAAAGCAAGCCTGGTCGGGATATTACGGCGGGGGCTCGGGTGGCCAGGAAACGTCGTCTGCCCATCTTCACGTTACTGAGAGCTCTAGGTTACGGTGATCCTGAAATTATCGATCGCTTCGTTCGTCACTTTGACTTCCTTGAGGCACAGTGGGAGAAGGAGAAGGCGGACTACGCAAAAGAGGAAACTGCGCTACTGAACAAGGATCGAGATGCAGATTTGGCTAAAGCCAGAGAGGATGCTGCGCTTATAGAGATCTTCCGAAGGGCTCGACCGGGCGAGCCACCTACTGCCGATACGGCTAGGTCTTACTTCGAGATGGCGTTCTTTTCACCGAAACGCTACGACCTCACGAAGGTGGGTAGATACAAGCTCAACCGTAAGTTAGGCCCCGAGATCCAAAAGCTCTCTGAGATACTGCAGATTCCGCTTGTTGCGGACCCAGAGTATCCCACGGTACTGTCGCGAGCGGAGATTCTTGCGACGGCATCGTACATGCTTCACTTGGCTTCTGGCGTTCCAGGGTATCGGTTTGACGACCAGGACCACTTTGCGAATCGGCGCGTAAGGAGCGTTGGCGAGCTTATACAAAATCAACTTCGGATGGGTCTATCTCGACTCGAGCGACTCGTACGAGAGAGAATGACGACTCAAGACGTAGAAGCGATCACTCCGCAGACTCTCATAAACATAAGACCTGTCGTCGCCGCTATCAAAGAGTTTTTCGGGACTTCTCAGCTGTCTCAGTTCATGGATCAGAACAATCCTTTATCTGGTCTTGCACACAAGCGACGTCTCTCTGCGCTTGGCCCCGGAGGTCTCTCGAGGGAGAGGGCTGGATTTGAGGTACGAGATGTCCACTCCTCACATTACGGGCGTATGTGCCCAATCGAAACCCCGGAGGGCCCTAACATCGGCTTGATTGGAGCCCTTGCAACCTTTGCAAAGGTAAATGACCATGGGTTTATAGAGACTCCCTATAGAAAGGTAGTTGACGGGCGCGTAACCGACGAGATCGTTTATCTCGCTGCCGACGAAGAAGAAGAGTATGTTATTGCCCAGGCGTCGGCGAAGATAGACTCAGAGGGCAGATTCTTGGAAGACAGGGTCTTGGTCAGAAGGGCGCCACAAGGAGCAGTGGTTAGGGTTGGGGCAAACGCAGTGTCCTACGGATCTACGTCAGAGGTAGATGTCGTGCCAGCCTCCGAAGTAGATTTAATGGATGTCTCTCCGAAGCAGATCATTTCGGTTTCAACCTCCCTGATACCCTTCATCGAACATGACGATGCGAACAGGGCCCTAATGGGGGCAAACATGCAGAAACAGGCGGTTCCGCTTGTTGTTCCTGAGGCTCCCTATATCGGAACAGGTGTTGAGGCCAGAGCTGCCCAAGATGCAGGGGATGTGATCTTAGCGGAGGGTACAGGAGTAGTAACAGAGGTCTCGGGAGAGACGATCGTAGTCGAATACTCCCCAGGACAAGGCGACAGATACGGAAATGCTCTTGGAAGAAAGGTCTACAGACTATCGAAGTTCAAGAGATCAAATCAAAATACCTGCCTCAATCAAAAGGTCCTTGTTGAAGTAGGGCGACAGGTTGAAAAGGGAGACCTTTTGGCCGATGGCCCCGCAACTCACAACGGTGAGCTTGCCTTGGGTAAGAATCTTCTTGTTGCCTTTATGCCTTGGGAAGGCTACAACTATGAGGATGCAATTATCCTCTCGGAGAGGCTCGTGAGGGACGATGTGCTGACGTCGATTCACATCGAAGAGTATGAGACCGATGCTAGGGATACCAAGCTTGGAGCGGAAGAGATCACACGGGATATCCCCAATCTCTCGGAGGAGATCCTTGCTGATCTCGACGAACGGGGTATAGTCAGGATCGGTGCAGAGGTGGGGCCTGGTGACATCCTCGTCGGTAAGGTGACACCTAAAGGCGAGACTGAGCTAACACCGGAGGAAAGGCTGCTCAGAGCTATCTTCGGCGAGAAGTCGAGGGAGGTTAGAGACACTTCACTCAAGGTTCCACACGGTGAGTCAGGAAAGGTGATCGACGTAAAGGTCTTTACCAGAGAGGACTCCACGGAGCTGGCTCCAGGGGTAAATCAGCTCGTGAGAGTGTATGTGGCCCAAAGGCGCAAGATTACTGAAGGTGACAAGCTTGCTGGACGACACGGCAACAAGGGAGTCATATCAAAGATTCTGCCCGTCGAGGATATGCCGTACCTATCAGATGGAACGCCGGTCGACATCATCTTGAGCCCACTTGGTGTTCCTTCAAGAATGAACGTCGGACAGGTGCTTGAGTCCCACCTAGGATATGCTGCCCGTTGGGGATGGAAGTCAAACGAACTAGCGAGCCTTCCCGTCAAAGGTACAGAGTATAAGACCAGACCTCGGACTGAGCCTTCTACGTGGGTGGCAACACCCGTGTTTGACGGAGCTCACTGGGACGAGGAAAGCAAATCGGGCCGACACCCAACGATTCAACAGGTGTTTGAGGATCTGCACCCAGACTCTGCCGATGGACGACGTCAGATAGGGATCGATGGTAAGGCTACTTTATTTAACGGGCGAACCGGAGAGCCTTACGACAACCCAATTTCCGTCGGTTACGTGTACATACTGAAGTTGGCTCACCTCGTGGATGACAAGATACACGCCCGTTCTACTGGTCCTTACTCCATGATTACTCAGCAACCATTGGGAGGTAAAGCTCAGTTTGGTGGCCAGCGATTTGGAGAGATGGAAGTTTGGGCGCTCGAGGCTTATGGTGCTGCATACGCCCTGCAGGAGCTCTTGACCATTAAGTCAGACGACGTGGTGGGACGTGTGAAGGTGTACGAATCCATTGTTAAGGGAGAAAACATTCCCGAGCCAGGTATTCCAGAGAGCTTCAAGGTGTTGATCAAGGAAATGCAGTCTCTTTGTCTAAATGTAGAGGTTCTCTCTGCGCAAGGTGAAGAGATCCAGATAAGGGAACTTGATGAAGATGCCTATCGTAGCGTTGAGGAACTTGGTATCGATATCTCAAGACCAGAGAGAGGGTCTGATTACGGTGAAGGTTACAGAAGCGAGGACGGGGGTCTTTAATGCTTGATTTAAACAACTTTGAACAGCTGCGTATAGGCCTAGCTACCTCCGAGGATATTCTTACCTGGTCGCATGGTGAGGTGAAAAAACCTGAGACCATCAACTACAGAACGCTTCGTCCAGAAAAAGACGGTTTGTTTTGCGAAAAGATATTTGGTCCTACAAGGGACTGGGAATGCTCCTGTGGTAAGTATAAGAGAGTTCGTTTCAAGGGTATCATCTGCGAGCGATGTGGAGTTGAGGTAACCCGCTCCAAGGTACGTAGAGAACGTATGGGCCATATTCAGCTGGCGGCACCAGTCGTTCATATATGGTACCTAAGAGGCACAAGATCCTGGCTGGCGTATCTTCTGATGGGAACTACCACCAAAGAAGAACTCAAGGCAAAGCAGCTTGAAAAGGTGATATATTTCGCTGCCAACCTGGTTACCTGGGTCGATGTTGATCGCAGGCATGAGGATCTTCCCAACCTAGAGGCGGAGCTTTTGGAGGAGCTCAAAGAACTTGAAAGTCAGAGAGATCTAGCGATCGAAAAGCAGTTTCAAGACCTTGAGCGAGACCTAGCCGAGCTTGAGGCAGGGTCGGCTAAAGACGCTGACTTACGAGCCCGCCAAAAGCAGGCGGATAAGGAGATCGCTTACCTCAGGGATCGTTTTGATGGAAAGATAGAGTTGTATCGGCGTGCCTTCGAAGAGTTCAGAGAGCTTCATGGTCGCATGATCATCGAGGATGAGCTTCTATGGCGTGAGCTCAAGGATCGCTACGGTGATTACTTTGAAGGCGGCATGGGAGCGGAGGCCATCGCTAAACTGATCGAAAGGCTTGATCTTGATCAGGAGGAAGCAAAACTCCGGGAGATGATAGAGCCGATCGATAGTAAGAGACCTTTGTCGGTTCAGAGGCGGCAAAAGGCGATCAAGAGACTGAAGATCGTTTCGGCGTTTAATCGGCGCGACGAAAACAATCGAAGAATTAATGACCCTGGTGCAATGATACTTGAGGTCGTTCCGGTTATTCCACCGGATCTTCGTCCGATGGTGCAGCTCGATGGTGGTCGCTTCGCTACCTCGGACCTCAATGATCTCTACCGCAGAGTTATAAATCGAAACAACCGATTGAAAAGACTCCTTGAGCTTGGTGCTCCAGAGATCATTGTCAACAATGAAAAGAGAATGCTTCAAGAGGCGGTTGACGCCCTTTTCGATAACGGAAGGCGTGGGCGTCCTGTTGCGGGTCCTGGGAACAGGCCTCTAAAGAGCCTCTCGGATATGTTGAAGGGCAAGCAGGGACGTTTTAGGCAAAACCTGCTTGGGAAACGTGTTGACTACTCGGGTAGAAGCGTAATAGTTGTTGGCCCGAAGCTGAAGTTGCATCAATGCGGCCTACCAAAGCAGATGGCTTTGGAACTATTTAAGCCATTCGTGATGAAGCGCTTGGTTGATCTGGACTATGCGCAGAACATCAAGTCTGCTAAGAGGATGGTAGAGCGCCGGAGACCTCAGGTTTGGGAGGTTTTGGACTCTGTCATCAAAGAGCATCCTGTGATGCTCAACCGTGCTCCCACGCTTCACAGACTAGGAATCCAGGCGTTCGAGCCTGTGCTTGTAGAGGGCAAAGCAATTCAGATTCATCCTCTCGTTTGTGCTGCATTCAACGCTGACTTCGACGGTGACCAGATGGCTGTACACCTACCTCTCTCGCCTGAGGCTCAGGCTGAGGCAAGGGTGCTCATGCTCTCAGCGAACAACATAATCTCTCCTGCTACGGGGCGCCCGATCACTGTTCCTACTCAGGATATGGTGTTTGGTATCTACTACCTTACGACCGAGGTACCTGGGTCTATCGGTGAGGGTAGGGTCTTCAGACACCTGCATGAGGTGGAGATGGCCTATGAAGCAAAGGAAGTCACCGTTCACACTAAGGTCAAATACAGGCGAGCCGTTGGGCAGGATGAGGAGGGTACGCCGCTTTACGAGACCATCGAGACGACGGTAGGGCGTATATTCTTCAACCAAACTCTTCCAAAAGGATTCCGATTCGTCAATGAACTTATCGGCAAGAAGGCGACTCCGATCGGTGCAATCGTTGAAGAGATCGCCAACAACTATCCCAAGGGAGTTGCACAGGAGTCTCTCGATAAAATCAAAGCGATTGGATTTCGGTTTGCCTCCCAAAGTGGCTTGACGATCTCGATCAACGACGTGCGTACTCCTGCAAATAAAGCTGAGATTATTGATCGACATGAAAAAGAGGCCCAAAAGGCCGAACAACAGTTCAAGCGTGGAATCATCACCGATGATGAGCGCAAGCAAAAAGAGATTGAGATCTGGACGGCTGCCAACTCGGAGATAGGCCGGGCGATGGATCAGATGATAGCTTCTGATACCTTCAATCCTATAAATATGATGGTTGACTCTGGAGCGCGTGGTAACGCACAACAGATCAGGCAGATCTCGGGTATGAAGGGTCTTGTCTCTAATCCTCGCGGAGAGATGATACCCCGACCGATCGTGTCTTCTTTCCGAGAGGGTCTATCGGTCCTGGAGTATTTTATCTCGACCCACGGAGCCAGAAAGGGGCTTGCTGATACTGCGCTTAGGACTGCGGACTCTGGCTATCTCACCAGGAGACTCGTCGATGTGGCGCAAGAACTGATCGTACGGGAGCTCGACTGTGGGACCTCACGCGGTATCTGGATAGAAGACGTTCGACCTGATGAGGCCGGAAAGCGGTACTATCTGGAGACACGTGCGTATGGGCGAGTCTTAGCCGAGTCCGTGGCTCTATCGGATGGCTCGGTGATGGAGGCTGGAACGCTTCTGACCGATAAGCTTGTGGCCCAGCTTCGAAACGACGAGGGGGTCAATCGAATTAGAGTTCGTTCAGTTCTAACCTGTGATACCGAACACGGTGTGTGTGCAATGTGTTATGGTCAGGCACTCGCTGGGGCAGGTCAAATTGAACTGGGTGAGGCGATCGGTGTCGTAGCTGCACAGTCGATCGGGGAGCCCGGCACGCAGCTCACGATGCGTACCTTCCACCAAGGAGGTATTGCAGGTGAGGACATCACCCATGGTCTTCCGAGAGTCGTTGAACTATTCGAAGCTCGTACGCCAAAGGGCGCAGCGATCCTGTCCTACACCTCGGGTGTGGTGCGTATTGAGGAGGGCGAAGCTGTTCGTAGGGTGACCGTGGTATCGGATGAAGGGGAAGAAGAGAGCTACGACCTCTCTCTTCGTACCCACCTTGAGGTCGTTGACGGTCAAGAGGTTGAAGCGGGTGACGCTCTGGTAGAGGGTCCAAAGGATCCCAAACAACTTCTTGAGGTCAAAGGCATCCGGGAGACTCAGCAGTATCTCGTAGAAGAGGTGCAGAAGGTCTACCGAGACCAAGGTGTTTCCATACACGACAAGCACATTGAACTCATCGTTCGTCAGATGTTGCGGCGTGTAACGGTGGCTGAGCCGGGTGATACGGATTTTCTACCTGGAGAGCGCGTGGATGCTCGTGTGTATGCAGACACGAACCGAGCGGTTGTCTCCCGTGGTGGAAAGCCTGCAGAAGGCCGGCCTGAGCTTATGGGTATTACCAAGGCGTCTTTGGCGACTGAGTCTTGGCTTTCGGCAGCTTCCTTCCAAGAGACCACCAGGGTTCTCACGGAGGCAGCGATCGAAGGTAAGTCTGATTCTCTTCTTGGGTTGAAAGAGAACATCATTATAGGGAAATTAATACCTGCTGGAACCGGAATGAAGAGCTACAGAGCCTTCCAGGTGAGTGCTCCTGATGCGAAGCCTCTTTCTTTCTGGTCGTCGCAGGACTACGATGATGACTACGGATTTTACGGCGAGTATAGGGCGTCTGATGTAGTAGACGAAGGGTTCGATGTGTCTTATGATGTCGAGGACTTCGACTACAACGAAGATACTCCACCGGACCTTACCGGTGAACTGTAGGGTAATTGTGGATAAAATTATGCGGGCGGACACGGTTTTTGTACCGAAGAGTAGGCCGTCCGCATATTATGTAACTTTGGTTTGTCGCGGTGGAAGATGTCTGCCGCAGACTCAATGAAAATTTTGAGAGAGGATTGTCGTGCCTACGATCGCTCAACTGGTGCGCAAAGGTCGAGAGACCAAGAGAACTAAGACGAAGACTCCGGCTCTAAAGGGGTCGCCTCAAAGGCGTGGGGTCTGCACAAGGGTGTATACCACTACACCAAAGAAGCCCAACTCAGCGCTTCGAAAGGTAGCTCGAGTGAGGCTTACCTCCGGTGTCGAGGTAACCGCCTACATTCCAGGTGTGGGACACAACCTTCAGGAACACTCCATAGTACTTGTTCGTGGTGGTCGTGTGAAGGATCTTCCTGGAGTGCGATACAAGATCATTAGAGGAACCTTAGATACTGCAGGGGTTAAGAACAGAAAGCAAGCTAGAAGTCGCTACGGCGCAAAGAGGGAGAAGTAAAGACGTGCCACGGAAAGGTCCAGTAGAGCGCAGAGAGTTGGCGCCAGATCCAGTGTTCCACTCCGTACTGGTAACCCAGTTGACTAACAAGGTTCTGTCCAGGGGTAAAAAGACTTTAGCGCAGCACATCGTCTACGGTGCCTTGGAAGAGATTCGAGAAAAGACTGGTAATGACCCTTTGACCGTACTAAAAAGAGCGGTTGAAAATACCAAACCAGAGCTTGAAGTCAGGTCGCGGCGAGTCGGGGGTGCGACGTATCAGGTTCCGGTGGACGTCAAAAACAGAAGAGGAACGACTCTCTCGATACGTTGGATCGTGGGCTACTCCCGAGCAAGAAGAGAAAAGACGATGGTTCAGAGGTTGGCTAACGAGATCCTTGACGCTTCCTCGGGCATCGGGGCATCGGTTAAACGTAAAGAGGACCTGCACAAGATGGCTGAGTCCAATAAGGCGTTTGCACACTATAGGTGGTAGCTAACCGGCGTCTTGTTCGGCAGGGTTTTAGGTATGAGCGATAGCTTGAGATTTTAAGAAAAGGGATTAAGCACAGTAAAAATGAGCACCAAGCGAGAGTATCCAATTGAGAGGATACGAAATATCGGCATCATGGCGCATATCGACGCCGGCAAGACGACGACTACAGAGCGTATTTTGTACTACACCGGCAAGAACTATAAAATCGGCGAGGTTCACGAAGGTGCAGCCACAATGGACTGGATGCCCCAAGAGCAGGAGCGCGGTATTACTATAACCTCCGCAGCTACGACCTGCTTTTGGAAGGATCACAGAATAAACATTATCGATACTCCAGGGCACGTTGACTTTACCGTTGAGGTGGAGAGATCGCTTCGAGTTCTTGACGGAGCGGTAGCCGTTTTTGACGCAGTAGCTGGGGTGGAACCACAGACGGAGACGGTTTGGCGGCAGGCAAACAAATATGGTGTGCCAAGGATGTGCTTTATAAACAAGATGGACCGTGTAGGTGCCAACTTCGACCGATGTGTAGAGATGATCAAAGATCGCCTTGAGGCGGTGCCGGCTGTTATACAGCTTCCCATCGGATCGGAAGGTGACTTTAAAGGTATCGTCGATCTTATAGAGATGAAGGCGAAAGTCTGGGAAGATGCGCTTGGCGAGAAGTACACAGTTATTGAGATACCGGAGGAACTGAAAGAAGCGGCTGAGACAGCGCATCACGAGCTTATCGATGTTCTCTCCAGCTACGACGATCCGTTGATGGAGGCTTATCTCTCCGAAGAGCCCATGACCCCTGATTTTTTGAGACAGGTGGTTAGAAGGGTAACGATAGCCGGTCATGCAGTACCGACGTTGTGTGGATCGGCCTTCAAGAACAAGGGCGTTCAGCCCATGCTTGATGCAGTTGTGGATTTTCTACCCTCTCCTTTGGATATTGATCCAGCGCAGGGTGTCTCTATGTCGGGGAATGATGAACTGGTACGCAGACCCGATGACAAAGAGGCCTTTTCAGCTCTGGCTTTCAAAATCATGACTGATCCATTTGTTGGAAAGTTGACTTATTTTAGGGTTTATTCGGGAACCTTGGAGAAGGGTGCTACGGTCCTAAACTCTACCAAGGACAAGAAGGAGCGCATTGGACGCATACTGCTTATGCACGCTAACCACAGGGAAGATATCGATACCGTCTATGCGGGTGATATCGTTGCTGCGGTCGGGTTGAAGCACACAACCACTGGTGACACTCTTTGTAGCCCTGACAACCCTATTGTGCTGGAGGCGCTTGAGTTCCCTGAGCCAGTGATTCACGTGGCGGTTGAACCTAAGACCAAGGCTGACCAGGAAAAGATGAGTCGCGCCCTCTTTGCGCTGTCGGAGGAGGACCCAACTTTTAGGGTCCGCTCAGACGAGGAGACCGGTCAGACGGTTATCTCCGGAATGGGTGAGCTCCATCTTGAGGTTCTTGTTGACCGTATGCTACGGGAGTTCAAGGTGGAGGCGAACGTTGGTAAGCCTCAGGTTGCCTATCGCGAAACTATTACCAAAGCGGTTGAGAAGATCGAGGAGAAGTATGTTCGCCAGTCCGGAGGTCGTGGTCAGTACGGGCATGTCGTCATCAATCTAGAGCCGCTCGGTCCGGGTGGTGGATTTGAGTTCGTGGATAAGATTTCCGGGGGTGTGATTCCCCGTGAGTACATTCCTGCGGTTGGCGCCGGTATTCAGGAAGCGTTACAAAGTGGTGTGGTAGCCGGTTATCCTATGGTAGACGTTCGCGCAACGTTGGTCTTCGGTTCATACCACGAGGTCGACTCTTCGGAGATGGCCTTTAAGATCGCTGGTTCCATGGCTGTCAAGAAGGCAGCCAGGGCTGCGAGCCCGGTGCTTCTAGAGCCTATTATGGCTGTTGAAGTAGTTACCCCTGAAGAGTACATGGGTGACGTTATCGGGGACCTTTCCTCCAGGCGTGGAAGGGTCGAAGGAATGGATCAGAGGGGTAATGCTCAGGTTATTCGAGCACAGGTACCGCTCTCTGAGATGTTTGGGTATGCTACAGACTTGAGGTCTAGAACCCAGGGACGTGCTACCTACTCAATGCAGTTCGGCTCTTACCAAATAGTACCAGATTCGATCGCAAAAGAGATCGTAGCTCGAGTACGTGGTGAATAGACTGTATCAGCCTGTAATAGTCGTGCATGCCGTCGAGAGACGCAACTAGGTATAACGGAGCAATAAAATGGCCAAGCAAAAGTTCGAGCGGAGTAAGCCTCACTTGAACATAGGAACCATGGGACATATCGACCATGGCAAGACAACTTTGACTGCGGCGATCACCAAGGTCTTGGCGGAGAACAACCCTAACGTTAAGTTCAAGCCTTTCGACCAGATCGATAACGCCCCCGAGGAGAGGGCTAGAGGTATAACAATCTCTATCTCCCATGTCGAGTATGAGACTGACAAGCGTCACTATGCTCACGTCGACATGCCGGGTCACGCTGACTATATCAAAAACATGATTACAGGTGCAGCACAGGTAGATGGAGCTATCTTGGTCGTAAGCGCCACCGATGGCCCTATGCCTCAGACTCGTGAGCACGTGCTTTTGGCTCGTCAAGTAGGCGTTCCTTACATCGTCGTGGCATTGAACAAATCTGACATGGTCGACGACGAGGAGTTGTTAGATCTTGTAGAGCTTGAGGTAAGGGAACTCCTCAATGAGTATGACTTCCCTGGTGACGATACCCCTGTGGTTCGTGTATCGGCCCTAAAGGCTCTCGAAGGTGATAAAGAGTGGGAAGCCAAGATCCTCGAGCTTATGGCGGCAGTAGATGATTACATACCTGAGCCTCAGCGTCCGATCGATCGTCCATTCCTTATGCCAATCGAAGATGTGTTCACCATATCTGGTCGTGGTACTGTTGTAACCGGTAAGGTTGAACAAGGTGTACTCAAAGTTGGTGATGAAATTGAGATCGTCGGTCTCAGGGACACCCAAAAGACGGTTTGCACAGGTGTTGAGATGTTCAACAAGCTCCTCGACGAAGGCATCGCCGGTGATAACATTGGTGCGCTTTTGAGAGGTGTTAAGAAGACTGATGTGGAGCGTGGTCAGGTTCTTTGCAAGCCTGGTTCCATCACACCGCATACTCAGTTCGAAGCAAACGTGTACGTGCTCTCAAAGGAAGAAGGTGGGCGTCATAAGCCTTTCTTCAACCACTACCGTCCACAGTTCTACTTCAGAACGACCGATGTTACCGGAACGATTACTCTCCCTGAGGGGACTGAGATGGTAATGCCGGGCGACAATATTACCATGACCGTTGAACTTCAAAAGCCCATAGCCATGGACGAAGGTCTGAGGTTCGCTATTCGTGAAGGCGGACGCACCGTTGGTGCTGGAGCCGTAACGAAGATTATTAAGTAGTTAGTTTTACATGCTGAGGCCCAGGGCATCTGTCCTGGGCCTCTTACTGATCTAAGGTGTGAATGAAATTGGCAGAGTCAGGCAAGCAGAGAATAAGGATTCGTCTTAAAGCGTTCGATCATGAAATAATTGAGAGTTCCACTAAGAAGATAGTGGACACTGTTCTTCGTACCTCAGCCAAGGTTGTGGGTCCAGTGCCGTTGCCGACGGAGATTCACAGGTATACGGTCATCAGGTCTCCACACAAACACAAGGATTCGAGGGAGCACTTTGAGATGCGAGTGCACAAGCGGATGCTCGATATTGTGGACCACACCCCAAAGACGGTCGATTCACTACAAAGGCTAGACCTTCCGGCGGGCGTGGATATTGAAATCAAGATTCAATAGGAGTCAAAATAGCCCTAGATGGGTAGGGGTTTTGATTAAGACGGGTTAGAATTACCTAGGTTTTACTCTGAAGTCCGGTTGAGCCCTGTTGCACAGGGGACCTATCGGCAAAAGTTTAGTTCCGCCTCTCTGGCGGATTATTTGTGTCAGGTGCTATTTGGCACCAGTATTGGATGAGGATTACTCAAATGGCAGCTAAGGCTATCGTGGGTGAAAAAGTTGGTATGACCCACATCTGGGATGAGAAGAATCGGTTCATACCGGTCACCGTAGTCAAGGTGACGCCGGTTCGCGTTGTGCGGGCAAAGACTGAACAGTCCGACGGCTATCAGGCCCTACAGGTAACTTACGGGGTACGTAAGCGGTCAAGGGTTTCCAAACCCGTTCTCGGGCAGTTCGAGAAGTCTGGTGTAGAGCCCGGCGTTGCGATCATGGAGCTTAGAGGGGTCGATGGTCTCGATCTTGCTAGTGGCGATGAGTTCGGTGCGGAGATATTTCAAACAGGTGATCGCGTAGACGTTACGGCGACATCTAAGGGGCATGGGTTCTCCGGCGGCATGAAGCGTCATAACTTCAAGGGCCAGGGTGCTGGACACGGTAACCATAAACATCATCGAGCTCCCGGTTCGATCGGTGCCTGTGCCACTCCGGGGCGTGTGTTTAAGGGTACCCGCATGGCCGGTCAGTACGGTGGAGGTAGCGTTACAACGCTCAACCTGGAGATTGTTCAAGCTGATCCCGAGCGGCAGCTCATTTTAGTGAAAGGATCTGTTCCGGGGCCCAAGGGTGGGCGCGTTGTGATTCGTTCCTCCGTGAGAGGCGGTAAGTAGTGACTAAGTTTGCAAAGGAAGAGGTCTTTGAGGTACGTTCGGCCAAGAAGGTCGATGGAGATGGAGTTGAAGTAGGTTCTGTCGAACTGAAAGAAACGGTGTTTGGTCGACAGCCGAACATAGCTCTCATGCACCAGGTTGTTGTGGGGCAGCTAGCTGGTGTTCGGGCTGGAACCCAGTCCACCAAGACTAGGGCGGAGGTCTCCGGTGGAGGGGCAAAGCCCTATAGGCAAAAAGGTACAGGTAGGGCACGCCAGGGCTCTACGCGCGCACCTCACTTCAGCGGGGGTGGCGTGGCTCTTGGTCCAAAGCCACGCAGTTACAAGCAAAAGACTCCGAAGAAGATGGTTGCTCAGGCACTTTGGGGTGCTCTCTCTGATCGTGCAGAGGCGGGTAACGTATTTGTACTCGATGGGTTTGATAACGGTCAACCCTCCACAAAGAAGGCAGCCCAGTGGCTTGAGAAGCTAGGTCTCGAAGGATCAGTGTTGATGGTGGTTTCCTCAGAAGATGAGGTTCTCGCTAAAAGCTTCCGAAACCTGCCACAAGTAGAGGTAGCCTTTCCGTCGCAGTTGAGTGCTTATCTCGTCTTGGTAAACGAGGCGATCGTGTTTACCCCGGGGACGTTAGAGGCAGTTAGCCAAGGTAAAGCAAAGGTCATACTAGGAGAGGCTGAGCAGTAATGGCAGGGTTTGATCCGTACGCAATTGTAAAGAGGCCGGTTGTCTCTGAGAAGAGTTACAAGCTGATGGACGAAGGTGTCTACTGTTTTGAAGTAGACGGTAGGGCTACGAAGGTTGATGTTCGTTATGCCGTTGAAAAGCTCTTTGACGTAAAGGTATTAGCGGTAAACACGCTTAATCGTAAGGGTAAGCGAAAAAGAAACCGTAAGAACGGCACCTGGGTCAATGGCAGTACCAAGAAGCATGCCATGGTTAGGCTCGCCGAAGGCGATTCGATCGATCTGTTTGAGAAGTAGGAGTAGTAGTGGCTATTCGAAAGAGGAAACCCACAAGCGCCGGAAGACGGTTTCAGAGCGTATCTGACTTCAGTGAGATCACAAAGGAGAAACCTGAGAAGTCTCTGCTCAGACCGGCCAAGTCCACTGGTGGTCGAAACTCATATGGACGAAAGACTGCACGCCATAGAGGTGGTGGTAACAAAAATCGATATCGTCTGATCGACTTCAAAAGGAACAAAGACGGTGTGCCTGCGAAGGTGGCGGCTATTGAGTACGATCCTAACCGTAATGCAAGAATCGCTTTATTGCACTATCTGGATGGTGAGAAGCGCTACATACTCGCCCCGGCCAAACTGAGCGTGGGGGATACGGTCATGTCCGGGGTTGGCGCAGATATAAAGGTGGGTAACGCACTGCCTCTGCGAGTAATTCCCGTTGGAACTGTGGTCCATAATGTCGAGTTACGGCCAGGTCAAGGTGGTAAGATTGCCCGTTCGGCAGGCATGGGTGTGCAGCTAGTGGCAAGAGAAGGTGACTATGCCACTCTTCGTCTCCCTTCTACAGAGATGAGAAGAGTTCCGATAGATTGCCGAGCCTCAATCGGCGAAGTTGGCAACTCTGAGTTCGAGCTGCTATCTGTCGGTAAGGCAGGTCGTAACAGGTGGAAGGGAGTTCGTCCTCAAACTCGAGGTGTGGCAATGAACCCTGTCGATCACCCTCTTGGTGGTGGCGAAGGTAAGACTTCTGGTGGAAGGCATCCCGTATCACCTTGGGGTAAACCGGAAGGCCGCACGAGGAGCCGAAAGAAGGACTCCGACAAGTTGATTATTAGACGCAGACGTACGCGCGGAGCCAGGAGGTAGTTGCTTAGATGCCCCGTAGTTTGAAGAAGGGTCCCTTCGTCGATGATCATCTGCTCAAAAAGGTGGATGTTCTCAACGCTGATGGCGAAAAAAAGGTAATTAAGACCTGGTCGAGAAGGTCGACCATTATCCCTGACATGGTCGGTCACACAATCGCAGTTCATGATGGTCGCAAGCACGTTCCGGTGTATGTCACGGAGGCTATGGTTGGACACAAGCTCGGAGAGTTCGCCCCAACTCGCACCTTCCGTTACCATGCGGGTCAAGAGAGAGCTGGAAGGCGTAGGTAGATGAGCGATCAAACTGTTGAAAAGGCTAGGGCCGTTCACCGTTCCTACCAGATGTCTGCCTCGAAGGTGAGAGAGGTTCTCGACCTGATTAGGGGGCAAAGTGTTGTCAAGGCTATGGAGCGCCTCTCTCTAACGGAAAGAGGAGCGGCGGAGGTTGTTGCAAAGGTCCTCCGCTCAGCAGCGGCGAACGCTGCAAATCTTTATGGTTTGCCTCCAGAAGAGCTTTTCGTCTCGGCGACCTATGCGGATGAGGGAGCCACCTTGAAGCGTTTTCGTCCAAGGGCGCGTGGGCGTGCCGGCCGTATCAGGAAGAGGACTAGTCACATCGTAATTGAGGTTCAAAGACTCTCCGAAGGAGAACTTAGGCGCCTTAGAGAGCGAAGCCGTGACGATGCGGCGGGAAGGCGTGCTCGCAGAGTGCGTTCGTCACGTGGAGCTCGGAATGACAAGAACTCCCCGAAGATCGATGAAGGCTCAAATAGTGAGGCTTCGGTTGTTGACAGCGATGCGCTGGAGGCCTCGTCGGTGACGATGGAGGTAGATTCAGCCCCTAAGGGCGCTGTAGATATCAAGGAGCAAAATGATGATGATACCGTGGCAGACGGGGAAGTAGAGAAAAACTGATATGGGACAGAAAGTAAATCCTTACGGTTTTCGCCTTGGAGTAACGACAGATTGGAAGTCACGCTGGTTTGACGAAAGGCACTATCAGGAATGGATCGTGCAAGACTACAAGATCCGTAAGTATCTGATGGAAGAGCTTGAAACTGCCGCTGTGTCGAAGGTTGAGATTGAGCGCACCCGGGACCGGCTCAAGGTTGATATCCATACAGCGCGTCCTGGTATCGTAATTGGAAAGAAAGGATCTGAGGCGGAGAGGCTTAGGCAGCATCTGGCTGCTCTTACGGGCAACCCCAAAGTTCAGATCAATATAGAAGAGATAAAGCATCCGGAGCTAGACGCAACTTTAGTCGCACAGGGTATCGCTGATCAGCTGTCCCGGCGTGTTTCTTTCCGACGTGCGATGAAGAGAGCTATCCAGGTAGTTGAGAAATCTGGAGGTCAGGGAGTTACCGTTATGTGTTCCGGGCGCCTAGGCGGAGCTGAGATGGCCCGTAAGGAGTCCTACCGTGAGGGGCGGGTCCCTCGTCATACCTTGAGAGCCAATATTGACTATGGTTTCAGGGAGGCACGCACGACTTTTGGTCGTATCGGCGTAAAGGTTTGGATTTACAAGGGAGACATCTTGCCCTATAAGACTGCTGTTGATGAGAGGGCGGTTTCTGAGGGTAACCAAGGCGCAGATAAACCACGAAGAGTTATTACCGCAGGCGGTGGCAAGAGACGTCCAGAACAGGCCGGGGTGGTTGTCGAGAGCAGTAGCTCGATTGAGGAAAGGACCGGTCTTGCGCCCGCTGAGATCTTAGAACCAAAAGACGCAGAGACCGATGCCCTCGAGAGGCTCCTTCAGGAGGAAGAGGAGATCGAAAGGCGAACAAAGGACTCCGCTCCAGAGGCGCCGCACTTTAAGCGAGAGGTGGATTAGTAGCTATGTTGATGCCTAGAAGGGTTCGCCACCGTAAGGTACAAAGGGGTCGCATGGGAGGTGTCTCCAAAGGCGGCAATGAGATCATGTTTGGTCAGTATGGGATCCAGGCCCTCGAACCAGGATGGATATCCGCTCGGCAAATCGAGGCAGCTCGTATCGCGATGACTAGACATGTTCGACGTGGTGGTAAGGTTTGGATTCGCATTTTCCCTGATAAACCGATCACTAAGAAGCCAGCCGAGACCCGTATGGGGTCTGGGAAGGGAAACCCAGAGTTTTGGGTAGCGGTAGTAAAACCAGGGCGAATCATGTTCGAGCTGGGCGGTGTCTCAGAGGAGCTCGCTTCCGCCGCTATGAACCGAGCTATTCAGAAGCTTCCCATAAAGGCTCGTTTTGTCGTAAAGGATGAGATGAACTCTGTGTCGGAGGTTGGGGCATGACGAAGGCTAAGGATCTACGTGTTCTAGCTGATGTCGAGCTGGAAGAAAAGCTGGAAGAGACTAAGAGAGAACTATTCACCTTACGTTTTCAATTAGCAACGGCGCAGTCAACGAATACAGCTCGTCTGTCCCACCTGAAGAAAGAGGTTGCAAGACTTCTGACGTTGAAGGCAGAAAGGGATGCGAGTTCGAAAGACAAGGGAGCAGGAAGATGACGGATAGTCGATCAGCCGATAGGGGTCGGAGAAAGGTTAGAGAGGGGATCGTCGTCTCTTCCTCTATGGATAAGACCGTAGTTGTGGCTATCACGGAGAGGGTAAGACACCCTAGATATCAGCGTACGGTCCAAAGAACAAAGAGACTATACGTCCATGATGGCGAGGGAACTGCTCAGGTAGGAGATACCGTCAGAGTGATGGAGACTCGTCCGCTCTCGAAACTCAAAAGATGGCGGCTTCTAGAGATTGTGGAGCGTGCACGATGATACAGCAAGAGACCCGTCTTAAGGTAGCGGATAACTCCGGGGCTAAAGAGGTACTTTGCATCAAGGTGCTAGGTGGCTCGAGGCGGCGTTATGCGAGCATTGGTGATGTATTTGTGGCGACCGTAAAAGACGCAATCCCAGGAGCGGCAGTTAAAAAGGGCGATGTTGTCAAATGTGTGGTCGTGAGGGTAAAGAAAGAGAAGCGAAGAGCTGATGGCAGTTATATACGCTTTGATGAGAACGCAGCTGTTCTTATAAACGATGCCATGCAGCCTCGTGGTACCCGTATATTTGGACCTGTAGGTCGGGAGTTGCGAGACAAGCGTTTTATGCGTATCGTCTCCCTAGCTCCGGAGGTGTTGTAAATGAAGATCAAAAAAGGCGACAAGGTCCGCATTATCGCTGGCAAGGATAGAGGTCAAGAAGGGGAGGTAGTTAGAGTGCTTCCCAAAGAGAGCCGTGTCGTAGTGGCGGGTGTAAACGTTGCGAAGCGACATACAAAGCCCACTTCAGCGACGACCCAAGGCGGCATTATTGATAAGGCTATGCCCATGCACGTATCGAATGTGGCGATGCTATGTTCCAAGTGCGGGCCCACTCGTGTTGGGTACTCTATGGACGCTGATGGTAAGAAGAGCCGAGTATGTGCGAAGTGTGGTGCTGAACTATGAGCGAAGTAGTAAGTGTTGTGCGACCTAGGTTGAAGGAGCGCTACGAGAGCGAGATTAAGCAAGCTCTGAAGGAGTCATTGGGTCTCTCCAATGTAATGGAGGTCCCAACTCTTGAGAAGATCTCGATTAACATTGGTGTTGGACGTGCTACTCAACAACCGTCTCTCATCGAGAATGCTGTGAGAGATCTCGAAACCATAGCCGGACAAAAGGCCGTTGTGACGAGAGCTAAGAAGTCTGTAGCCGGCTTTAAGTTGCGCGCCGGTAACGCTATTGGCGTGCGCGTGACGTTGCGCGGAGACCGGATGTGGGAGTTCTTTGACCGCTTGATAGCTGTTGTTATCCCTCGAATTCGAGACTTTAGGGGACTGAACCCCAAGTCCTTTGATGGCCATGGCAACTATACCCTGGGTGTTACAGAGCAGCTAATCTTTCCTGAGATCAATTACGACTCTGTGGACGCTACAAGAGGTATGGACATCACCATAGTTACCACGGCAAAAAACGATGCGCAAGGGAAAGCACTGTTAGACGCATTTGGCTTTCCGTTCAAGAGAGAGGGTGTGCAGAACTAGTGGCAAAAAAGTCTTTAATCGCAAAGCAGGCTAGAACCCCAAAGTTTAAGGTTAGGGCTTACACCCGTTGTAAGAGATGTGGTAGACCTCACGCTGTTTTTAGGAAGTTCGGTCTTTGCAGGATTTGTTTGCGAGAGATGGTCCACGCAGGGGAGATTCCTGGTGTCAAAAAGGCGAGTTGGTAGGGAGTAGTTATGAGCATGAGTGATCCCATCGCAGATATGCTGACTCGAATTCGCAACGCAAGTTCAGCAAAACATGAGAAGGTGTTGATGCCAGGGTCTAAGGTCAAGGAAAATTTAGCCAAGATCTTGGAAAAAGAGGGCTTCATTGCCGGATATCGCATGTCAGACGCTGCCGATCGTCCTGGAAGTGTACTTGAAGTTACACTAAAGTACTCGCCCACCCGACAGGCTGCAATCAACGGTATTCAAAGGGTCTCAAAGCCGGGACTGAGGGTGTACAGAAGAGCGGATGCGATCCCCAGGGTTCTTGGTGGGCTTGGTGTGGCTGTGTTATCGACCTCGAAGGGCTTGATGACCGACAGAGAGGCTCGCAAGGCTCATATGGGTGGAGAGGTTATCTGCTATGTCTGGTAAATTGCGAGGTAATTATGTCAAGAATTGGTAAGGTTCCGGTACCTATTCCATCAGGTGTTGAGGTCTCTGTTGGTGAGGGAAACTACGTCGAAGTAAAAGGTCCCAAGGGTTCGCTATCGAGAACCCTGCCCTCCCAGGTGACCTTGAACATTGAAAATGGTGTGATCGTTGTCTCAAGGGTAGACGACTCACGGACGGCTCGAGCTATGCATGGTCTTAGCCGTACACTCATAGCGAACATGGTCAATGGGGTAACGGTTGGTTTCGTTAGGAATCTAGATATCGTTGGCGTTGGCTACCGCGCTGCAGTAAAGTCGCCAAAAGAGCTTGAGTTAGCGCTTGGATTTTCACATCCTGTGGTTGTGGAGGCGCCAGCTGGTATCGAGTTTGCTTGTCCTACTCCGACCAAGATTGCGGTGAGCGGCATAGATAAAGAGCTAGTAGGTCAGGTAGCCGCTAACATTCGCAAGATTCGCAAACCGGAGCCCTACAAGGGTAAAGGTGTTCGATATGAGAATGAGAAAGTCCTCCGCAAAGTCGGTAAGGCCGGCAAGTAGGTATAGGAGATTTAGATGTCGGATAGGTCCCATATCTCTGTAAAACGGAGACAAAAAAGACACTTTAGAGTTCGAAAATATATTGCGGGCACTAGTGAGAGACCCCGTCTTGCCGTTTACAGGTCCAATCAGCACATTGTTGCACAGGTAATCGACGACTCAGTCGGTAAGACGCTTGCGTATGCTTCGACTTACGACGCTTCGTTCAAGGGATCCAAAACGGGCAATATTGAAGCTGCCAAGAAGGTCGGTTCGATGATAGCTGAAAGAGCCAAGGCGGCCGGAGTTAGTGCTGTTGTGTTTGATCGAGGTGGTTTTGCTTATCATGGTAGGGTTGCCGCCGTGGCTGAGTCTGCCCGTGAAGGGGGTTTGGTGTTTTAATGGCTGAGTCCGAGTTTGAAGAAAGAACGATAAAGGTTAATCGAGTTGCCAAGGTGGTAAAGGGTGGGCGTAGGTTCTCCTTCACCGCTCTTATGGTCGTCGGTGACGGAAACGGGCGTGTTGGTCTGGGTTATGGTAAAGCCAAAGAGGCCGGACTGGCTGTTCAAAAAGGCATCGAAGAAGCGAAAAAGGCTATGATCGAGGTACCTCTGGCTGGTGGAACCATAACGCATCCAATTTTGGGAGAAGCCGGGGCAGGCAGAGTTCTTCTAAAGCCTGCGGCACCAGGTACAGGCGTCATAGCAGGCGGTGCAGCGAGAGCAATTTTGGAGATGGCTGGGATAAAAGACATCCTTGCTAAGTCCCTTGGATCTTCTAACGGTATTAATGTTGCGCACGCAACGATAGAGGGTCTAAAGCAACTAAAGCGCCCTGACGAGATTGCAAAGCTCAGAGGTAAGGCGCCTGACGAGGTTACTCCAAGTGGCATCTTGCGTGCCTATGAAGCTTCTGAAAAGGCGAGAAGAGAGGCGTAGCTATGGTGAAGAGTTTGAAAGTTACTCAAGTGCGTTCATCCATTGGAACCAAGCCGAAGCACAGAGGAACGCTTAGAGCTCTTGGTTTACACGGCATTGGTACCTCCAACGAACTGGTGGATCGACCTGAGATAAGAGGGATGATTAGGCGGGTACCTCACCTAATCGAAGTGGAAGAGGTGGGTTAGGTTGTTAAATACACACGATTTGAAACCCGCTAAGGGTTCACACAAAGACCGTAAGCGGGTTGGACGCGGTACTGGAGGCAAAGGTGGCAAGACTGCTGGCCGCGGTACCAAGGGTCAAGGTGCAAGAGATACCATTCCTTTGGGATTTGAAGGCGGTCAGCTGCCTCTAACTCAACGCCTCCCCAAGTTGAAAGGGTTTCATAATCCTTTCCGAGTGTCCTACAGTGTAGTGAATCTACAAACGCTAGAAGAGCTCGCTGTACAAGGTGTCGTGGTAGTGGATCCTGAGATCCTGTATCGTCGTGGCGTAGTGCGTAAGGGAACCTTAGTGAAGGTGTTGGCTGAAGGTACACTCTCTAAGGCGATCACGGTCTCTGCCCACGGGTTCTCGAAGAAGGCTGCGGAACAGATTCGTGCTCTTGGTGGTTCTCCAGTTATCCTTGAGAAGCCAAACGGTGGAAGGCGGGTTCCAGCGCAAGGTAATGCTTTGATGAACCGTTAACCTCTTGAAACCTGTCGGGTTGAGGTTGTTTTATAAAGTTGTGTTAGATTCATGGTATGGGTCACTCGATAAGGCGTATAACTGTTGAGGAGTTCGGGCTGTGCTTTCAAGCCTAAAAAATGTGTTCAGGGTTCCTGACCTAAGAAATAAGTTACTGTTTACCCTATTAATTATCGCCTTATACCAGTTGGGCGCCAACATACCAGTTCCTGGCATTGACTTTCATCAGATTCAGACGCTTGAGTCCCAGGTCAACGGAGGCGTCTTTGGTTTTCTAAATCTATTCTCGGGTGGCGCGATAGCCAGGGCCGCTCTTTTTGGCCTCGGAGTCATGCCCTATATTACATCGTCGATCATTATCCAGCTCCTTACGACGGTGATTCCGAAGCTGGAAGAGTGGCGTGACCAAGGTGCGGTTGGTGAAAAGAAGATAACGCAGACTACAAGGTATCTGACTATAGCGCTGGCGCTCATGCAGGCAACTGGACTTGCGTTCATATTCCATGATGGCGGCACTGGTCTTTTGAGCAGTAATGGCCGGCCAGTCGATTTGATTCCCCACTTCACCGTCCCAAGGGTCTTGTTCATAGTGCTGACCCTTACTGCCGGTACTGCTTTAGTTATGTGGATGGGTGAGCTCGTCACGCAAAGAGGGATTGGTCAGGGCATGTCGATTTTGATCTTTGCCAACGTGGTTGCCAGCCTTCCCTCTGCAGGTAGGATTATCCTTGCCGACGCTGGGGTATTCAAGTTCGTAGTAGTTTTTGTGGTTGCAGTTGCGATTCTCGTAGCGATTGTCTTTGTCGAGCAGGGACAGAGGCGAATTCCAGTGGTCTTTGCACGTCGGGTTGTGGGAAGAAAAATGTACGAAGGCGGTAACAGCTATATTCCCCTCAAGGTGAATCAGGCCGGTGTTATACCGATAATTTTTGCGTCTTCGATCCTGTATTTCCCGGTACTTTTGGCGAGTATCATACCGTGGGCACCTTTTCGATCTTTCGTAAATAATCATCTCGTCTCTTCCACGAGTCTCTTTTACATTTCTATCTACGGCGTACTGATTGTCATGTTTACGTTCTTCTACGTGCAGGTGTCTTTTGACCCTCATCAGCAGTCAGAGATTATTAGGAAACAGGGTGGTTACATTCAAGGGGTTAGACCTGGTCCGAATACTGAGCGTTATCTCGGACAGATTCTCAATCGCATCACCTTTCCAGGGGCCTTGTTCTTGGCAGCAGTGGCTTTGATACCAGCAATATTGCTTGCGCTCTGGCATGTCAACAACGTACCCTTTGCTGGAACGACCCTTCTGATCGCTGTAGGAGTTGGTCTAGAGACCCTGAAGCAGATCGACTCCCAGCTGACGATGCGAAACTACGACGGTTTTCTGCGCTAAGTCGAGGTTGCAAAGCTATGGCCACTCCCACGCGCATCGTAATGCTTGGTAAGCAAGGTGCGGGTAAAGGTACCCAGTCCACCCGCCTATCTCACCATTATGTGATTCCGCATATCTCAACAGGAGATATGCTTCGATCTGCCGCCAAGGGAACATCCGAGTTTGGCACCTTGGCCAAGAGTTACATGGAAAAGGGAGAGCTTGTTCCGGACGAGGTGATAACCGGGGTGGTCAAGGAGAGGCTAGAAGAGCCTGATGCACGACTAAGAGGGTTCTTACTTGACGGTTACCCAAGAACGCTGGGCCAGGCCCAGGACCTCGAAAAGATCCTTTATCCCTTTGACTTAGATATCGTTGTGGATCTCGATGTGCCGACCGATCTGGTTCTGAAACGCCTAGCTTCTCGTCGGGTCTGCTCGGTGTGTGGAGCAAACTACTCGTTGACCGATCGACCAAAACACGACTGGACTTGCGACAGTTGTGGTGGTGAGGTAATTCAAAGGGAAGATGATACAGAGGCAGCCATTCAAAGGCGCTTAGATCTCTATGAGACTCAGACTGCACCGTTGATTCGTTACTACCAGGACAGAGATAGGCTGGTTGTAGTAAACGGCGTTGGTGATCCTGATGAGGTAATGGCAAGGCTGATCTCCGTCATAAACAGAATGAGGGGAAACCCCATTGACCTTTAGTTGTAGTGTCGACAGGCGTAGATAATGATTAGAACAAAAGAAGAGCTCGCCAAGATGCGAAAAGCAGGGCGAGTGGTAGCAGAGATACATGAAAAGACAAGGGAGGCGATCCGTCCAGGGGTAACGACCCTCGAGATCGATAAGGTGGCCAGGGAGGTGCTCGAAAAAAGGGGAGCTCGTTCTAACTTTTTGAACTATCACGGTTTCCCTGCTGTAATCTGTACATCCCCGAACTCCATGATCGTACACGGAATTCCTGGAAAATATAGGTTACAGGAAGGGGACATCATATCCATCGATGCAGGCGCTATCGTGGAGGGGTACCATGGCGATGCTGCTTATACCGCCGCCGTTGGAAAGGTGTCTAAGCTGGCGGAGCAACTCATCGAGGTCACAGAACGATCGCTTTATGCAGGGATAGATGTGATGTGGCCTGGTAGGCACCTTCATGAAGTCGGAAGAGCGGTTCAAGAGGTCTGTGAAAAGGCAGGGTTCTCGGTGGTCCGGGAGTACGTTGGTCATGGAATTGGAACGGCGATGCATGAACCGCCTAACGTGCCGAACTATTGGCCTGGATCTCCAGGACCAAAGATGCGAGCAGGAAACGTGTTCGCAGTTGAGCCGATGGTCAATGTAGGTGGGCCGGAGACCGTACAGCTCTCTGACGGTTGGAGCGTTGTAACGAAGGATGGGTCCCTTTCAGCGCACTTCGAACACACTATTGCGGTGACAGAGGAGGGACCAGAAATCTTCACCGCTCCCTAGGAATTATAGGGTATCTTGGTGGTTGGTGAAGTTTAGCTATTATAATGACCTTTCGGGTGATTTTTGCCAGGTGGTGTTCTAAACCGCTGAGGTAGTAAACATTTATTTAGGAGGAGTAAGCTGTCGCAACCAAAAGAGGACGTGATTGTGGTGGAGGGCAAAGTTATTGAGCCTCTTCCCAACGCAATGTTTCGTGTCGAGTTGGAGAACGGGCATAAGGTGTTAGCCCACAGTTCTGGAAAGATGCGAATGCATCGCATAAGGATACTGCCAGGAGATCGCGTCCAGGTTGAGTTTACTCCTTACGACCTTACGAGAGGGCGCATTACTTACCGATATAAGTAAGTACCTCTCCTAAACGGTGAGAAAAGTAGGGTTAGTTAGAGACTAGGTGAGTGCGCGAAATGAAGGTTAGACCAAGCGTAAAGACTATTTGCGAGAAGTGCAAGGTCATTAAGAGAGAGAGAACAGTTCTTGTAATTTGCGAGAACCCAAGACATAAGCAGCGGCAAGGATAACGTTTTATGGCACGTATAGCAGGTGTTGATATCCCTAGGGACAAGAGGCTTGAGATTTCCCTCACCTACATATATGGAATAGGATTAGCTACGTCGCAAAAGATCTGCCGAGAAACGCAAGTAGATCCTAACACTAGAGTTAAGGATCTTACCGATGAGGAAGTGAGCAGGCTTCGTAGCTATATTGATCAAAACCTGCAGGTCGAAGGTGACTTGAGACGTGAAGTTGATCAAGATATCAAACGCAAGATCCAAATTGGTTGCTACCAAGGGCTTCGTCATCGAAGGGGTCTTCCCGTTCACGGTCAGCGCACTCACACTAACGCAAGAACGAGAAAAGGTCCCAAGAAGACGGTTGCCGGTAAGAAGAAGGCAACACGCAAGTAGCCGACAAGGTTGATTATATGATAGGAGGGTTCTAGCTGATGGCTAAGCCAAGGGCCGGGGGACGACGTCCTCGCAGGCGCGAAAGAAAGAATGTAGCGTACGGAGTGGCTCATATTCACTCGTCGTTTAACAACACGATCGTGACGATCACAGATCAGCAGGGAAATGTTTTGGCCTGGGCATCCGCTGGAAACGTAGGTTTCAAGGGTTCTAGAAAATCAACCCCCTTCGCAGCGCAGGTGGCTGCTGAAACTTGTGCTAAGAGGGCTCAGGAGCATGGAGTACGCCAGGTCGAGGTTTTAGTTAAGGGACCAGGTTCTGGGAGAGAGACGGCTCATCGCGCGATTGCGAACGCCGGTATCGAGATCGTGTCGGTAAGAGACGTCACTCCTATTCCTCACAACGGCTGCAGGCCTAAGAAACGCAGAAGGGTGTAAGTTCGAAGTGGCACGTTATACAGGACCGGTATGTAGGTTATGCAGACGAGAGCGGATGAAGCTCTACCTCAAGGGGCCAAAGTGTGACTCATCTCGTTGCCCGATGGAGTCGAGGCCATTTCCTCCTGGCGAACATGGTCGCGATAGAACTCGCCAAGGGTCAGAGTACTCTGCGCAGCTGCGCGAAAAGCAAAAAGCAAGAAGAATATATGGGGTCTTGGAGAAGCAGTTTCGCAACATCTATGAAGAAGCCAACCGTCAAAGTGGTATTACTGGTGAAAACCTTCTCCGCATGCTCGAACTCCGGCTAGACAACGTGGTGTTCAGAGCAGGGTGGGCTTCATCAAGGTCGCAGGCTCGACAGTTCGTTCGTCACCGTCATGTTCTTGTAAATGGGAAGAGGGTCGATATACCCTCCATGAGAGTCAAGAAGGGTGACCTTGTATCCCTGGGCGAAAGGGCCGAGCAACTTATCGTAGTGCAACATAATAGGGATATCCTTGACAGGCAGCTCCCAGGATGGCTTGAACGGGAAGGGAATGCAGTTAGGGTGCTTAACCCCCCGCTACGGGAACAGATCGACGTCCAGGTGCGCGAACAGCTGATCGTCGAGCTTTACTCGAAGTAAGAACTAAGGAGAGAGAGTGTTATATATTCAGCGTCCCTCCATTGAGGCTCAGGGTGAAGAGGTAGGTGGCCGTCAAAAGTTCGTATTTGGTCCGCTTGAGCCAGGCTTCGGTTACACCTTGGGAGGAATGCTCCGACGTGTTCTGCTTTCCTCGATTCCGGGAGCAGCTATAACCCAGGTACGCTTCGATGATGCTCTGCATGAGTTCACCACGTTACCGGGTGTTAAAGAAGACGTTACCGATATCGTTCTCAACCTGAAAGATATAGTCTTTAGAAGTTATTCAGACGAGCCGGTGACGATACGCCTGGATGTGCGCGGGCCCAGGATTGTGCGAGCGGAAGACTTTGTTCTCTCCTCAGACGTTGAGATCGTCAATCCTGATCTACATCTTGCCACACTCTCGCAGCGTGGCAGGCTCGCCTTGGATGCGGTAGTGGAGCGAGGGAGAGGATACTCTTCCGCCGAAAAGAACAAGAAGACTTCGTCGATCGGGATCATCCCCATTGACTCTATTTTCTCTCCTGTTAGGAGAGTAGCCGTAGACGTAGAACCCACCAGAGTTGGGCAGTCGACCGACTACGATCAGCTAATTCTTGACGTTGAGACCGACGGTTCGATCTCTCCGAGAGAAGCGCTAGCGTCAGCAGGTGAGACGTTGAGAAATCTTGTCACGTTAGTCGCCGAGATCTCCGATGATCCGCACGGTTTGGAACTGTCAGAGGCTGAGGTGCTCGAGGAGCGTTCACCCGATCTTGATCTCCCGATCGAGGACTTGGAGCTCACTGAGCGTCCTCGAAACTGTCTGAAACGAGCGCAAATCAACTCCATAGGAGAGCTGATTGTAAGGACACCAGAGGATCTTCTTTCGATTACGAACTTTGGTCAAAAGTCGCTGGATGAAGTTGTAGACAAGTTGGAGCGTAGAGGTTTATCACTAAGGAGTAAAGACTGATGGTGCCTGGACGACCTAAACAGGGACAGAGGCTTGGTGGCAGTGCGGCGCATCAACGTGCATTGCTTGCAAATCTAGCGGCATCACTAATTGCAGCAGAGTCGATCTTGACTACCGAAGCGAAGGCTAAGATGCTGAAGCCAATAATTGAGCGTCTCATCACCAAAGCAAAAAAGGGCGGAGTGCACAATCACCGTCAGGTGGTAGCTTTCCTTCGAGATAAGGACATGGCGCACAAGCTATTCGCTGAGGTGGCACCTCGTTACGAAGAGCGTCCCGGTGGATACACAAGGGTTCTAAAGAGGGGTCCTCGGCAGGGTGATAACGCTCCAATGGTAGTTATCGAACTGGTTTAGATCTGAAGAGCGACCGTTTTTTAGGGAGCAGGTCGTCGGAGGCACCTCGTCATGCGTTGGGTTGCGTTAGTGTCGTACAACGGTTCGCAGTTCCACGGTTTCGGGGTACAGCCGGGGGGAGTTGAGACGGTAGGCGGAGCGTTGATGTCCGCCCTTTCCGTCGTTTTCCAGCGCCAGATAGATATAGTCGTTGCGGGGCGGACGGATAAAGGCGTTCATGCGGTAGGTCAGGTGATCTCCTTTGATGCGCCTGACCCTAGATCAAAGGCTCCGCTTAGGTCCATCAACCGGCTTTTGCCCTCTTCAGTCAAGGTTCATGCTCTTGAGACTACGGTTTGTAGTTTCTCTGCGCGATTCTCTGCACGTTACCGGCTCTATCTGTATCGGATAGTTAAGAATAACTCTGGGACACCTTTCTTAAGGGATTTGAGCTGGGCAATTCAAGAACCGCTTGATGTGAAGAAAATGATAAACGCTTCTTTTGCGCTTGTGGGTAGCCACGACTTCCGTGCGTTTTGCAAGTCAGGCGGGAACGACGGTCGCCCAACCCGACGTAGGCTTTATGGTGTAGAGATCGTTGAGTCCGATCACTTCGTGGACATCTTGATCTGGTCTAACTCGTTCTGTCATCAAATGGTTAGGTCGATCGTCTCTGTGTTAGTGGAGGTTGGCCTGGGCAGGCGACAAGGTGTTGTGCTACGGCAGGCCCTCGTGTCAGGTGATCGGTCCCTTGTGCACTCAGTGGCGCCACCGGAAGGTCTCTATTTATTTGGAGTAGGTTACCAGTCATTTGATCCTCTATCTCGCAGGCTATGGCTCGAAAGAACAAACTCATGGGACTTTTCTGGTCCGACTTGGGGTATCGAGCGTATATGATTTTGTCTTGTGTCTTGAGCGCACAGTGCGCCGATAATGACAGATATTCGGTGAGGATTATGAAGACCGTAGCTACGAAACAGTCGGATATAACTAGGCAGTGGTTTGTTGTTGACGCCTCTGACATGGTCCTGGGTCGCTTGGCGACGGAGGTCGCAACAATACTAAAGGGTAAACATAAGACCGCCTATTCACCGTACCTTGACTGCGGTGACCACGTTATCGTGGTGAACGCATCCAAGGTAGTGCTTACCTCAAATAAGGCTGAGCGAAAGTATGCATACAGGCACTCTGGTTATCCTGGATCTTTGAGAGCGTCTTTGTATAAGGATCTACTCGAAGAAAAACCAGAGTTTGTTGTTGAAAAGGCCATAAAGGGTATGTTGCCCAAGGGTCCGCTTGGCCGTAAGATGGCCAAGAAACTGAAGGTTTATGGAGGAAGTACACACCCTCATCAAGCACAAAACGCTCTTCCGCTGGAGTTTTCCGGTGCGAGAAAAAGTCAAGACTACGTGGGATAGGTAGGATACAATGGCAACTAAACCCCTAACACAAAGTACAGGGCGCCGTAAAGAAGCGGTTGCTCGCGTCAGGCTCAGGGAAGGCGAAGGCAAGGTAGTTGTAAATGGAAGACCGGTCGAAGACTACATACCTTCCCTAACAAGTCGTAACTACGCTATGGAGCCCATGACTTCTCAGACTTTATCGACTACCTTTGATGTCGATATAACCGTTGACGGTGGTGGGATTTCTGGCCAAGCGGGTGCTATCAGACTTGGATTGGCAAGAGCCCTCGTTGAAGTGAACCCGGAACTACGTTCGGTAATGAAGGCTGCTGGATTTCTCACGAGAGACGCGCGTGAGAAGGAATCTAAAAAGTACGGTTTGAAGAAGGCCAGGAAAGCTCCACAGTACTCCAAGCGTTAGACAGTGATCTCCTTCGGTACAGATGGCATCAGGGGTGTTGCAAATCTCGAGCTAACTCCGGAACTAGCCTTATCTCTCGGATTGGCTTACATGAGATTGCTAGATAAAGGGTGCACCCTTTATATAGCAAGAGATACAAGGGTGTCTGGAGCGATGTTGAGTTCTGCTTTGGCCGCTGGGATATCCTCTGGCGGAGGCAATGTCGTTGATCTTGGTGTAATGCCCACCGGAGCTTTGGCTCACCTTTGTGCGCGTAACGGTGTTCCAGGAGCAGTCATATCTGCTTCTCACAACCCATATCAAGATAATGGAATAAAGTTATTCGGAGCGGGTGGGAGGAAGCTAACCGACCTAGAGGAAGAGGATCTGGAGCGAATTCTGCTGGAGTTGAGTTCCTCTGGCAATCGGGAACGTGGTGGAAAGATCGGAGAGATCAGCGGAGAGGATTTGTCCGAAAGTTATGTCAGTTACGTTACAACCGTTGCTGACGCGAGCCTTACGAAAGGTATCAAGGTAGCGGTTGACTTTGCCAATGGAGCCTCCTATCCGTTGGCTAAATCTCTGCTCGAATCACTAGGTTGCAATGTTGTTGCTACCCTCGGTGACGCTCCTGACGGCTACAACATAAACAAAGAGGTTGGTTCTACCAACCCGAAACCGCTCGTTGATGCTGTTTGCGCAAGCGGAGCCGATGTGGGTCTTGCGTTTGATGGCGACGCCGACCGTTTGATCGCAGTCTCCAACTTGGGCGAGATAGTAGATGGGGATGACCTCCTCGCTCTTTTTGCGATGGATTTGCTTGAGAGGTCTTTGCTCGCCCGCAACTCCGTCGCACTCACTGTGATGAGTAATATGGGTCTCGAACTGTTTTTGAAGGCGCGTGGTATTGCGTGTGTACGCACCAGCGTAGGAGACAGATATGTCTTAGAGGCTATGGAAAGAGATGGCCTCAGTCTAGGAGGCGAACAGTCGGGACATATTATTTTTGCTGATCATGCAACCACAGGGGATGGACTGTTAAGTGCAGCACTTTTGCTGGAGTTGCTAGGCCGTAAAGGCGCGCCTCTTTCGGAGCTGTTGAAGGGTTCTTTCCAGCGCTATCCACAAGTGTTGATAAATGTGGCAGTTAGAGATGGCAAGGAGCTCTTGGAAACCAAAGTAGTAAAAGATGTAGTTAGTAGCCTCTCGGATTATCTTGGGGAGCGTGGACGAATACTGGTTAGAGCCTCTGGTACAGAGCCGCTAGTTAGAGTAATGGTTGAGGCGTTGACCGACGAGCTAGCTCGTGAAGTGGCGTTTCGTATCGAAGAAACAGTTCGTGCTTCGGCAAAAGAGTGAGGCAGTAAATGTGCGGAATCGTGGGTATTGTTGGCAGTGGTGCTACCGCAGCGGCGGTTGTCGAAGGTCTACGACGCCTGGAGTACAGAGGATACGACTCAGCAGGCATGGTTCTTGCATCTTCATCAGGTTTTGAAGTAAGGCGAGTTGCCAGAGATACCTCTTCAATTGCAGCATTGTCGGAGTGGCTTGAGGGTCAGAACCCCCCTAGACAGCTTGTTGCAGCGATTGGGCATACTCGCTGGGCGACTCATGGAAGGCCTTCCGAGATGAATGCGCACCCTCATCTTGACTGCTCTGGACACTTCGCAGTGGTACACAACGGTATCGTGGAGAACTACAAAGAGCTCAAAGATGAGCTGATTGCCCTTGGGCATGAGTTTGCCTCTGAGACCGATACTGAGGTTATCGTGCACCTGGTCGAAGAGAGATTCAGGCTCAACGGAGATGCTGAGGCTTCGGTACAAGAAGCCTTTTCAAGGCTGATGGGGTCCATGGCCGTTGTAGTGCTCGATTTAAGGGAACCCAACACTTTGTACATGATGCGACGGATGGCGCCTCTCGTTGTTGGCGTGGATGACAGCACCTTATTTGTTGCCTCGGATGTCCCGGCTCTTTTAGATAGCGCCTCCTCTTACTTTATGGTACCTGAGGATACCCTCACCGTTGGGAAGGTTAGGTCGAATATAGTAACGCTCTCTCCGGAGTTGGATGAACTTCGGGTAGAGTGGGATGTCTCAAGGGTCGAGGTCGGAGGCTTTTCAGATTTTATGTCGAAAGAGATCGACGAACAGCCTCGCTCTCTGCGAGATACTTTGGCAGGGCGTGTTGACCAGGAGGGTCGGATCTCTCTTGACGAGCTCAATATAACGCAGGAAGAGCTGAAGACGATACAAAAAGTAGTGATTGTCGGCTGTGGCACCTCGTTACACGCAGGTATGGTGGCTCGCTATGCGCTTGAGCACTTTGTTAGAGTGCCTGTTGAGATCGATGTCTCCTCTGAGTTTCGCTATAGAGATCCGGTTCTGAGCCCGACGACTTTAGTTGTTGGCGTCTCACAGTCCGGGGAGACTCTAGATACGATGGTGGCGCTCTCCGAGGCCAAGGCTTCCGGAGCAAAAACCTTAGTCGTATCCAACGTAGTTGGTTCATCCATGGCCAGAATGGCCGATGCCGTGTTGTACACAAGAGCTGGTCCGGAGATATCGGTAGCTTCGACCAAGACCTTCATAGCTCAGATCGGAGCTCTGGAGATTTTAGCTCTTTACCTGGCAGATCTAAAGAGAACCTTATATCCTTCAGAAGTGAACGAACTGATAGGGAGACTGAACGCAGTTCCAGAGGCGATATCTGTTGCGTTATCTCAGATAAAGGAGTACGAGCGAGTAGCACAAAGGCTCCTCGGCTACGACAGATTCTACTTTATCGGAAGAAACGTTGGCTATCCGGTAGCTCTAGAAGGGGCTCTAAAGCTCAAGGAGATCACTTATACTCCGTCCGAGGGCTACCCCGCCGGCGAGCTCAAGCACGGCCCAATTGCAATGATCGACGAACAGGCCGTCGTTGTGGCGATAGCACCAAAGGGAGCTCTATACGAGAAGGTTTTAGCTAACGTCGAAGAGGTGAGGGCCAGGGGTGCCAAGGTAGTTCTCGTAGTTAACGAGATGCCTGCGGGGCACATGGCATCCGATGATGACGTATTTTTAGTTCCACAGGTTCATCAACTATTTTCTCCTATGGTCGATGTCGTACCTCTTCAGGTGTTGGCACACTACACATCCGTCGCCAGGGGACTTGATCCGGATCGTCCTAGGAATCTTGCAAAGACTGTTACGGTTGAGTAGCTCGGAGTAAGACAGAAAGAAGTGAGGCTGCCGATCTCTCGAGACAGAGATTCTCCCGGATGAACTTTATTTCTGGTATTGGTTGTTCGATCTCCCCGAGGTCAGTAAGCGTCTTGGCAAAGCTCGGGCTGTGGAGTGGGTCAATGGGGATTGCTCCACATTCAACAGCGTGACTAAGTCCTCCGAGGTTTGAGGCGACAACGGGAAGCCCTAGGCTCAAAGCCTCCATCGCTACGAGACCAAAGCCCTCTGGTTCTACAGAAGGCATCAAGATGCCGTCGTAGTCAAGCATTAGATCAGCGAGGTCGTAAGGGTGAGATACAGATCTGATCAATCGAGCATGCTCGGTGTGGTTCACTCTTTTGATTGCAAGATTAGTAAAGTGACGGTCGCTCGGGTTTGGAGAGAGACTTAGAGTGAAGTCGATGTCAACTTTCCCTCCGATTAGGTCCAAAGCGTCGAGAGTTGCCCATACGCCTTTTTTATACATTATACGATTTGGGAAGAGTAGCTTCAGTTGACCCTGCTTTGTCTTGCGAAATATAGTGCTGCCCTCAAGAAAGGCCGGATCTAAAAAGGGGTAAACCATATCAAGCTGTTCGAAGTTCAACCCAAGGACCTCTCTAGCATGAAACATTAGTGCATTTGAAAGAGCTATCACCTTGGTGGCAGGAGATACAGGCTGCTGGGGGTATCTATGTAGCCGCCAGGCGGTTGAGAAGTTATGAAGAATTAGGACCGGGGTAGTCCCTGTTAGGTGAAGCCAACCCGGCCTGTTGTTGACGCAGCAGAGATCGATGTGGTGTGTCTTGCATATCCCTGCAAGATCACTAGGACTCGACGCCCAGATGTGCCTAAGATCTCCCAAGTCGCCGGAGTAATCTTCGGTCACACCCTGTCCAATGGATATCAGAGTCACCTCGTGCTCTTGAGCTATCCACTTAGCCCAGCCTCTGACTAGGCGTTCTAGAGCACCTTGTCCGTAAATCGGCAACAGTTCCGTTGAGACAAACGCTATGTGCACTAGGCCTACTTTAGCGGTAAAGCCGTGATGTACCACTTTTTGTGTTTTAGACGGAGCGAAGGGGACCACAAGGACTCCCATGTGCGAAGTTTGATTCATGGGGGATATTGCTTCGGGCCGACTCCTATGGGTCAATATTTAGCACCGATCTGTAACGGGTGGAGACCGGCGGATACCTGAGAAGCGTGCTGCGTGATACTCCATGAAAGGCTGTAAAAAATCAGTAGAAAATTGGCACATTTGAAGAATTTATTTTATTATTAGCTATCAATCCAAGATTTTTTATAGTAGATAGTAGTTGTGGTGAATTTTACACAGGTTCTAACTGGCGAGAGGTCTATGACACTGCATCGGCTTCAGCGCGTGAGTTCTGACTATCTGGTCACACTAGTAGTTGTGGCGGAGACGGAGAATCTGTCTGAGGCGGCTTCGCTACTCGGTATCTCACAGCCAGCTGTCTCCCAGCAGCTCAAGGCACTATCTCAGGCCGTTGGTGAACGTCTTCATGAACGCTCAGGACACGGAGTTACTCTCACGCGCGCTGGGCGAGAATTAGCGCGTGAGTCCGCCCCTCTTCTTAGGGGTTATAGGGGGGTCATGGAGTACCTAAGTTCCTTGGAGAAAGGCGAAGCCGGTGTCCTCTCGGTTGCGGCGTCGAACACGGTCGCAGCGCATGTTCTGCCTAACTGGCTTATAAAGTTTCGCCGAGCGTACCCGGGAGTACGAGTTAGCGCACGGTCAACCAACTCTGAACTTGTCGTGTCGTCTTTGGACAACGGAGAGATGGAGGTGGGGTTGATAGAGTCTCCGGAGTATTCACACTCAAAGGAGCTAGTAGAGAGAGTGATAGGCGGAGATGAGCTAGTGCTTGCGTGTTCTCCTTCGCTGTTTGACTTTACATTACCTGAGGTCTCTTACAGTGAGATCGAACATCTTCCAATGGTCTGGAGGGAGAGCGGTTCTGGCGTGCGCTCCACGGTCGAAGCTGCTATGGTAAAGGCTGGAATCTTCCCTCGAACGGTATTTGAACTGGCGGGCGGGGAGGCTGTAAAAGAAGCTCTAGTTGCAGGTCTTGGAGTGGGATTTGTTTCATCGCTGGCGGTGGGGCGCGAGGTCGAAGACGGGCTATTGAAGCTGGCTATGGTGAAAGAGCTTGGGAGGATTACGCGCGCATTTCGTATCATCTCAAGACCATTTGATGAGCTCTCGATTCCGGCACGTTCCTTCTACCAGCTCGTTGTTGGCAAGCCTTAGGGCAATCAGAGTTGGCTGACGATCGAGACGTTACGTGAAGGTTCTCTGCGGTATAGACGTGCTTGAGATCGAGCGAATGAGAAAGGCTGTCGTTAGGTCTCCAGCACTCGTTGAAAGGATCTTCTGTCCTTTAGAGATTAGTTACGCCGATGCTCACAAAGATCCAATTCCATACCTAGCAGCTCGCTTCTGTGCGAAGGAGGCGGTTATGAAGCTTTTAGGGAGTGGAATTGGTGTAATTAGCTTTAGGGAGGTTGAGGTGGTAAGGACGCCATCTCGGCGTCCAAAGGTGGAGCTGTCGGGAAGAGCAGCGATAGTCGCAGAGGAGCTAGGAGTTACTTCTATCGATCTATCGATCTCTCACTCTCACAGCGTTGCTGTGGCAACAGCTGTAGCCATGGTTCAAGGCTAATCTCTGGGTAGAGAAGGAATAGGTTCTGTAGGGAGATTCGATGAAAAAGGTCGCTTACGCAGCTGATGTGCGGGGTCTCGATGCAGATATCTCCCAGCGCGGTGAGCTTGAAGCTGTAGTTGCAAGGGTCGGTTTTGCTGTTGCAAGGATCACCATGAAGATGCTCTCAGGTGCATATGGGAAGAGGGTCTATATTGAGGCTGGTCCTGGCAACAACGGTGAGGATGCCCGCTCAGCTGCAAGGTTTCTATCGGAACGAGGTGTCAAGGTTATTGTAAAGGGGATAAAAGATCGTGACATGGGTTCGATAAAGGAAGCCGACCTGTTTATCGATGGATCATTTGGAGTTGGGATCAATCGGGAGTTTGAGCCAGTCAAGCTTCCACCCCATATCCCCGTGCTTAGCGTTGATGTTCCCTCTGGGCTTGACGCAGATCTTGGAACGCTTTGGGGAGGATGTCTAGCTGCTGATGTTACCGCTACCGTAGGTGCCCTAAAGATAGGGCTACTTCAAAATCAAGGACCTCTTGTCTCGGGCAAGGTTGAAGTAGCACTTGAAGACCTTTACACATCTGGCACTTCAGTTTCGCTCATAGAAGACACCGATGTTTTGGAGCATCTCGGCGAGGGCGATCTTTATGACCATAAGTGGCGTCACTCGGTATTTGTTCTTGCGGGGTCAGAAGGAATGTTCGGAGCCGCCGAGCTATCGGCAAATGCAAGCTATCGACTTGCCTCAGGCATCGTGCATCTATATTATCCCTCCACTCCCGGTGGTCGAATGGGGGTTACCTTGTCTCCGGAGATTGTTCGCGTTGGACTAGATAGCCTTTGGGCGGAACCTGTTATCGACGCAGCTAGGCACTTTAAGTCTACCGTAATTGGTCCTGGGCTTGGGCGCAGTCTTCAGCTCTCTAACCTAGTGCGAAGGCTGCTGAACAACACCGAGATGCCGGCTTTATTGGATGCGGATGGAATCTTCGCTCTTGGTGATCCGGCACGCCTACGCCGTATAGCCACTTCGAGAAATGCTCCAATCGTGATTACGCCGCACGAAGGTGAGTTCAACGCATTCTTTGAAGGCTCTGGTGTAAAGGTGGTTCGAGGAGAAGACCGAGTCAAAGCTGCGGTCAGAGCAGCAGAGATGTGCGGAGCCATAGTTTTGCTTAAAGGGTCTCTCACGGTGGTGGCTAGTCCGCATGGTGCTGCATACCTCGTTGGGTCTGGATCCTCTCGCCTGGGAGTTGGAGGAAGCGGTGATGTCCTCTCTGGTGTGATTGGAGGCTTGATGGCCCGTGGGGTGGAACCTGCTCTTGCATCTGCTTTAGGTGCGCATATTCACGGAAGAGCCTCTTCTTTCTTGGGTGGATACTCAGTTAGAGCCTCTGACCTTATCGAAGGGTGTGTTGGATGGCTCAGCTCCCTTGACAAGAGATGGCACCGTGGGCTTGATGTTATTTAGTCTGTATCTAACGTTCAGGTGAACATTAAATAGTTGTAGGGAGACGTAGTGGCATATCGTTCCAGAGCGCTTTGGGCTGAGGTTGACCTCTCTGCGCTAAGGCACAACATCTCCGTGCTGAAAAGAACGGTCTACCCAGCACAGCTTGCAGTAGTGGTAAAGGCCAATGGTTATGGTCACGGAGCTACTCAAATAGCTCGTCAGGCTAGTGAGCTCGGTGTCTCGTTCTTCTGCGTAGCCACGGTGGAGGAAGGGATAGAGCTAAAGGACGCTGATATTAAGGGTGAGGTTATTGTCCTGATGGAGCCGGAGCGGGAGTACATAGAAGAGGCCTTGGCTAAGGATCTTACTTTGACCATCTATAACGCTCGTACTTTAGTGGAGGTAGTAGCGTCTTGGCAACGTCTGGCGAGAGGGTCTAAGTCCACCTCCTCTCCAAAGATACACATCAAGGTCGATACTGGTATGCACCGTCTCGGCGTGAGCGAGGAAGAAGCCCTAGAACTGGCGAGGCTGGCGAGAGATAGTGGGGTCTCTGTCGGCGGACTCAGTTCTCACTTAGCCGTGGCTGACGCAGGAGAGTTAGGTAGAGGCTATACCTTAGAGCAGATCGCACGCTTTGAACGTGTTGTTGCCAGGCTTGCTACGATCAACATCCGGCCCTCTCTACTGCATCTCGCTAACACTGCTGGAGGGGTCGCTTATCCGAGTGCACGTTACGATCTAGTGCGCTCCGGAATAGGCGTCTATGGATATCTACCGAGCCAAGAGATCAACCTGGTTGGGCTGCGGCCTGTTATGTCGCTTAAGTCGAGAGTGTCCTTTGTTAGGAGACTCAAAGCGGGTGAGGCGGTGTCATATGGGTTGAGACGTCCGCTAGCCTCCGCTTCTTTCATTGCTACGGTTCCGATAGGTTATGCAGATGGGCTGCGTAGGACTCTATTTGACAGGGGTCAGGAGGTTCTTATAAAGGGGGAACGTGTCCCTATAGCAGGTACTGTGACTATGGATCAGATTATGATCGACTGCGGGGATGTGGAGGTCGCTCAAGGGGAAGAGGTGGTTCTGCTTGGACGACAAGGTGCGAACGTGGTAACGGCTCTTGAGTGGGCTGAGGCGTTGGAGACCATTCCGTATGAGGTACTAACCTCCATTGCTGCACGGGTGCCACGAATCTATATTGATGGAAGTGACAAAGGAGCTGACCCTTACCGTGTTGATCTGTAGTGTACGGACCCAACGTCTGGAGCAGATCAATGAGTGACAAGGTAACGACTCTGGGAGCGATGGAGAAAGAGGTCTCCAGTTGCACGAGATGTCCACTTCATGAGTCTCGTACTCATACAGTGTTTGGGGAGGGTGCCGTCGACGCGGATGTCTTAGTAGTGGGTGAAGCTCCGGGAAAGGATGAGGATATCTCGGGTCGTCCCTTCGTGGGTCGATCGGGTCGTTTGTTGCGAGACTTACTCAACGAGAACTTGGGTGAAAGTGGTGTTGATATCTTTATCGCAAACTTAGTCAAGTGTAGACCACCCAATAACCGAAACCCTGAGTCGACAGAGATTGAAGCTTGTGTGGGTTACCTTTATCGACAAATCGAGACGATCTCGCCAAAGGTCGTACTTGCCGTTGGCGCCTTTGCGGCGAAGACGCTGCTTAGTACAAAGTTAGGCGTTGGGGCGCTTCGGGGACAGATCTACTACGACGGCAAGTTGGCTGTTGCACCATCATTTCACCCCGCTGCTGCTCTGAGGGGAGGTCCATCTGTGGTTACAAAGATTCGAGCGGACTTGGCGCTCGTGAATCTGTTTCTAAAAGGAGAGATCCAACCGTGCCCATATCCATAGAGGTGAACTCAGCCCAAGAGATGACTGCCTTGGGCTTTGCCGTTGGACGTGATATCCCTTCACCGTCCATTCTTCTTCTTCGGGGAGGAATGGGAGCTGGAAAGACGACCTTTGTGCAGGGTCTTGCGCGAGCCCTTGGGGTTAGCAGGGTCGTGACATCTCCCACTTTTCTCACCGCCCGGGAGTACAAGGCAACTTGTGGTAAGTTTATCCATTGTGATCTTTATAGGATAGAAGACCCAATGTATCTCGAGGAGCTTGGGGTGCTCGATGAGGCGGAGAAAGGGGCGGTAGTCGCCATCGAGTGGCCCAAAGATATCGACTTAGAAGGTATCGACCTGATCTCTTACGACCTTACAATCTCGCAGGGTGTGTCAGAGTTGCATAGGGTTGTTACGTTTTCGAACCTTGGTAACTTGGCGTGTTTCCCAACAGTTGCAGGGCTATTGGAGACGAATGAGGGTGTCCGGTGCAGTTGAACTTTCTCTGTGTCGACACCTCGGGGGAGTTCACTTTAGTGGCTGCATCTGTCGAAGGTGTAAACAGCGTCAGCAGGTATAGAGAGGGACAGTTTCACGTCGAAAGTCTGGCGCCTCTAACTAAAGAGGTCCTTTCAGACAGTGGTCTAGGACTCGATGACCTCTCCTTTATAGCTGTTGTCTGTGGTCCGGGGGGGTTTAGTGGTCTTAGGGTGGGAGTTACCTTTGTATCTGTCTTGGCACAGGCCGCTGCCCTGTCAGTGGTGGAACTTTCGAGGCTTGAGTTGGCGGTCTACGGGGAGCTAGGCGAGTGGGACTATATCTTGATTATCGAAGACGGCAAACGTCAAGAGGTGTTTTACGGCCTCTTCAGTGGCCCGAAGGACCAAAGAACGCTTCTAGAGGAAGGACACATGGCTCCAGAGGAGCTAACGGGGTATCTCTTGTCTAAGTACCCTCAGCTTTCGAATTTAGGGCAGAGGGTTCTCGTGAGGGGAGGAGGTCTTGTAAAGTACCGCAACAGATGGAAGAGCTATCCTACGTGGAACGAAAATGTGGATTTGACGCCACCGGGAGATGCAAGTTCACATTTACGGTTGGCGATGGAGAAGTTTCTCCGTAACGAAGTGGTAGACCCCTTGCATGTCTCTGTTAGCTACCTTAGAGAGGCGGATGCTAGGCCCAACTTTCGAAGATTTGACTCTCCGATAGATGGAGGCCGGGTTGAAACGTAGTGCGTTGGTTGCAGAGATCTCTATTTCTCCGATGAAGAAGAGACACCTCACTCAGGTATTGAGGATAGAGGCGAAGGTGTATCCAAGGCCTTGGTCATTAGGAATATTTCTGTCGGAACTCAACCTTCCTGAATCCAGGTACTACTACGTCGCACAGGTTAGGCGGAAGGTGGTCGGTTACTGTGGACTGATGGTTGCTGTTGGCGAAGGTCACATCACGAACGTCGCTGTGGATCCAGAGTTTTGGGGGGTAAAGGTAGCTACCAGGCTGTTGTTGAACGCCTTTGAGGTTGCCAAACAAAGTGGAGCCAAAGACATGACGCTAGAGGTGAGGGCGTCAAATACCAGAGCTCAAAAGCTTTACTTTAGGTTCGGATTCGTACCGGTGGGGATACGAAAGGGTTACTACAAAGAGAATAATGAGGATGCTATTGTAATGTGGTCGTACAACATCGATACAGAGATCTTCGAGCAACGACTCGCCGAGATTCGCCAAGGTCTAAACGAGGGCGAGGTGAACCTCGATTAGCAACTACCTTGATTATCCCAAAGGTCTCAATATCCTTGGGATAGAGACCTCGTGTGACGAGACAGCTGTTGCGGTGCTAAAAAGAGGACGGGTGACTGCTGAGACGATTGTGGCGCAAAATGATCTTCACGCCGACTTCGGAGGAGTCGTGCCCGAGTTGGCCTCGCGGCAGCACGCAAGAGCCATTACCCGATCTATCTCTGATGTGCTAAGGCAGTCCCAGCTTAGTTCGCCCGCAAAGGACCTCGATGGCGTTGCGGTCACTTACGGACCGGGACTAGCTGGTTCTTTGATGGTTGGAGTCTCCGCTGCCAAGGCGCTCTCACTCGCATGGGACGTTCCCTTAGTGGCCGTCGATCACATGGAGGGACATCTTTTCGCTGGCACTTTGATGAGTCCTGTGGATCTGCCATCTCTTACCCTGCTGGTGTCGGGAGGCCATAGCCAACTAATTGAGATCACCGAGCCGGGGCGGTACGTAGAGTTGGGTGGCACTTTAGATGACGCAGCGGGTGAGGCCTTCGACAAGGTTGCTCGGTTGCTCGGTCTTTCTTTTCCAGGCGGTCCTGAGATCGAAAGAGTGGCACTTTTAGGCGACGGGTCTTATATTCGATTTCCTAGGGCGCTGTCTGGGGATACCCTTGATTTTTCGTTCTCGGGGCTCAAGACTGCGGTGTTGCGTTATCTGGAGATTCACGGTCCTGTCAACGTAAACGACGTTGCAGCGGCGTTTCAAGAGGCGGTTGTGGATGCGCTTGCCCATAAAGTGGGTATGGCGCTTAGAAAAAGAGAATACCGTTCGGTTGTCATAGGGGGAGGAGTGGCTGCAAACACCTTGCTTCGCAGTCGCATCGAAGAACTGTGTGCAGCTGCGGGTGTCAAAGCAGTCATACCCCCTAAACGCCTATGTACCGACAACGGTGCGATGATCGCAGCTGCTGGTGCCTTTCGTCTTGGTCTAGGGCAGGTGGCTGCTTTGGACATCGGTATCGATACCTCCCTGTCTCTTGCGTAGGGAACCAAAAAATTTTTCCTGCAAGTGCAGAAATTAGCACTCAAGGGGCTAGAGTGCTAAATGGCCATTAAGAGGCGTGATTCAACCAAGGAGGCTTGAAGTTATGAAGCTCCATCCCATGGAGGATCGTATTGTTGTTAGGCCAGCGGAGTCTGAGGAGCGCACAGCTTCTGGACTCGTGATTCCTGACACTGCGAAAGAAAAACCACAACAAGGTGAAGTTCTAGCTGTCGGCCCCGGTCGTCGGGCAGAGGCAAGTGGAGAGATAATTCCTCTCGACGTAAAAGTTGGAGATCGAGTTGTCTACTCAAAGTATGGCGGCACTGAGATCTCTGTTGATGGGGAAGACCTCTTAATCCTCTCCTCTCGAGACGTATTAGCTAAGGTGGAGAAGTAACGATGGCAAAGATGTTGAAATTTGACGAGGCCGCAAGACGAGGTCTTGAAGCTGGCGTCAATAAGCTAGCAGACACCGTCAAGGTGACGCTTGGGCCCAAGGGTAGAAACGTCGTCCTCGACAAGAAGTTTGGTGCGCCTACAATTACCAATGACGGAGTGTCGATAGCTCGGGAGATCGAGCTAGAAGACCCCTTTGAGAACATGGGTGCCCAACTCGTCAAAGAGGTGGCGACAAAGACTAACGACGTAGCTGGAGACGGAACGACCACTGCTACCGTTCTGGCTCAGGCCCTTATTCGAGAAGGGCTAAAGAACGTCGCTGCTGGGGCAAATCCTATGTCGCTAAAGCGTGGTATTGAAAAGGCCGTAAAGGCAGCGTCTGACTCTATCTCGTCCCAGGCCAAGCCGGTCGAAGGTAAGCAAGACTTTGCACAGGTCGCTTCGATCTCAGCAGGTGACACTGCGATTGGCGAGGTGCTTGCTGAAGCAATCGATAAGGTTGGCAAGGACGGAACCGTCACCGTTGAGGAGTCCAACACCTTCGGCCTAGAGCTTGAGTTCACTGAGGGAATGCAGTTTGACAAGGGTTACTTGTCTCCGTATTTTGTAACCAATCCTGACCGTCAAGAAGCGGTTTTGGAAAACCCCTACATTCTGTTCTACGGATCTAAAATTTCCTCGGTTCATGAGATGCTCCCTGTCCTTGAAAAAGTGATGCAGGCAGGTAAGCCCCTGCTTATAATCGCCGAGGACGTTGAGGGTGAGGCTCTAGCGACCTTAGTGGTCAACAAGATTCGCGGCACATTCTCTTCAGTAGCCGTCAAGGCTCCGGGCTTTGGAGAGAGAAGAAAGGCCATGTTGCAGGATATGGCCGTCCTTACCGGTGGTCAAGTTATCTCTGAAGAGGTGGGTCTCAAGCTAGAGAACGCTACCTTGGATCTGATGGGCCAGGCACGCCGTGTGGAGGTGACAAAGGATGATACCAAGATCATCGGCGGTAGCGGTAAGGTGGAAGAGATCAATGGCCGAGTGGCTCAGATAAGACGAGAGATCGAAGAGACCGACTCTGACTGGGATCGTGAGAAGCTCCAGGAGAGGCTCGCTAAGCTTGCTGGCGGTGTCGCTGTAGTCAAGGTTGGAGCGGCTACTGAGGTCGAGCTGAAGGAGAAAAAGCATCGAATCGAAGATGCTCTCTCTGCTACTCGAGCGGCAATAGAAGAAGGCATCGTTGCTGGAGGTGGTACCGCACTTCTAAGAGCGAGAGCCAAGGTCCAGGAGCTAGTGGGCACCCTTGAAGGTGATGAGGCCGTTGGAGCAACTATCGTTGCAAAGGCCCTTGAAGAGCCTCTTAAGTGGATCGCCTACAACGCAGGACTTGAAGGGCCAGTGGTGGTTCAGACGGTGGAGCGTGAGAGCGGCGCCTATGGCCTGAACGCTCGTACCGGTGAGTACGAGGATCTTGTCAAGGTTGGTGTGATCGACCCAGCAAAGGTAACCCGGTCAGCGTTGCAGAACGCCGCTTCTATTGCGGCTCTCTTGCTCACGACCGAGGCCTTGGTTGCTGATAAGCCCGAACCCAAGGATAACGCTGCTGCTGCGGCTGCTGCTGGCGGCATGGGCGGAATGATGTAAGAAGAGTTTTTCCAGTCAAAAAGAGCTGGATGTCTCTGGGGCAGTCCCTGATAGGGGGCTGTCCCTTTATCGTTTTAGGTTTTGGAGGCGGCTTCGTGTTGGAGGCCTTGGTGGTATCACACTACAACTCGATGCGGTAAGCCATGCCAGGTTTTGTTCGAATGAGATCCTCTCCATAAGGGCCGAGCTTCCTGCGAAGACGGTTTATGTATACCCTCAGATAGTTTGTCTCTGAGAAGTACTCCGCCCCCCACACCTCTTTCAGGAGGTCTTCGTGCGTAAAGATCTTGCCAGTATGAGAGGCTAATAGACAAAGAAGGTCGTACTCTTTTGCCGTTACTTCGATGGGGTTGTCGTCTACGAACACCTCGTGTCTGACTGTATCTAAAATTACGTGTAGACCGAGTAGGATTTGGGTGCTCTTGTGTTCAGTCCTCACTACCTGTGTGTTTAGATAGGTAAGACTACCCTCAGGCGTGCAAGTAGCTCCCCCATTGAATGTGGCTTGGTAACGTAGTTATCCACACCCGATATCCAGCGCACGAATCTTCATTTCTTCATCTGGGGTTGCTGAGAGAACTATGATCGGAGCACTGCTAAAGGGCTGATGGTTCGGCACAGGGAGACCCCGTCTATGTCGGAAAGCCCAAGATCCAAGATAAATGCATTTGAGGATGTCTCTACGGTTGCCTCAACTCCGCTTTCGGCGTTTAAAGCGTATGGCCACCTCATAACCCTTTGAGGTTAGGCCTGTGCGCAACGCAGTCAGGAGGGATGGGTCGTCGTCGATGACAACTACCTTGTGGATTATGGTTCTACCCTGCTCTCTCTAATGCGGCGGGCTCTTTGACTTGCGGTATTATGAAGAAAAACGTGGTTCGCCCCTCTGTGTAAGGTGCTACTGATATAGTTCCACTATGCAGATCGATAAGGGTGTGGGCGATCCAAAGACCAAGGCTGCTTGACTTGGTCTACCTAGCTCGATTGGAAAAATCGAACAGATGTCCTCTTGCATCTTTGTCGGAATCATCGGTCCGTAGTTGGTAACCGCTACTCTTATCTCTTCTTGCGTTAATGAGAGCCTAACGGTTACAGCCTTGTTCTTTGGGCTATGTCGGATAGAGATTTCAACTAGGTTAGCGACGACCCGAGATACTGGGGTCTTATCAAGGTACACCGCTGATATCGGGGTATCTGGATCTATGAACGATACTTTTGAGACAGACTTCTCGCCAAGGGTTCTTACTCCTTCGACTACCGTTTCAAAGATGTCACGCCTAGAGAGGCGGAGCTTCAACATTCCCGACTGTACCTTTGTTGCGTCTAAGAGATTGAAGACCATCTGCGTAAGTCTGTCTGGATTGATCTAGTGTTTGAAGGTGTTGAAAGGTCGTTGGGCTTAGTCTGGACTCGGGGCCTGCTAGGACCGACGTTGCTGCTTCGATAAAAGCCAAATAGGGTTCTAAAGTCATGAGACACCGTCTCCAAAAGGATCCTTCTCCACCGATCGACCTTTACAAGTTCTCGAGTCCTCGAGGATTCTTTGTCCAAGATCGCTTTATGCAGAGCGAGAGCGCTCTGGCTGATAAATACAGAAAGTAGTTCTAAGCGAGCTTGAGGCAACTCTGGACCTTTGGTTATCAACATCCCTAGAAGTACCCCAGAGGAGCTAAGGGGCATCCCTGTAGTGATCTTGTTCGAGCTATCTTCGCCGCATCTGCGAAACTGACTTGTATGAATGCTTCCTCTCCTGGGGGGTGAGCGACGCGATAACGTCACTTTGGATCGGCCGTCCGAGAGCGATCATCTCTTTGAGATTATGTGTCATGTCCGAGAGGTAAAGAGAGACCGAATCTAAGGCTGATACCTCAAATAAAGCTTCTGCTGTGGCTGCGGTTACGATCTCGGGGGATCTTTGACCAACGAGATCCTGCTAGAACTCCATGAGTCGCCTTGTATCTCTACTTGCCTGATCTGCACGTCCCCTAGCTTCCTTTAGATCGAGACCACCAGCATCACTGTGGTGTGGATCACCAGGGCAACCCAGTTTTGGCTTTCTCCCACGGAAAGTGTGTAGTAGAGAGGATAAGGACATGGTTGTATTTTAAGAACCCTACTGCAACATCAAAGGCGCCTATGTAAAAACCATCTGTCGAGACTCCGACGACGGGGACCATCAGTATTAGTGCCGTTGTAGAGATGGAGAGGGAAGCCCGAAAAGGAACGATCGCTAAGGCGAGAACGATAAAGGGGCCAAGTGATACTCCAACTGCCACATAAGGTTGTCTGGAAGGGGACGCAGTCCTGATGGCTATGTGCTAGCTATCTTGGCGGCGCTTACTAGGTTGGTCGAGAGGCGATTCCTTTGGCAGGAGATACGATGAACCAGGGAGCTCTCGTTGATCCGGCGGGTAAGTTTCGCATATATCTAGGCGTTGCTGCTGGTGTTGGGAAAACGGTTGCGATGCTAGATGAAGGGCGCTCTGGGTTGAAACGTGGTGCTGATGTCGTTATGGGCTTTGTGGAGACGCATCAGAGGACCAACGTGGCAGCCAGGTTATAGGGGATGGAGATAGTTCTGTCTAAGAAGGTAGCGTACCGAGGGTCGGTATTTGAGGAGATGGATCTTGAGCAATCTTGGCAAGGCAGCTTAGGTGGTACTGATAGACGAGCTTGCGCACTCTAACGTGTCTGGCAGTGGAAGGCACGAAAAAAGGTGGGAGGATGTGCTGGATGTGCTTTCGAGGGGAACTTCGGTAGTTATAACTTGGAACATTCAGCACCTAGGGTCTGTAGCCGACGCTGTCGAGGAGTTTGTGGGTGCAAAGGTTCGGGAGCGTGTTCCAGACCAGGTTGTTAGGAGGGCGGATCAGATCAAACTCGTCGACTCCTCCATATAGCAGCTAAGAAGACGGCTGTTGCATGCAGATGTATATCCACCTGAAAGGATTGAAGGTGCTTTTTCTAACTTCTTTCGATTTGAAACCTATCAGCCCTGCGTGAGTTGGCGTTGCGCTTCTTAGCCGATGAGACAGAAGAGGAGATGCTCACCTATCTCTCAAAGTTTCATAATCCCAAGGCCTTTGAGAACACCGAGAGGATAGTGGACGGGGTGACAAGTGCCCCGGATACCGATCACCTTTTATACAGAGCAGTCCTATGGCCAAGAGAGCCCGTACCCCGCTTATGGCTGTGCACGTTAGCCAGGACGAAGACGGACGTAAGATCGACGAGGTTAGAAAGATCTGTGGTGATCTTGGGGCCACTTTATACGACCTACCAGGGGACTACGTGGCTACTGTGCTTTTTAGTTTTCAAAGGAACATTAGATTACCCAGATAGTGGTAGGGGCGTCACAACGTAGCCGAGTCGCTGAACTGATAAAGGGATCCTTGCTCAGCAAGGTTCTTCGCCTCGCCAGCCATACTAGCGTCGGTGTACGCGTAGTCGCACAATGAAGACAAGAGTCGGGTCTTACTTACATGGATGAGGTAGAGGAGTCTTAGATACACGAACTCTACTTTTGTAGGTGTTTACGGGGATTGCTTTGACGCTGCGGTTCAGACAGATAGGCTTTGCAGAGGTGGAGGTTCATCAACCTCTCAAAGCGTGAGCGGTGAGACCACACAGACTCAAGTAGAAAATTGAGGTTTCCTTTGCTGTGACAGCGGTGCGAACATGTCAACTAAGTCTCACAACCTATTAGTAACCTCTGGTTGTACGGCTATTATTGATCCAAATAAGGTTGGCACTGAGATCGCATCACTAGGTCCATGTTGTGTCTCTCGTGCGTCGGTTGAAATGGAGGCTCTGTGGCAGAGGTCGAGATCGGAATTGGTAAGTCTGGCCGAAGGGCGTATGGGTTCGATGACATCGCCATTGTGCCCTCAAGGCGCACTAGAGATCCTGAGGACGTGGATATAACCTGGGAGATCGACGCATTCAAATTTGACATACCCCTTATGGCCTCTGCGATGGACGGCGTGGTAAGTCCGGCAACGGCGATCGAAATAGGAAGGCTTGGAGGGGTTGGTGTCCTAAACCTCGAGGGACTTTGGACTAGATATGAGGATCCAGAACCCTATCTTAGGGAGATAGCCTCACTCGATCCTGACAAAGCGACCGCTCGTATGCAGCAGATATATTCCGAGGAGATTAAACCTGAGCTGATAACGGAGCGAATCAAAGAGATCAAATCGGCTGGCGTGGTAACGTGCGCCTCAGTTACTCCTCAGCGTACGAAGAGCTTTATGAAGGCTATCCTGGCTGCAGAGCTCGACATGCTAGTTATACAGGGAACTGTAGTCTCGGCGGAGCATGTCTCCAAGACCTCCGAGCCGCTCAATCTCAAGAGTTTTATTAGAGAGCTTGAGATTCCGGTGATAGTAGGAGGTTGCGCCTCCTATCAAGCCGCCTTACACCTCATGCGTACAGGAGCTGTGGGTGTCTTGGTGGGTGTTGGACCTGGAAATGCCTGTACGACAAGAGGTGTACTAGGTATTGGCGTACCTCAAGCGACGGCGATTGCCGATGCTGCTGGTGCAAGGATGCGACATCTAGATGAGACCGGAGTCTACGTGCACGTTATAGCTGATGGCGGACTGAGCAAAGGTGGAGATGTTGCGAAGGCTATCGCATGTGGTGCCGATGCAGTGATGATGGGATCACCCCTGGCTTCTGCTTACGAAGCACCTGGTCACGGATATCACTGGGGTATGGCTACCTTCCATCCGACGCTTCCACGAGGAACGCGAGTAAAGACAGAACAGAGAGGTACATTGAAAGAGATACTACTTGGCCCGGCACACGAAAACGATGGAAGGCTGAATCTCTTTGGAGCGCTTAGAACCTCAATGGCAACGTGTGGATATGAGACTCTGAAGGAGTTCCAAAAGGCTGAGGTTATGGTGGCGCCAGCCCTACAGACCGAAGGCAAAGCTTTGCAGCAAAGCCAAAAAGTTGGGATGGGGCACTAAAGGTTGAAGGAGATCAGAACCTCACCTGTCCTAGTTGTGGACTTTGGTGCACAGTATGCCCAAGTTATAGCGCGTCGAGTGCGAGAGGTTCATGTCTACTCTGAGATCGTTCCTCACGATATCTCAGCTGAGGAGGTAAAGGCCAAAAATCCCGCTGCGATCATCCTCTCTGGTGGTCCCAAGTCTGTCAACGAGGATGGGGCACCATCTCTGGACGAGCGTATCTATGACCTTGGTGTTCCGATCCTCGGGATCTGTTACGGAGCCCAGCTGCTTGCGCGTGACCTAGGCGGGGAGGTTGTTAGAAACGGTGTAGGTGAGTACGGACGAACAGGGATCAGGCGTAGCTTGGCTAGTACGTCAACACTTTTTAGCTCACTACCCACCGAGTTCTCTGTGTGGATGAGCCACTTCGACGCTATCACGCAGGCTCCAGTGGGAGCGACGCCTACGTCGTCTACGGCTGTGTCTAAAGTGGCATCCTTTGAAGACGCCGTCAAAAAAATCGCCGGAGTCCAGTTTCACCCTGAAGTTACTCACTCTGAATTCGGCAAAGAGGTTTTATCCAACTTTCTCTTTGAACTAGCACAGGTTCCCAAAGTCTGGACTAACTACTCGATCATCGAAGAAGCGGTGAAGGAGGTGCGTGCGCAGGTTGGGGAGCGAAAAGTTATCTGTGCCCTCTCGGGAGGTGTTGACTCCTCTGTGGCTGCAGCGCTGGTGCATGAAGCCGTGGGAGACCAGCTGACGTGTGTTTTTGTGGATACGGGGCTAATGCGCCAGGGCGAGGTCGAGGCGGTCGAGAGAACATTTAGAGACCAGTTCTCCATCAAACTCATAACCGTTGACGCATCTGATCGTTTCTTTTCCGTACTAAGGGGGGTGGAGGACCCTGAAGCAAAGCGAAAGGCGATTGGAGAGACCTTCATCCGGGTCTTTGAAGATCTCAAGCCTGAGATAGAGGATGCTTCAGTTCTAGTGCAGGGGACGCTTTATCCTGATGTGATTGAGTCGGGAACAAAAACTGCGGCAAAGATTAAGTCCCACCATAACGTTGGCGGACTTCCCGACGTCATGAGTTTCGATCTCGTGGAGCCACTGCGTTGGCTCTTTAAAGATGAGGTTCGTTCAGTCGGATCTGAGCTGGGTCTCCCTGATGAGATACTTTGGCGGCAACCCTTTCCCGGTCCAGGTCTGGCCGTACGAATTTTGGGAGAGGTCACGCCTGAGAGGGCAGAAACCTTGCGCAAGGCTGATCTGATCGTCGCAGAGGAGATTTACAAGGCGGGTCTAACCAAGACCCTTTGGCAAAGCTTTGCGGTGCTGGTGGCAAAAGTCAAGACGGTGGGGGTAATGGGGGATGAGCGAACCTACGACTCGCCCGTGATCCTAAGAGCTGTAACCTCTGAGGACGCAATGACAGCGGATTGGGCCAGACTCCCTTACGAAGTCTTAGAAAGCATCTCAAGGCGCATAGTCGCTGAGGTACGAGGCGTAAACCGAGTTGCCTACGATATTACTTCAAAGCCACCAGGTACTATAGAGTGGGAGTAAGCTCAAGCTGAAAGGAAGCTTAGGTGCCCAGCCGTATCTTAGAGGGTTTGACCTCCACTCAGTTGGAGGCAGTTACCTGCGGGAAGGGTCCTGTTTTGGTCGTCGCCGGTGCTGGCTCGGGCAAAACCAGGGTATTAACTCGGAGAATGGCTTACCTGATTGAGACTGGAGTCTCACCTTACTCCATGTTGGCGATAACCTTTACTAACAAGGCCGCCCGGGAGATGAAGGAGAGAGTCGCCGAGCTGGTGGGAGAGGTTGGTCGTTCCATGTGGGTATCAACCTTCCACTCTGCTGCATTGCGGATACTGAGAGTCCATCCCGAGCCGGTTGGTTATCGTACTTCATTTGTAATCTATGACCAGAGTGACTCGAGACGTCTGCTTGAGTATGTGATCAAGGACATGGGGCTAGATGCAAAAAGATTTCCTCCAAGGGGTGTGCAGTCCGCTATATCTCAGGCAAAGTCTGTCTCGGTTACCCCACAGATCTATCAAGATAGAGCATCGGGGTTATATGAAAAAAAGATAGGGGAGATCTTTGCGTCATACCAAGATCGGCTCGTCTCTGCTAACGCCATGGACTTTGACGATATCTTGCTCCTAACCCTTCGGTTGCTAACAGACAACCCCGAGATAGCTGACTACTACCAAAGGAAGTTTGAGCACATCTTGGTCGATGAGTTCCAAGATACCAACGATGTCCAAAGTGACCTCATCAGAGTGCTAGCGAAGCCCGATGACAATGTGTTCGCCGTAGGTGACTCAGATCAGTCGATATACGCATTTAGGGGAGCCAAGGTCAACAATATCTTGGAGTTTGAGGACACATATTTAGGTGCCAAAGTTGTTGTCTTGGAGGAGAACTTTAGATCTACGCAAGCGATCTTAGACGTGGCAAACGCATCGATCAGTAACAACAGATCCCGGTACTCCAAAAGACTCTACTCGGCGCAGATGCAAGGCGAGAAGGTAAAGGTAGTGAAACTACCCACCGATCTCGATGAAGCAAATTTTGTGGCCTCTCAGGTTTTATCTCTAACCTCTGGGGGTCAAAACAGATTTAGTGACTTTGCCGTGTTCTACCGAGCAAACTCTCAGAGCCGTATCGTTGAAGAGGCTCTAATGCAAAGAGGCATTCCTTTCCAGGTGGTTGGGGGTGTGCCGTTCTATGAGCGCAAAGAGATCAAAGATCTTATCTGTTACCTACGACTTCTACTGAATCGTCAAGACGAGGTGTCGCTGAAAAGAGTGATCAACACTCCCAAGCGTGCGATAGGCGATGCAACCATATCAAAGGCTGAGGCGCTTGCGAAATCCTCGGGGACGAGTCTTTATGACGCTCTTCGTTGGCCGGAGAAGGCCGGTATCGCGCACAAGACGTCAAAGCAGATTGAATCCTTTATCAGTCTGATTGAAGAGTCTTCTGCCTTGGCCGATAGGTCTAAGCCACTTGTAGTTTTAGACCACGTACTTGAAGAGTCGGGCTATTTGGAGATGCTCAAGTCCGACAGGTCGCACGAAGGGTTGGGAAGAGTTGAAAACGTCGAAGAGCTCAGGCGTGTGGTTGATGAGTTCGAGACCTTGTCTGATTTTCTAGAGACTACTGCGCTTCACTCGGCAACAGACGATCTGGACGATGTTGCAAAGGTCACTATCATGACTCTTCACGCAGCCAAAGGCCTGGAGTTCGATACAGTCTTTCTTGTCGGATTGGAGGACGGGATATTTCCACACGTGAGATCCTTGACGGACCCTCAAAGTGTTGAGGAAGAGAGACGTCTCTTCTACGTTGGGGTTACTAGAGCGATGAGAAAGTTGTACTTGATGTATGCACGTACCCGAAGGTCCTTTGGTGATACCTCTTACAACCCTCCCTCTAGATTCCTAGAGGAGATACCCCTTGAGCTTGTGGAGACCTTGGAGCCACTCGGCTTTGGAGCTAATCTGTCTGAGTTCTCCTCGTACAAAGACACGACCGTGAGTGATTCCTTAAGGGGTACGAGAGTTCGATCAAGAGGGTTTGAGGAAAGTATCTCATCGGCTCGACCAGGAGAGATCGTCTTTCATCAACGATGGGGTGAGGGTCTGGTTCTGGAGCGGATTGGATCGGGTGATAAGGCGGAACTCGTCGTGAACTTTACCGAGGTAGGGGAGAAACGTCTGTTGGCTTTGTACGCCAACCTGAAGATCATAGGCAAGGCCACCTAGTTATTTTATGTTCGCAAGAGGTCCAAGGACCGCTCCTGGTTGCGTAACTCCAAATAGGTGACTAGTATTTGCGCTTGTGGAACGTCCTTATCGTGTAGTTGTGGCCAAGCCTGGACTCGACGGCCATGACCGTGGTGCAAAGGTGGTAGCCAGATCGCTCAGGGACGCAGGTTTCGAGGTGATCTATACGGGTCTGCATCAGATGCCGGAGCAGATCGTTCAGGCTGTTATTCAAGAAGATGCTGACGCTCTTGGGCTCTCTCTGCTTTCGGGTGCACACCTAACGCTCGTGCCCAAAATTACAGAGTCACTGAGAGAAGAGGGGCTTGGTGATGTCCTAGTCGTGGTTGGTGGCATAATCCCCGAAAAGGATATCCCCGCACTGAAGGAAGCGGGTGTAAGTGAGGTGTTTACACCGGGATCCCCTCTGCCCAACATCGCTGCTTGGCTCGAGCAGGAGCTGGATCAAAGAGAGATCAGATCGAGATCTAAGTAAATTAGTCCCCGGTGCATCCAGTTTCGTCTGAGTGCTAGCCGGGGTAGGTTGAGAAAGAAGGAGAAAGTTGGATCTATTTGAGTATCAGGGAAAGAAGTTTTTCTCCGCATACGGCATCCCCACCTCTGAAGGCGATGTAACAGAGAACGTGGAGGAGGCGGTCTCGATCGCCCGGCGTGTTGGATTCCCGGCGGTAGTGAAGGCTCAAGTACAAGTTGGTGGACGTGGAAAGGCCGGCGGAATACGCCTTGTGGGTACCGAAGATGAGGCCCGAGAAGCTGCGTCTGCTATCTTGGGGATGGATATTAAGGGTCATCTGGTCAGACGAGTCTGGATCGAACACGCCTCCGACATAGCTAAAGAATACTACGTCTCAGTTACCTTGGACCGTGGTGCAAAGGATCACCTTATCATGGTCTCCTCACAAGGTGGAGTCGAGATAGAAGAGGTAGCGGCATCCAACCCCGACGCCATCAAACGTCTTCATGTAAATCCAATCGACGGCCTGAAAGAGGCTGAAGCGAAAAAGATAGTGGTCGAGGCCGCTATCGATGAGGCGGCCCAGGCCGGGGTGGTTGACGTTCTACTCAAGCTCTATCGCGCCTACGTTGAAGGCGACGCAGACTTGGTCGAGATTAATCCTCTGATTCTTACAACATCAGGCAAGGTGCACGCTCTAGATGCCAAGGTGACCTTAGACGATAACGCAGCCTTTAGACATCCGGAATGGGATGAGTTTAGAGCAACACAAGAACTCGACGGTAGAGAAAAACTGGCAAAGGAGAAGCACCTGAACTACATCGGATTAGAAGGCTCTGTCGGTATCATAGCCAACGGCGCTGGGCTAGCTATGTCCACTTTGGATGTGGTCAATCAGGTAGGAGGCAAGGCCGCTAACTTTCTTGACCTGGGAGGTGGTGCTGGGGCGGACGTTATGGCTGCGGCTTTGGAGGTCATCAACACCGATGAGAACGTGCGGTCGGTGCTGATCAATGTCTTCGGTGGTATCACGAGATGTGATCAGGTGGCAAAAGGTATCGTAGATGCGCTAAGTAGGGTCGATATTAAGTCACCTCTGGTGGTTCGCTTAGACGGAACCAACGCTCAGGAAGGGAGAAAGATCCTGGAAGACTTTAAATCTGAGAAGGTCGTGGTGGAGGCAACCATGATCGGAGCAGCCAGGAGAGCTGTTGAACTGGCAGGGAAGGAATAGAAGTGGCGATCTTTGTCGATGAAAATACCAAGGTTATAGTTCAAGGGCTTACGGGGTCTCAGGGTAAATTCCACGGCCTGCGAAACCGCGACTACGGCACCAAGGTGGTGGCAGGCGTTACCCCAGGCAAGGGTGGCTTTGATGTAGAGGGAATTCCAGTTTTTGACACCGTCGAAGAAGCCGTTGTGGCGACGGGTGCGACCGCTTCGTTTGTAGCAGTTCCCCCACGATTTGCCTCGGCAGCGGTTTTAGAAGCAGCTGCAGCGGGCATAACCTTTATAGTCTGCATCACTGAGTTTATTCCTGCGCGAGATGAGGCTATGTTCTACAACATCATAAAGAGGGATTTCGGCGGTACCCGAGTTCTCGGTCCTAACTGCCCTGGAATAATCTCGCCAGGCAGATGTAATATAGGAATCACCTCTGGGGACATAGCTATGCCAGGTGGTCCAGTTGGCATCGTATCGAGATCTGGAACCTTGACCTACCAAGCCCTCTATGAACTCTCACAAAAAGGTGTTGGGCAGACCACCTGTGTTGGAATTGGAGGGGATCCGGTTCCAGGAACCAATTTTATAGACTGCCTCGCTGCATTTGAGGCTGATCCTGAAACTAAGGCGATACTGATGATCGGTGAGATCGGCGGCTCCGAGGAGGAGAAGGCAGCCGAATTTATCAGGGACAACATGACAAAACCTGTCGTCTCGTACATAGCCGGTGTAACCGCCCCTCCGGGTAGGAAGATGGGTCATGCTGGTGCAATTATCTCTGGTTCCCAAGGTAGTGCGAAGGCCAAGATGGAGGCCCTAAGAGACGCCGGTGTAACCGTCGCTCAGAATCCCACCGAGGCGGGGGAGCTTATGGTGGACCTCATCCACTCTATGTGACCGCAAGGTGCTCTGCAAAGATCACTTGAGCGGAGGTTTCTACTGCTGGATGACCTCAAGAGTCGCTTTGTCTATTTAGTTCGGGTCCCATCCCCTTTACTTATGCGATCTCCAACCTTGCTTGAAGGAGTAAGGATTGGACTGAATCGACTTTTTGGAGTCTGAGAGTCTTGGGTGTATTGATTTATTGGCAGAAAGACCGAAGCGTAGCTAGCCCTAGCCTTCAGTGTTGGCATGAAAGGCTATTTTGGATCCTAACTTCTTGGAGAACCTTAGAAGTTCTCGCTTTCAGACCCATAGGAGCAGATCTGTCGCAGGTGTGATGTGCTTTGCTATCTAGGGTTATGGTGTTGAGGTGTAACTTGCAGAGGATAAGTGACACCTTGTATCCCCCAAGATCTAGTCTGTCCTCTGACGCCTCTTTGATGTAAATGCGGCTGGGGGCACAGCTATCTTGTTCATGGATCCATTTATTCTCGTCAGGTCTGCGTATCGTTGAGATGAATTGCATAGTGTGTATCGACTTTCAGATGTGAGCCGCCACCTAACTATTCCACGGGATGAGGAAGTGGCCATTGGCTTAGAAGCATGGGTGTTTTAGGTCTTCTCCGACGGCCCCTTAGAGGAAGAAATGAAATTGGACAGTGTCTCGCAAACAGACCGCCAAAGCCATAAGGTTAGGTTGGGACGGTTGTTATGGCTGTGTGAGAGAGATCTAAATCTTTACCCAGGTAAAACACTGGATAGGAGTTGTAAAAAGTTTGCCAAGACATAGGCGGTTGCTCCCCATACCAGTTCTCCTTCCAGCTCAAAGAAGTGCATGGTCCTTGCGTTGTGCTTCGAGAAGTACCAGAGTTCGCAGTGATAACGGTTGCTATCCGTTAGCTGCCTTATTGAGGGGATCAATATCCTTTCCACCTCAGATGGAGAGGGTCGTAGCCCCCTCAAATCGTCTAATACCCCTACTACTGCGGCAAAAACCGTACCTCTTACCGTAACGCTAGGCTGCATCTCACCTAGTGTTATCTGTGGTATTACTCCGATCTCTTCTTTGCATTCTCGTTTGGCAGCCTCGGATACCGTTTCTTCTCGTTCGACTTTTCCACCAGGGAAAGATATTTCGTTTCTGTGGCGACTGAGGTTGGCGCTTCGCTTGGTTAGCAGAGTTCGAAGATCTCCCACTTCAGTAACTGCCTCGTCCCTTATTATCGGCACCATAACCGCTGCGTTTGGCACCTGCTTTGAGCAACTTTGTACCCTCTCTTGATCGTTGTGGAGTCGCTTTATGATGTCATTAGTCAGGGCGTCAAAGTCCAAAGTTTTATGGAGAGATCTCTTCAAGGTTTCAAGTGTGCTAAGTAGCGTCGGCTCAGCGATCTCTGACTTTCTGTAAGGTTGCGGTAATCTCTGAGGAAACAGACCTTCGCTGCTATCAGACCAGTACCGTTTATCTTGCGCCACGATCAAGGTCCTCTGTTCTTTACCTATAGGTTCTAAGTCACGAAACTTGCTTGCTTTGGTTCCTATTCAAGTATCCTGTTGTTGTGAATTTAGCGGTCCTTGCTTCTGGCTCGGGAACAGTTCTGGAATCCATTCTAAAGTACTGTCAGAACGTCGAGGCTGTCGTAATCGACAGACCTTGTAGGGCGGCAGATGTGGCGCAAGAGGCCGGGGTAAAGGTGGTTCGTCACATACGAGAGGACTTTGGTAGTGATTTTGACCGCAAAGGATACACCGATGGACTGGTCGAGACGCTAAGGGATCTGGGGGTCGACATAGTGGCGATGGCTGGTTTTGGAACGATTCTCTCTGGATCTCTCTACGTTGACTACGAGGCAAAAGTGCTAAACACCCACCCATCGCTGCTCCCCTCGTTTCCCGGGTGGCATGCGGTTCGAGCAGCCTTAGAGTACGGCGTGAAGGTAACAGGGTGCACGGTTCATGTGGCCACAGAGGTGGTGGACGAAGGTCCGATACTTGCGCAGTTCGCAGTGCCAGTACTTCAAGGAGACGATGAAGCAAAGCTTCATGAAAGAATTAAGTCGGTTGAAAGGTCCGTCTATCCTCGAGTCATCGAGTCCTACACCTCTTTCCTAAAGAGATTTAGGAATGCGGAGGTGAAAGCTGAGGACTTCTGGTTCGACGCGGATCTGTTGGAGAAAGAGGAGCGGATTTGAGGGCTTTGATTTCGGTGTATGACAAGACCGGATTACTGGACTTTGCGCAAGCTTTACAGACACTTGGTGTCGAGATCGTTGCTAGCGGTGGAACCGCTAGCGAGTTAGAGAAAAACGGTGTTCAACATCAAAAAGTTGAGGATCTGACCGGATTTGCAGAACTATTGGACGGTAGAGTAAAGACACTTCATCCTAAGGTCCACGGTGCCATCTTAGCTGATCGTTCCAAAGAGTCGCATTTGAAAGACCTTTCCTTCCTAGGTGTTGACCCTATAGATATAGTTGTATGTAATCTCTATCCCTTCTCTTCCAATCCATCTGTAGAGCTTATTGACATAGGCGGTCCGGCGATGTTGCGGGCTGCAGCGAAAAACTTTGCCTATGTCGCAGCGGTAGTCGATCCTTCGGACTACCCAGCGGTTCTGGAGGAGCTAGGTAGAGATCGTGCTGTTTCCTTTAGAACCCGGAAATATCTAGCGCATAAGGTTTTTGACCACACGTCCCGATACGACTACCTCGTGGCTTCATGGTTGCAGGAAAACGCAGACGATAGACCACTGGCGTCTGACTTCAACTTCTCCTTCCAAAAGGAGCTAAAGTACGGGGAAAATCCCCACCAGCGAGGGTACCTCTATCAGGATGAAGGAGACTCCGTCTGGAAAGACCCTAAGTGGATTTTAGGTCCAGAGCCGTCCTACCTCAACATCTTTGACTCGGATGCTGCGTGGACACTTGTAAATTCAGTCGACGGAGACAACGCCGTAGTGATTGTGAAACACGCCAATCCATGCGGTGTGGCCGTAGCAAACTCTCTGGTTGAGGCGTATGAGAAGGCGTTCGACTGCGATCCGATCTCTGCCTTTGGCGGCGTGGTGGCGTTCAAGGGCGAGGTAGATGCAGATCTGGCTGAAGCCATTTTATCTAGGCCTAAGGCCGATGTGCTGATAGCTCCGAGTTATAGCGAAGCGGCCTTGGAGGTTTTATCTTCTAAGCGTAAAAATACGAGGGTAGTCGCTCTGGATCGCCCAAGGAAGAGACGTTGGTCCTTTAGAAGTGTCGGAGGGTCTTTGCTTGTTCAGGAGATCGACTCGGTGGAGTCGGTTGAGCGTCTGATAAGTGTAACCAGCCGTCAACTCCTTGACAACGAGATAGAAAATCTCGACCTCGCTTGGAAGGTATGTGCAGCAACCTCCTCAAACGCAATCGTTGTAGTGAACGATAAAGCGGCTGTAGGGATTGGATGTGGACAACAAAACAGGGTGGATTCTGCCCGATTAGCGGTGGCTAGAGCTGGCGAGGCAGCCAAGGGAGCTGTAGCAGCTTCTGACGCCTTTTTCCCATTTCCCGATGGACTAGAGACCTTGGCTTCGGCTGGCGTTAGTGTTGTGATAGCCCCATCGGGGTCAATTAGAGATCAGGATATTGCTGCAAGGGCAGAAGAGCTTGGAATATCGTTTATCTTTGCAGCCAACCGTCACTTTAGGCACTAACTATAACCTTTCTAGTGTGTATCTTAGAGAGATATAGCCACTACTTATAAGGAAGGTCGATTTGCCAGCGAAGCTTCTAGACGGTCAATCCTTAGCCAATGAGATGAAAGTCAAGGCCAGGGAGAAGGTTGAGCTCCTAAAGGGTCGGGGTATCCCAGTTGGGCTTGGAACCATACTTGTTGGAGACGATGGTCCGAGTGCCAACTACGTGGCAATGAAACATAAGGACTGCAGCGAGGTTGGTGTAACATCCTTCCATCGACATCTGTCTAAGGGTGCGAGTCTCAGTGAGATCCTGGAAGCGGTAGAGGAGTTTAATGATTCGCCTGATGTAAGTGCCTTCATAGTTCAGTTACCGTTACCTGATCCGGATATTGAGGAGGAGGTTTTAGATAAGGTACTTCCAGCTAAAGATGCCGACGGTCTTCACCCTGTCAATCTGGGCAAGCTTGTTATGTCGAAGCCTGGAATTTTGCCGTGTACGCCAGCGGGAATATTGAAACTTCTCCAGAGATACGATATCGCTGTCGAAGGTCGAAGAGTGGTTATCGTGGGCAGGGGCCTTACCGTTGGTAGACCTCTTGCGTTGCTCCTCTCCTCCTCTCTGCCCGGATGTAACGCTGCAGTGACGGTTGTGCACTCCAGAGTCAAAGACATTGGGGAGATCCTGTGCGAAGCTGATGTTATAGTGTCGGCGGCCGGTGTACCAGGAATTATAAGAAGTGAGTTTGTAAAGATCGGAGCCGTTGTTGTTGGTGCTGGAACGTCGTTTGATGGTAGGAGGCTCCTCTCGGACCTCGAGGACGGTGTTGCGGAGGTGGCGTCCTTTGTCACTCCCCGAATCGGCGGCGTAGGACCGATGACCAGAGCGATGTTGGTGGAAAATACCGTTTTGGCGGCAGAGCGTAAGGCGGTGTGATGTGGCCTCAGCTCTAGTTCAAAGAGTAAAAGACTCCAAGCCGACCTTCTCTGTGGAGCTTTGGCCGCCGCGAAGCGAAACGGCGTAAAAAAGACTCGAGGTTGCCCTCGACGAACTTCGCAAGATAAGTCCAGACTTTGTCTCTATAACCTATGGAGCGGGCGGATCTACGAGAGACCGAACTCACTCCTTGGTCGTAGAGATAGCGGAGCAGGGATGGACGATTCCTATGGCTCATCTGACCTGTGCTGCGCACTCCGAAGGCGAGCTTAAGACGATCCTTTTGAAGTATAAGGCGGCAAACGTTAATGACGTTCTGGCTCTCAGAGGCGACCCGCCGCTTGAGGGAGATGGGTTCTTACCAAAGGGAGAGCTTGACTACGCTTACCAGCTCGTGGAGCTTGCAAAGGAGTTGGCGGACTTTGGTGTGGCGGTCGCTGTTCACCCCGAGGGTCATCCGGCGTCAAAAGATCTAAAAACTGACCGGATCCATCTCAAGCGAAAGTTAGAGCTCGCTGACTTTGGGGTGACTCAGTTCTACTTTACCCATGAAGCGTACGAACGAGTGCGAGACCAGATGTCTACTCTCGGTGTCGACCGACCAATAGTTCCAGGGATCATGGCACCAACCTCGTGGTCGACACTGCAGAGAATGGCACAGCTTTCAGGGACGACGATACCATCGTACGTTGTAGATCTTTTCGATAGCGTTGGAGGTGATCCAAAGGAGATAAGGAAAGTCGGGGTCGATATCGCGATCCAGCTCTGCATCTCTGCTATAGAGGCAGGTGCTCCCGGAGTGCACATATACTCCATGAACTCAGCGGAGGCAACTAGGGAGATCTACGACGCAGTGAAGCCTTATCTCCAACGAGACTAAGAGCCTATCTTGGGCGCTTAGTTGGATACAGCCTTTGGGTGGTTGAGCTGGACGAACCAAGGTTTTCGCAAAGGAACTGCGCAACGGGGTGGCATACCTCAGCTTAAGGGTTTCGATTAGACGAGAAGGTATGTGGTGGCTAGGATGATGTCTATGCCAGAGAAAATTTCGACTAACCCTGACGGGTCGCTATTTGTGCCCGAAAACCCTATCATTCCCTTCATTGAAGGAGACGGCACCGGGGTTGACATATGGCCGGCTTCAAGGCTGGTCTTTGATGCGGCTTGTGCGAAGTACGGGCACAAGGTGCAGTGGAAAGAAGTGCTAGCAGGAGAGAAGGCCTTCAATGAGACAGGTGAGTGGCTACCAAACGAGACGGTCGAGGCTTTCCGAGAGTACCTGATCGGCATCAAAGGACCTCTAACTACTCCTGTAGGTGGTGGAATAAGGTCGCTTAACGTAGCGCTGCGGCAGATTCTAGATCTATATGTATGCCTGAGACCCGTTCGGTACTTCAAGGGAGTTCCTTCTCCTGTCAAACACCCCGAGAAGGTGGACATGGTGATCTTTCGGGAGAACACTGAAGACGTCTATGCGGGGATGGAAGTAGAGGCCTTTACCAAGGAGGCTGCCAAACTCCGGGAGTTTTTACTTGAGAGTTTCGGCTGGCAGATTCGAGATGACGCCGGGATAGGTGTAAAGCCGATATCAGAGACTGGGTCAAAACGCCTCATTCGTGCGGCCTTGAACTATGCGATCTCAAGAGGTCGGCGCTCCGTCACCCTTGTGCATAAGGGAAACATTCAAAAGTTCACGGAAGGAGCGTTTAGGGGATGGGGATACGACTTGGTAAAAGAGGAGTTCAATGACAAGGCTGTATCTTGGGATGACTGTGGGGGTAAGCCGGGGGATAAAGTCCTTGTCAAAGATGCGATTGCAGACATAACGTTGCAGCAGGTTCTCACACGTGCAGAGGAGTTTGACGTTATCGCTACGATGAACCTAAACGGTGACTATCTCTCAGATGCCCTTGCAGCTCAGGTCGGAGGGATTGGCATCGCTCCGGGAGGAAACATTAACTACGTAACCGGTCACGGAGTATTCGAAGCCACGCACGGAACGGCACCCAAGTACGCTGGCCTAGACAAGGTGAACCCAGGTTCCGTTATTCTCTCGGGAGTAATGATGTTTGAGCATCTCGGCTGGTTCGATGTTGCCAACGATATCGTTGCGGCACTAGAAAAAACTATTGCGGACAAGATCGTAACCTACGACTTTGCCCGCCTGATGGACGGTGCTACAGAAGTGAAGTGTTCCGAGTTCGCCTCGGCGATAGTCGATCGGCTCTAGGTCGCTAGAAGGGAGTTGGAGATAGTGGGCGATATGAAAAAGGTGAAGGTGGCGGTTACAGGTGCCGCAGGTCAGATAGCATATTCGTTACTGTTTCGTATTGCGTCTGGTGAGCTTTTCGGCTTAGACACTAAGGTGACTCTTAATCTCATAGAGATCGAGCCAGCTATGAAGGCGCTTGAGGGGGTGGCGATGGAGCTCGATGACTGTGCGTTCCCCCTACTTGAGTCGATGGAACTCAGCTCTGACCTAAAGACAGGCTTCGATGGGATAAATTGGGCGCTTCTTATCGGGTCTGTACCGAGAAAGGCTGGGATGGAGCGTAGGGATCTTCTGTCTGTGAACGGGGGGATCTTCAAGCCACAAGGAGAAGCTATTGCGAGGTATGCAGCTTCTGACGTGAGGGTCTTTGTTGTGGGTAATCCGTGCAATACAAATGCCCTTATTGCTCGTAAAAACGCTGACGGTGTCCCTGAGGACCGCTTTTTTGCGATGACCCGTTTGGATCAAAATCGAGCGATGACTCAGCTTGCCAAGAAGTCAGGGGTCGCTGTGGACAACGTCTCTAACATGGCTATCTGGGGAAACCACTCCTCAACGCAGTTCCCAGACTTTGAAAACGCTCGCATCGGTGGAGAGCCAGCCGAAAAGGTAATAGGAGACAGAGCTTGGCTTGAAGGTGAGTTTATATCAACCGTGCAAAAAAGAGGAGCTGCGATAATAGACGCTAGGGGCTCTTCTTCTGCAGCCTCGGCGGCTAACGCGATCGTTGACTCGGTGCGTTCCATATTTACACCCACAAAAGATGGTGATTGGGTCTCCCTTGCGGTGTGCTCGAAGGGCGAGTATGGAGTACCCGAAGGACTGCAGTTTGGATTCCCTGTTGTTTCAGACGGTAACTCGGTGAGGGTGGTCGAAGGGCTGTCTCACGATGACTTTGCGAGGCAGGCCATCGCAAAGACGACGGAGGAACTTACGGGGGAGCGATCTGAGGTTGTAGAACTGATTAGCTAGGGTCAAGCTAGCGCATTAAGTTCTAGAAGCCACCAAGACACACCTAGTGGGTCAATTCGAACTAGTGTCCACGCGGGATGATATGAAGTTAGCGAATCAGATTCCATCGACAGATTCGACTGTAAAGACATATCTTGCCTTACGCGAGAGTTGGAATTTCACCTGTCATGGTTGGATGCAAGGTCTTTTTGAAGTGAAGAGTTATCCGTGTTAACCGGTCCGCATTGGTCTGACTGTTTTATTAGCTTGATTAACAGTTATTTGCGTCGATGGATGGGTGTTCGTTAGCGAGACGTCTGAGCTGTCTAAGTAGAGTCAGAGGTTGAGACTTGTTTGTTCGTGCTAATACCGACTCCGCAGACAACGAAACTTTTTTGTCGACTAAAGGCGTGTCTACTTGAGATATCGTTGCAAAGTTGGACTACTAGGTAGATAGATGAGAGCTACGATATTGTCCTGTGCGACAAGAACACTGACCCAAGACTAGGCAGACCTCGGGAGAGAGGGACCATAGAGTTGGAAGTTTAGCTATGAACATTTGTCAAGCTACAGCGAGATCGACGATCTACTTCGGAGACACTCTTTCCACTCGGGTCCCAGGAGCGCAAACCCACACTTCTCCAGATACTGCAACTTAGCCTCGATGCAGCTTCTCCAAAGTTTAAGATCCGCTTGAAACTGCTCTCGGTCACCTTCTTCGTAGGCGTGCTCGACTGCGTTGAACGCTGAGTCTTCAGCGTCTAGGAGCCCTCTGTAGTGTTCAAGGATGTGGTCATCAATTACACCGGCATTGCTCATACTTTGCCCCCATTTCGGTGAAGTTCCGACTCCCCAACTATACATCTTTAGAAGAGCTCTGTCGAGAAAACGGCGCAACTATTGAGAGTGTTTGCCTTGGCAAATACGTTGATCCACTCTAAGTTCGCAGAGGCAGTTTTGTAGTCTGAGCGAGTAGAGGCAGAACGATGACGAAGAGCGTTGTTGTAGAGTGCGAGAGATCTAAGAGCATCGGTCCATGCAGATATCCAAGATGATACAGCACTTTGAGAACCAGGGTATGGGGGTAGGGATTCGAACTGTTTTGTAGCAATCTTCAACTGCCTATATAGCTCGTCGTCGTGTTGTACGGCTTGTCTTAGGACCTTAGGTGATAGTCCTTGGAAGGGTGAGGATAGGTACGTGAAGGAGCTGGTGTTGACTGAGTACTGGGCTCCGGTCAGAGCGATTGAGGGCTGTGGGGGTAGCGTCTTCGAGCAGATAGTTGTGGCGGCCTGAGTAAAGTTTTGATCGGTGATAAGCGGTACAAACTTGTTGGACTGCGTTGAGGAACTCCAAAAGGCTGTCATCTGCGATAAGGCACTAGCAGCCAATATGAGTACGATAGTAATAGACAACCCTTTGCGGAGGTGGGCTTTCGTCTTTGGTCGGGACTTTATTCGATAGGGCGGCAGATTGGAGAAGCCGGGAAGGTCAACGTACTGGGGTATGGGTCTGGTGCGTTCGGTCCACCCAAGTCTACTGTAGTACCTTAGTGACCCTGATCCATCGCTATACCATCCAGGGGATGAAGGCAACCTAGAGCGATCTGATCTGCGACGTAACCTCATAACTCTTCCTCGTCTGACGCATCAGAAGGAGTTAGGGAGCTGGCCTTTCGTGAAAGAGCCGTGAAGTCACCGTTGAACTTTACAGATCCGCAAGATAACACCGTTTCGAGATCTATTTCTCCTTGAACTATAGAGAGCGCCTCTGCAGAGGAACCTACTGTTATCTCGATGTCGATAGAGTCATACGACACCTGTTCTTGGGTCAGATAGGTAGCTAGTCCGTCTTTGATCTCCACGATCCAGCCTGGACTGAGATCGCCCTCTTTGACAGAGACCTGTAGTCTGAAGGCTGGATCCTCATCGGCGAGATGCCTTTGCCCGTTAGCTAAGGAGCTAGAGTTGAGTCTTTGGATCAGAGAGCTTAGGGCTGAGTTAGTCATCTGTTACACCCTGTCATACAAGATCGCTCTTTTCACCTCTTCGATCGCTTGTGTTACCTTAATTCCCCTCGGGCATGCTTCCGTGCAGTTGAAAGAGGTCCTGCACCTCCATACTCCGGACTTCTGATTTAGTATATCCAGTCTGCGTTCGGTTCCTTGATCTCGAGAGTCAAAGATGAACCGGTGTGCGTTTACGATCGCAGCCGGACCGACATACTCCCCGTTGGCCCAGTAGACGGGGCAGGAGGTCGTGCAACATGCACACAAAATGCACTTGGTGGTGTCGTCATATCGCGCTCGATCCTCTTGGGACTGATACCTTTCTTTGTACCCAGGATCATCCTCGGCGATGAGATAGGGGATAACCGATCTGTACTGAGCGAAGAAGGGCTCCATATCAACGATTAGGTCTTTGATAACCGGAAGTCCTCGAATAGGCTCGATGACCAGATCGGTACCGACATCGGAGATTAGATTGACGCATGAAAGTTTGTTCTCGCCGTTGATTACCATTGCGTCCGAACCGCATACACCGTGCGCACAACTTCTTCTAAAGGAGAGAGTGCCGTCGACTGTCCACTTTATGTTGTGCAGCGCGTTTAAGACGGTGTCCGATGCTTTCTGCTGCACCTCGAACTCTTCCCAGTGAGGTTTGGTGTCAACTTCAGGGTTGTAACGCTTTATGCGAAGGTGAACCGTTAGCAGCTCCATTGCGTCAACTGACCCGGTCTTCGCTATCGTCGTTGTCATCAATACTTCCTCTCCATGGGTTGATACTTTCCGCCGACAACATCTTTGTAGTCGAGCGTCACGTTCCCTTCAGCGTCTTGGTGTGCGAAGGTGTGCTTCATCCATTTAACGTCATCTCTTACAGGGAAGTCGTCCCTCCAGTGCGCACCGCGACTTTCTTGTCTAGCCATCGCCCCTACTACAAGACCATTAGCAAGATCGAGGAGATGAGAGAGCTCAAGAGCTTCGGTCAAGTCGCTGTTGAAGACGGAGCCCTTGTCATCGATCGATATGCTCTCGTAGCGCTTTCTTAGATCGTCGATAGTAGCCTTTGCCTCCTTGAGGGATTCTTCGGTCCTTACCACTGACGCATTTCTTGTCATAGTCTCTTGTAAGGCAGTCCTCAACTCTGCGACCTTCTCTCCGCCCTTGGAGGACTTTAACCTTTCAATGTGATCACGCACCTTGTCCGCTGCCGCCTTGGTTACATCGGGATGTCCAACTGAACTTACATACTCTGCCATGGCTCTGCCGCCTCGACGTCCAAATACGACGATATCCAACAGGGAGTTCGTTCCGAGGCGGTTCGCTCCGTGTACAGAGACACAGGCGCACTCACCGGCGGCGTAAAGACCAGGCATGACCGTGTTGTTGGTGTCAATCACAACCTCAGCGTTTACGTTGGTCGGAATTCCCCCCATGGCGTAGTGGGCGGTGGGCTGTATTGGAATGGGGTCTTTCTTCGGCTCTATTCCGAGGTAGGTCCGTACGAAACCAGTTATGTCCGGCAGTTTTGCGTCTATCTGTTCAGGAGGCAGGTGGGTCAGATCCAGGTAGACGTAGTCCTTATCTGGACCGGCTCCTCGCCCCTCCTTAATCTCAGCATGGATGGCTCGTGATACCATGTCTCTTGGAGCTAAATCCTTAACTGTTGGCGCTACTCGCTCCATAAAGCGCTCTCCGAGTCCGTTGCGGAGAATTCCTCCCTCACCTCGAGCGCCCTCGGTAAGCAAGATCCCAAGACCGTAGATTCCCGTGGGGTGAAACTGGTAGAACTCAAGGTCTTCCATGGGAAGACCGTTTTGAAACAGCACACCTGGGCCATCTCCCGTTAGGGTGTGGGCGTTTGAAGAGATGCGAAACATCTTTCCAAATCCGCCAGTTGCAAAGAGTACACCCTTGGACGCAAATACGTGAAGATCGCCGGTTGCAAGTTCATAGGCCACAACCCCAGCGCAACGCCGCTCTGTACCTTCGCCCTCAAATATTACGTCAAAGACTTGGAATTCGTTGAAAAAGTTCACGTCTCTTGCAACGCACTGTTGGTATAAGGTCTGCAAGATCATGTGCCCGGTACGGTCGGCGGCGTAACATGATCTCCTAACCGGTGCTTCGCCGTGGTTCCTGGTGTGTCCACCGAACCGTCTCTGGTCGATCTTGCCCTGTGGAGTACGAGAGAACGCAAGTCCAAAGTGCTCAAGGTCGATTACTGCATCAATAGCCTCTTGACACATGATGTCGATAGCGGGTTGATCTCCAAGGTAGTCGGAACCCTTGACGGTGTCAAAGGCGTGCCACTCCCAATAGTCTTCTTCTACGTTCGCAAGCGCAGCGCACATCCCGCCCTGTGCAGCTCCGGTGTGTGAACGCGTCGGATATAGCTTGGTGAGAACTGCGGTTCTACACTTGCCTGATACCTCGATAGCGGCTCTAAGACCAGCTCCTCCAGCCCCTACTATGACGGCATCGTAGCTATGAAAATGGACATTAAGGCTCAATGTAAGTCACTTTCTTGTCGGTGTCCATATCGAACATTACCTATCTTATTACGATCTTCGTACTATTACATATCCCCATGTTCTAGGGAGAAGGAGGTTGTCGATGGGACTCGTTATCGTACCCTCGCTAGCTCTATTGGGTGAGAACGGCGTTGTGGGTTGGAGTTAGACTTACCCAAACCTAAAGTCCGTGTGACTTGCATATTGGTGTACTCTCGAACGACTGCACTAAAAGGGGGCTTAATGTACGTGGTTTCAAGAACGTCCACCGGGATCGGAAGGGATGGCCTGTCCTGGTTCGAACGTGCTCGGTGTAGGGGTGCTAGCAACTCTGTCTTTTATCCCCAAAGAGGAGTGCCATCCGCATCAGCTCTGGCGATGTGCCGAAGTTGTGAGGTACGCGTTGAATGCCTTGAGTATGCGCTCGAGAACGATGAGGAGTTTGGGATCTGGGGTGGCCTGTCGGAGCGGGAGCGCCGTAAGCTGAAGAGCGACAGAGAGAGAATATCTGCTGTGGTAAGGACGAGATTCTCCTAGGTTACGTGCTAAAAAGTTGCAAGGCGCTCTTGGTGGATTGAGATGATGTCGATAGTGTCATATGAGTGGAGGCTCGTAACCGTTTCTTAGTCGACTTTGAAAGGTGTCTTCATAGTAGATGTCCAGCGTTGGTCGAAACCTTTCAGGGATTTGGGCTAGGTACTCATCATCTATAACTCCCACCATCTCACCCTTTAGGATTCGGAAGGCTTTGCGTATGTCAAAGTAGAGGTCCAATGGCCCATAGCTACCTGGGTTGATTAGGTTGGTGGAGAGTTGAACGTACTCACCTACTTTGAAAGCTAGTGCCCGTACGTCTGAGGAGCGAATGCTTGCTGCAAGTCGCTTAGCACTTTCGATATCTGTATCTAGTACGAGATTATAGGCTATCAACGGGGATCTCACACCTAGACATGAAGCTCCAAGGAACTTATGCGACTCTTGCGGACCGATATCTGGCATCAGGCCCTGAAAGGCGTGTTTCCTTACGTATGGTAGAGATCTTTCTTTGCCGTAGTAGAAGCTTGGAACATCCAACTCCCGTGCCAAGAACTCAGCGAACGCCTGTCTCATAGCCTCAGCTTCATCGAAAGACGAACCCATTTTCGGAATGAAGGGCGCTACGTCGATGATTCCCAGTCTTGGATGTACCCCACTGTGGCTGTCGATGTTTAGGTGAGCAGCACAGTAGAGCGTCATCTCCATAAGGTCCTCTAATAGATGATCCCCTGCAAGGGTGAACACGGAGCGATTGTGGTGGGGATCGAAGTGGAGATCTAGTAGGCTTCGGCTTGATAGATTCGCTAGGTCAGTCAACGCTGCGTAGTTCGACCCCTCTGAGATATTTAGCACGCACTCTATCACGGCGAGACTCTCCTTCTAGTTATGCGACGAATCTCACCTGATTAGACTAAGCGGAGTTAGACTCCGAGAGTACGGCGAGCTTGCGACGTCGATTTATTCTACGTCTTTCCCTCTCCGATGCGCCGCCCCAAACTCCATGTTCTATCTTCAGCTTCAAAGCGTACTCAAGACACTGCTCACGTACCTTACAGGATTGGCAGATCTTTCTTGCTTTGTCAACACCCACACCATCACTTGGGAAGAAGACAACCGGTTCAATGTCTCGACAAAGTCCAAACTGCATCCAAGAACTATCCAATGTTCCCCCGTTTCAAGGACCATATGACTACGTCTTTTCCGACTAGATTCACTTTATTACTTTAGAGTAACAAGGTGCAAAAGAGTTCGGCTTCTCCTTATTTTTACCCTTGAGTTATTTATATCGTGGGATCTGGTTAGTGATTCATGAATAGTTAAGACCCCGGACACGTCACCTTGATCGTAGCGTCGTTCTGACCTCTATGCGCATCGTGCGTGATCTCGACTCTGAGGGAATTCCTTGTGACTAAGGTGTACCTCAAAGCTAGCTGGCAAGAAATCCAAGTGATCTCTCATGTGATTTCCGTAGTATCCAGTCGGTCGAGTGCAACAGGCCGGTGGCCGCAACCGACCGAGTATGCGTTAGCGGTCTGATAGTCGGTTCTGCCTATCTCGACGGATGGTTTACCCGCCGTGTTTCATTTATATGCCAGATACGAGGTTTGAAGGTTTAGATCATCGCCGACTGTGTAAGGTACAGTCGCACATAGGAGATGGCGCTCCTTGTGCAACCGCAGTGGTTATGGTCGCTCCAAGCCATACTTATCGTCTAAAGACGGTCGATCAGGATTTTTAGGCTTTCGAGCTGTCTTAAGTCTTGGCAGCGTGATACTGCTGAAGTTGGCGCGCACCTGTTTTTGCGACTTCTTCGATCTCGTTACATGCTGTGCGGTCTTCAAAGTGCTGCTAATAGACTCTTCGGCGGGACCACGCAAAGATACTGGTCAGTGTCCTTCTGACGTGACCGCAATGACACATTTCAAGTAGAGTGCGTCGAGCAACTCCGTCAGCCACCGTAGTTGCGTGCTGATCGGCCTTTGCATGACAGTAGACTTCTCAGGGTCGTATGTGTCAAGGCGTACAGCTAATATAGGCAAAGGTCTACTGTGGTAGTTGGACCATCGAGAAGAGGTGCTTGTTGGACGCAGAGTTGGTTACGCCGCCGCGTGCTAAAGTCGTGATTGTTTATCTTGGGCCTGTTGCACCACACTGGGAGGTACGCCACGTATCAGGAGATGCACGTTTGGTCGATGAGTTTAGGCAAAGGGTTTTAGCACGGCTACTCATGCTCCCAGTGAACGATCCACAGTTCAGGCGGAATCGCGAGCGGGTTATCAGGGATGCAGAGCGCGAAGGCGTAATACTGGAGTGGGATATACCTGGTTCTGTGGATTGAGGGCCTAAGTCGATATCCCTGTTAGTGCTTTTTTAGTCCCCATCGTCTCTTTGCTGAAACCACAAGGTCGTCCGAGCGTGGGTCCCATCCTTGTCGTTCGAGGCGGTCGGTCGTCTTCTCTAGTGTCTCGTCGAGCTTTCCGGTCTGCTCAAAAACCTTGTTCTTCAGTTCCATGGTCGTGAAAAAGGGATGCTCTTCGAAGGACGAGTCTTCCCGATCGATTTCCTGCTTATTGCGCTCGTTACCTAGTCGGGTTGTCGGATCTGTGTTTGGCTGTAAATCGTCCAGTCCCTCGAGAAGCCCTTGTACTTTGTGGTAGGTATCGATCGGTCTTTTGGTCTCAGCAGTAGATTCACTGACGGGGTTGACCTCCTCGCTTACCGCCTTAGGGAAGGGCTTGAGGGCCTCCCCGGGCCGTAAACCTAGAGCAGCTACCTTGCTCAACCTTGTCCATGTCTCCTGGCGGCTGTAGGTTGTGTTAGTTGTACTTTGACTAGAGATCGTAGTTGAGTCTTCATGGAGGTTTCGATCCTCTTCCGGTTTGTCCATTATTGGATTCGGCGCTGGATTTGAGTCTGTAACGCTGTGGTCGGGGACCGGGATCGATGGAGTTTGGTCGGCATCGAGGGGCAGTGGGTGGATGTAGATAGATGACGAGTCCTCTCCCTCGTGTGAAGAAAGGTTAGTGGAGAGACCCGAGTTGTCTAGCTGCATATTAGTGTTGCTAGGGTAAAGGGACATCGAGACCGTCGATAGTGCTGTAGTGTCGAGAGGATCTCCTTGAACCCTAAAGTCCTGGTCACTTAGCAAGCCGTCTTTTGGGTATGACGTACTCTCTGTGTTGAACTCTTCAGACTCTAGCCACGCGTGTTTATAGGCAAAGGTAGAGTCTGAGGCGTCTACGTCAGTGGTGTCTATCTCAAACCATGAAAACTCGGAGTTATAACCTCGTCCGTCGTCTTTGTTCATACCCGCTCCTAGTCATGCCGTCGTTCACAGTGTGGCGCTCGCCTCTGTATTCCTATCGACAATGTGTGAGGAATTACTTACATGTAATCCTGCGAGTTTGCAAAATTCTCACTTATAGTGAGCACCAGGGTCAGGCCTCAACTCTAATTCTCCAGAGCTCAAAGTCCTCTAGCTCCTCAGGAGTCGGGAGATATTCGGGCTGAAGAAGTGCTTTTGCGAGATCCTCTTGACATTCACGCTCAGATATGTAGTTCGCAAACTCACTTGCAAGTTCGATGACGCGGGAGGATATATCGATTCCGAACATTCGGCCTAAAAGCAACTCCGGTTGTGATCCATCGATCCTGCGTCGCCTCGAGGCCTCTTCGATTAGGTAGAACTCCCCGAAAAGAGCGGTGGCGATCCGGCGACTCACGATGTTGAGAGTTGTTTCGATAACCACTAGCGTTACCTCGATATTTGCATAATTGATACGCTGGGCCTCAGTCATTTCGCTTCCCACCAGCTCCGTGGGGTCGGCAAATATTGCCTGCAGAGCCTCTGGATCCGTCGGGTTTATCTCTCGCAGTTTGTCCATCATGGCGTTCACATCAGCCCTCATGTCTGCAAGATGGAGCCGAATCTGGACGTCGAAGTGATCTCGGAACTCCTTTATCCCGAGCACCAATGCGGTTGTCATCTCTTGAACCAGGGTCCAGAGCATGACCTGGTCAAGATCTAGATTCCACTCTTTAGCGAACTTCGAGACTGAGTATGGAACAAGTATCGTCTTATCTGTGCTGTTCATGGGAATGGACAGCTCGAGGGCCCTCATCGCATCTTTGCAGTAGTGGCCCAAAACAGATCCGATCTGGGCTCCCGATATCATGGGGGACATTGCGTTTCCGAGCTGCCCCACCACCATCGCGATCGGACTTTCAATGCCTAAATTTTGTGGCATAGGCATAGGTGAACTCGACATACCTAGTGTCTCAGCGAGGATCGAGATGTAGGTGTTCCACTGTTTCATCAGCACGTCTACAAGTCCTCTTGGGTTGACAAGTTCAAGCTTCAAAGACGATACTGAAGTACTTGCCAATAAATCGGTATTTACTAGGTGTAGTTTGGCGACCTCGAAGAGCTGCTCATACTTGACTCTTTGCAGAGGGTCGACGTTCGATTCATATTGCGGTTCCGATACGGGCAATAGTGAAAACTGGGCGATGAAGTCGGACGCCTTCACATTGTTTGAGGCAAGTGTTCTCATTAGGTCGTTTAGTAGATAGTCGAAAGGGTTGTTCGATCCAGGGGTTTCATCGCTCATACTCGAAGTCTATTTGATTTTTCTGAGCTGCCGATAGGGTGTATCCATGAGTAAGGTAGGGTCTGCTTGCCCAAAGTACGTGGTCGAAGGCGTGTGTAGGTCAGACCACTCTTAAAAGCCAAGTAGTGCTGCACGAAGTTTTCGGCAATCTTTGGAGTCTCACCTGTACTGGAGCTTTTGGTTACCACTGCATTGACTTATGCGGGCTTTTTGCCTTCCTCTGTATCAGACACCGAGGTTCGGTCGACGCAAGCGAATTTTCTACTGCGTGCGACCCCGATACCCGATAGGCTTCACATCAAGGGGAGATCCCCAAAGGTGTATAGGCAAAGCAGTGTTGCATCGGTGGATTGGCAACGAGGTCACTTTGGTTGTCGTGTTTAAAGGCGTGCTGAAGCAGCCAAGAAAGATCTCTAGCAACAAGTTTCGTGCTGTAGAATCATCTTTACTGTGAGATCTCTAACTGGGTTTCATACGTTGTGTTTTTGCTTCTAAAAAGGGGCTGTGAGGACTGTCTGGGCCAATGGTAGATTCAAGCAAGATCTGGGTTTCCCTGCAAGACGATGAGATATCGGTGGGAAAGCTCTACGAGTTTTGTCTCGACTCGTCATGTGGAGCTGTGGTACTGTTCTCGGGAATCGTGCGAGACTTTTCTGAAGGAAGAATTAATGTGACCGCCCTGACCTACGAGGCGTTTGAGTCTCTTGCGGTCAAGAAACTTGAAGAAATAGCCGAGAATGTATTTGAGTTGTATCAAGGGGTGAGAAGAGTCGCAATTGTACATAGATTAGGGAAGCTGGATCTTTCGGAATCCTCGGTAGTGGTAGCCGTGGGTTCGGAACACAGGGACGAAGCGTTTCTAGGAGCCAAGTACGCCATTGACTCCCTAAAGGTGAAAGCTCCAATCTGGAAGAAGGAGACTTGGTCAGGTGGAGAAGACTGGTCTAGTGTAGCGACGACGATTATCGATTAGCGAAGTCATAGAATGCACTTTAGAAGGGGTGTTTGGGGTGAGTGTATTACTGTACATAGTTGTTCCTGTGGCCGCTGCTATTGTAGCAGGCCTAGTGTTTAGCTTGCGTGATCGGAAACCCAAGTCTTTCGAGTCGGGAATTCAAGACTTTGCAAAGACGATTCAGGCGCTGTCTCACTCAGCCGAAAGTGTGCGGGGATCTAGCCGCAACGAGGGTTGAGGTGGACCTGGTTTGTGCTATCGATGTAGGGGCCAGCAAGACTAGAGTAGCTTTACAAGGCAAGGGTCTAATCTACGACTCTTGGTCTGTTGTTGCCGTTGATGCAGGTAGTAGCTCGATTAGAGCCTGTGGTGAAGCCGCTTACGACCTGGTAAGGAGAAGTGGTGGTCGTCATGTGATCAAGGCACCCTTTGGGCATGGTATGACGGCAGACCCGGAGGCCGTAGCACCTTATGTTCGAACCCTCTTCAACCAGATAGGCTTGCCCTCGCCCTCGAAGTTTCGTATAGGAGTAGCGACTCCCTCCCAGATGACGCCTCTTGAGACCGAGGTCTTAGCTGGGTGCTTACGAGAGATTGGATCAAAAGCCGTCGTCCTCGTGCCATCGCTCATGGCGGGATCGCTCGTAGGTGGTATGGACGGCTCTAAAGCGGACGGATTTATGACCGTGATCGCCGGTGCTGCACGAAGTGAGGCTGCGGTGTTTTCTCTTGGGCAGATGACTGCAGTGACCTCCACAAATGCTGGCGGCGTGAAGGTGTCTCGTCGTATTTCTAAGGCGATCCTGGATAACTTTGGACTTCTTGTCTCTCCGGACACTGTTGAGCAGGTTAAAGAGCATCTAATATCCCTTGGGCGGCGCGACAAGGTAAGAGTTGCGGATCTGTGGGGTAGAGATTCCAAGACAGGTGAGACTCGGCAGGTTCGCGTGGAGGATTCACTGTTTATAGATGAGGTTCTACCCATCTTCAAAGAGATAGCCTCTCTGCCCTCCTTGGTATTTTCAAAGTGTGAGGCTGAGTTGGTGGCCGACATAAGTTACCAGGGGTTGACCTTCATTGGGGGTCTTTCGGTTGTCCAAGGACTAAAGGAAATGCTCTCATACTCATCAAAGGTCGATGTTATTGTCTTGTCAAGACCCAGCTCTGCGGTAGTTGAGGGTGTACTTTCGCTCATGACAGGGAGTTCAAAGGTTACTAGGGCTGTATCTCTATCGTAGGAGATCTTCAGCGATTGCTCTAACTTGGAAGTCTCGGTCTTTACACGCGTGACGTAGGGCCTCTTCGACATCAGGACCCTCGAAGTTCGAGAGAGCGACTACTGCACGCCTGCGTATATAGACCTTGTCCGAAAGCGCTTCAAGGATGGTCGTAAGCGAAGAAGGGTCACCTAAGCTTCCCAGCGCTGCAATGGCAGACTCCCGTACACTGTCGTACTTAGAGCCTTGGGCGAGTTCTTGTAGTCGAGATATGAAGGATAGATCTTTGATCTCGCCGATCGTGAAACAAGCTGCCTCAAGAGGGCGTTCGTAGTTATCTTGCTCTACGAGTACAGCTAGGACCGATCTGTATCTACCGGCGTAGGTAAGTGCAACTTCGGTAACCAAGGTGGTCTTGGATAGATCTTCGACTAGTTCAGCTACCTCATGTTCTGTTAGTGGGAACGACATGTTCCATAGGCCTCTAACTGCTAGAGCCGCAGTCAGCTCAAAGTCGTGTTTTGTGGCAAGTCCCTTTCTTAGATGTCTGCGCAGTTCGGCTGAGTCCCGCTTTAGAGAACTCCTTGCTAGGTTAAAAAGTGAGTTGGGATCAAAGCCGTTAGTTTGGGGTTCTTGCATCGGTATGTATCTAATATAGCTTCAAAGTGCAGCGTGGATGAAGGTGAAAGTTGGCAAAGACGGCGATTAGGTGGCGTTTTTTCTTTATGGCGCTTCCGGTGGTGGTGTTGATTGGATGGGCGACTGGGTTCTCGATCCCTGAATACTCGATCTCGCCGGGCCAGGCTATTGACACGGCTACCTTGGTGACGGTTCCCCAGGTGCGACCCAAGGATTACGTCGGCTCCATCTACATGACCGATGTTACCCTTATCCACTTGACTCCGATTCTGTGGATATACGATCACGTTGTCTCTGACGTCTCGATCTATCCCGCTTCAGAGATAGTGGGGAGTTCCGATCCATCCCAGTTCTCTCAGCAGCAGCTCTCCCAGATGGCGAACGCAAAACTTGCCGCCGGAGTTGCAGCGTTTAGCTACCTAAACCGTCGCGTACCGGAGGTATACGGCGCTGAGGTTCTTGCCACCGTTCCTGGGACACCGGCTTACGGCGTATTACGACCCGGTGATCTCGTAACGGAAGTAGGAGGTAAGACGGTTACTTCGATGTCGACGTTTGCGGCCGCAATCACATCCTACCCCCCTGGCTCAGTCGTTAGATTGTTAGTGATTAGGCAAAACGTCAACTCCAGTTCTTTAGACTTCAAACGTATCAGCTTTACCGTAAAGCTTGGGAGCGATCCACGTAACGGAAAGAAGGCCTTTTTAGGAGTCGAGTACACCCAGGGAGTATTTTACGTTCTGCCTGGATCGATCAAGATAGCTACAGGTGAGATTGGAGGTCCGTCGGCAGGTCTAGCCTTCGCTCTGCAACTGGTGCAGGAACTCTCGCACCATAGGTTTGCTAGAGGTGTCAAGGTAGCAGCGACGGGGACCATAGCGCCGAACGGGATCGTTGGTGAAGTTGGAGGAGTCCCTCAGAAAGCCGTTGCGGTTTATAGAGCCGGTGTCAAGATCTTCCTGGTTCCTAAGCAACAGGTGTCTCAAGCGAGAACCTATGTAGGGAAGAAGCTCACAATCATAGGCGTCTCAAGCCTTTCGCAGGCAATTGATGCTATAAAGGGGCTGCGAGGTATCTCTTAGAGTACCTAAGCTATTGCTATGCGCGGTATTAGAGAGGGTGAGGGAGTTGTGAACGGTGGATCCGAGACTACGCCAAGATTCCCCATTGTTCGTAAGGGGCTGGATCAGAGGGAGGTCTACCCTTATCTCGAGCGTCTAAAGCTTAGGATAGAGGAGCTAGAGCGGGACAACCAGCGCTTGCAGGGGGAGTTGGAAGAACTAAGACGACAGGTTGAGAACCCAGAACTTGACATCGATAGAGTTACAGAGATCTTTGGTAAGCAAGCCTCCGAGATCTTGCGAAGCGCACATGACATCTCCTCGTCGATAAGAAAGCGTGCTGAGCTGAACGCTAAAGACATTATTTCGAAGGCTGAAAGGCAGGCTACTGATCTAGAACTCCAAGCATCAGTTGCTGCCGAGGCTCAGATGACGGAGGCTGCAGAACGAGCCAGAGAAATTGTGGACAGGGCCAAGGCAGAGGCTACCGAGATCATTGCGCTAGCTGAACAGGGAGCTCAGAGTATCTCGGAACGTGCAAAGGCGGAAGGTCGATCACTTCTTCATAGGGCTCGGGAACTTCGTAGCAAGGTATTCAATGAGATGCAGAGCAGAATTGAACTCCTCAATAGCGATATTGAGGAGTTGGAAACCTCACGGACCACGCTTTTGCAGATGCTTAGCGCCGCAGAGACCGTCCTCTCTGAAGTGAAAAGAGACATAGTTGGCAGATCAGTCGTGTCAGACGTTCTGGAGACACAGGGTGTTGAAGACGAACTCGAAGGCAATGTTCTAGTCGCCGAAGATCTGAGCCTCGCACACGAGGAAAACTTGCTTACCCCCCTTTATGAGGAGGGAGACACCTTAGGAGCTAGCGACCACGAAGATCTGCCAACTGAACATCGCCTAGGTGACCTCTTATCTAGAGGTAGGGGTTCCGATCTCGATGACCAGAGCGAAGACTCTGCTCGAAATGAAGCTGCAGGCGAGGTCACCAAAGATTCCGATACTTTGCAGTCGGAGGCGAAAGGTTTCGTAGAAGAAAACCGTGTTGCGGGCGAGTTGCACACAGAAGATCTGTATGAAGGTGTGATCTCGATAAGGCCCATCCCAACCTCAGCTGAAGTTCTAGGTGATAGCAGTTTTGACAGCGAGCCTTTGGACGATGAGAGCCTCGTAGATGACTTTGATGATAAAAGTTTTCCCGTGGACGTAGAGGCTGCGGCCACGGTATGTTTCGATGATCAAGTTCTCGAGACGGAGGTGCACGGAAGTGATGAGACCTCTGTCGCTGGTGACCCATCTTGGGGAATCGATGAGGAAAAAACAGAGGTGTTTGCCGCATTGTCGACGGGGGAAACAGATCCGCAAGATGTGGATGATGAAACAGACGAACCTTTGAAATATAGGGAAACCATTGCTCATAGTTCGCATGCGAACGACTCTCACGAACCTGAGGAAGCAGTCGAAGAATCCTTGCAGCTAGATCTCCTTGAGAAGCTTTTTGAGCGACTAAGAGAGGGAAGATCTCAAGAAGTGCAAGTTGCGTCGCAAACAGTGGACGTTGCGGTGAAAGATAGCCTAGATCTAAAAGATCAAACGACTTCAGAGCCTGCTTTAGGAGTTGATCTCATAAGCGAGACCAGGCACGAAACAAGCGTTCAGTCTGACACCAGCGTTCCAGACTACTCCGAGATGCTCAATCGACGCGAGGAGGCGCTCTCTGAGCCTTCACTACAGATGTCTAGACGCGTAAAGAGATTGCTTCAAGACGATCAGAATGAGCTGCTTGACGTACTAAGAAAGTCTGGGGTAGATGGGCTTCTGAAGAGGCTAAATGAGCTTTTGACTAAATTTCATAGTCACTCTATGGAGATCTATGAGTACCTGGAGCGTTCTAGGAGCGAGGGGCTTAGGCTTTTCGTCGACCAAGGAGTTGAAGTGGAGTTAGATGTAGCGGAGCTGATGCAAGTTGCCGAGGACGTCTGCTCTTTGATTGCTGAACTTTCACTCAAGAGAGTTATGGCGATCTACTCCTCCATCGAAAGCGGGGAGGGGCAAGATCAAGTAGCGCTTATCAACTCAATCTACAGGGACTTGCGCGTGCAGAAGGTAGACGAGATCGTGGGTGACTATGTAAACTCTGCCTTTAACCTTGGGGTCCGTAACGTTCCAGGACTCTCGTCGCTGAACTGGGTAACCTTCGATCTTGGCGGGAACTGTTCAGACTGTGATGACAACACACTGGCAAATCCAAATCCAAAAGATGAAGATTTCCCAACAGGTCATAAGGTTCCACCCGTGCATCCGGGCTGTCGATGTCTGATTGTCCCAACTATCGCCTAGTTTTGTTGTTATGCGTGTTCCCGGTGACATAGTTCAGAGGAGAGGCGACTCCTCAAAGCGACAGGTTGTTATTGTACTGGTCGTCGCTGCCTTAGTGGTTCTTATCCTGTCTCTTAGAGGGATTGCGGTCTTTTATACAGACTATCTTTGGTTCCGTAGCATAAATCTCTCTGTTGTTTGGCGGAACACCCTCTTTGCAAAGCTTGAGCTCGCTGGAGCTTTTACGGTCGGGTTCTTTGTTCTAAGCCTAATCAGCCTTACCATCGCAGATAAGATGCAAACACAGGTTCCGCCCGTAGACGCTAACAAAGATGAACTGGTTGCTCGCTACGGACAGTCGAAGGAGCGTCACCCCAGACTTCTTAGAGTGCTGGCGTCTTTAGTTGCAGCTCTCATAGTCGGATCAGGTGCTTCGGCACAGTGGAAGTCCTTCATACTCTTTCAGCACTCGGTACCGTTTCATAAGGTCGATCCACAGTTCCACATGGACTATAGCTTTTTCGTCTTCAAACTCCCGTTTCTTATGTTTCTAGTACGTTGGAGTTTCCTGGCGCTTGTGATCATCTTTATACTGACCACCGGTCTTTACTATCTGAACGGAAACATTCGATCCCAGGGTCGAGCGCCTAGGGTGTCTCCGAAGGTTAAGGCACATATGTCGGTTTTATTAGCTCTCTTAGCCATTGTCAAGGCCTATGGGTATTACCTTCAGAGATTTCAGCTCGACACATCTACCAGTGGATACGTTGAAGGGGCTGCCTACACAGATGTACATGCTTTATTGCCTGCTCTGACGTTGTTGGTCTTTATATCCTTAGGTGCTGGTGTATTGTTTGTTATCAACATAAGGCGGCAGGGGTGGGTATTGCCGCTTATCGGCTTGGGGCTATGGGCGTTCCTCTCACTGGTGCTCGGTGCAATATATCCGGCAATTATTCAACAGTTCGTGGTTCAGCCGGCCCAAGGGACGAAAGAGCTTCCTTACATTGCACGTAACATCGAGGCCACCCGCTACGGAATGAGCCTTGAGAATGTTCAGACGCAAAATTACAACGCTTCTCAAAATATAAGTGGACAAGGGATCCGAGCTTATGCAAAGACTCTGGCCGGCGTGAGATTGTGGGATGCCTCTGTCGCACTTCCTACCTTCGATAAGCTCCAGGACATACGCTCTTACTACCACTTCAACTCCCTTGCGGTAGACGATTACTCAATAGACGGCACCAAGACGCCGATCATACTTGGTATAAGGCAACTAAACTCCTCAAACCTTCCGTCTCAGTCATGGGTGAACCTGCACCTTCAGTACACTCATGGATATGGTGCGGTAGTTGCCCCTGCTAACAAGGTCAACTCGGACGGTAATCCCAACTTCCTACTAGCCAATCTCCCCCCAAGTGCTCAAAGTGGCGCTCCTTCCTTGACGCAACCTCAGGTGTATTACTCTTTGAATAATCCGGGATACGTAATTGCGAACTCGCGGCAACCCGAGATCGATTACCAGGTTCCATCGGGGTTGAGCGTGGAGACCCACTACGCAGGTTCTGGAGGCGTGCGGCTTTCCTCAACCCTGATCAAGGCTGCATTTGCACTTAGATATGGCGATATCAACATTCTCATCTCCTCTTTGGTCGATACCAACTCACGGCTGATGTTGCGGCGAGACATTCAGGTCGAGGCCCAAGATGCGGCACCGTTTCTAAAGTTTGGCTCTAATCCCTATCCTGTGATTGCGAACGGTTCGATATATTGGGTTCAAAATGCTTATACAACGACGAGCCAGTTACCATATGGACAGGCCGCTGATGTTTCGAATCTCTCACCGTCAAGTGGTCTAAATGCCTACTTTAACTACGTGAGAAACTCCGTCAAGGTCGTCACCAATGCCTATACCGGCCAGATGACTTTCTACGTTTCTGATCCCAGGGACCCGATCATACGAGCGTATGAGGCTGAGTTCCCAGGTGTGTTCAAGCCCATGTCGCAGATGAGTCAGGCGTTGCGATCGCACATGAGGTATCCAGAAGACCTCTTTGTGGTGCAAAGCACTATGTATGGCAAGTATCACGTTACCAATGCCTCCAACTTCTACAGTGCAGGCAGTGCCTGGACTTTGTCTCCTAATCCAGGAAACGGGTCTCCCAGCGCTGCTCTAAGTCAGACTGTGACGACCAATGCAGCAGGGTTTCCAGTGTCCTCCCAGATTAGTGCGATGCCGCCTCTATATGAGCAGCTCACCTTACCAAACTCCGATGAGCCTCACTTTGGGATCGTGGAAGCTTTTGTGCCGATAAGCCAGACGCAGGTGCAGCAAAACTTGACAGCTGTAATGGTGGGTTTGAGCGACGGCGGCACGAATCAAAGGCTTGTAAGCCTGGTGACTCCCTCTGGAGAACAGATAGACGGGCCAGGTCTCGCAGCAGCTCGCATTACTGCGCAGACGGCGATATCGCAGGAGATAAGTCTCCTAGATCAACACGGATCACAGGTACAGTTGGGATCTCTGATGATCGTACCTCTCGGGCAAAATCTTATGTATGTGAGGCCGCTTTACGTCGCAAGCACGCAGAATCAATTGCCTGAGATCAAGCAGGTCATCGTTGTCTATGGAACTCAAGTTGCGATGGAGCCCACCTTGGCAGGTGCTTTGAACGATATCTTCGGAGTCAACATTCCTGGAGTGCAAGGTTACAATCAAGTAGCGGCTGCATCCCAAGGCAACGGTAGCTCGACATCCCAGTCTGTACCTGTTACCCCCGTTGCTGGAGAAAAGTCGTCATCGGTTATATCAAAAGCGGCAAATCTATATTTGCAGGCACAGGCGGCTCTCAAAAGTGGCAACTTAGCGTTGTATCAACAAGACATAGATGCAATCGGTGCTTTGTTGGGAGTGAACAACTCGAGCACCTCTTCAACAACGTCTACGACTCTTCCTGGATAGTCGTGTAATAACTGGTAGTCTTTTGCTATTTGACAGTGACTTGGACCTAGCGCATATAGAATGAGTATGTCATCGCGGGGTGGAGCAGTCAGGTAGCTCGTCGGGCTCATAACCCGAAGGTCGTAGGTTCAAATCCTGCCCCCGCCACTAGAGAAACAGCAGATCAGGGCCGGCCCTTGCGCACCGGCCCTTCTGCTTCCCCCACGAGAATCCCAAAACCAATCCCAAAATCTCGCTACGCTTGCTTTCGTGCGTGGATCGAAGCGTGAGATCAAGCGTGGGGTGTGTGAGCTGCGGGTCTCCCTTGGGAAGGACCCGGTCACCGACAAGTACAAGGTGCGCTCGAAGAACTTCCACGGGTCCGCTAGGGCCGCAGATGAAGCCCTCCGGGACCTCGTTGCTGCGTGGCTCAGGCACTTCGTCGATCAGCACTCGACGGTGCGTGAGAAGTGCGCTCCTCTTCCTGCGGAGGAGGCTGATGAAGTCGCCACTCCAACCCAGGGCCTGTTCGATCTCGACCTCGGACACCAGGAGTACTGGTCGACTGGATTTCTCCTTTACCTTGTCGATCACGGATTGCGTGAATCCAGAAAAGCTCACGAGGAGCCCAACGACGCCAGGAGGAACGGGCTCCAACCGAGTGAAGAGCGCATCGACGTCGTCAATGTCTGCCGGGTCCTGTTGCCACTTGGTTTCGATGAGATAGACCTCCTCTCCCCGTGTGGCAAGAAGATCGACTTGCCGAGGGGTTGATATCCCTGCCTTCTCTTCGACCTTGAAGTGCTGCGCACGGAAGAGGTTGCCGACGAAGGGCTGGAACTCGTATCCCCTGCGGTGGGCATCTGTCCGCTTCTTCGGGGATTCAAACTCTGCTGATTGTGCAGACGAGTCTTCCATTGGCGGTTGCCTCGTGTGGGAGGGTTGAGCTTCATTCCACTTCCCCTCACCTACCGAGCACGAAGCGTGCCTTCTTTGTCCGAAGCATGTCGTACGGGTTCTTGCACTTGACGTTGAGAGCGATGCAGGCGTTTGGAATCTTGATCTTCTTGACCGTCCGAGCGGGGACCTCATGGGTAACGACATCGAAGCCGTGAGCATGAGCGTGAGCGACGAGGTAGTAGTCGGCAACCTGGAGGAACTGGCTTACCGCCCCAGGTTCGTAGTCCCCGCTACCAGCCCAGGTGCTCACCGTCGCCAGACTTGGCACGACGTCGGCGTCTGGGGGCAAGAAGAAGTCTGCTCCTCGTTCCTTCGCCCGCTCAGCCAGCTCGTCGTCGCCGCCGATCAGTTCGTAACGGACCTTCTCGATCGAGAACACCTTGCCATTGGCGTGCTCCGTGTCGATCCATTCCCAGAACGCTGGGCAGAAATCGAAGCTGTAGTGGAGGTTCTTCGCCTGGATGAAGATGTTCGAGTCGAGGAGATATGGCATCAGGCGAATCCGAGCCGGACCGCTAGCTCGTTGAAGGTCGCCACCTTCTTGAAGCCGAGCATCTGGAATGCGTCCCGATGGAGTGTCTGCCCTTCGAGGGTGCTCTCGATGAGCGCACGGGCGAAGCGCTTGCTAACCCTGACCGGTTGTGTGTTGTAGAAGTTGCCGCTACCAGAGGCCCCCTCGTCGATCAGGTCGAGGATTCGGACACGCTCCTCGGCGAACTCCTCCCAGAACTGTGCCTCCGTGAAGTATCCAGCGTCATAGAGACGCCGAAGCACCACAAGTGTGCTGACCTTGAATCGTCGAGCGAGACGCTCCAGATCGTCTGTCAGGTTGCCCGAATCAAGCTGGACACCTTCAAGCTCGCTGGACGGCAGAAGGAACTCAGCAGCGACCTCGTTGCACCAACGCTCAATCGCGTTCGTTGAAGCAGTCGCCATGTCGGCATCGTCGACTCCAGACTTGCCAAGCCAGATGTGCACCAGCTCGTGAGCAAGAGTAAAAATCTGTGCCGCCTTCGTATCCGAGCCGTTGACGAAGATCACGGGAGCTAGCTCGTCGGAGAGGGCGAACCCTCGGAACTCCTTCGGGTTGAGCTTGCGGTGCGTGTTGCTCCCAACAACGCCGCTGACCATGACGAGAACGCCGTTGCCCTCCGCCTGTTCGATCAGGCGACGAAATGCCTCGCTCCAACTGCTTCCACGTTCGTCTGGAGAAAAGGCCAGCACGTCCCGCATCTGGGCAGCAGCGTCAATGACGTTGCCTCCGACGGTGAAGGTCCCGACGAAGGGGACCGGCTCCTCTCGATGCTGTCGGGCGTAGTCCCGGTACCACTCCTGGCGTTGCTGGCACTGGTAGACGGTGTCGAGAAGATCAGGACTGGCGTGGCCGACTTCGACATCCCCGATGGTCCGGAAGTCAGGCACCGGAAGTGGCTCCTCCGGAGGCTCCGGAAGGAACAGGTAGCCCACAGGGGTGTGGGTCGCCTGGGCGAACTTCTCCAACTGCTTCAAGGTCGGCTGCTTGGACCCCTCTTCCCACTCAGACAGGGCCGGGAAGCGTGTGAACAGGTCCTCCGGGGAGAGGCGAGACCGCTCTCTGGCCCAGGCGAGCATCGATGGGCGTATGGGTACTCGGACAGTCATGGCTCAGACCTGCGTGCAAAGGCGCAGCGCAGGCGAGCGCCAGCGCATCGGAGGGAGGTCGAGCAGAACATAGCGGCTCCTCGACGTTTCATGTGGGTAACCTCAGATCCAGCTTACCCAGGATCAGGTAGGCCATGTTGATGAAGTTCTTGTGGGTGCGATAGCCACGGGCTTTGGCCTTGGCGGCTTGAAGGAGGCTGTTGAAGCCCTCCAGGATGCCGTTGGTGATCTGGCTCTCGAACCAGCGGAGCACGCCATCCCAATGATTCATGACGGTGTAGGCGACCTTGACCAAGGGCCGAAGTCCGCTGGCCTTGGCGTTCTCCATCCAGGCTTTCAGTAGTGTAGCCCCCTGATGGCGATTTTGGATGGTGAAAATCTCCTGGAAGGTCAGGCGGTATTGATAGGCCTGGGCCGTCTTGAGGTTCTGGTTCTTGAGGAGTTCCTGAAGCTTGGCTTTCTGCTTGGTATTGAGCTTTCCGGGGTTCTTGAGCCACAGCCAGCGGCTTTTCTTGAGGTCTGGCTGGGAGAGGACCTCCCCTTTGCGCACGGCATCCACGGCCTCATTAACGAGCTTCATGAGGTGGAACCGATCGAAGGTAATCTCGGCGTTGGGCAGGTGCTCGGCAGCCCCTTTTTGGAAGGCTAGGGAGAGATCCATGCTCACATCGGTGATCCTTTTTGCGCTACCCCCACGGGCCTGTAGGCCTTCGGAGAATTTCTCAAAGGTCTGAGCATCCTTGCCGGGAGTAGCGAACAAGAGTCGCCGGGCATTCAGATCCACGAAGAGCGTGATGTAGTCATGGCCGCGCCGGCTGCTGGTTTCATCGATGCCGATGGCCTGCACATCGGCCATGTCAACATGGGCACGCGCCTGGGCAACGTAGTGGTCTATCACCCTCAAGAGTCGCTGGTCGGTCTCCCGGATCAATTGGGCGACTGTCCGTACGGGCATCTCCCGGACCATGGCCATGACCAGGGCCTCGAAGAGCAGCGTGAATCCCGATCCTTCCCGCGCCCAGGGGACTGGGACCAGATGAATGCCGTGCTCGGGGCATTGCCTGCGCGATACTCGGGCGTGCAGGTAGGCCGCATGCTGAAAGAAGTCCAGTTGGCGCCATACCTCCTCCTGGGTGTCGTAGACAGGGCAGTCCTGGCCACAGGTCGGGCAAGGGAAGTGACTACCCCTTGGGAAGTTCACGTGTAGGTCCAACCGCTTTTCTTCTACCGTAAACCGCACATCATCCACGGCCCACGGCGGAACCAAACCCAAAGCCAGTGTGAAGAGGTGCTGCCCTTGATCCATCTTTACCCTCAGCTCAATGCCTGCAGTTGAGCACCATTATATCCCCCTACCCACTCGAAACGTCGAGGAACCAACATATCTTGATGATACGAGAAGGCCCTGACCTTGGTCTGGAAGGAGCGGATTGTTACATGCCGAGGAAGGCCGAGCCCTCCCCTGATGGGACCATCACTAGATGGTCCACGACAGCAAGCCCGTGACGGGCCGCTGCATCGGCGATGGCACGGAAGGCGACCTCCGCTTCCGTGGCGTGAAGCGCACGGTAGCGGCCATATCGGACAAGAACGCAGCCGGTTGCCTGACAGGCCGTGGCCCCCATGACCACGGGGCGGGCCGAGAGGCGGGATGCCTGGACCCAGCCAACGGCGACGACGGCATGTCCGACGAAGCGGTGACGGTCGTCCATGCAGAGGACAAGTGTCACGTCCTCCCTGCGGTTGAGGAGAAGTGCCCGAGCGGTGCTGGCAGCGCTCGCCGGATCGTCAATCCGACGGGGCAGCGTGAGATGGCGCTCTTGGAGCGCCTCGGGATGAGAGGCGGGCTCCTTCCGAGGTCGGAAGAATGTCCGGATGCGGGTGAGAGAATTTGGGACCATCGTGGTGCCCTCCGGTGAAAGTGGATTCATGGAAAGGTCGGTTGCCACCACCAGACGAAGCGGAGCGCCCGAAGGAGACCCAGTCTTCCGAGCACGTCTTGAGGTCGGAGCATCACCGGATGGGGTGGCGCACGGTCAGCCATGGAGCCGCACCACGCTCGGAGGGAGCCGGGATAGTTGCCTTCCGCACCCGTTCGGAAAAACTTCTGAGGAGGTCGCCCCCATCCCAAAAAAATCCCAAAAACTGCTCGGCGGATGTCAGATTCCCCGTCCCTGCTCCAGAACCGTGCGGAGGACAAAAGCCCAGTTCAGCCGCCAAATATGGCGGACGGGATGGGAGCCAGTTGGAGGGTCCGAACGAGGAGTATAGGGCTCATAACCCGAAGGTCGTAGGTTCAAATCATGCCCCCCACCGAGTATAGGTGTTGCGTGCGCCTTCTTACGTATGCATAGGCCGCTGATCAGCATGTTTGGGTCGGCGGCCTATGCCTTATAGGGCAAGTTTGTGGGGTCCTACCCAACTTCCGCATAGGGCAAAGAGGCGGCGCTCCCGGGAGGTCGATGTCCTCTCTCACCTTGCCGCTGGCCGCTCGAACTGCCAGATCGCCGAGGCGATGTACCTGTCGGTCCGCACGGTCGAAAAGCATGTCGAACGGCTGCTCATGAAGACGGACTGACTCCAGCCGCTGCGAACTCGGTCGTCGTCTTGTTGGCTACGTAGCCGAACGCCGCAAGTGTCGTAGCGCGCTACCGATGCCCCGGCTCCGCCCAAGGCATTCGATGGGTTGAGCCAACCGGACCCATCCCCGTGGGAGCAACAACGTGACCCCAAAATCGGCCAACACTGACAGCTTCTCCACCACCTTGTCGGTCGATCAGAACACTGAAGAGGTCTTCGCCGCCGTCACGAATGCACGCAGCTGGCGGTTGCAGAACATCGAGGGCAGCGCCAACGGAGTCGGCGACGATTTCTCCTACCGCCACGCAGACGAGCTGTACTCCAAGCAGTAAGTCACCGAGCTCGTCACAGGACAGAGAGGCGAAAGCCCCTGGAGCTGATCGCCGAGGGCGAGTACCGCAGAGCGATTGGCGCAAGCTAAGCCGAACTTAAGCCCAACCCCCTACCGATCCTACCGTCTAGCAGGTACTTTGTCAGGGATTAGTGTTTTCGTTCGCATCACTTGCCTCCAATGGTGACGGGGATCGGTGATCCAATCAGTTCAAAGACCTGGCGCTGTAGGGGGGTTGGCACCGAGAGCTGTTCGATGATGACCCCTTGGGTGAATTCCACCGTATTCCTGGTGAGGGTTCCAAGGTGAGCAAGCAAGGTTGCAAAGCTATGGATGATCTCACCATTGGGGCCACCTTTGGTGGCGTCTTTGGCATGCGCCGCGTCAGATCGTAGAGCGGGGGCAACTGGGTCGTCACGTTCTGGAATCTCCCTATCGACAAACATCAACGGTGCAAGGGCCTCTCTCAGGTGCCAGGTGACATAGAGGGCGAGCATGCTAAGAAACACGTGGGCTCTGACTCGGTTCTCACTGTAGTGATGGATCGGGCGTAATGCGAGGTCGATCACCTTCAGGTGACGGAAGTTGCGCTCGACGACACTTAGGCCCTTGTAGGCCTCGACGGCCTTGGCATCATCAAGGTCATCTTGGCTCACCGAGGTACGGATGACATAGATTCCATCTAAGGCGGCCTCGGCGGCGATTGCGTTGGTATCCCTGGCAAAGGCAAAGCCCTTGTCGTTGAAGTCTAAGGTAAAGTGCTTGGCCATCTTGTATCGGTCCAGGACTCGGCCAACCCTTATGGGCAGTGGGTACTTGCTTTTATCCGGTGAGCGCAAAAGTTTCGTGAGCTCCTTCTCGGTTGCCACCAAGAGCTCTTCTCGCTTGTTGGCCCGAAGCCGTGCCAGATCTGGGTTACGACAGGCAATCAGGCGCTCACCTGGATAGTTGCGATGGGTGATGGCGGCCAGGTTCGTCTCATCAAAGAGACCGAGCCAAAGAGCCTCATCATCGACGAGGGTGCGAATCTGTGGAGCCCTGAGACAGGTGATCCAC